>NZ_JBGDXT010000001.1:591513-653535 GCF_046550615.1 Salmonella sp. SAL04214
TCCCGATGCATCCGTAGCTCAGCTGGATAGAGTACTCGGCTACGAACCGAGCGGTCGGAGGTTCGAATCCTCCCGGATGCACCATCTCTTACTTGATACGGCTTTCACCGCGGTATCAATATCGGCAGTAAAGCAAGTTTTCCGATGCATCCGTAGCTCAGCTGGATAGAGTACTCGGCTACGAACCGAGCGGTCGGAGGTTCGAATCCTCCCGGATGCACCATCCCTTACTTGATACGGCTTTCCCGCGGTATCAAAATCTGCAGTAAAGTAAGTTTCCCGATGCATCCGTAGCTCAGCTGGATAGAGTACTCGGCTACGAACCGAGCGGTCGGAGGTTCGAATCCTCCCGGATGCACCATATTCTCCATACTTTATTCTCCGTACTTTCAGCGATGAAGATGCAGATAAGATAGCGGTAATCACCGCTGGCATCAGAAGGATAACGTTGCGTCAGCAACGGCCCATAAGGCGAATAATCCTCCCGGATACGTCACTGCCCCGCAATCGCTTTTCCCCTTATCCTGAACACACCTCTTCATCTCTATTAGCGACAAAATCAACCAATTGCGATAAAGTACTGTCTGGTTATTCGGTTTGCGAGAACACGATGTACGCACGTTATGCTGGTTTGATTTTTGATATGGACGGTACTCTCCTGGATACCGAACCCACGCATCGCAAAGCGTGGCGTGAGGTTTTGGGGCGCTATGGTCTTCGTTTTGATGAACAGGCAATGGTCGCGCTTAACGGTTCGCCAACCTGGCTTATCGCCCAGTCAATCATTGAGCTTAACCATGCCGATCTTGATCCCCTGTCACTGGCGCGTGAGAAAACCGACGCGGTAAAAAGCATCCTGCTGGACTGCGTAGAACCGCTGCCGCTGGTTGAGGTGGTCAAAGCGTGGCATGGGCGGCGTCCCATGTCGGTCGGTACCGGTAGCGAAAGCGCTATCGCGGAAGCCTTGTTAGCGCATCTGGGGCTGCGTCGTTATTTTGATGCGGTTGTGGCGGCAGATCACGTACAGCATCACAAACCTGCGCCTGACACCTTCCTATTGTGCGCCCAGCGGATGGGCGTCATGCCGACGCAGTGCGTGGTATTTGAAGATGCCGATTTTGGTTTACAGGCGGCGCGGGCGGCGGGAATGGATGCCGTGGATGTTCGACTATTGTGAGTGACGGACTGTCGCTCCTGTCTCTGTTTGCCAGTAGTTTTCTCAGCGCGACGCTGTTACCCGGTAATTCTGAGGTGGTTTTGGTTGCTATGCTGGTCTCCGGCGTCAGCCATCCCTGGGTCTTAGTCTTAACAGCAACAATGGGTAATAGCCTTGGAGGGGTAACTAACGTTATTCTTGGGCGTTTCTTTCCGCTGCGCAAAACGTCGCGCTGGCAGGAAAAAGCGACTGGCTGGCTAAAGCGTTATGGCGCAGCCACACTATTATTAAGCTGGATGCCGGTCATCGGTGATTTGTTGTGCCTGTTAGCGGGATGGATGCGCATCCCGTGGGGGCGGACGATCTTTTTTTTGTGTCTTGGTAAGGCGCTGCGCTATGTTGCGCTCGCAGCGGCGGCGGTTCAGGGCATGATGTGGTGGTAATAATTGTAGGTTTGGCATGTATGGCCGCCATTACAGTTATGCTTATTAAAACGATTTGGACAGGCGGGAGGTCAATTTGATCCCGGACGTATCACAGGCTCTGGCCTGGCTGGAAAAACATCCTCAGGCGTTAAAGGGGATACAGCGCGGGTTAGAGCGCGAAACGCTGCGTGTCAATGCTGATGGCACGCTGGCGACAACAGGTCATCCTGAAGCGTTAGGTTCAGCGCTGACCCATAAATGGATTACCACGGATTTTGCGGAAGCCCTACTGGAGTTTATTACGCCAGTCGATGGCGATATCCAGCATATGCTCACTTTTATGCGCGATCTCCATCGGTATACGGCCAGGAAACTGGGCGATGAGCGGATGTGGCCATTAAGTATGCCCTGCTATATTGCGGAAGGGCAGGACATAGAGCTGGCGCAGTACGGCACATCCAATACCGGGCGCTTTAAGACGCTCTATCGCGAAGGGCTGAAAAATCGTTATGGCGCTTTGATGCAAACCATCTCCGGCGTACATTACAATTTTTCATTACCGATGGCGTTCTGGCAGGCGAAATGCGGCGTTACGGAAGGCGAAGCGGCAAAAGAAAAAATTTCTGCCGGCTATTTTCGTCTGATTCGCAACTATTACCGTTTTGGCTGGGTCATCCCCTATCTGTTTGGCGCGTCTCCGGCCATTTGTTCCTCTTTCCTGCAAGGGAAGCCAACCACATTACCGTTTGAAAAAACGGACTGCGGTATGTACTACCTGCCGTACGCGACGTCGCTACGTCTGAGCGATTTGGGTTATACCAATAAGTCGCAAAGTAATCTCGGAATTACGTTTAACGATCTACATGAATACGTTGCAGGTCTGAAGCGGGCGATTAAAACCCCTTCCGAGGAGTACGCGCGGATTGGTGTGGAAAAAGACGGTAAGCGGCTACAGATTAACAGCAACGTTCTGCAAATTGAAAATGAGCTGTACGCGCCCATTCGTCCCAAGCGCGTGACGCGCAGCGGCGAATCGCCTTCAGATGCGCTTCTGCGTGGTGGTATTGAGTACATCGAAGTTCGTTCTCTCGATATTAATCCGTTCTCACCGATCGGCGTAGACGAGCAACAGGTGCGCTTCCTCGATCTGTTTATGGTCTGGTGCGTATTGGCCGATGCGCCGGAAATGAGTAGCGATGAGCTGTTATGTACGCGTACTAACTGGAATCGCGTTATTCTGGAAGGGCGTAAGCCGGGCCTGACGTTAGGCATTGGCTGTGAAACTGCGCAATTCCCGCTGCCCAAAGTAGGGAAAGATCTTTTCCGCGATCTGAAACGCGTGGCGCAAACGCTGGACAGTATCCACGGGGGAGAGGAGTATCAAAAGGTGTGTGACGAGTTGGTCGCCTGCTTTGATAATCCTGAACTGACATTCTCCGCCCGGATCTTACGGTCTATGATTGATGAAGGCATTGGCGGCACCGGGAAAGCGTTCGGTGAGGCTTACCGTAATCTGTTACGCGAAGAGCCGCTGGAGATTTTACAGGAAGAAGAGTTTATTGCTGAACGTGACGCTTCAGTACGTCGTCAGCAGGAGATTGAGGCGGCGGATACCGAGCCGTTTGCCGCGTGGCTTGCAAAACACGCCTGACCCAAAAGAAAAAGGCCACTCACGGAGTGGCCAAAATTTCATCGCTGAAAACAGGGATGATGATAACAAATGCGCGTCTTTCATATACTCAGACTCGCCCCGGAACAAAGAGTTCAGTTTATTTTTAAAAAATTATCGGAGGTGACTAAATGCCATTATTAGATAGCTTCGCAGTCGATCATACCCGGATGCAAGCGCCGGCGGTCCGGGTTGCAAAAACGATGAACACCCCGCATGGCGACGCAATCACCGTGTTTGATCTGCGTTTTTGCATTCCGAACAAAGAAGTGATGCCGGAAAAAGGGATTCATACGCTTGAGCATCTGTTTGCTGGCTTTATGCGCGACCACCTCAACGGTAACGGCGTTGAGATTATCGATATCTCGCCGATGGGCTGCCGTACCGGTTTCTACATGAGCCTGATTGGCACGCCGGACGAGCAGCGTGTTGCCGACGCCTGGAAAGCGGCGATGGCGGATGTGCTGAAAGTGCAGGATCAAAACCAGATCCCGGAGCTGAACGTTTACCAGTGCGGTACGTATCAGATGCACTCGCTCAGTGAAGCGCAGGACATTGCCCGTCATATTCTGGAGTGTGATGTGCGCGTGAACAGCAATAAAGAGCTGGCGCTGCCGAAAGAAAAACTGCAGGAACTGCATATTTAGTCTTATTGGTAAGCGGTTCCAGTATTTAAATTAACCCCGGTCTATGGCCGGGTTTTTTTATTGCTTAATATAATTTGCGTTTATTATATTTGCGGCGAGAATACATTTTAAATTAAGTAATGCCTGGCCTGTTAAATAATAAAATGTGATCTGGTAAACAGAAAAGGCGGATAACTCACGATGCCAGAGTGTATTGATCACATAAACTAAAAATCATAAATAATTAATAGAAAAACATAATGGAATGCGCCAGATATCCAGGTAATAACAAGACTCTACTAATAGCCGGTCGATGGGGTTTTTAGCAAATCTTATCTGGTATACATCAAACTTAAGGGATAAAAAATGAAGGCTAAATATTTGGCGCTGATGATCGGTGCTTGCTTTTCTCATAACCTTTGGGCAGCGAATAATATCACTATTGAGCAGCGTCTGGCTGAACTGGAGCAACGTGTTGTTAATGCTGAAAAACGGGCATCCGATGCCGAGGCGCAAATTCGCTCGCTGAAACAGCAGCAGGTCGCCGCTACGCCGACGGTGAATGTCCAGTCCGCCGAGCCCATTGCAGCAGATAAAACGCCGCCGAAGCTGACCTTATCCGGATTCAGCGATATTAAGTTCTATGGCGATGTCGAATTTAATATGGATGCGGCAAGCCGTTCCGGTAGTCTGACATCGACGAGAACGTCAGCGAATAAAGATTGGGCACCAGGAACCAATGAACGCTGGGATATTAACGGACGCCTGTTACTGGGCTTTGATGGCTATCAGCGGCTGGACAACGGTAATTTTGCCGGGTTCTCTGTACAGCCTCTGGCGGACCTGACCGGAAAAATGAACCTTGATGATGCCGTTTTCTTCTTTGGTCGTGAGAATGACTGGAAAATTAAGGTTGGTCGTTTTGAAGCCTACGATATGTTCCCGCTGAATCAGGATACGTTTATTGAATATTCGGGGAATACAGCGAACGATCTTTACAGTGACGGTTACGGCTATATCTATATGATGAAAGAAGGACGGGGACGTAGCGACAGTGGGGGTAACTTCCTGCTGAGTAAAACCATCGACAACTGGTATTTCGAAGTTAACACATTGCTGGAAAATGGCAGTACGTTATATACCGAGAAGCAGTACCACGGAATGGATTTAACCAACGATAAAAACGTGGCTTACGTCCGTCCGGTTATCGCCTGGCAAAACGGGCGTTTTTCAACGGCGATAGCGATGGAAAGTAACGTCGTTAACAACGCCTATGGCTATTATGAGAATGGGAAGTGGATCGATCAGTCAGATCGTACGGGCTATGGTTTTACCATGACCTGGAATGGTCAAAAAACTGATCCGGAAGATGGCGCAGTGATTAACCTGAATACCGCCTATATGGATGCGACCGATGAGACAGATTTTACCGCTGGGGTGAATGCGCTGTGGCATCGATTTGAACTGGGTTATATCTATGCGCATAACAAAATCGAAGCCTTCAATGCTACTAATATCGATGCCGTTTGTGAGGACGATTGCTGGATCACCGATCCCGGCAATTATGACATTCACACTATTCATGCCTCATATTTATTCCCCAACGTGATGGATATGAAAAACTTTAACATCTACCTCGGTGCCTATGCTTCATGGGTAGAGGCCAATCCGAATAATGGCGATAACAGTGAAGATGCGCGTTACGGCGGGCGTCTGAGATTCAAATATTTCTTCTGATTGTTGGTCTACTAAAAAAGGGATCCGCAGATCCCTTTTATCAGATAGTTAGTGCGCGCCGCCACCGCCGCCGCCCGCACCGAAGGGCGGTTTGGCGAACCACACCAGGCCGAGCAGCACCAGGAAGATCCCCGCCGACATCCAGAAGATTTCGTTGGCGGAAATAATCAGCCCCTGATTCGTGATTTGCTGGGCTATCCAGCCTGATGCCTGTTGGTGCGTCATCCCTAAGCCTTCCAGTTTATCGTACATAGCCTGAGCGTTTGGATTATACGCCGTAATCGACTCCGTGAGCTGCGCATGGTGTAGCGACTCACGATCGGTCCACATAGTGGTGGTAATCGAGGTGCCGATGGAGCCCGCCAGCGTTCGCGTGAAGTTCGACAGGCTTGATGCCGCCGCCAGCCGTTCTGGCGGTAACCCGGAGAGCGTAATGGTGGTCAGCGGCATAAAGAAGCAGGCGACGGCAAATCCCTGAATAAACTGCGGCCATGCGGAAGCGCCGAAATCCATACCCGGTTCGAATGTCCAGGCGCGCCAGTAAAAACAGACGGCGTACATAATGAAGCTGAACGTGACCAGTCTGCGCATATCCAGTTTATGCGCGAAGCGTCCGATAATCGGCGACAAAATTACCGGAATAATACCGACTGGCGCCGACGCCAGACCTGCCCACGTTGCGGTATAGCCGTACACCTCTTGCAAAAGCTGCGGCAGTAGAACAATGGCGCCGAAATAGAGCATATAGGCAAGGCTGATGCACAAGCAGCCAATCGTGAAGTTACGCGATTTAAAAAGAGAAAGATCGACGATAGGGTGATCGTCGGTCAGTTCCCAGACGATCAGGAAACTGATGGCGATGACGGCGACCACGGTCAGGATGATAATTTCCTGCGAGGAGAACCAGTCCAGCTCTTTACCGCGATCGAGCATAATTTGCAGGCTGCCGATGCCAATCACCAGTAACGCCAGCCCGACGGCGTCAATACGTCGCCGTTCGGTATGCGTTTCACGTCCGCGCAGCGTGTGTAACGTCATCAGGACGACGGCGATGCCAATCGGCACGTTGATGAAGAAAATCCATCCCCAGTGGTAATTATCACTGATATAGCCCCCCAGAATCGGGCCGCAAATCGGCGCGACAATGACGGTCATTGACCAGAGCGCCAGCGCAATGGAGCGCTTTGCAGGCGGATAGTTATTCAGCAACAGGCTTTGCGAGAGCGGAATCAGCGGCCCCGCGACCACGCCCTGCACCACGCGGAAGAAGATCAGCATATTCAGGCTGCTGGATACGCCACAGGCCCAGGAGGCCGCGGCAAAGGCGACCGTCGACCACATGAACAGTTTGACTTCGCCAAAACGTTTCGCCAGCCAGCCGGTTAAGGGAATCGAGATAGCGTTCGCCACCCCGAAAGAGGTGATAACCCATGTCCCCTGGCTTAGGGAAGAACCCAGGTTCCCGGCGATAGTCGGAATCGCCACGTTGGCAATGGTGGAGTCCAGCACCTGCATGAATGTCGCCAGCGACAGCGCGATCGTCATGATGACGAGCTGCGCGCCCTCCAGCGGTTTTTGCTGTTGCATCACACGCACCTCAGGATTAACCCGCGTTAGCCTGTACGATGTCGTCGATCAGTTTATTGACCGGCGCGAGATTAATTTCGCGTGCGTTACTTTCGGCAACCGGCGTCGTTCGTACCTGGCTGGCCAGTACCTGACCGTCGCGATTAGCGGTATCCACGGTGACCAGCGTCGATAAACCAATGCGCAGCGGATGTTGTTCTAACTGGCGGGCGTCCAGTTCGACGCGTACCGGCAGACGTTGAACCACTTTAATCCAGTTACCCGTCGCATTTTGCGCGGGCAGCAGGGAGAAGGCGCTGCCTGTTCCCATATCCAGACCGACGACTTTACCGGTGTATTTTACGTCGTCGCCATAAATGTCAGTAATAATCGTCACTGGCTGCCCAATGCGCATATTCGCTAATTGGGTCTCTTTAAAGTTAGCGTCCACCCACAGATCGGTTGCAGGCACCACGGCCATCAGCGGCGTGGTGGGGCTGATTTGCGCGCCAGGCTGGACGGCGCGGCGGGAGACATAACCGGTCATTGGACTGACGATGCGAGTACGCTCCAGCGCCAGCCAGGCGTTACGCACTTCGGTCGCCGCTTGTTGAACCGCGGGCTGATCTTCCAGTTTACTGTTGAGTATCATTGCCTGGTTGGCATTGTACTGTTGAATGGCGACATCCAGCTGTGCCTGCGCGCTGGCGACGGCATCGCGGGCGTGTTGCAGCTCTTCACGGCCAATAAGATTGGCATTACCCAGCGGCACACGACGGTTAAGGTCGCTTTGCGCTTGCGCCAGGGCGGTTTTTTGCACGTCGATATTCGCCTGCAACTGCTTGCTGTTAATCATCAACTGGTGCGTCTGGCGCACGCTGGAGGCCAGCGCCGTTTTAGCTTTTTCAAACGCTTGTTTGGCGTCAGTCTGATCGAGCGTGACCAGAACATCGCCCTCTTTTACAAAGTCGGTGTTATCAGCCCAGACTTTCGTCACGCTGCCTGACACTTGCGCCATGATTTGAACCTGGTTCCCTGCCACGTAAGCATCATCTGTCTCTTCAATATGACGCAATACTAAAAACCAATAAATTCCATATGCCACGGCAATAATAACAAAGAGCAAGGTAAGAAGTAGCAGCGCTGTTTTGCGTTTGCCTTTCTTCTTAGCCGGTTGCTGCGGGGTTTGGATCTCCGCATTTGCGCTCATGTTGTTCTCCACGATCTTATTATTCACATCGGCTGAGCCGACCTGTTGTCAGAAAGGCCAGCAGTAACGCGTGCCGGCCTGTCCGCTTTCCTGTTATTAATCTGGATTTTTGAGCGGGTCGGCGCTTTAGCGCAGCGCCTCAAGAACAGTGCCTTCCTGCTCCATTTGATCAAGACGCGTCAGGAGTTTACGAGTGATGTGCTCAAGTTGATCTTTTTCGGCAGTGCTAAGTGATGACCAGAGTTGATGCAGACAATGATGCTGAGGCGGAAGCACTTCTTGCAAAAATGCCTGACCTTTCTCCGTTAATTGCAGATGCAGGCAACGGCGGTCGTTATCGCTCTCACGACGCTCAATCCAGCCGCGTTTTTCCAGCTCATCTGCAATGCGTGTCGCATTGGTGCGAGATGAACCCAGCGCGCAGCTTAATTCAGACGGCTGAATACTGTGGTTTTCCTGAGACTCCAGCGTAATCAACGCCATAAACAACGTCTCGTTAATCCCTTGAGCCTTCAGCATCTTATTGCGGTTTTCCAGGAGCTTGCCTTGCATGTGCATACAAAGACGAGTCAAAAGAATTTCCTGATAAGGAAAGTCTTCGTGACGGCTGGCGCGAAATTTTAGCATTTGTTCAATGGGCGTAAACGAACTATCCATTTGGGCATGACCTCATTAATTTCAGCCGATATAGTAACGACAGTGACAAATAAAGTAAATGTATTATTAATACAAAATCATTCTTTCAGGCTATAAAGCAACCAATGATACGCAGACTGAGACGTCAGCGGGAACATTGGGCCCGGTAAAGCGCCGCCTGCGGCAAATCCAGGAATGACGAGAAAAGCGTGAGTGCCTGCATGAAAAAATCAGGAGAGAACGATAAGCGGGAGGGGCGAAAGCCAGGTAAACGGCTTTACAACCCGATGCAAAAGCCACCGGAATACCACGGATAGCTATCGGTGAACGACCTTCGAATCCTTGAACGGGCGCTATTGGCCTGGGAGCAGATGGGGATGCAGGGCTTTCCATAGAATTATATTATTCTTCACCGGTATAAAAATAACCATGATAAATGAATAGCATAACCTTAACAGACTGGGGAGCTCCTTAACACCCTAAGGAGCTTAAACAAAGGTAAACACTCACTATCCGCTTAATTTACGGCTTCCTGTCGGTGAAAACCTCGCCACCAGACCAGTAAATTAAGTAAGGCTACCGTGACACCCGCCAGACAAACACCGGCCCAGCCGGCATGTTGCCAGGCGGAGGCGGAAATCAGCGACCCCGCGGCGCCACCGATAAAGTAGCTGGTCATATAGCCGGCGGTGAGCCGGTTACGCGCATCCGGATGCAAACGATAGATGACCGTCTGATTGGTGATATGTACCCCCTGAACGGTGAGGTCCAGTACCAGAATGCCAATAATCAGCGCCAGTACCGAGGTGTGCCCAAGCCAGATCGCCAGCCAGGAGAGTAACAGCAGCAGTAAGCCGAACGTGGTGGTGAGGTGAGATTTACCTTTATCGGCAAATCCGCCAGCCGGACGCGCGCCTAAAGCGCCGGCGGCCCCCGCCAGGCCAAACAGGCCAATCATCCCCTCGGAATAGCTAAACGGCGGCGCGGCGAGCAAAAAGGCCATTGACGTCCAGAGGATGCTGAAATTAGCAAAGGTCAGACAGCCCAGCAGCGCGCGGGTACGCAGCAGCTTATCGTGAATAAACAGGCTGAATACAGAACCCAACAGCTGCGGGTAGTTAAGATGGGTGTCGGATTTGAGCTTTGGCAGTCCGCGCCACAACGCGACGGCCATCAGCGCCATCAGCGCCGACGCTACCCAAAATACGGTGCGCCAACCGCCGAGGTTTGCCAGCAGTCCGGCGACCGTTCGCGCCAGCAGGATCCCCAGCAACAGGCCGCTCATAATGGTGCCGACCACTTTACCGCGGGTGGCGGGCGTCGCAAGCGTGGCGGCCAGCGGAACCAGAATCTGCGCCACCACGGAGAACAGTCCAGTTAAGGCCGTTCCGAGTATCATCATGCTAAGCGACTGACTGCTGGCGGTGATCAGCATTCCGCCAGCCGCCAGCAACGTCATGGAGACAATCAGCGTTCGGCGTTCAAACATGTCGCCGAGCGGCACCAGAAACAACAGGCCAGCGGCATAGCCCAACTGCGCGGCGGTAACGATAAACCCTGCGGAGCTGGCGGAAAGCGAAAAGTGATGCGCGATGGTATCAAGCAGCGGCTGGGCATAGTAGTTGCTGGCGACCGCCAGACCCGTGGCCACAGACATTAAAACGATCAGCGCCGGGCTAAGCCCATGAGTGGGTTTCGTCATTATGGTAATCGTGATTCAGATAATTATTTCCTGGGAAAACAATCATAGCGGATGTTGATGAATAAAGGGGAACGGTGACGTGATGAATCGTGCGCTTTGAGGAGAGATTGCGTTGGCCGGATAGCGGCGCATGAACTGCGCCTTATCCGGCATAAAAAACGATCTTATTTCTGCGCGGCCAGCGCTTCTTTCACCCAGCCGTCAAACTGCTGCTGGTGAGCGTTGATCCAGCCGTCCACGTGGCCCTGAACATCGGCTTCAGACGATTTACCGGCATGCATCATGGCGTTCTGCGCGTTGATATCCGCCAGCGGCAGCTTCATGATGGCGAACAGTTTCGCCGCCGCCGGGTTTTTCTCCGCCCATGCCTTATTGGCGACAATATGCATGGTATTAACCGGGAACCCATAGTTCGCGCCGTTCGGCAGTTTAGTATCAATATTTTTCTGTTCGCCCGGCAGAGAGGAGAACGGCACCTGTAGCCAGACGACATCTTTACCCGGCTTCATTACGTCGCTCACCCAGTACGGGGTCCAGGTGTAATACAGCACCGGCTTGCCTTCTTTAAAACGGGTAATGGTATCAGCCATCATCGCCGCATAGTTACCGTGGCTGACCTCAACGGTTTTTTGCAGATCAAACGCTTTATTCTGGTGATTGATTACGGCTTCGCAGCCCCAGCCCGGCGAGCAGCCCATCATGTCCGCTTTTCCGTCGCCATTGGTATCGAAGATTTTGGCGATTTTCGGATCTTTTAGCTGAGCGATATTGGTGATGTTGTACTGCTCGGCGGTTTTTTTATCGATCAGATAGCCCTGCGCAGCGCCGGAGACGAAGACGCCCTCGCGGTAAAACTTTTTGTCTCCGCCTGCTGCGGCATACATATCATCATGCAGCGGCTGCCAGTTCACGGCGGTAAACGTCGCATCGCCAGAGGCGATAGAGGTGTAGCCTACGTTGTAATCGACTTCACTCGGCTTATTTACGGTATAACCCAACTTTTCCAGCGCCCGGCTGACCAGTAACGTCTGGAAGGACTCTTCAGAAATCGTGCTTTGGATTGGTTGGACGGTAATGCCTTTGCCAGGCAGGTCGGCAGCGAAAGCGCTGGCGGTGACAAGGGTGGCAAACGCTGAGGCAAATATCACAGTATGTCGCATCGTTGTTCCTTTAATTATGGTAGGGAGTTGTAAGCCCGGTAAGCGCAATGTCACCGGGCGTCAGGAGAGTTACTTAACGAAAGGGCGGGTGATTAGCCCAACAGGACCGGTGGTATACCAACGACGGTTACCGCGGCTACGCGAGTCACGCCCGACGGCCTGCGTCAGACGGTCCAGAATGATGGCGAGAATCACAATGCCGACGCCGCCGACGGTTGCCAGCCCCATATCAAGACGACCAATGCCGCGTAGTACCATCTGACCAAGCCCACCGACCGCAATCATCGAGGCGATGACGACCATCGAGAGAGCCAGCATCAGCGTCTGATTAACGCCTGCCATAATGGTGGGCATCGCCAGCGGTAGTTGCACTTTGAACAACATTTGGCGCGGGCTGGCGCCGAACGAGCGCGACGCTTCAATTAAGTCGGCAGGCACCTGGTTAATGCCCAGGATCGTCAGGCGTACAATCGGCGGTAGAGCAAAAATAATCGTCACCACCACGCCCGGCACGTTACCGATGCCGAATAACATGACAATCGGCACCAGATAGACAAACGCGGGCGTGGTCTGCATCGCATCCAGCAGCGGACGAACTATTTTGGCCGCGCGCGGGCTGCGCGCCAGCCAGATTCCCATCGGTAATCCGATCACGACGCAGAACAACAGGGCGGTCAACACCAGCGCCAGGGTAATCATCGCCTGCGACCAGGCACCGATCGCGCCGATGGCGATCAGCGATATCAGCGTTGCGATCCCCATGCCCACGCCGGAAACCTGCCAGGCAATCAGCGCAAAGAGAATAATCGCCACAGGGGCGGGCATTCCCAGCAGCAGTTGCTGAAAGCCGTTAAGAATGTAATCCACCGGCACACGAATCCCCTGAAAAAGGGGACGGAAATGGGTGACGACCCAGTCGATTCCCTCTGTGACCCAGCTATCCAGCGGGATCAGCGTCTTATGGAACGGGTCCAGAAGAGAAAAGTGTTCAGGGGCTGGCGCGGGCGCGCTGTTCAACCAGTCGGTACTGCCGCCGTCCGTGGCTACGCCTGCCGGTGTTCCCCAGGCATCAGCCGTTTGCGTCGTAGTATCGGCCACCTGTGCGGTATCCCACGGATTCGTTTGATCAGCCATTGTTACCCCCCTCGCGATCTAAAGCCTGTAGCAACATACGTTTTGAAATAATGCCAACATACTGGTGTTCTTCATCGACAACCGGCACCGCGCAGGGCGCCTGGCCGACGTGAGAGAGCAACTCGCTGAGTGGGGTTTGCGCATCAACGACTAAAGGGTCGTCGATAAGCGCCGCTTCAATCCCTTGCGCCTGGCTTAATGCCGCTTTTAATGAGTCGATGGACACGACGCCCACGAATTTATTGCCACGCTCAATGACGTAACCATATTCACGGTCTTCGTCCTGTAATAATTTCAGTGCCGAACGGGGACCGAAACCTGGCGTTTTACGAATTAAGCCGACCGGACTGCGACGGGCAATATCTTTGGCGCTAAAGACCTGACTAATATCCACGCCACGGAAGAACGTGCGGACATAATCATTTGCCGGATTATTCAGGATCTCATCCGGCGTACCAACCTGTACGACCTCGCCATTTTGCATAATGGCAATCCTGTCGCCAATACGCATAGCCTCATCAAGATCGTGGGAAATAAAGACAATGGTGCGCTGATGTTTCGCCTGTAATTTCACCAGCTCATCCTGCATTTCGGTACGAATTAATGGATCGAGGGCGGAAAACGCTTCATCCATTAATAAGATATCAGGGTTGATTGCCAGCGCGCGGGCAAGTCCAACACGCTGACGCATCCCACCGGAAAGTTCATCCGGGTAGGCGTGAGCGTAATTCTCAAGCCCCACCTGACGCAAGGCGTCCAGCGCTTTTTCGCGACGCTCTTGCGCCGCGATGCCCGCTAATTCCATACCGAATGCCGTATTATCCAGCACGGTCATATGCGGCATGAGCGCAAATGACTGGAAGACCATCGCAATCTTTTTCCTGCGCACCTCGCGAAGCTCAGCGTCTGATATTTTGGCAATATCAACGCCGTCAATCAGTACCTGTCCGCGGGTGGGTTCAATCAGGCGATTGAGAAGGCGTACCATTGTGGATTTACCCGAACCGGATAATCCCATGATGACAAATATCTCGCCTTCTTCAATGGCCAGACTGGCGTCTTTAACGCCAAGCGATAGCCCCGTTTTTTCCAGTATTTGCTCTTTCGATAGTCCCTTTTCAATATATTTGAAGGCACGCTGCGGATGCTCTCCAAATATTTTATACAGATTCTTCACTTCTAATTTAATTGCCATGCAATAGAATGATTCCTGTTATTTACTTATGTCGATATGTTACCTGATAGAAATAGTTACCTTTTTCTACCCTAACATACTCAGAATCTGAGACAACCCTGAATTTGCTTCTGGCATGAATATTGCGAGGTGCTATTGGCTGTGATTTCCCATGATATAAGGGCTGAACGCGAATGGGGAGGAAGAGATATTTTTTGGAACAACCAGCAAAAATCCACCTGAATTTGAGGAATCCAGGTGAATAATGTCACTCGTATTGAGTGTAGGACATGTTGTAATATTTGCGCGATTTAACCCGGTATTGCTTGAAATAAAGGCATGGGAAATGTAACGTTATTTCCCATGCCCGTAAGGTTAAAAGTTCCAGTCTTCGTCTTCGGTTTCGACTGTTTTCCCCATCACATAAGATGAACCTGAGCCGGAAAAGAAATCATGATTTTCGTCGGCATTCGGCGAGAGCGCAGCAAGGATTGCGGGATTCACGTCTGCCATCTCCGGCGGAAATAACGCCTCATAACCCAGGTTCATTAAGGCTTTATTGGCGTTGTAGCACAAGAAGGCTTTGACGTCGTTAACCCAGCCGGTTTCCGCATATAACGCTTCTGTGTAGCAGATTTCGTTGTCGTACAGTTCCATCAACAAATCCAGCGCGAAAAGCTTTAACTCTTCACGCTCGATTGCCGATAGTTTTTGTAGCGCTATCTGATACTTATAGCCAATATAATAACCGTGAACCGCTTCATCGCGAATGATTAAACGAATCAGGTCGGCAGTGTTCGTGAGCTTACCGCGGCTGGAGAAATACATCGGCAGCCAGAAGCCGGAATAGAACAGAAAAGACTCTAAAAAGACGCTGGCAATCTTTTTCTTTAGCGGTTCATCGCTGACGTAATGAGCCAAAATAATCTGCGCCTTACGCTGTAGCGGCGGGTTTTCTTCGCTCCAGGCGTAGGCGGCATCAACCTCTTTCGTCTGGCACAGCGTGGAAAAAATAGAACTGTAAGAGCGGGCGTGTACCGCTTCCATAAAGCTGATGTTCGACAGTACTGCCTCTTCATGCGGCGTGATGGCATCTGCCATTAACGACGGCGCGCCTGCGATGTTCTGGATAGTGTCGAGCAGCGTAAGACCCGTAAACACGCGAATGGTGAGCTGCTGTTCGGCGGCGCTCAGCGTCTGCCAGGCCGGAATATCATTCGACAACGGCACTTTTTCCGGCAGCCAGAAGTTACTGGTCAGCCGGTTCCATACCTCCAGATCTTTGTCGTCCTGGATCTTGTTCCAGTTGATGGCGCTAATACGAGATAATTTCATATGGCTTTCCTTATAGCGCGCAGGATACGCAGCCTTCAATTTCAGTACCTTCCAGCGCCAACTGGCGAAGCCGGATGTAATACAGTGACTTAATACCTTTTCGCCAGGCATAGATCTGCGCTTTGTTGATATCGCGGGTCGTGGCGGTATCGGGGAAAAACAGGGTGAGCGACAGCCCTTGATCGACGTGGCGCGTGGCCTCGGCATAGGTATCAATAATTTTTTCCGGACCGATATCGTAAGCATCCTGATACATGTCCAGGTTTTCATTGGTCATAAACGGCGCGGGGTAATACACACGCCCGGTTTTGCCCTCTTTGCGAATCTCAATTTTGGCCACAATCGGATGAATGCTGGAGGTCGCATGATTAATGTAAGAAATCGAACCGGTCGGCGGCACCGCCTGCAAATTTTGGTTATAGATGCCATAGCGCATCACATCGTCGCGCAGCTTTAGCCACATTTCTCGTGTGGGCAGCGTAATGCCGCTGCGGGCAAATAGCGTTCTGACTTTCGCCGTTTTCGGTTGCCAGTCGTCCTGTAAATACTGCGTAAAATAGTCGCCGCTGGCATAGCACGACTGCGCAAATCCGGCGAAGGTTTTGCCGCGTTCGCGGGCCAGCCGCATTGAAGTATGCACGGCATGCCAGGTAATGGTGTAAAAATAGAAATTGGTGAAATCCAACGCCTCCGGCGAACCGTAGGCAATGCCTTCTCTCGCCAGATAGCCATGCAGATTCATCTGGCCCAGACCGATGGCATGAGAGGCGGCATTACCGGCGGCTATTGAGGGTACGCTGCGTATATGGCTCATGTCCGACACCGCCGTCAGGCCGCGAATAGCGGTTTCTACGGTACGACCAATGTCCGGTGAATCCATGACGTGAGCGATATTCAGCGAGCCGAGATTGCAGGAAATGTCATGCCCGATGTGGGTATAGTCAAGGTTATCGTCGTAACGGGAGGCGCTATTGACCTGTAAAATTTCCGAGCACAGGTTGCTCATATTAATGCGACCAGCAATAGGATTCGCGCGGTTTACCGTATCTTCAAACATGATGTAGGGATACCCGGATTCGAACTGAATCTCCGCCAGTGTTTGAAAAAAGTCACGGGCGTTAATATAGGTTTTGCGCACGTGCGGATCGGCAATTAATTCATCGTACCGTTCGCTAATGGCGATATCGCCAAACGGTTTGCCGTAGCGTCGTTGTACGTCATAGGGCGAAAAGAGCGCCATTTGCGCGTTTTCTTTCGCCAGCCGGAAGGTGACATCCGGGATCACCACGCCGAGAGAGAGCGTTTTGATCCGGATTTTTTCGTCAGCATTTTCCCGTTTGGTATCCAGAAAACGCAGAATATCCGGGTGGTGCGCATGGAGATAAACCGCGCCGGCCCCCTGGCGCGCGCCAAGCTGGTTGGCATACGAAAATGCGTCTTCCAGCATTTTCATCACCGGGATCACGCCGGAAGACTGATTCTCAATGCGTTTGATCGGCGCGCCCGCCTCGCGCAGATTGGAGAGTAAAAACGCGACGCCGCCGCCGCGTTTGGAGAGTTGCAGCGCCGAATTCACCGCTCGCCCGATCGACTCCATATTGTCTTCGATACGGAGCAGGAAGCAGGAGACCAGTTCCCCACGCTGCTGTTTGCCGCAATTTAAAAAAGTCGGGGTGGCGGGCTGAAAGCGACCAGAAAGCATTTCATCGGTCAGTTGGGTGGCCAGCGTTTCGTCACCCTGCGCCAGCGTCAACGCCACCATTGTCACCCGATCTTCAAAGTGTTCCAGATAACGTTTGCCGTCGAAGGTTTTCAGCGTGTAACTGGTATAGAACTTCCAGGCGCCAAGAAACGTCTGGAAGCGAAAGCCGCTGGCATGGGCGTGCTCGAACAGGCGAAGGACGAAGGCGCGGTCGTAACGCGCGAGGACGGCGTCATCGTAATACCCTTCCCGAACCAGCGTCTCCAGACGTTCATGCTGGCTGGCAAACGTCACGGAATGCGGGCGGACGTGAGCGGCAAAGAAGGCGTCGATCGCCTGCTGGTCCTTGTCGAACTGAATATGGCCTGCTTTATCATAAAGATTCAGCATCGCGTTCAGGGCGTGGTAATCCATGGTTTCCTGCATTACGCGCTCCGGGGTAGTTGTTGCCAAAATTCATTTACTCCTTTTCGGACGTTATCGATGTCGCGTTGTGTGCCCATGAGCTCAAAGCGGTACAGCCAGGGGACGCCGCATTTTTGTGCTATCACATCGCCAGCGCATCCCCAGGCATCGCCGAAATTGCGGTTACCGGAGGCGATGACGCCGCGAATGCGCGCCCGGTTGTGTTCATCATTTAAAAAGCGGATCACCTGTCGCGGCACCGCACCGGCCATCCCGCCGCCGCCGTATGACGGCACAACCAGAATGTACGGTTCGTCTACCTGAATTCGCTCCCGTTCATTGAGCGGAATACGCGTGGCGGGCAGCCCCAGACGCTGCATAAAACGGTGCGTATTTTCAGAGCTGCTGGAGAAGTAGACGAGCGCGCTCATGCGTTTGCCGCGTGGGGTGTCGGGTGCAGACGGTTAATCATGTCCGGACGGAAGCCAGACCAGCTCAAATCGCCCGCCATCACCACCGGTAATTGACGAAACCCTTGCGCCCGGAGCGTATCCGCTGCATCCGGCACCAGATCGACGTTCACCATCTCAAATTCAAATCCACGGCTTTCCATCGCCCGCTTTGTGGCGTGGCACTGGACACAGTTATTGCGAGTGTAAATAGTAATGCTCATGATTCGTATTTCCATTTAAAATGAGAAAACGGCGCGATGAAACGCGTCGGATTGTCGTGTGTTGATACAGGAAATACTAGATGTAGTTGAATTAAGATTCAACCATACAAGATATGGGAATTTTCGATTGATTTTAACGTCGCTGATGAACGCAGCGGGGTAGGGGCGGCATGGCTAATTTCTGCCGGATGGCGGCGTGAACGCCCGATCCGGCCTGCAGGTTGACGCATAACAGAGTTGGCTGACATCTGCGCCATCCGGCAACAATGCGTCACATTCGCATACCAATCGCCAGACGGTTAAAGCAGTTCATTAAACCGATGGCGAAGGTCAGATCGCTGATTTGACGCGCGCTGAAATGATCGAGCAGCGGCAGGTAAACATTATCTTCGGCGTGGGTTTCAGCAATGTGCGTCACCGATTCCGCCCAGGCTAACGCCGCGCACTCTTGCTCGCTGAAATGGTGGCTTACCCGCCATCCTGCCAGCGCATCTAATTTAGCTTGATTTACGCCAGCCTTACGCAGCGCTTTACTGTGCATCTCCAGGCAAAATGCACAGCCATTTATTTGCGAAACACGCAGGTAAATCAGCTCCATCAGAGTGAGGTCAAGCGTGCTCTTTTCCAGCGCGTTTTTCGCCTGCACCAGAGCGCTATAAACCTCCGGGCTCAGTTCATAATAGGGTTGGCGTAACGTCGTCATCATGTTTCTCCTCGTGTTGATGACGAGCACTGTAGCACTATAATGGTCTGTAAAAGAGAGCCATATTTTTACAGAAAAAGCAGACCATATGCCGCGCTATCAGCACATCGCTCGTCAGTTAAAAACGGCCATTGAGCAAGGAGAACTCGCGCCAGGAACGCGTTTGCCTTCCAGCCGAACGTGGGCGCAGGAACTGGGCGTTTCTCGCGCCACGGTGGAAAATGCCTATGGCGAGCTGGTGGCGCAGGGCTGGCTGGAGCGACGTGGCCAGGCAGGCACGTTTGTGAGCAACGCTCTACGGTTTGAGACGGCGCCGCCGATACCCGCTGTTTTTGCCGGAGAAAGTCCGGAACCGAAACCCTTTCAGATGGGGTTACCGGCGCTGGATCTCTTTCCACGCGAGAAGTGGGCGCGAGTGATGGGACGTCGGTTGCGCACGCAGACGCGCTTCGATCTGGCATTAGGCGACGTCTGCGGCGAGGCGATTTTGCGCCAGGCGATAGTCGATTACCTGCGGGTTTCGCGTAGCATTGAATGTCTGCCGGAACAGGTATTTATTACCTCCGGATATGCGGATTCTATGCGGCTAATCCTGCGTACATTGTCTGTGCCGGGAGACAGCATGTGGGTGGAAGATCCCGGCTTTCCGTTAATTCGCCCGGTGATAACGCAGGAGGGGATTACGCTGGCGCCGATTCCGGTCGATGCCGATGGGCTGAATGTCGCGGCGGGGATGCGGGATTGCCCGCAGGGACGCTTTGCATTGGTGACGCCCGCCCATCAAAGTCCGTTGGGGGTGGCGCTGTCGTTAATTCGCCGACGGCAACTTCTGGCATGGGCGGCGAATGTGCAGGCCTGGATTATTGAAGATGATTACGACAGCGAATTTCGTTATCACGGTAAACCGCTTCCGCCGCTCAAGAGTCTGGATGCCCCGCAGCGAGTGATTTACGCCGGAACGTTCAGTAAGTCGCTCTTTCCGGCATTACGTACCGCCTGGCTGGTGGTGCCGATAAAGCAGATTGAGCATTTCCGCCAGCAGGCGTCGCTGATGCCCTGTAGCGTACCGTTGTTATGGCAGCACACGCTGGCTGATTTTATCCGTGATGGCCATTTCTGGCGGCATCTGAAAAAGATGCGCCAACATTATGCTCAGCGACGGTTATGGATTGAAGAGGCGCTGGCAGAACAAGGATTTGTCGTGACATTACAGAAAGGCGGTATTCAATTGGTTATTGAGGTTGAAGGCGATGATAAAGCGCAGGTAGCAAAAGCGAATCAGGCCGGACTGGCGGTACAGGCGCTAAGCCGTTGGCGAGTGGTTTCGTCAGGAAAGGGGGGCATTTTACTGTCGTTTACCAATATTACTTCCGCTGGCATGGCGAAACAGGTCGCATGGCAGCTTCGACAGGCGATACAGTAACCGTTTCGCCGAATGGCACGGCCTGGGCCTGCGGCAATGATGCAGGCCCAATAAAGTATGTCGCCATCCGGCAGCGCACGTCGTTAGCGACGCAGGCTAAGCAGCGCCCCGATAAAAATCCCTACCGCTGCGGCGGTTCCTACGCTACACCAGGGTTTTTCACGCACAAACGTATCCGCGCACCCCATCGCATCACAGGCGGCTTGTTTTACGCGAGTACGACCCTGCATCCGCGCCCGGGTCTCTTTCAACAACGCCTGTGCTTTACGTCGCGCAGCCTCGGCTTCGTCTTTCGCATCGCTTCCCCAGGATTTAAGGACATCTTCCAGACTGTCGGCTAATCGATTGACATCATTCTGAATATCCTGAACACCATCATCGACGTCGTTTCGGTTCGGTTTGTTAAGCATATGATCCTCCATTGATTTCGATGTAGCTTTCAGTGTAGTTCATATTTTTACCTGCTGAGGCTTGTTACGGCGATATCATGCGTTTCTGGACTTTTCTGAAAGCGTTGATAACGCGCTATCGGGTAAGGTAAGCCCGCAGTACAAGAGAATGAGGATAAAATATGTATTTACGACCTGACGAGGTGGCGCGGGTACTGGAAAAGGCAGGGTTTACCGTCGATGTGGTGACGAATAAGACGTATGGTTATCGACGCGGCGAGAATTATGTTTATGTTAACCGCGAGGCGCGTATGGGGCGTACCGCACTGATCATTCATCCCAGATTAAAAGACCGTAGCTCATCACTGGCTGACCCGGCTTCGGATATTAAGACCTGCGATCACTACCAAAATTTTCCGCTCTATTTAGGCGGCGAGACCCACGAACATTACGGTATTCCCCACGGCTTTAGCTCCCGAATAGCGTTAGAACGTTATCTGAATGGGCTTTTTGGCGACGAAAAAAGCGACTAAAAGCGCGACTGGCAATGCCAGTCGCGACGCTAGCTTACGCCTTAGCCTGATGATAGCTGCTCACTTTAAACAGGCGGCGACAATAATCCAGGAAGTAGCCATAAACCGCGCCCATTAACATTGAAACAACAATGTTTGAACTCACGGCGGCCACTATCTGATGCCAGCCGGCACCGACGGTCAGCAAGATGATAATATAAACGGGTGACTGAAAGGTGACATAAGCCAATACATCCGCCAGGTTTTTGGCCCATCCCGCCGGGCTTGCCTTACGCGCGACGCGCATAATCAGATCGCGGTAAACGCCGTATGGCCATGCAATCAAAATGTTGACAGGTATCGCCACCAGCCTGGAAGAAAGCGACTGCTCAAAGCTCATTCCGGAGAGGAATATCTCGATCAACATGTTCACAACAGAACAGTAAACAACCATCGCAAACGTGTCTGCTACGGCATGACGCAAGCGTGACTGTGGAGAGAACATGTTAATGCTCCTTGTAGCGTATCGATCAGAATGAGGTGATGGTTGGTAGTGAAATCATAAAGCACTTTTGTCTTTGCATAGAGTATATCCCTATATAATAACTATCAACTAGTGTAATATTTTTATTTATAGGCTTTTTGTCGATAAAATACTCTGGGATTGTGTGTTTTTTGCTCGCGGCGAGATTTTCGTTGTTGTTAGTCATTAATTACTTTTAAATCAATGCATTATAATGCATTGTTTTTCTGGCGATTTTCAGCCACATTCCAAATGTTGTCAGATGCGATGTATTCTCGGCTAACGGCACGCGCTCTACTTTTCTCAGCATAATTATAGCTATTGCAGGCTGATTTTTAGCATAAAGCTCTGATGATGATTTTTGAATAGTTAATCTCTTATTGTGCTGAAATATTCACTTCTGTATAAGGTCAGCCACCGTGAGGGTCACCGTGGTTACTGAGATACGCAATACGCTATATACGCTATGGATTTCGAGTTGCTTAAAGGCGGCAAGGGAGTGAGTCCCCAGGAGTATAGATAACGATGTGACTGTGGGGAGCGACAAATCTGCCGGGAGCAGATTTGAACGTCGCGTGCGACGACCCGTCAGGGCGAGGCCCATGGATGGGCCGGGTAATCCGTAGCCAACACATAAGCAACTTGAAGAATGAAGGGTATAAACAGCCGAACGGGAAACCTACAGATATACCGTAGGCAGAATAACCTGAAACACACAGGGGGTAATGAATATAACCTTCTGGTTAACAGATTAATATAATTAATCGAGTTATACTGAGTATATCTGTATGAACTTTAGGATCTGGAAATATAATCAATAATCGCATACAATACCGCCTGTAATAGTTTTTGTTTTCTGCGTTAAAAGGTTTTTATTGATATGAATTTGATGTTACAGAACTTAAATAATATCCGCACGCTGCGCGCTATGGCTCGCGAATTCTCCATTGACGTTCTTGAAGAAATGCTCGAAAAATTCAGGGTTGTCACTAAAGAAAGACGCGAAGAAGAAGAATTGCAGCAACGCCAGCTTGCCGAGAAGCAGGAGAAAATTAATGCCTTTCTGGAGCTGATGAAAGCAGACGGTATTAACCCGGAAGAGTTATTTGCCATGGATTCAGCAATGCCGCGTTCTGCTAAAAAGCGCCAGCCGCGTCCGGCAAAATATCGTTTTACTGATTTCAATGGCGAAGAAAAAACCTGGACCGGACAAGGTCGTACGCCTAAACCGATTGCCCAGGCGCTGGCGGCGGGGAAATCTCTGGATGATTTCTTAATCTAATCACGGATAACCTTTAACAGATGGCGCTTCGTTTCCTGTCTCTATTAACCGGGACTCAGGGAACGTTGCGCCATGCTCATTCTGATAAATCAGCACACGCCAAAATCGCCCTCTTCGCAATAGGGGGTGACATCTGCCGCTTTGAGGATCAATTTTTCGCCCTGCTCATTACCGACCTGTACCGCGACAATATGATCCTCGTTGACTTCAATCACTTTCAGTTTCGGCCCACCCATTCGGGGCTGTACGATATCGCCTGGTGTGAACATCACGCTCTCCTGTTGAACAATGGTATAAACCCGCCTTCAGTCTACTACACACCTACCGACGCGCGGTGAAGGTACCGCTTAATGAGTACGGGTATTCCAGGGCATTTTTTCCAGTAGTCGCGCCATTCCGCAGAAGCCGGTCATGCCTGCCAGCATTAACCCGGCCCCGACAAAACCGCTAATGAGGAAAAAGCCGCCGTGGACCGTATAGCCCAGAATCACCCCAAGCAACGTCAACCCGCCGGCGGCGATTTGCACCTGACGCATCAGCGGCAACGGTTGCGATTTGTCTTCTGTGACGGGCAATCCTGCCGCTTTCCATCCATCGATACCGCCTTCCAGTAGACTGACCTGAGCAGGGGCGGCAATGGCCTGTAGTTTTGCTGCATTGCTACTGGTTCGTTTACCTGACTGACAGTGAAAAATAATCTGTTCCGCTCGCAGGTTGGCGGGCAAATCGCCCTGTTCAAGCCGGGAGAGCGGCGCCAGTTGCGCATGTGGAATATGCTCGCGCAGATATTCATCGGCGTCGCGCACATCAATCAGTTTCGCGCCTTGCGCTATCAGCGCTTGCGCCTCACGGGGGGAAACTATCCCAATGGACATCGTGCCTCCTTATGGACAATAGAGATTCTTTAACGTGGCGATAAGCGTATTAACCGCCTCATTTTTAATGAAATAGTGAATGCGCTGGGCATCGCGTTGACTATCAATCAGCCCTTCTTCTCGCATCCGCGCCAGATGTTGCGACGTCGCGGAGGGGCTTAGCCCGGTAATGCGCGCCAGTTCGCCTGCGCTGGTTTTTGGCGAACCGCAAAGCATACATAAAATCAGTAATCTTTTTGGGTGGCTCATCGCTTTGAGCAGGGCCGCCGCCTGTTCTGCGCTGGACTGAAGTTGTTCAAGCTCTGTCATAGTTATTTAAGCATTTTCTAAATTTAGTTAATTCTAAAATAAACGTCAACCTAATGCCAGCGTAAAGAGCGTAAAGGAGGGTAAAAGCGCGGCGCGTGACTGGCAGGCTCAGGTAAACTGACTATGCTTAGAGATAAAATCTCTTTTTAAACAATGACTAATTTTGCTTGTATGGAGTGTATATGGGTTTCTGGAGAATTGTATTTACGATTATTTTGCCTCCGCTCGGCGTACTTTTAGGAAAAGGGTTCGGTTGGGCATTTATCCTTAATATCCTGCTGACATTACTCGGATATATTCCGGGGCTTATCCACGCATTTTGGGTTCAGATGCGTCATTAATTACCGGCCACCGGCGGCGCATAAGCGCCGCTTATCAGGATAACCTCATTCCCTCTGCTACACTTTTCTTTGTGTGTATTTTTGACAAGCGAGGTGAATATGGGACTTTTCAATTTTGTAAAAGATGCAGGTGAAAAACTCTGGGACGCGGTAACCGCTAATCATGATAAGGACGATCAGGCGAAAAAAGTCCAGGAACATTTAAATAAAACGGGAATACCCGACGCTGACAAAGTGAATGTGCAAATTGCTGATGGAAAAGCGACAGTGACGGGTGATGGGCTGAGTCAGGAGGCAAAAGAAAAAATTCTGGTTGCCGTGGGGAATATCGCCGGGATTAGCAGCGTTGACGATCAGGTTAAAACCACGACGCCAGCGGCTGAAAGTCAGTTTTATACCGTAAAATCAGGCGACACCCTGAGCGCTATTTCAAAGCAAGTGTATGGTAACGCCAATCTGTATAATAAAATCTTCGAGGCAAATAAACCGATGCTGAAAAGCCCGGAAAAAATATATCCGGGACAAGTGTTGCGTATTCCTGAAGAATAATGGCTATCAGGCCGCGCCAGACTACATTTTTCCTGCCATCGCCTGGCGAATAATGGGAATCGGCGTCAGCAAATGCTGACGCATTAATTCGCTGGCGCGTGCCGCCTCGCGCGCCAGTATCGCTTCGGTTAGCGTGTGATGCTGGATATGTTTATCTTCCAGCATCTCGACGGACAGAACGGTTTCACGTAACCAAATAAAGCGGTAGCGGGCCGCCAGGTCAAATAAGCGTTCGCGCATCTGTAGCAAGTAATGGGAGCCGCACCCGGCGACAATGGCGGAATGAAACGCCTGGTGGCGCTGATCCCATTCATCAAGCATATGTTCACTGGCATCGCTGGCTTCCAGTTTACTGAGCATATGCGCTCGCGCCAGGATCTCCGCCTCCCACGCATCATCGCCGCGTTCAATCGCCAGGCGTACCAGCATCGCTTCCATATTGGCGCGCGCGTCAAAAATATCGAGGAGTTCCGCCTCTGACATGGACGCCACGCGATAGCCTTTTTGATTCACCACGGTGACCAGCCGTTCCGCCACCAGTTGTGACAGCGCCTCGCGCAGCGGCCCTACGCCAAGCGCATAGCGGGCGGTTAATAAACTCATCCGCAGTTTCTCATCCGGCTGATAAGTGCCGCGAATAATGTCATTTTTAAGCCAGCGATAGCCATCTATGGCCGTCGGTTGGGAAAGGGCGGTCATCTTTTACTCCTGAGAAGCTTCCCGGCTGACGCCGGGAATAACTAACGTAGGTTTTGCAGGGGGGCTTTTTGCCACCTTATCAGTTTTTTCCAGCGAGACATAATGGGGACAGTACCTATTATGCCCAGCCCTAACAGCCCGGTCGAAATGACTTCTAGTTGCTGTGCCGGTCGAAACAGCATCACCACCAGGACAAAGCAGATAAAGCCGATAACCAGCCAGGTGAGCCACGGATAAAGCCACATTTTCAGCTTAATTTCTCCGCCCTGCGCCAGCAGAATTTTACGCATCCGCAATTGCGAAATCGCAATCACCAGATAGACCAGCAGCGCGATGGCGCCGGAACTGTCGATAAGAAATTTAAACACTTTTGCCGGGGCATAATAATTGACAATAACGGTTAAAAAGGCCGCGCCGGTAGAGAGGAGAACCGCTACCCAGGGCGTTTTGCTACGGTTAGTTTTTCCCATTATCGCAGGCGCATCGCCGCGGCGGCTAAGGGAATAGAGCATCCGGGAGGCGGTATATAATGCGGAGTTCAGACAACTGGTCACCGACAACAAAATCACGCAGTCCATAATGAATTTTGCGTGCGGAATATGAAGCAGCTCCAGTACCGAGCGGTACGAACCTACGCTTTTCAGACCCGGCATATTCCACGGGATCAGCGCCACCACCACAAAAATGGAACACAGGTAAAAGATGGAAATTCGCCAGATAACAGAATTGGTGGCGCGTACGATATGTTTATCCGGCGTATCGGATTCCGCGGCAGCAATAGTGACGATTTCCGCGCCCATAAAAGAGAACATGGTGATCAACATGGCGCTTAACACCGCACCGAAGCCGTTAGGCATAAAACCGCCGTGATCCCAGAGCCGGGAGATACCGCTTACCTCAGCATACGGATAAAAACCGCTAATCGCCGTCGCGCCCAGCGCGATAAACGCCAGAATGGCAATTACTTTACATAGCGCCAGCCAGAATTCGAATTCGCCGTAATTTTTGACGCTCAATAAATTGCTTCCGGTTAAGGCAAGCGTAATCACTAATGAAAATAGCCACACCGGAATACCCGGTATCCATGAATTCAGAATAATGGCGGCAATATTGGCCTCCAGCGGAATAACCAGCACCCAAAACCACCAGTATAACCAGCCGATGGTATACCCGGCCCAGGGGCCGATCGCTTTATCCGCATAGGTGGAAAAAGAACCGGTATCCGGCGTGGCGACGGCCATTTCAGCCAGCATTCGCATAATCATGACGACTAAAAGTCCTGCGAACAGATAGGCCAGCAGTACCGCAGGGCCGGCCTCCGCAATCGCCACGCTGGAACCGACAAACAGGCTGGCGCCGATGACGCCGGCGATCGATAACATGGTGACGTGGCGTGATTTCAGCCCGCCCCCTAATGCATGTGATTCTGACAATTGCCCCATCCTAAAACCTCTTTATTGTTATTGCGCTCGTTTACCGGATGGCGCCTGGCTTAATTCGGCCTACAATCGAAACGGTTTTTGTAGGCCGGATAAGACAGTTACGTCGCCATCCGACGCTGCTTATTGGACATTACGCTTGTTTCGCCTCATCAAAGCACCGGGCGATAATCTCCAGGCCTTGTCGAATCTGCGAGGCCTCAATAGTGAGTGGAACGAGGATGCGCAAGATGTTGTAGTAAGGACCGCAGGAGAGCAGAATTAACCCTTTCTCGCGGGCGCGGGTCACAATGTCGGCGGTCAGAGCCGCGTTCGGTTTGCCGGGGTCGCCATTTTCAAACAACTCAATGGCGATCATGGCGCCCAGTCCGCGCACGTCGCCAATCTCACGGTGCGTTTCCGCTATCTCCATCAGGCCATCGCGCAGCGTTTTGCCAAGCGTATTCGCCTTTTGCAGTAAATTTTCCTGCTCGAAAATGTCCAGTACCGCCAGCGCGGCGGCGCAGGCAATCGGGTTTCCGGCATAGGTGCCGCCCAGCCCGCCCGGCGCGATAGCGTCCATCACGTCTGCCCGGCCGGTAACGCCTGCCAGCGGAAAGCCGCCGGCGATCGATTTCGCAAACGTGGTAATATCTGCCGCAACGCCCATCTGTTCCATGGCGAACAGCGTACCGGTCCGGCCCGCGCCGCTTTGCACTTCGTCGGCAATCAACATAATGCCGTGTTGGTCGCATAGCGCGCGCAGTCGCTGCATAAACGCGGGAGAGGCGGCGTAAAATCCGCCTTCGCCCTGTACCGGCTCAATAATAATGGCGGCGATATCTTCCGGCGCGGCATCATTTTTAAAGATGCGTTCAATGCTGGCGATCGCGTCGTCGTCGCTGATGTTGTGTAGCGGGCAAGGATAAAGCGCGCGGTAGACATGGCCTGGCATCAATCCCATACCAGCAGAGTACGGGTGTACTTTCCCGGTCAGAGAGAGCGTGTAGTGGGTACGACCGTGGTAAGCGCCGCTAAACGCGATAGCGCCGCTGCGTTTTGTCGCCGCGCGGGCGATTTTCACCGCGTTTTCAACCGCTTCTGAACCGGTCGTGACCAGCAACGTTTTTTTGGCGAAATCGCCCGGTACCTTCTGGTTCATGCGTTCGCACAACGCCAGGTACGGTTCATAGGCCAGCACCTGAAAACAGGTATGCGACAATTTCTTCAACTGCGCTTCGACCGCTGAAACAATGCCCGGATGTAAATGACCAGTGTTCAGGACGGCAATGCCGCCCGCGAAATCGAGATACTCACGGCCTTCGACATCCCAGACCCGACAATTTTCCGCCCGCTCGGCGAAAATCGGGTGAATCTGCCCCACGCCGCGAGGAACGGCGTTATGGCGGCGCTGCATTAAAGCGTTATTGGTATTCATTAGCGACTCTCCTGTTAAAGGCCGATGCACATATATTTGATTTCTAAATAATCTTCGATGCCGTATTTGGAACCTTCACGGCCTAATCCGGAGGCCTTAATACCGCCGAAAGGCGCGACTTCGTTGGAGATAATGCCGGTATTAATACCGACGATGCCGTATTCCAGCGCTTCGCCGACGCGGAAAACGCGGCTTAAATCGCGTGCATAAAAATAGGCTGCCAGGCCGAACTCGGTATCGTTAGCCTGCCTGATGACATCCGCCTCGTCGCTGAAGCGGAACAGAGGCGCGAGCGGCCCGAATGTCTCTTCTTTGGCGACTTTCGCGTTATCAGGAACATCCGCCAGAATGGTCGGTTGAAAGAAGTTGCCGCCCAATTTGTGCGCTTCACCGCCCGTAATGACGCGGGCGCCTTTTTCCAGCGCGTCGGCGATATGCTCCTGGACTTTCGCCACGGCTTTTTCATCAATCAGCGGCCCGATAGCGACGTCGGCTTGCAGGCCGTCGCCGACCGCGAGCTTATTTACCGCCTGGTTGAGTTTTTCCGCAAAACGATCGTAAACGCCGTCCTGAACATACAATCTATTGGCGCAGACACAGGTCTGCCCGGCGTTGCGAAACTTCGAAGCCAGCGCGCCTTCGACGGCTTTATCCAGATCGGCATCGTCAAAGACGATAAACGGCGCATTGCCGCCCAACTCCAGCGACACTTTTTTAATGTCTTTGGCGCATTGTTCCATTAGCTGGCGGCCAATCTCCGTCGAGCCGGTAAACGACAGTTTGCGTACCAGCGGGTTGCTGGTCAGCTCGCCGCCAATATCGCCTGCCGAACCGGTAACGACGTTAAATACGCCTGCGGGAATTCCGGCGCGCCGGGCCAGTTCCGCCAGCGCCAGCGCGGAAAACGGCGTCTGGCTGGCGGGTTTGAGTACCATTGTGCAGCCTGCGGCCAGCGCGGGGCCGGCTTTACGGGTGATCATTGCCGAGGGAAAGTTCCACGGGGTAATCGCGGCGGTGACGCCGATGGGCTGTTTAATCACCAGCAGCCGTTTATCGGCCTGATGACCTGGAATCGTGTCGCCATAGATACGCTTCCCCTCTTCGGCGAACCATTCAATAAACGAGGCGGCGTAGCTAATTTCGCCTTTCGCTTCCGCCAGCGGTTTACCCTGTTCCAGCGTCATCAGACGCGCCAAATCGTCCTGATGTTCCATCATCAGATTGAACCAGCGACGCAGGATATTGGCTCGCTCTTTGGCGGTGAGCGCTCGCCAGGCGGGCAGGGCGCGATTGGCGGCGTCGATGGCGTCGCGCGTCTCTTCCGCCCCCATTTTGGGCACATTGCCGAGCGGTTTCCCGTTGGCGGGGTTGCTCACGGGGATGACATCGCCGCCGCGCGCGTCGCGCCAGTCGCCATCGATAAAGGCCTGCTGGCGGAACAGGGTAGAGTCGTTAAGTTGCATAATTGCTTCCTGTCTGAAGGGTTAACGGGTAAATGCGGCGTGTAATGCGTCCACGCTGCGTGCCGCACGCAGCGTACGTCCGGGGTTGCTCTGGCTTTCGCGTAGCGCCTGAACTTTGCTGACGATATGCGCGCCGATAGGTATCGCTGATGTCGCCGCCGGGGAGGGGGCGTTACAGGTGTGAATGGAACGCGGCGTCGTGACAAACAGAAAATCATCAATCAGTTTGCCGTCCGGCGAAACCGCCTGCGCCCGCACGCCTGCCGGCCAGGGCTGGAGATCGTTGACGGTCAGGCTGGGGCAATACTTTTGTACTCGCCGCAAATAGCCGCTTTTGCACAGCGAGTTTTTCATCTCGCCCAGCCCGGAAAGCAGATGGTTTTGCAGTACGCGGCGAATGCCGGCGGAGCGGAAAATCTCCAGGGTGTCGGTGAAGGAAACGTCGCGCTTACGGTAGCCTTCGCGTTTAAGCGCCAGCACCGCATTCGGCCCGACCGTAACGCTGCCGTCGATCATGCGGGTAAGATGGACGCCGAGAAACGGCATTGCCGGATCGGGGATCGGGTAGATCAAATGGTTAACGATCCGGTTGTGTCGCGGGGCCAGACGAAAGTACTCGCCGCGGAAAGGGCAGATAATAAAACCGGGCTCCACGCCCAGCATTTTGACCAGCCGATCCGCCATCAGTCCTGCACAGCCGATAAGCGTAGCGGTTTCGATTTCCCGACCTTGCGAGGTGCGAATGACAACGCCAGCGGCATGTTCTGTTAGCGCGCTGACCTCGGCATGGTAGATGATCTCGCCGCCTTTGGCCTGAAAGCGGCTCGCCATGGCCGTCGCGACATCGCGATAGCTGACAATCCCGCTGGAAGGGACAAAAATCCCGCCCAGGCCAATGATATTGGGTTCGCGTTCACGCAGCTCCGCCGCGCTTAACCACTCGCGCTCTAAGCCGTTGGCCGCCGTCCGCTCCCATAGCGCGCGCATCCGCGCCATTTCCAGCTCCGAGGTGGCGACCAACATTTTGCCGCAGGTGTCGTAGCGGATGTTGTTTTGATCGCAAAAGGTTTTGGTCGCCTGATTGCCCGCCAGACAAAATCGCGCTTTGAGGCTGCCGGGCGTGTAGTACACCCCGGCATGGATCACGCCGCTGTTATGCCCGGTCTGGTGGCAGGCTGGCGCGGACTCTTTTTCCAGCAACGCGATGCGCGCATCCGGGTAGACATCAATAAGTTGCATGGCGGTCGACATGCCGATAATGCCGCCGCCGATAATCACAAAATCATACATCCGCGTAATTCCTTCGCCGTGGCGCTTATTGGTGAGTTTGATAATGGCTGGCGGCGTAGGCGAAGTAACCGCGCTGGCGCATCAGTTCGCGACGCAAGTCAGGATGCGGCGTAAAACGATCGCGTCCATGTAGCCAGAACAGATTGTTAATCAGCAGGAATTTGCCGACCGGTACCGGCACGGAGAGGATGTTTTGACTGGTTTCCAGCGCGTCTGAAAGCTCGCTGAGCCAGACGCCTTCTTCAAAGTCTTTTGGCTGGACGAACTGGTCGATATAACGCATGACCGGGCGGCCTTGTTGGTCGACATCAAACACCGGGTGCCAGACGTCATGGCTAACATTCTTGCTTGGCGGCGCCGCCCAGCGCATGACGCGACGCGCCAGCGGATGGGTAAAAAACGACTCCAGATGTTCCCAGTCATCAAGGTGCAGCAGTAGCGAATTACCGCCTTCCATATTTTGTTCGTCGATTTTCATCATCAGCACGTAGTCGGTCACCTCCTCAACATAGGTACCGTCATTGTGCAGTTCCATTACGCGGTGGGGCTGGCGCAGATAACTGTCGGAGTTGTCGACGTTTTTGACCACGAAACGCGCGTAATACTGGCCGCTCATCGCATCGTAGTTGGAGCGACCAATAAGATGCGCCACCGCCGTCGCCAGTTTGACCATCTCTTCTGCCTGTGCGACATCATCGATCCCTTCGGCGCTGATCAACAGCGCGCCTTGTGCACGGTTGAGGAGCGTTTTGATCAACAGTGGTTGTAGCTGATTGCCGCACAGATCGTCGAGGATCTTGCCGATTTTAAAACGTAAGAAAGATTTGTATTCCAGCGCCTGCACCGGCCACTGCGCAACCTGATGAAGAAATTGTTTTGTGGTATCCGCCGTAAACGTTAACGCCAGCAGGCGCGGCGACTGCGCCGAAGGGGCAAGGGTGAAACCAGTATGGCGTTGGGCTAAATCATCTGTGTTCGCTTTTACGGCAGTCAGTGCATTCATCAGAATCATTCCTCTCGGTAGATGGTCAGGGAGACATGGCGATGCTCATTTCGTAGCCATAAATTAAAAATATCGACATTTTCCAGAAACGCGTATGAAACAACCGCTTTTGTTTAATTATTGTGATCAAAAACAACAAATATTTAACAATACGAAAGGTGAGGTTAACGGCGCCACGAGCCTGACAACGGCAAGAAGGGGTGTAAAATGAGCGAGTTATGGAAAGAGTGATGCTGGCGGGGTTGCCCGGCCTGGCACATGAGCGCGTAGGCCGGACAAGTACAACGTATTTCAGCAGTCAATTAACCGGCGTCAACCTGCGGTTTACGGCTGTGTTTACGGATCAGACGTAACATTGGCGGTACGACAATGACCATGATCGCCATGATCAGCAGGGCTTTGGCAACGCCGCTTTGCCACAAAATCGCCATATTGCCGTTACTGATGGAGAGTGCGCGGCGCAGGTTCTGCTCCAGCATTTCCCCCAGTACGAATCCCAGGATCAGCGGCGACATGGGGAAGTGCATTTTACGTAAAATGTACCCTAACACGCCGAGCGCGACCATCAGCACCAGATCGAAGGTGGTGCTGTGTACCGCATACACCCCTACCGCCGATACGGCAGCGATGGCGGGTACCAGGAACCACAGCGGAATGGTGAGCATACGGGTGAACAGACCGATCAACGGGATATTCATGATCAGCAGCATCACGTTCGCAATCAGCAGCGCAGCGATGAGTCCCCAGACGATATCCGGCTGTTCGGTGAACATCGCCGGGCCTGGCGTGATGTTGTACAGCGTCAGCGCCCCCATCATCACTGCCGTAGTGCCGGAACCGGGAACGCCCAGCGTCAGCATCGGGATGAAGGAGCCGCAGGCAGAGGCGTTGTTTGCCGCCTCCGGCGCCGCGACGCCGCGAATATCCCCTTTGCCGAAGCTATCGCTGTTGCCGCTGAGTTTTTTCTCGGTCATATAGGTAATGGCGCTGGCGATGGTCGCCCCGGCGCCGGGCAATACGCCGACAAAAAAGCCGATTACCGAAGAACGCAGGGTGGTGCCGATACACTGCGCGCCTTCTTTCAGGTTGAACAACATTCGACCCGTTTTGCGGACCATTGTTTGCCCGCTGCTGGTATGTTCCAGCATTAAAAGTATTTCTGATACCGAGAACAGGCCGATCACCACGACGATAAACTGTACGCCGTCGGAAAGATGAACGCTGTCAAAGGTAAAGCGATAAACCCCGGTGTTGGCGTCCACGCCGACGGTCGCAAGGCCAAGACCGATCAGCGCTGCCAGAAATGATTTAAGCGGGTTTTGCGCCATCATGCTGCCAAGACAGGCGATGGCAAAAACCATTAAGGCGAAATATTCCGCCGGACCGAAGGCCAGCGACCATTGCGCCAGTAAAGGGGCGAACAGAATGATGCCGCCGATAGCGATTAATGAACCGAAAAATGAGCTGACTGCGGAAATCGACAGCGCTACGCCGCCTTTCCCTTGCTGTGCCATCGGGTAACCGTCCAGCGCCGTCATGATCGCCGCCGCATCGCCGGGGACGTTGAGCAATATGGAGGAGATCCTGCCGCCATACTCACAGCCAATGTACACCGTCGCCAGCAGAATTAGCGCCGACTCCGCAGGCAGATGCAACGCAAAGGCCAGCGGCAGTAAGATTGCCACGCCGTTGATCGGTCCCAGACCCGGCAGCAGACCGACGATCGTGCCCACGAAGCAGCCAATCAACGCGATAACCAGGTTTTCCGGCGTCATCGCCACCGCAAAACCCTGAGAAAGATATATCCAGGTATCCATCGTTGCTCCGTTAACTCAGCCAGGCGCCGAGAGGTAAGGTGACATCAAGCAGCCGGTCAAAGGCATACCACAGCAGAATACCTAATACCGCGCCGGAGATACCCGCCGCCGGAATCGTGGCGCCGAACAGCATCCCGATAACCATGGTGAGAAGCGCGGTGGCGATGGGAAAACCCAGCCATTCGAATCCCCAGGCATACATCAACAGGATGATGATCATGGTAATTAGCTTTTGCAGCACATGGCGGCGCGGCCAGCTCACCGTGTCGGGATGGCGCAATAACAGCGCCAGCGCGCAGAGCGCCATCAGGCCGATAATCCCCAGCGGAAAAGGGCGGGGGCCGACGGGTTCATAGCTGTATTCGCTTTGGATCTGCCAGGCGATGAATAGCCCGGCGATACAGAGCAACAGCCAGATACCCGCAAAGATACGATCGCTCATCATTGCCTCCGCGATTATTTCGCGAGTCCGAAGGCTTTCGCCTGTTCACGGTAATCAGTAACCTGTTTTTTCACGTAGTCATCGAGCTGCTGGCCGGTCATGTCGAACTCAAACAGGCCGCGCAGATCGCGCTGCTTTTTAAACTCGTCGGTTTGCTGAAGCTTCTTGAAGGTATCCACCCACCACTGGTAATCGGCATCGCTGACTTTGGGCCCGACGTAGAAGCCGCGAATAATCGGCCACACCAGGTCGTAGCCCTGTTCTTTAGCGGTAGGGATATTGGCAAGCTGGCCCGGCAGACGATTTTCTGAAAAGACGGCAAGCACGCGGATTTTGTCGCCGCCCAGATAAGGCACCATTTCACTGAGATCGCCGGAGACAACCTGAACATGGTTGCCCATTAATGCCGTCACCGGCTCGCCGCCGCCCTCAAAGGCAACGTAGCGCATCTTGTGCGGGTCGACGTTCGCCTTTTGCGCCAGCAACGCCGACTTCATCCAGTCCTGGCTGCCAATAGAGGCGCCAGCGCCAATGACCACGCTGTTGGGATCTTTTTCCATCGCCGTCATCAGATCTTTCAGCGTCTTCCACGGGGAATCCGCACGCACGGCGATCATGCCGTAATCAGTGCCCACGCTTGCCAGCCAGCGCACATCATCCACGCCGTAGCGACCAAATTTCCCCTGCGACAGGTTGAGCAGCGAACCGCCGGAAAAGGCGACCACAGTCCCGGGTTCGCCAGGGCGTTGAGCGACTATCGCGTTATAGGCCACAGCGCCGACGCCGCCGGGCATATACGTTACCCGCATGGGTTTCTCGATAGCGCCAGTCTCCAGCAAACTCACCTGAATCAGCTTACAGGTAAGGTCGAAACCGCCGCCAGGTTTGGCTGGTGCGATACATTCCGTTCGCGACGGCGCCTCCTGCGCCAGAACAGAGGTACTCATTAATAAAATGCTTGCAGTAAGGGTACGAAGTAATTGTTTTTTCATTTTTTATCCTCACGCCGGACGTCCGGATTTTTCAGGTTCGGAAGAAGATTTTTGTGATTATGTGAGCCGACATGTAGCAGTTCGGTTGCGTGATTGTTAAAACAATAACCTTTCAATTCCCTTTCAATGCGGCAGAAACTTTACAGGATGTGATATGCGTCTCTTATTGGCGGAAGATAACCGTGAGCTGGCTCACTGGCTGGAGAAAGCGCTGGTGCAAAACGGCTTTGCCGTGGACTGCGTATTTGACGGCCTGGCGGCTGACCATCTTCTGCACAGTGAAATGTACGCGCTGGCGGTGCTGGATATCAATATGCCGGGAATGGATGGACTGGAGGTGGTGCAACGGCTGCGTAAACGCGGTCAGACCTTGCCCGTTTTGCTGCTCACGGCGCGAAGCGCGGTGGCGGATCGTGTAAAAGGTCTCAACGTCGGCGCCGATGACTATCTGCCGAAACCCTTTGAACTGGAAGAGCTGGATGCCCGTTTACGGGCCTTGCTGCGACGCAGCGCTGGGCAGGTTCATGAAGTTCAGCAACTGGGGGAATTGATCTTTCATGATGAAGGGTATTTTCTGTTACAGGGACAGCCGTTAGCGCTGACGCCGCGTGAGCAGGCGCTCTTAACCGTATTGATGTACCGACGAACGCGGCCGGTTTCGCGTCAGCAGCTTTTTGAACAGGTGTTCAGCCTGAACGATGAGGTAAGCCCTGAAAGCATCGAACTTTATATTCATCGACTGCGTAAAAAACTCCAGGGAAGCGATGTACGAATTACGACGCTGCGCGGCCTGGGTTATGTGCTGGAGCGCGGCGATGAAGTGGGTTAAGCCGCAATCGTTGTACCTGCAACTCTTGCTGTTCCTGGGGTTGCCGCTGATTCTGCTATGGGGGCTGTCGGCGTTTAACAGTTATGTCAATGCGCTACAGGCCGCCACTCAGGCTTATGATCGTACGTTGCTCTCCTCGGCGCGAACGGTATCGGAACGGCTGGTGGTGCGCAATAACCATCTGGAAGTTAACGTGCCCTGGGTGGTGCTGGATAGCTTCGAGCTTAATATGAATGATCGACTCTATTACAAAGTCGTCGACCCTTCCGGAAAGGTCATTTCCGGTTATGACGATCTGCCTGCCATGCCGCCCGCTACGCCTCGTACCCGGCTTTATCCGGCGCTGGCGTGGTTCTATCATACCGAGTATCGCGGCGAGGCGATCCGCGTGGCGCGTTTGCTACAGCCGGTCAACGAAGGCGGCATTATCGGCATGGCGGAGATTTATGTCGCAGAGACGCTGCAGTCCCGTCGTTATCTGGCGGGCCAACTGCTGTTCTCTTCCTGGATCTCACAGGGGCTGCTGGTGTTGCTGACCCTGGTGCTGGTTGGCTGGTTATTACGCCGGATCCTGCGCCCTATGCGTCAACTTTCGTCATTAATGGTACGCCGCGAACCGGGTCTGCTAACGCCGCTGCCGGAACTGCTGCCGTGGTCGGAAACACGCTTGTTAATCGTGGCGTTTAATCGCTACATTGACAGGCTCCGCGGCATCCTTTCCCGGCAGGAACGCTTTAGCGCCGATGCTTCTCACCAGTTAAAAACGCCGCTGGCGGTGTTAAAAACGCAGGCGGCGGTGGCGTTAGCCAGCCAGCACCCTCATCACTGGTACGAAAGTCTGCAGGCGATGAGCGTAACGCTGGATAGCACCATTCAGCTCACGGAAAGATTGTTGCAACTTTCTGCGGTAAAGCATAAAGAGCAGGGCGAGCGGCGTTTTTCCCCGGTGAATCTGTACGATATCGTACAGAGCGGCTGCTTTACCCGCCTGGCGCAGGCGCGGAGTAAACATATCGACCTGGGCTACGAAGGCGAACAGGAAGCGATGTGGATCGAGGGGGATGAGGTACTGCTTAGCGAGCTGTGCGGAAACTTGCTGGATAATGCGCTGAAATACACGCCTGAGCAAGGCATCGTCACCGCGCGGCTTGAACGGGATGGCGATGCCGTGACGCTGGTTGTCGAAGATAGCGGCCCCGGCATTGATGATGAACACATCCATCTGGCGCTACAGCCGTTCCACCGGCTCGATAACGTAGGAAATGTGGCCGGGGCGGGTATTGGTCTGGCTTTGGTCAATGATATCGCACGCCTGCACCGTACTCATCCCCATTTTTCCCGTAGTGAAGCGTTGGGAGGGCTATACGTTCGGATACGCTTTTTAAGCCTTGTTCCGCAGTAATGCGCACAAATGTGTCAGCGGTAAAGCACGTTTACAAAAAGTCGCATCTTGAGGTGTGACGTTTTAATCAAATGATCATACATTCCCCCTACAAACCGTAGCGTTAATTAAAAATATAGTGGGTGCAGGGGCATGAATAATCATACTAAACGACGGGGAATAGCATTAACCGTCTTTCTTGTCGGGATTAACATCCTGGCCTGGATTTGGGCATTCTGTGTTTTTCATCACCATGCAGTCATGCTAAGTGCAGCCATACTGGCGTATAGCTTTGGGCTGCGTCATGCGGTTGATGCCGATCATATCGCAGCCATCGATACCGTCACCCGTAAACTGATGCAGCAGGGTAAAACGCCTTTAGGCGTGGGGGCGTTTTTTTCATTGGGTCATTCGACCATTGTCGTTCTGGCATGTCTGGCGATTGTTGTGACGTCGATGGCATTTCGCGATCGTATTGATGTTTTGCATCAATATGGTTCGTTGATTGGTACGGCTGTTTCCGCTTTTTTTCTGCTGGCGATGGCCCTGCTTAACCTGTTTATTTTGTTCAACGTCTGGCGGCAATTTCGCTCGGTTACCCGCGGCGAGTCAGTGAGGGCGCATGACGAGGCGATACCTGGCGGGCTGATGACGCGTATATTTCAGCGTACGTTTCGTTTAGTCACTTCCAGTTGGCATATGTATTTTGTCGGTTTTCTGTTTGGTCTGGGATTTGATACCGCAACCGAGGTTGGGTTGCTGGGCATTTCCGCTTCAGCAGCTAACCAGGGGCTATCTCTCTGGTCGATGATGATTTTTCCTGTGCTGTTTACCGCCGGGATGGCGCTGGTGGATTCCCTGGATAACTTTGTCATGGTCGGCGCTTACGGTTGGGCTTTCTCGCATCCATTACGTAAGCTTTATTATAATATGACCATTACCGCCGCATCCGTCATTGTCGCGCTGGCGATTGGCGGGCTTGAGGCGCTGGGGTTGATTGATGATGCGTTACAGTTAAGCGGAACATTTTGGCAGACCGTCAGCACGCTTAACGATCATATGGGGAATGTGGGCTTCTGGGTAGTGGGCGCTTTCGTGCTATTCTGGCTGCTCTCGTTGTTGAATTATCGCTGGCGCGGCTATGATAAAATCACCCTCAATACCTGATTGATTTCTGTAAAAATAGCATTTCGGCAGTGGTGTCATATCATTGCCGAAGCATTTTATCTCCTGAGAGTATATTCTTCCCGGTAAGTGCGTTATTTTTCATGCTTGCCTTTCGTTATCAATTTAAGCAATCCGATATAACATACAATACCAAAAATAATAATAACAGTTGTATACCCAAGAATCAGCCAGTCTGCATGTGTCATAATATAATCCAGTTATCAGGTATCCCGTGTTAAGGCGATCTTTAAGCCTGTTGTCAGCAAGAACCACTGTACCCGTTCAGTGCTGTTGGCAATAACGTATTGTTTATGCACAAGAGCGTTGTTACAAATAACGTATACATTGAGCATAGACCTCACCCACATTTTTGTAATGCCATAAAGCAAGGCTACACCTTTAATCTACTGACGGTATGCCAGGCCAGAAGAGATAAAAGGGTAGTTGTCATCATCATCTGTTCCTGACGCCAGGTTAATGACACATACATATGAAAATGTATAACCGCTGCACGCTTTTTAGCACGTTATCTGTAACATACCGTGTTAATCAATTCCGTAAAACCGAGTGTAGTGTAAGTGAATTTCGAGTAATTGTCATTATGATTATATGGTGGTTAACTTATTTTTCAAATTATGATTAAACTTTCGTTTTTTATCAGTTCATCAGGACTTATGAAAAATCTGGACGTAAAAAACATATTTACGTCCAGGCTTTCTTTTTAGCAAATCGATTTTCCGGTAAAATAGGGGGTCGACCACATGCGCTTATATTCCCATTCAGGCCTTAGTATGCCGATGGAAAAAAGTAATTTTTTTTGTCTTTCCTGGCAGTAATGTCTGGCACGGTTAATATTTAGCCACATTAGTATGCTGCCGGGACTGAGTGGCCTGAACTCATTTTTAATTGCACCATTAGATACGTCAAAGTAGACGTTCATCTGGCTTTCAGATTTCAATACGATATCAAATGCACAGGGTATCCCTTCAATATAAAGAATATGCCCAAACAGAAGGTGATGCAGTTGACTAAAAAAGGTGGCAAGGTTATCAGCGGGATAGCAAGATAACGTATTGCCGAAACGAGACTGAAATAACTCGATAAAAATATGAGTCAGTTCATCAGAAGAACAATCAGCAACGCTTTTTACACTACCGCCTTTTTTAAGAAATTGCTGATATTCATTACGGCGTCTTTTTTCAAACTTAGAAGAGAACGTTTCTTTGACCAGACAATTTTGTTTTTTTCTGGTGAGTTTCCATATGGCATTGCGTATTTGTGGCTGATGCAACGCCGAAAGCCGGTTAGTACGATCGGGTAAGAAGCAGCGTAAATCTGGTGCCATCGGAATAAGTATCTCATCTGACGATAGCGGGAAGGTTCTGCGCGTCAGGATGCCAATATTCTGATCATTACAGATAAAGTAGGCGCCTTTAATCTTATCATCTTCTTTATAGTGGAAGAATTTAAAATGCCAGTTATGGCGCTTCATAAAATAATCCACAATATCTGGGTGCATATTGATACTACCGCCGTATTGCGTAAACACCTCCCGGTATAGGGCAAAGGAAGACGGCTGCCAGCGGGTTAATATACGCTTAACTTCTTGTATTTTCACCAAAACTCCTGACTTAGCTTACTGAAAATTCTATTTTGTATTATTTTTTTGCTCAACCAAATAAAAATGTGACAAATGTTTAGCTTGTATTTAATGGTTAACATGCTAATCGATGACGTTATGGTGAAGGGAATAAGATTAAGATGTTGATCATAGCATGAGTGAAAGCGACGGTTTAATGCCGCGCTTTTCACTCGCAAGCCATTCTGTATTTAACCATCCAGTAGCGATACAGATTTCAAAGAGATCCGCTGAACGGTAGCAGGATCTGCACATCCGCGTATGAAATAGTTCTACCGGGAGAGGCTGTTAACCTCTTGTATTATTGTATCCAGAATATGATAGCGTTTCCGATACTCTGCGCGTTTTTTGCTGGGGATACTTTCAGGCGCTTTACGCATCACCTGTGATGGCAGATGATATAAGGCACCTTTCTTAACGCCGTTTAGCGACTCCCAGAATTCACTATAGCTGGCCACAAAAGTTTTTTTCTTCTGGAATAAGTACCTGAGTTGACGATAAACATGGTTGTTTTCACTTACCGCATAAATCTCGTCGACATTACAGGCCAGCATCAATGTCGCAAATGCTTCATACAGCATCCGTTTAGGAAAGAGACCGTAACAATCTTTGGTGGCGTTACGTATGACTTGTGGGCCGACATGTTTACTGGGCCCTTGTAACCCGGCAACCAGCGCTATTTGCTTCCCTTCATGGCGGATAAAGGAAAATGATAAACGTGCCAACGGCGTATCATTGAAGCACAGCGTTAATGTCAGTTCACCTTCCCTGTCATAGCCACAGGGACCGCAGTAGATATCCACCAGAGCGCCGTTTTTTCCTTCCAGGTGAGCGAGCAAGATTTGTTCCTCGGACAGGAGGATCTTTTTAATTTTATTTTCCGGAAAGGACTGAACGAACTGGTAGTGTTCCAGAATAGCTTTTGCCCGGCAACGTATGCTAAGCCCGGTATACAAATAGGGCCGCTGGATTTTTGCCGGCAACAGTGGACGATGAATGATCAGCGTTCTGGGCTGAGACAGATGGCATAATTCATTGAAGTATTTAATTGTCGTTACAGGGTTAATAAGGCAACGTAATACAAATTTATAGCGAAACTTACGCTCTCCCCAGCGTTTATGGCGATAAGGCGTCTGCGCCATGACTTCTTTTAACATTAATAATGGATTATATCTTTCCATATCACTTTGCTGCATCGTCATACTACGTCCCTACTACTCGATAGACTTATAACCGAGACGGTAGCCTGATTGAGTTAAACGTAAAGGCAACGAAGAAGACCTGTACAGACGACGTTGTTAAACAGTTTATCAATGGCAGCAATAAAACGCCTGAACACGCTTTTTAATAGGTTTTCTGCTAATGAGTGGGATGAGTCCTGAACGTAGTATTAAAACGAATGCCGTGTTTATTATTTTAAATAATGTTTATACTCTAAATAATTCGAGTTGCAGGAAGGCGACAAGCGAGCGAATCCCCAGGAGCTTACTAAAGTAAGTGACTGGGAGGAGGGAACGCAGCCGCAGCACATGCAACTTGAAGTATGACGAGTATAAGCCAATATATTTATTTGGCTGCTATTGTGTAAGCCAGACAGCAAAGCGTCGTGATACGTTATTATGTAACCAAACGCAAAGGGGGTATTCACCTTATCTCTAAATGCAAATCTATATGATAAATTTTATCATGTACTGTGTTGCTCTCTCTGGGAGAAAATATATGCAGCGTTCACTCGGTAGTCTGGCCGGTATGGCTACATCTGCTTTTGGCGCGGGGACTTCTGCTGCTATGCGGCAAGCTACCTCTCCCAAAACTATTCTGGAATATATCATCAACTTTTTTACCTGTGGTGGGGTACGTCGGAAAAATGAAGCACAATATCAGGAATTGATAGACACTATGGCTGATACATTGAAAAGTTCAATGCCTGACAGAGGTGCTCCGTTGCCAGAAAACATTATACTGGATGATATGGATGGGTGTCGTGTCGAATTTAATCTTCCTGGTGAGAATAACGAAGCTGAACAAGTTATTGTACGGGTCAGTAAAGGCGACCATTCTGAGACGAGAGAAATTCCGCTTGTCTCTTTTGAAAAAATATGTCGAGTTTTACTATTCAGATACGAATTTTCTATCCCTCAGGATTCTGTAATGTTAACTGCCCAGGGAGGCATGAATCTTAAAGGCGCTGTCCTTACCGGAGCAAATCTGACGGCAGAAAATTTATGTGGCGCAGACCTAAGCGACGCAGATTTAGGGGGGGCAGTACTGTTTATGGCGGATTGTGACGGTGCAAATTTTAAGGGTGCAAATCTATCGGGAGCATCATTAGGCGACAGTAATTTAATGAACGCCTGTCTGGAACATAGTATTATGTGTGGCGCTACCCTCGATCGCGCTAATCTTACTGGCGCCAATTTACAATACACAAGTCTGTTAGGCTGTAGCATGGTAGAATGTCTTTGCTCCGGTGCAAATATGGATCACGCTAATATTTCAGGCGCAACCCTTATACGTGCTGATATGAGCGGTGCGACATTACAGAGTGCTACTATAATGGCTGCTGATATGGAAGGCGCTATCTTAACCCGGGCAAACCTGCGAAAGGCTAGTTTCATTTCTACGAACCTGGACGGGGCTGATTTGGCTGAGGCTAATTTAAACAATACCTGTTTTAAAGATTGTACACTAACCGATTTGCGTACCGAAGACGCCAGAATGTCTACAAGTACACAAACACTCTTTAACGAATTTTATAGTGAAAATATTTAGCCTTTTTGACGTAAATCTGAAATAAAAGCAATGTAAGAATAACTATCTGCTACTGAATAGTAGCTGAGAGTAAATTATTTACAGTATCTTTTATTATTACAGGAGTATGCGACGATCAAAATATCTGAACAACCATTTCTATTTTCTCAAGTAGAACTTCCAACTAAAGCGAATTGTTTGAAAAGGAAAACGTTATGCCTGGATGTATAAGTGCCTGTTCGTGCGTTGCCAGCCCGACGCCTCCCGATCCTAAGGCCCCCCCTAAGCCTAAGTTGATAGAGTTAAAAGGTTATTGTGTTACATGTACTAGTCAGGAGGATATTCGTCCACCTAAAGAGGGTGAACCAAAGCAAAAAATGACACCCAGCGAGTTAGTGCTGTTACGAGGTCTTTTAAAAGACCTGGGGGTAACACAACATCCCTGGCAAGACCCGACAGTAAAATCCACTAACTGTGGGTTGCCATATTTTCCAGTAGATCCTGGAGAACGAGAAACCGATGTTTGATGGTTTTCTGTCTGCAAAGCGCCTGATAAATATTACCAGGCGCTTTGTATTTTGGCGCCAACATCACTTTCATCGTCATATATCGAATGATTACAATCGTATCCGATCCCACCATTACCCAGACGGAAAGTCGCTGGCAAACTGTAAGAACGGCTCGCCGTCGGCAGGGAAGCGGCGGTGAACCCTGAACCGTGCTATACCATCTTACCTGGTTGTTTATTGTCATTAACGCTTTGAAAAATAATTAATTTCCTCTATTCCTGTTTTGTAAAACCTTCGTTCAGTAGACGCATTCTGCCCCCCTTCCCGGATTTACTGGCAAAGTGGAGCCCGGACAGAGAGTCATATTGCAAAATCCCGTTTCCGTTTTTTTATTACCAGATTTTTGCGGTTGAAAGATTGCCTTTTTCTTAATTGAATGATAATTATTATCATTAGCATATGATAATAATTACTATATGGCCGTAACCTGGCAAGGATGTGAGTTTGAGGGCAACAGCGCTACTTTAGACATTATTTAGGGAATGGGTATGAGAGTTAAGAAGTACATCTGGTTAATAACCGTGGTTTCTACAGGGATTAATAGTCCATTATCAGCAGCAGAATCTACAGACGACAACGGCGAAACGATGGTGGTTGAATCCACTGCCGAGCAAGTATTAAAGCAACAGCCGGGCGTTTCGATTATTACTCGTGACGATATTCAAAAGAATCCTCCCGTTAACGATCTTGCCGATATTATTCGTAAGATGCCTGGGGTTAATCTTACCGGCAATAGCGCCTCGGGGACGCGCGGAAATAACCGACAAATTGATATTCGTGGTATGGGGCCGGAAAATACCTTAGTGCTGATTGACGGCGTGCCGGTGACGTCGCGAAATTCGGTTCGCTATAGCTGGCGCGGAGAACGCGACACCCGTGGCGATACAAACTGGGTACCGCCGGAGATGGTAGAACGTATTGAAGTGATCCGTGGGCCCGCCGCCGCGCGCTATGGCTCCGGTGCCGCAGGCGGGGTGGTGAATATCATCACCAAACGCCCCACTAATGACTGGCACGGCTCGCTGTCGCTCTATACCAACCAGCCGGAAAGCAGCAAAGAAGGTGACACCCGGCGGGGTAACTTTAGCCTTAGCGGCCCGTTGGCTGGTGATACGTTGACGATGCGCCTGTACGGTAATCTCAACAGAACCGATGCCGACAGCTGGGATATTAACTCCTCCGCCGGGACCAAAAATGCCGCCGGACGGGAGGGGGTCACCAATAAAGATATTAATAGCGTCTTCTCATGGAAAATGACCCCGCAGCAATTCCTTGATTTTGAAGCGGGATATAGTCGGCAGGGGAATATTTATGCTGGCGATACGCAAAACAGTACTTCAAACGCGGTTACCAAAAGTCTGGCGCAGTCCGGGCGGGAGACCAATCGCCTGTACCGGCAGAATTACGGTCTAACTCATAACGGCATCTGGGACTGGGGGCAAAGCCGCCTGGGGTTCTACTATGAAAAAACCGATAACACCCGCATGAATGAGGGGCTCTCCGGCGGCGGCGAGGGGCGTATTACCAACGACCAGACGTTCACCACTAACCGCCTGACCTCGTATCGCACCAGCGGCGAGGTGAATGTCCCGGTGATATGGCTATTTGAGCAAACGCTCACCGTCGGCGCGGAGTGGAACCGCGATGAGCTGAACGATCCTTCCTCTACCAGTCTGACGGTTAAGGATAGCAATATCGCCGGGATTTCCGGTTCGGCGGCTAACCGTAGCAGCAAAAATAAATCGGAAATCAGTGCGCTGTACGTTGAAGATAATATCGAACCCATGGCCGGTACCAATATTATTCCGGGTCTGCGTTTTGACTATTTGAGTGAATCCGGGAGTAATTTTAGTCCCAGTCTTAACCTTTCCCAGGAGTTAGGTGAATACGTCAAGGTGAAAGCCGGTATTGCCCGTGCCTTTAAGGCACCGAACTTGTATCAAACCAGTGAGGGGTATTTACTCTATTCGAAAGGCAACGGTTGTCCAAAAGATATTACGTCAGGCGGCTGTTATCTGGTCGGTAATAAGAACCTCGATCCTGAAATTAGCATCAATAAAGAGATTGGGCTGGAATTTACCGTAGACGATTACCACGCAAGCGTCACGTATTTCCGTAACGATTATCAGAATAAGATTGTCGCAGGTGATAAAATTATTGGCAGAAGCGCATCTGGCGCTTATGTATTGCAATGGCAGAACGGCGGTAAAGCGCTGATTGAAGGTATTGAAGCCAGCATGGCTGTTCCGCTGATGCCGGATCGTCTGAACTGGAATACCAATGCGACTTATATGATCGCTTCTGAGCAAAAAGATACCGGCAATCCCTTATCGATAATCCCGAAATATACGGTGAATACCTTCCTCGACTGGACTATCACCAGCGCGCTCTCCGCTAACGTCAACTGGACGTTATACGGCAAGCAAAAACCGCGAACACATGCGGAGTCGCGTAGTGAAGAGACCAAAGGATTGTCCGGGAAAGCGCTGGGGGCTTACTCACTGGTCGGCGCTAACGTTAACTACGATATCAACAAGAACCTGCGTCTTAATGTCGGTATCAGCAATATCTTCGATAAACAGATCTATCGCTCCGCCGAAGGGGCAAATACCTATAACGAACCGGGTCGGGCTTATTATGCCGGTGTGACGGCCTCGTTTTGATGGATTATGCCCGCCGCTGGCGGGCATATTCTGGCGGCGGGTTAATGGCAGCGTGGTTTTTGGCTTGCCGGTTCGCGACTGATATCCAGCAATGCACTGCGAAAAGAGGCGTTAAACATGGGCCCGTGGCCCAGGCCCGGGTAATGCTGCAGGGCCGCGTTAACGCCGTTGTTCTCAAGCGTTCTCACGGTCTCCTGAACTTTTTGCAGGAGCTCGGCCATCTGGCGTTGCCTGCTATCTCCATTCGACGCTGAACCTTCCATTATAATGAGTTTCTTATGGCAGAACGGCGACGGCTTCACTGCCGTAAGGCGATTCAACAGGGCAAAATTATCCCTGCTGAGTGACGGGCTGGCGCTGTAATAGATATGAAAGAAGGATGACGACAGCCAGGAGTCCAAAACGAACAGGCCGCCATAAGAATGTCCCCATACCCCGCGCCGTTCGGGGTTGATGGTTATTCCTTGTTCCACCTGCGGCGCGATATGTCTCTCCAGTAGCTGGCGGAACGCTGGCCCGCCGCCGGTTTTACGATGAAAACGCGGGTTATTTTCACTGCCTTCGCGATCGATTCCCGGCGCCGGCGTATAGTCATAAGCTCTGCCGTTAAGATCAAACGGCAGGTTAGTCTGATAGCCAATCGCCACAATCACCGGCGGCGAGTGGTCTGCCAGTTGTTTGAGCAGCGCCTCCGGCAGCCTGTCCATCACTGCGTTGCCGTCCAGCATATATAAAACAGGATAACCCGACGGCGGGGCGGCTTTATTGGGAATAGCGGTCCATACCCGGTAATGTCTTGCGCCATCGGCAGATTGAAAGTCATTGACCCTAAAATGGTAATATCCCGAACCTTTATCAGCAATATTCGGCCCTAATGGCTGCATGTCCGGCTGCGCATAACTCAGCGCGCTAAAACAAAAACTCACTAAAAATAGCGCCATGCGATAGCACTTGTTGTGGTACTGGCGACCATACATCGGATGTGATTCCTTTTTGGCAGGTGAAGTTTTATCGGGGCAGTAGACGTAATCCGTCAATCAGCGCGCCGCGCCACCAGGCATAATCGTGACCGCCGGTGTACACGCTGCAATGGCTTTCGACGCCGGCGGTGCACAATTTTTCATGCAACTGTTTGACCTGCGGGACCGTCGAACCTTCCAGCGATCCCACGCACAGATGCGTACGTACGGCTGGCGAGGGCGCGGATAACACATGTTCGCTGACCCATGAGCGCTCTTCTGCGCTGAAATGGTCCGGGCGGTTGCAGTTGTCCGGCGTCCACCACATTGAGGGGGAGTGGCTCAGCACCAGGCCGAAGCTCTCTGGCGCGTGGCGGGCCGCCATCAGCGCGGTCACGCCGCCGAGGCTTTGCCCAGCCAGCACCGTTTGTGTACGGTCCGCCCACCGCCGTTCCGGGTAGTTGGCGCGAAGGGTTGGCAGCAGGCGTTCGGCAATGTCGAGCACCAGCTCGCGGCGACCGCCGAGGATTGCGACGCGTTCACCCGCGTTGATGTTATCAATGCCGAGTACGGCCACCGGCGCGATGCGTCCGCTGCGGATGGCGGCGTCAATGGCGGCGCTTACCCCAAGATGGTCGAACCAGATCTCGCCATCCGTGAGTACCAGTAAGCCCAGCGGTTGTACGACAGGAACGTCAGGAAGATACAGCCGCACACGGCGACGTTGTCCGGCGAGCCGATGTTCTGAGGTGAAAAGCTGCCCGGCGTAAGCGCGACAGCCTGACCACTCCTCCTGTGCCGGGGCATGATCCAACGCCAGAACGGACTCCTGCGCATTGCCCCAAACATTTATTCCCGGCGTGCTGTTCAGCGGGTCCGCCTTCCCGACAAGGGAGGCGAAACGGCTTCCAAGCTGCAACACCGTCTCGTCCGGGGTTTCCGGTGGTATTTCGACCATCGTATAGGAACCGCAGTAGGACGCCGGTAAGCGAAGCGTCAGATGCCAGATATCCGTTGTGGGCAGTTGCGTCATCATACCTTTCGCCACGTTATCTTTATCGGTGACACGGTTCAGGCGAACATAAACCCCCCGCAGAGGAGAGGCGGCACGCCACAGGAAGGTGACTTCCCGTTCATCGTCTGCGTCGTTAATGGCTGTCACCAGCGGCAGCGCGAGCGAGTTTGCTTCTCGCCAGAAGTGAGAAGCGTCAACCTGGCTTCCGGCGGCGAGTTGACGGCGAAGGCGCGTAGCGGTCTGTATAGCGACAGGAGCGACGGGCGGGCTCAGTCTCATTCTTTGTATTCCATCTCATTTATATTTCGGTCAGTATCAATAGCTAAAGCGGCTGTTACAGGAACAGCCGCTTACGGGCTTTCTTTTGCGTAAATAGTGGCGATAAAAACTATCCTATGACCTCTCCTTGCGTATCGCGTGTCTGGCCGATGCTGTCCCGCCACAGACGAGCATACAGGCCATGAGCCGCTATCAACTGCTCATGGCTGCCATATTCAGCGATACATCCTTTATCGATTACGACAATCACATCGCAGCGGCGAGCGGTGGTCAGCCGGTGCGCGACGATAAGCGCGATGCGTTTCTCGGTATGCGTCACTCCGGTAAGCGAGGTTATTAAGCGCTCCTCGGCGCTGCGGTCGATACGCGCTGTCGCCTCGTCGAGCAGCAGAATGTGCGCCTGTGCCAGTTGGGCGCGGGCGAGGGCAATCAACTGACGCTGGCCCGCGGATAGATCCGTGCCGCCGTTATTGACCGGAGTACGAAACCCCAGCGGCAGATGTTGCACAGTTTCAAAGAGTCCCGCCCGTCGCGCCGCGATCTCCACCTCCGTGTCGCTGCTGTCTGGCCGCGAATAGCGGATATTTTCGGCAATATCGCCGCTAAATAATGCGACATCCTGAGTGACCAGCCCCGTCTGGCGACGATAATCACTAAGCGACGCGGCATCAATTAGGCGCTCACCGACACGGATTTGCCCGCTGCCGGGAGAGTAGAGCCCGGCCAGCAGCTTGATCAGCGTCGATTTGCCGGCGCCGCTACGTCCGACCACCGCGACTACCGTTCCTGGCGGAATGGTGAGCGAGAGATTATCAAGCACAGGTTGCGTTTTTTCGGGATAGCGGAATGTCAATGCCTCCAGACGTAGCGCGCCGCCAGTGCCAGGCGTTATGGAGGACGGTTCAATATTCTCCGTTTCCTCAGTCGCCAATAGCGCATTGATATGTTTGCCGCTGGCGGTCGCCTGCTGCCAGGAATCAACAATGCCTGACAACTGCTGTACCGGGCCATAAAATTGTCCCAGTAGCAGGAAGAACGCCGCCAGTATCCCGGGCGTCATTTCGCCTCCGGCGACCCGGGTCGCCCCGATTAAAAGCACGGCGGCATAGGCGGCCTCGGTGCAGAAGGTCAGGAACGGAAAATAGACAGCAAGGTATTTTTGCGCCCGCACGCGGGTGGCGCGGAAGTTGTCTGATAACGCCCGTAGCCTGGCGGCTTCCTGCTTTTGTTGACCGTGTGACTGCACTACCCGCATACCGGAGACCTTTTCCTGAAGCGTACTGTTCACCTTACCAATTTCCAGCCGTGCCTGGGCGTAAGCAGGCGAGCTCAAACGGCGGTAAATCCACGTCGCCAGTATCACGACAGGTACGGCGCTTAATGCCGTTAACGCAAGAATGGGGTCAAGCCAGAACATTGCCGCGGCGATAGCGACCATCGTCACGATGCTGGTGGCCGCGCTGGCAAGACCGTTTTGCAGAAATCGGGCGAGTGAATCAACGTCGACGGTCATGCGAGTAAGACGCGAGTCGATGTGCTTCTCGTGCCAGGGAAGACTCAGGCGTAGCAGGTGGCTGAAGCTGCGTAAGCGTACCGTATGCTGTACCGACTCTGCCGCGCGGGCGGCGAAGATCGTTTGCAGCGCATAGCAGCACCAACCGTTCGCCACCAGGCACAGCGCGAGCAGGGCGCATATGCCAATAGTCGACATATCCCCTGCGGCAACGCCTGAGTCAATACCGCGCTGCAAAAGCACCAGCACGCCAACGCCTGCGGCGGAATCAAGCGCGATAAGCAGGGCGGCGATGACGAACATCCAGGCTACTGGCGTCAGCAGCGATGAGACTTGACGCCCGTGGCCTGCCAGCGCCATCTGTACGGCGCGTTCTGGAACGCGCGTCATCCGGTCGACAAAACCTTTTCCGGCGGTTGTCTGGCGCTCATGCGCGTCGTCGGATTTTACCGCCTGCGTTGTTGGCCATAGCGTACGTTGTTCTGCCGGGGCAAGGGCGAGAAAATCCCCCTCGCCGCTCATCAGCGAGCGAAACGTCGGACACCTTGCATCCAGCTCCGCCTGGGTACCGATATCCACGACGCGGCCTTTATCCAGCACGACGATCCGATCGACTAACTGCAGTGTTGAACGGCGGCGTGCAATCACCAGCAGCATATGCTCATTATCGGCATAACGACCAAGAGCCGTGTTAATTTCCGCTTCAGTACCGGCATCGACCGCCGAGGTGGTGTCATCGAGAATCAGCAGTTCCGGCGCGGTAATCAGTGCCCGGGCTAGCGCAATACGCTGGCGTTGGCCGCCGGAGAGGTTGCTTCCGCGTTCGGCCAGTCGGGTGTTGAACCCCTGCGGTAGCGCATTGATGAACCCGCTGGCGCCTGCGGCATCGGCGGCGCGTCGAATGTCGTCCTGAGTCGCTTGCGGGTGCCCATAGGCGATGTTTTCCGCCACCGTACCGGCAAACAGAAACGCGTCTTCAAATACTACGCCAACGCGACGACGAAGCGCCGTCAGTTTCAGGTCGCGAATATTCTGTTGACCCGCAGTGGTGTTGAGCCACACCCCGCCGGAGGTGGGATCGTAAAAGCGCGCCAGCAACATCAGCAATGTTGATTTTCCGGAGCCGGATGCGCCAACCACTGCCACGGTTTCACCGGCGTGAATGGAAAACGAGATCTCATTGAGGATACGGTTACCGTTGTCGTAGTGGAAACTCATCTTCTCCACGTCCAGCCCGATAATCTGGCCCTCAACCGACTCAGTACCGTCTTCCATGCGAGAACGCGTGTCGATAAGCGCGAAGACGCGCTCTACCGACGCCTGTGTGCGCTGTGCGATAACCAAAAACGATGCCAGTACGCGGGTAGGGCCGGTCAGCATAGCGAGAAAACTCGCGAACGCAACGAAGGTTCCCAGATCGATGCGCCCGTTCATTACCGACCAGCCGCCATAGCACAGCAGGACGATTTGCCCTATCACCGGTAGCGCCAGCATGGTTGCGCCCGGCATCGCCTGCGAGATAGCGGCGCCGATGCGTACCCGCACCATCTGCCGCGACTGACCATCGAGCCAACGCGTTTCGCGCAACTCCGCCACGCAGGACTTCATCACTGAGATCTGTTCCAATACTTCGCGCATATGCTCCGTCATGTGCGCCAGCCGGTCTGAGGCAAGCCCCGTTTGCGCGAAAACACGGCGACGGGCGCGCAGGGCGGTAATAGCAAGGGCGGCCAGTACGCAAATCACGATAAGCGTCATGGATGGCGACATCCATAGCATCACCGCGATACCGGCCACATAGTAAGTGAGCACCGCCAGCGGCACCGGACACATCTGTAGCAAGGTGTGTACCTGTTGAAGATCGCTGTTGGTACGCGAAATGACCTGCCCGGTACGCAAGGCGTCCTGGCCTGCGCCGTCCAGTTTTTGAATACTGTCGAACGCACGGTTACGTAACGTATGCTGAACCCACAGCGAGAGTTCCCCGGCATAGCCGCGGCGCACGTAATTCCCGATAAAATCAAAAAGGGCAATTAACAGCAGGCCGCAGGCAAGTAACGGCAGGTGGGTCGTATCGCCTGCTATCGCGTCATTGACGGCCTGACGCGTTATTAGCGGCGTCAGCGCAGCCAGTAAAATGGTCGATACTGATGCTACGATGACAATGATGCTCAGTGTTTTACGTTCCCAACACACGCGGGCAAGGCGAACTATCCAGGCACGAGCGGGCATGGGGGAATGAGTCGCGGGCATTAAGCCTCCTTATCGATGAAAGATGAGATATGGCGACACACGCTGGGTTCAGCCGCCATATTGTCATTGCGCTGCCGCGGTTAGCCGTGTTGCAGCATGGCGATCAGTTTTTTTGCCACCTCGGTCGGGCAAGGCTGGGCCGCCATTTCCGCCGCGACCTCCTGCGACGCCTCGCGAAGCGCGCGATTACCGAGGAAGGTATTGATCATGCTGCTCGTAAGCCCGCTCTTACCGGGAATAATGCCGCATCCGCGCTCGACCACGGCGCGGGCATTGACGGGTCTGTCTGCCCCCTGGCCAAAGACTATCTGCGGAATGCCGGCATGTAGCGCCGTCAGGGTGTTGCCTGCGCCGCCATGGTGGATAAAACCGTCGGCGCCGTTAAGGAAAACGCCCATCGGAAGCCAGTCGACCAGACGGACATTCGGCGGCAGTGAACGTAAATCCGAGCGGGCGTTTGCCGGAAGATGCAGGATGATTTCGGCATCTACTTCGCCGGCAGAATCCATTACCCAGGAAATCAGATCCAGGCCATCCACCATCGGTTTGACGGTGCCGAGGCTGACCAGAAGACGCTTGCGATCAGGTGTACGTTCCCACCATTCTTCCCAGACGGCGCCGCCGTTATACGGGACGTATTGCATGGAGATAACCGGCTCTCCGTCATTTTGCAGTATGCTCATGCTGGGCGGTGTGACGTCTATCCACGCCAGATCTCTTGGTGTCGCGCTGACCCCATGGCGGCGGTAGGCGTTAGAAAGTGATTTCGTCACGCCTTTGATGTGCCAGGGCGTATGACCGAAGCCGACGGTTTGCATCACTACCGGAATGTCATACTTAGCGGCAATCAGTGGTCCAACGACCCCAAGGGGAGGGTAGACGATGAGATCTGGTCGCCACTGCCCGGCGAACGCGACCAGCGGGTCAGTCATCTCTTCGCTGAAGAATGAGAAGTTCCCCATTTTTGTTCCAATGTTATTTTCTTTTCGCAATGCCTCCTGACGGCGATAACCCGCTTCCGAATCGAAACCAGGCGCAGCGTCAAATACCACCAACCCCGCTTCGGCTGCTTTCTGTGCAAATTTTCCACCGCTTGCAATCAGTACTTCATGGCCATTAACACGAAACGCTTGCGCCAGGGACAGCACAGGGTATAGCAGTCCATACAGTGGGGGACCGACAAACAGAATACGCATGAGAAATCCTCTCTCTCCACGTCATAAATCGAACAAGTCGTTAATGAGAATGATAATAATTACCAATATCATTTGTAAAATGCAATAACAAATACGACCCTTGTTCATGTGATGATTTTTTGCGTAAAAATTGGGGAAGAGGAGAGCGTTAAGCGGTGAAGTTTGGTTTCAGGCTTATTTACGCGCGTATGGTCGCGAAGGCAAAGCGTCAGGATTGGGGAACTGGATTCGCATACCAGACGCCCGTGGATTATTAATGATAACTTCGCAAATAACCTTTCAGACAATGAGGTAAACGTACCGACAGCAAGGTAACGGGAAACGTAGGGAGTAGTATTGATAACACGTTGCGGGGCAATTTAACGGTGTCCGGCGGCGGATCGTGTTCTGTGCAGACTTTCCGGCGTTAAATCCCGTATCACCTGCGAGCCTGGACTATCTCTGTGGTATCAACTCTGTAGTAATTTTGTCCCCTTCGTCTTCATTAGCCAATGAAACCGGCTTTAACGTCACCGTTCGAATGTTGCGAACGAACAGCTCCTTATGCGGATATCGTCACCGCTCTGCGATTTTTATAGCGCATCAGCCACACGATTTATTGGTTCTTGAAAACCAAGGTTTTTGATAAAGCAATCCTCCATGAGAAAAGCGACTAAAATTCTTCCTTATCTGATGTAAAGGAGAAAATCATGGCTACTATTGGGTATATTCGGGTGTCAACAATTGACCAAAATATCGATTTACAGCGTAATGCGCTTACTTGTGCAAATTGTGACCGCATTTTTGAGGACCGTATCAGTGGCAAGATTGCAAACCGCCCCGGCCTGAAACGGGCGTTAAAGTATGTAAATAAAGGCGATACTCTTGTCGTCTGGAAATTAGACAGACTGGGCCGCAGCGTGAAAAACCTGGTGGCGTTAATATCAGAATTACATGAACGTGGAGCTCACTTCCATTCTTTAACCGATAGTATTGATACCAGTAGCGCGATGGGGCGATTCTTTTTTCATGTAATGTCAGCACTGGCCGAGATGGAGCGAGAATTAATTGTCGAGCGAACCCTTGCCGGACTGGCTGCCGCCAGAGCGCAAGGACGACTGGGAGGGCGCCCTCGGGCGATCAACAAACATGAACAGGAACAGATTAGTCGGCTATTAGAGAAAGGCCATCCTCGGCAGCAACTAGCTATTATTTTTGGTATTGGCGTATCTACCTTATACAGATATTTTCCGGCAAGCCGCATAAAAAACGAATGAATTAAAATAAAAATTACAACAGGATGGATATAACATTTTTGTAATACAGGCGTATGGCATAAATAAACCGGAAGAGTATACGAAAAAGACAGCATCTAATTAAAAAGAGAAAAAATTCAACGCATTAACATATATAGTGTAGCGCGCTCACGATAAGGCCTATGTTACATCCAGCTATAGACGACATCGCTCAAAACACTACCAGACACAGTATTCACCTGGAAAGGCTTTTTAATCAAAATGTTAGATGTAAGCAATTACGGACAGAAAAAATAGTAAAGTTTATGCCTCAAGTGTCGATAACCTGGATGACACAGGTAAGCCTGGCATAACATTGGTTATCAAAAACCTTCCAAAAGGAAAATTTTATGGCACAAGTAATCAACACTAACAGTCTGTCGCTGCTGACCCAGAATAACCTGAACAAATCCCAGTCCGCACTGGGCACCGCTATCGAGCGTCTGTCTTCTGGTCTGCGTATCAACAGCGCGAAAGACGATGCGGCAGGTCAGGCAATTGCTAACCGTTTTACCGCGAACATTAAAGGTCTGACTCAGGCTTCCCGTAACGCTAACGACGGTATCTCTATTGCGCAGACCACTGAAGGCGCGCTGAACGAAATCAACAACAACCTGCAGCGTGTGCGTGAACTGGCGGTTCAGTCTGCTAACAGCACCAACTCCCAGTCTGACCTCGACTCCATCCAGGCTGAAATCACCCAGCGTCTGAACGAAATCGACCGTGTATCCGGCCAGACTCAGTTCAACGGCGTGAAAGTCCTGGCGCAGGACAACACCCTGACCATCCAGGTTGGTGCCAACGACGGTGAAACTATCGATATCGATCTGAAGCAGATCAACTCTCAGACCCTGGGCCTGGATTCACTGAACGTGCAGAAAGCGTATGATGTTTCTGCGACAGACGTTATCAGCTCTACCTATAGTGATGGTACTCAGGCGCTTACGGCACCAACTGCAACTGAGATTAAAGCTGCATTAGGCAACCCGACAGTAACTGGCGATACATTGACTGCCACCGTATCCTTTAAGGATGGTAAATATTATGCCACTGTAGGTGGTTATACCGATGCGGGGGATACTGCCAAAAATGGCAAATATGAAGTTACCGTTGATAGTGCTACAGGGGCTGTATCATTCGGTGCTACCCCAACTAAATCTACTGTTACAGGTGATACCGCTGTTACTAAGGTACAGGTTAATGCTCCTGTAGCAGCAGATGCTGCCACGAAAAAAGCCTTACAAGATGGGGGCGTATCATCTGCGGATGCAAATGCCGCGACATTGGTCAAAATGTCTTATACCGATAAAAATGGTAAGACAATTGAAGGCGGTTATGCGCTTAAAGCTGGCGATAAGTATTACGCCGCAGATTACGATGAAGCGACAGGAGCAATTAAAGCTAAAACCACAAGTTATACTGCTGCTGACGGCACTACCAAAACAGCGGCTAACCAACTGGGTGGCGTAGACGGTAAAACCGAAGTCGTTACTATAGACGGTAAAACCTACAATGCCAGCAAAGCCGCTGGTCATGATTTCAAAGCACAACCAGAGCTGGCTGAAGCAGCCGCTAAAACCACCGAAAACCCGCTGCAGAAAATTGATGCCGCGCTGGCGCAGGTGGATGCGCTGCGCTCTGACCTGGGTGCGGTACAGAACCGTTTCAACTCCGCTATCACCAACCTGGGCAATACCGTAAACAACCTGTCTGAAGCGCGTAGCCGTATCGAAGATTCCGACTATGCGACTGAAGTCTCCAACATGTCTCGCGCGCAGATTCTGCAGCAGGCTGGTACTTCCGTTCTGGCGCAGGCTAACCAGGTCCCGCAGAACGTGCTGTCTCTGTTACGTTAATTTATTTCGTTTTATTCAGCCCCGTGAATCCGGGGCTTTTTCATTCAGCATAGATGAATATATCTTTATGGAATGTATAGCTGTAAATGATATTTCCTACGGGCGAGAGGCTGAAATATGGCCGCGGGATTATTCTATGCTTGCTCGTCGAGTTCAATTTCTACGTTTTAATGATATCCCTGTTCGATTGGTGAGTAATAATGCCCGGATAATCACAGGCTACATTGCGAAGTTTAATCCGAAGGAAAATTTGATTCTGGCTTCGGATAAACCTAAAGGAAATAAGCGCATTGAAGTTAAACTAGAGTCTCTGGCAATTCTTGAAGAATTATCAGGTAATGACGCTTTTAATCTTTCGCTGGTGCCGGCTGACGGATTTAATCTTCAGCAATATACTCCATCAAGAAGAGATTATTTCTCGATTTGCAATAAGTGCTATAAACAGGGAGTCGGTATCAAAATCTATATGAAGTATGGACAGGTTTTGACTGGCAAAACGACAGGCGTAAATGCGTGTCAGGTTGGTGTGAGGACATCCAATGGCAATCATATGCAAGTTATGTTTGACTGGGTGAGCAGGATCACGTCTTCGGATTATGCTGAATAACGCATACGGTAATAAAAAATTCCGTGAGAAAATATTGCTCCTGGAGGAACAGAGACCATTCGACAGCGCATAGATAGTTTCGCCGCTGCTCGTGCCACTACGGCCAGGACGCTTAAAGCAGCTGACAGAAAAGAATTGATCATTAAAGCTTCGCAAAGAAGGTCTGCTGAATCTTCGCAAATCTATGGATACCGTAGCCCAACATCCTGGCGTCTCACGGGCAACTGCTTATCTTTATGCTCGACAGTCTGACTGCGAGCTTTGCCCCAGCCAGGCAGGACTCTCAGTGAGTGTTCTATTTTCTTTGACTCTCGTATTCCAATTCTTTCGGGAGTTATTGGTGAGACTTTTGGCGTTTTGCCCTGTCACCCATCGCGCAGCCGCTTTACCCACCGCGTCATTTGACTCCAGTGTCCGTAAGGTTCTCTGCAATCCTCACCAGGCGGCAATAGATGTAAAAAAGCCCGCAGAGCTTGTGCTGTGCGGGCTTTCTGTACTTCGCCGGACGTATCCGGATCATTATTTGGTGGAGCTGGCTGAGAGCAACACCAAATACTAACTGTCTGACTCTTTGAGCAATGTAGCGGGAGTCAATGTCACATTAAGGCAGTAATTTTCAAGTGGTTACACAAGCTTGTTCATATCAATGTTAAAACCAGCTTGTTTCATTTCTTTGGCTAACTGAAGATGCCATGCGTTTGCCTCGTCCATTTTTATGTAGACGACCCCACTAATATCATTCGGAAGTTCTATTGCTCCATCAACCAAAGCTACTACACGATCTCTTCCTAACTTACCTATCAAAAAACCATGTTCGAAAACAACGTTTTGACGGGCTCTTAACTGTAGGTCGTCTGCATTGCCTTTGGCATTGCCTATATCGTCCGGCGTGTATAGCACAACAGCAAATCCCACATCAGTAAACTGCTCGATTTTCTCTATTATGGTTCTACCAGAGCTTGCTTGTTCATGCAGAATAATAGCTTTGTAATCCAATTGTTCTACAAAACGAGCAGTCTTGATCTTCGCTGCATCATCATGCCCGTGAACAATGAAAACTTTGTCAGAGTTTGCGTTTGTTGTTGATTTATTTGTTTTTTTTTGATGCGATCGATTTTTTGCTGCCAGCGGGACCAGTGATGAATTCATCAGTTACATCAGGAGCTCGATATATCGCACGTTCTAGGTAAGACGGTCCGCCAAACATAATCACACTTGAATTTCGATCTTCTGCTTCTATCGCAGGTATAAAAGATTCAATGCTGGTTTCAGTAGCCTTAACAGTTAATCTGTTGATTTCTGATGTTTGAATAGTCGTGCCGTTTACTGTAATTGGATTGCCTAGCTCGTAAGGTTCTATGAAGCGAGCAACCAGCTGCTCTTTGGTGAGATCTGTTTTGTTTTCTTCAGCACCATCTTTGCCAGTTTTTACTGGTTTCTTTTGAATAACAACGTGATACAACATATCATTTTCCTTGTATGGCACGATAATTACTTTTAGTCTACTTGCTGTTTTAAGTACCTTGTTCTGAGCGCTTTTTTGCGGCTTTGAGCTGCTGTGTAAAAAAACGAGCTCTATCTTTTTGTCTGAAGTCAACCTGACCGGCTGCATGCAGCTTACCTGCTAGCTTTTCTAGATGGATTATTTTTGTAGCGTTGTCTTTTGCTTCAGCCAAAGTAGCGAATTCTTTTCCGATTGAATCGTTATGTGCCCAACGTACCTTAAGTTCCCCATCCCGAATGACTATCCCCGTAAGCAGCTTTCCCTCTGATGACGGATAAAATCGCTCTTTTTTGTCTTTAGAGGTGAGTCCATGGGAACGAATACATTTTTTAGCTTGGGCGGCAAATCCTTTTGGGATTTTCGAACCAGAGAACGCCACATCGTCAACATATGCCGTAAATACTAAGCTGTTTGAGGCCGCAAGGTTGCTAAGCTCGTCGAACATGTCTTTATTGGCCCAAAACGCCATAGCCATGCTTATCGGACTGCCTGTGGGCACTTTTCCTGCAAAGGTTGAGAGATTGGTCATGATATAAGATACATCAGGTGACATCTCAAATTTTTCTACAAGTGCCTTGTAGACCTTTGCAGCCCTAGTCGAGGGGAAAAACTTATGAATGTCGAGTTTCAGAAGTTCAGTTGCTAGCTTATGTGATTCTACATTAGTAAGTGTTGAATGCTTCTTCCGACCAGAGTGAAGATATGGAGGTAGTTCGATTCTGCTCAATAAAACGCCGATTTTCCTATGAACCGCTTTGAGCTGAGCAATTGGTTCCTGTATTGTCCTTCCGGCATCATTTACAAATTCTTTGTACGCTGAGTCAAGCATTAGCTTGTCTGCTTGTTTCTTGGATAGCCCTATGATTTCAAGTAATTTTCTTTTATTTTTAAGCTTGAATAGAGGCGATTGATTCAGGGGATAAATCTTTGGGGGACTTTGAAGACTAGGGGTACGTTTTGTGCTTTTCATCGTTGTTGTTCCTATCCATTATAGCCTCCATTACAGGAATCCCTTGATGGATGCAAAGATGGAGGCAACAGCTTCAGAATGAAAAACAGCAGAAATCACTTCGCTGATAACTAAGGTAAACAAGAGCTTACCGGCATCTTTGGAGTATTTCTTTAGTCTTTCCTTCACACAAAACGTTTGCTGAACACTAGCCTGGTATTTTTTACGTGTCTTTCGACTTGTATTTGTCTTTCGACGTTTACGTGTCTTACGACTCATAATTACATCTCCTTCTCAGTTCCCGGTCACCACTATGGTTACCGGCCTCGCCTGAACTGACAGGAATAAGAGATGTTCAGCAATTAACCCCAGTATTCGACGTCACTGTGTGACGTCCCCTCGCCACAATCCGGCAATCCCAACTGTTACAGCAAGTACCAGAGCGTTGGTGATGCGTTAGCATCGTAACGTTGGAACATTGAGAACGTGTGGCATGCGTCGTGTGGGGAGAGAATAGAGGCCGAAGCCTCCACGATGGCTGACGAGCAGACCATCAAGCTTTTGCGAGGAGCTCTCTCCTAGGTACTAGCGGGGATATTTTATGATCATATTCATGTGGTTAGCAATAGAGCAGAGGATGAAGTGGTTTACTGAATTTGGCCACCTGAACAGAGGTGATATGCTCACCTCAGAACATTACAGGTGCCTCAATGAAAAAAAGAAATTTCAGTGCAGAGTTTAAACGCGAATCCGCTCAACTGGTCCTTGATCAGAACTACACCGTTGTAGCTGCGGCCAGTGCTATGGATGTGGGCCTTTCTACCATGACGCGATGGGTAAAGCAGTTGCGGGATGAACGACAGGGCAAAATACCTAAAGCCTCCCCTATAACCCCGGAACAAATTGAAATACGTGAGCTGAAGAAAAAGCTACAACGCATTGAAATGCAAAACGACATATTAAAAAAGGCTACCGCGCTCTTGATGCCAGACTCCCTGAACAGTTCTTGTTAATCGGGAAACTCAGAGCGCAGTATCCTGTGGTCACACTCTGCCACGTGTTCGGGGTTCATCGAAGCAGCTATAAATACTGGGAAAAAAGCCCCGAAAAGCCAGATGGCAGGCGAGCTGTGTTACGTAGTCAGGTTCTGGAACTGCATAACGTCAGCCATGGCTCTGCTGGCGCAAGAAGCATCGCGATTATGGCAACCATGAGAGGCTTCAGAATGGGACGCAGGCTTGCCGGCAGGCTCATGAAAGAACTGGGGCTGGTGAGTTGTCAGCAGCCTACCCACCGGTATAAACGTGGTTGTCATGAACACATCGTTATCCCGAATCGCCTTGAGCGACAGTTCGCAGTTACAGAACCTAACCAGGTGTGGTGCGGTGATGTGACATATATCTGGACAGGCAAGCGTTGGGCTTACCTGGCAGTTGTTCTCGATCTGTTCGCAAGGAAACCGGTGGGCTGGGCAATGTCATTCTCGCCGGACAGCAGGCTGACCATCAAAGCGCTGGGAATGGCGTGGGAAGCTCGCGGTAAACCAGCCGAAGTGATGTTCCACAGTGACCAGGGTAGCCACTATACAAGCAGGCAGTTCCGGCAGTTACTGTGGCGTTGCCGGATCAGGCAGAGTATGAGCCGACGAGGAAACTGTTGGGACAACAGCCCGATGAAACGCTTCTTCAGAAGTCTGAAAAACGAGTGGGTGCCAGTGACTGGTTATACAAACTTTAGCGAAGCTGCTCATGCGATTACAGGCTATGTAAATAGACCCGTTTTAGTTCCAGGCATTTTTTGAGATCCCGGCCAAATGATTGTGTTGCCGATATTCCTCCGG
>NZ_JBGDXT010000002.1:0-533197 GCF_046550615.1 Salmonella sp. SAL04214
GTCGGCGCGATGACCGACTTCGGCCCGCTGCTGGCCAACCCGCGCACCCTGCTGCTCGGCGCGGCGGCGCAGTTCGGCATCTTCGCCACCGTGCTGGGGGCGCTGACGCTGAACTACTTCGGCCTGATTTCCTTCACCCTGCCGCAGGCGGCGGCCATCGGCATTATCGGCGGCGCGGACGGTCCGACGGCGATTTATCTGTCGGGCAAGCTGGCGCCGGAGCTGCTGGGGGCCATCGCGGTGGCGGCGTACTCGTATATGGCGCTGGTGCCGTTAATCCAGCCGCCGATTATGAAGGCGCTGACCACGGAGACGGAGCGCAAAATCCGCATGGTGCAGCTGCGCACGGTGAGTAAGCGGGAAAAAATCCTCTTTCCGGTGGTGCTGTTACTACTGGTGGCGCTGCTGCTGCCGGACGCCGCGCCGCTGCTGGGAATGTTCTGCTTTGGCAATCTGATGCGTGAAAGCGGCGTGGTGGAGCGTCTGAGCGACACGGTACAGAACGGGCTGATTAATATCGTCACCATTTTCCTCGGACTGTCGGTGGGCGCGAAGCTGGTCGCGGATAAGTTCCTGCAGCCGCAGACGCTGGGCATTCTGCTGCTGGGTGTGATTGCCTTTGGTATCGGGACTGCCGCCGGGGTGCTGATGGCGAAGCTGCTGAACCTGTGCAGTAAGAACAAAATCAACCCGCTTATCGGTTCGGCGGGGGTGTCGGCGGTGCCGATGGCAGCCAGGGTGTCGAACAAGGTGGGCCTGGAATCAGACCCGCAGAACTTCCTGCTGATGCACGCTATGGGCCCGAACGTGGCCGGGGTGATTGGCTCGGCCATTGCGGCGGGCGTGATGCTCAAGTACGTGCTGGCGATGTAATAGTGGATGGGATACGCATGTCGTATCCCATTTTCATCCAAATTTTTTCTGAAAGAAAAGTAAGTATGAACTGGTTCAGGTTCCGGTGATGCCGAATGCAAGAAAATACCGTAATTAAATATCTAACTACCAATATGTTTATACGGGAAATTACACACTGGTTTGCCAGACGCTCGTTTCAAAACCGGATATTTCTACTGATCCTGTTTACATCCACCATCGTGATGCTGGCAATCACCTGGTATCTGACCGATATCACGAAAGAGCGCCTGCATTATCAGGTGGGCCAACGTGCGCTTATTCAGGCAATGCAAATATCCGCTATGCCAGAATTAGTTGAAGCCGTAGAGGCGCATGATTTGTCACGCATCAAAGCGCTGATTGACCCAATGCGCTCGTTTTCGGATGCGACTTACATTACCGTTGGCAACGAAAAAGGTCAGCGACTGTATCACGTCAACCCGGATGAGATCGGCAAATATATGGAGGGCGGCGATAGCGACGACGCGCTGTATAACGCTAAAAGCTACGTATCGGTGCGCAAAGGTTCATTAGGCTCTTCCCTACGTGGTAAATCCCCGATTCAGGACAGTACCGGTAAAGTCATTGGTATTGTTTCCGTCGGCTATACTCTGGAACAGTTGGATAGCTGGCTTAACTTACAAATCAGCTCGTTGCTGTTCCCGATGGCGTTACTGCTGCTGGTGCTGTTGTACTGCGCCCGCCGCTTCTCGCTGCATATTAAAAAGCAGATGCTTAACATGGAGCCGCAGCAGCTTTCACAACTATTAATTCAGCAAAGCGTGTTGTTTGAGTCGGTATTTGAAGGGTTGATCGCCATTGACTCCCATCACCGTATTACCGCCATTAACCAAACGGCTCGCCGCTTACTGAATCTGAGCCAACCGGAGTCTGAACTCATTGGCTATGCAATCCACCATATCGTGTTGCCGGAGGCCTTCTTTTACGATGCGCCGCAAAAAAACAAAAAAGATGAGATCGTCACCTTTAACCAAATGAAAGTCATCGCCAGTCGCATGGCGGTCATTATTGACAACCAGCCTCAGGGCTGGGTTATTAGCTTTCGCAACAAAGACGATATCAATACACTCAGCCTGCAGTTAAGTCAGGTGCGGCAATACGCCGATAACCTGCGCGCCGTGCAGCATGAGCATCGCAACCTTATTTCCACCATTGCCGGACTGCTGTTCCTGAAGCGCTACGATAATGCGCTGGCGCTGATTCAGCAGCAGTCGGAAAGCCACCAGAAAGTACTCGATTTTATTTCCCATAATTTCCGCGACCACCACCTTGCGGGGCTATTAATCGGTAAATATTATCGGGCAAAAGAGCTGGGGCTGGAGCTGATTTTCGATCCTTCAAGCTTTGTTGAACACCTGCCGTCATCGCTCTCGCATAATGAATGGATTTCGATTGTTGGCAATTTATTGGACAACGCCTATAACGCCACCCTGCTCAATAGCGAAGGCTCGCGACAGATTGAGTGCCTGATCAACAGCGAAGGTAATGAAGTCATTATTGAAGTTGCCGATCAGGGATGTGGTATTGACGAAAATATCCGCCAGCATATTTTCGAGCGTGGAGTGACCACCCACAACAACGGCGATCACGGAATTGGATTATGGTTAGTGCACAGCTACGTCAAGCAGGCCAATGGCGACATTATCGTCGATAACAATAATCCTTTTGGCACCATTTTTACCCTCTATATCCCTTTTACCAGAGAAGAATAACATGGATAGCATTACGACACTCATCGTTGAAGACGAACCGATGCTAGCGGAAATCCTGGTGGACACCATCAAGCTTTTTCCCCAGTTTTCAATCGTCGGCATCGCAGACAAACTGGAAAGTGCAAAGAAGCAAATACGCCTCTATCAACCACAGTTAATTCTATTGGATAATTTTTTACCCGATGGCAAAGGGATCGATTTAATTCGTCATACCATCAGCACCAACTACACGGGGCGAATTATTTTCATTACCGCCGACAATCATATGGATACCATCAGCGATGCCTTACGCATGGGCGTATTCGATTATCTGATTAAGCCGGTACATTATCAGCGCCTGCAGCATACCCTGGAGCGGTTCACCCGTTACCGCAGTTCGTTACGTTCCAGTGAGCAGGCAAACCAGACGCACGTTGATGCCTTATTTAATATCCAGGCCAAAGAACAAACCGCAGAACCGAATAGCGGACTGCGGGGAATTGATGAAAACACCTTCAACCGGGTACGACAAATATTCGCCGACCCGCAGGCAGTACATACAGCAGACACTCTGGCGCAAATTCTGGGCAGCAGTAAAACCACTGCCCGACGCTATCTTGAACAAGGCGTGAAAAATAACTTTCTCGAAGCGGAGATCAGCTACGGGAAAGTGGGCAGGCCGGAGAGACTCTATCGCGGCAAAGTATGAGATTATGGCGCCAACATGTAATTACGGCGCATAGGCAAACACCTCAGCCACCCACTGACGAAAACCGTCCACATCCAGCGCCAGCGCCACCTGCGCGTTGGCGGGCTGCCCCAGACGCCCTTCAATATCAACGACCGTCGTGCCTGCGGTATATTCCCCCTGCGTTTCTACGGCCACAAAACAGGATTGCAGGGTAAAAAGCTCCGGACGCACCAGCCAGGCGATCGCGCAGAGATCGTGCATCCGGACGCCAGTGCGCATACTACCGCTGCGATAATGGTTGAACAGGCTGTGCAACATCTTACCGGTGCGATTCAGCGCGGGCAGTTTATTCAGAAAATCTGGCGAGAGCATTGCCTGATTTGTAACGTCCAGCCCACACATCACAATCTCAATGCCGCTACGAAATACGTGGGCGGCGGCTTCCGGATCGACAGCAATGTTAAATTCAGCATTAGGCGTAAAATTGCCGCGCCCTGCGGAACCGCCCATCAACACCAGACGGCGAATGTTACACGCGCACTCCGGATAGTGCATCAGTAGCAACGCAATATTGGTCAATGGCCCAATCGCCACTAATGTCATGGGCTCCGGGGCGTTCATCAACACATCCCGGATAGCGATAAACGCAGGCTTCGCCAACGGTTGGCGCTGATGGTCGACAAAATCATAGCCTTCCATGCCGGATTCGCCGTGGACGTATGCCGCATCACGTAGCGGACGCACCAGCGGCGTCGCGGCCCCTTGTGCAAGTGGCACATCGGCGTCCCAGAAATGCAGAAGCTGCAACGCATTACGGGTCGTTTTTTCAACGGAAACATTGCCTGCGACGGTGGTTATTAGTTGCAGATCAAGCTGGGGGGCGAACAGCGCAGCGGCAATCGCAGCCGCGTCATCAATGCCCGGATCGGTATCAAGAATAATGTGTAGGGATGCTGTCATTAACGCTCTCCTGACCTATTGTTTTATATCTTCATACTCAGCGCGACTGATACAGGTATCAGGCACATCGTCATCCGTCACCAGACGCGGACTTAGCTTATTACCTTCGACAAACGGAACTAATGGGCAAAAACGCCCTGGCGATGCTTTGTTTTCCTGCCACTGAATCTCAAGCGATTCGGGCTCAGCGCCGGGTTTTTCTGCCTGAATCACGGTACGAACATTACCGGTTAGCCAAAAAGATTGACACGTCCCATCAAGGCTAAAAGGCGGCGTCAAATGACCATTTTTACGTACTAGCGGATAAATAATACGCCCATCAGCGTAGGAAGGTATCATGTAGCAGTTATACATTTTGCCTTTACTGATCACAGGCTGAAAGTAGCTTTCACCGCGATCGATCAGTTCAATCGTTTTTCCTTTCCAGCGATACACATTGACGCCATGGCTGCAGCAACCGCCGCGCCAATAGCTGACAATCTGTTTATGTTCAGCATCGATCTCTGGTGAAGTGATTTCCTGATAAGACGCTGGCGCATCAACATAACGCTGTTTGGCGGGGTCATAGAGCCATGTTTGTACTGGAGCATCCGGCCCTGCAAGTAGCTCTGTTACAATCGACAGATCCGGGTAGCCATCAAAATTGACATCCCCCCATTGAGGCATAAACGGGCTACAAGTGCCCACCGAGGCGGTATCTAAGGTCTGTATGAGTTTACCATCACGGTATAATTTTATCGCCGAAATGGCCGGCGTATTGCCGCAATCAATCTCTTTGGAAGGGTCGTAACCCCCTGCATCATTCGTGTTCGTGACCAGCACAATATCAGGGGAGTTTTTAGGTTTGAGGTAGATAAGGGCAACAGGAAAATGTCGTTTTTTATCTGCGGACGTCCATTCGCCTTTAATCTCACTGCTGGAGATTTCCGCATTCCAGTAACCCGAAAGCGCCTTTACGCGTTCTTCAAGATACACCTCTTTATCCTGGAGTGAGCCGCGTAGAACAATCACTGCCTTGTGCTGATTGCAAGGTTCATAGCAGTAATACCCATTAAGAGAGTTACCAAATCGCGTGATATTAACGTTTACCGGTTTCCCCGCGATAGTCCCGGTATAGTTTCGCTCCCAGGCGGGTAGCTCCAGCACCGTGGCGCTTGCCGCGTCCATCCAAAAGCCGATGGCGAGTAACGTTGGCAATCCATATTTTATTTTGCCCATTTCCCTTATCCCTGTAGGTATTACAACCCAAAAACCAGCAACGATTGTGCTGGTTTTTCAGATGAATAGCAAAAAGGTGGGGCATTAGCACCGGATGACGACTACGCCTTATTTTTCCTGTCGCACATTGAATATCAAAAGAAATTCTTAAGATCTGGTCAGCGTAGCGTCATCAGGCAGATTTCTGAATTGTGAAATCTTATTCGACCTCACGAACATCCACACGCAGTTCTTTCGGCACTTCGAAAACAATATTTTCTTCGCGCCCCTCAAGCGTGACAGCTTCGCCGCCGCCAAACTCGCGCAGGCGCGCAATAACATTCTGCACCAGAATATCCGGCGCGGAAGCGCCAGCGGTGACGCCGACGCAGGCGGCTTCTTTCACCCACGCCTCCTGGATATCCGCCGCATCGTCGATAAGAAACGCGGTTCTTCCCATCCGTTGGGCCAGTTCCGCCAATCGGTTAGAGTTAGAAGAGTTTTTCGAGCCGACCACCAGCACTACGTCAGCCTGCTCCGCCAGCGCCCGCACCGCTTCCTGACGATTAGTAGTGGCATAGCAAATATCGTCTTTGCGCGGGCCGACGATTTTCGGAAAGCGTTTACGCAGCGCATCAATCACATCGGACGTATCGTCCACGGAAAGCGTGGTTTGCGTCATGAAGGAGAGCTTGCCTTCATTTTTGACATTCAGCGTCCAGACGTCCTCTGGCGACTCAACCAGGTACATCCCCCCTTCCGGGTTGCTGTACTGACCCATGGTGCCTTCCACTTCCGGGTGCCCGGCGTGGCCGATGAGAATAGATTCTTCACCGCGACGGCTGGCGCGCGCCACTTCCATATGGACTTTCGTCACCAGCGGGCAGGTGGCGTCAAAAACGGTAAGATCGCGGCTTTTCGCCTCGTTACGCACCGCCTGGGAAACCCCATGAGCGGAGAAGATCAGAATGGCGCCATCCGGCACTTCGCTAATTTGCTCTATAAAGATCGCCCCGCGCTGGCGCAGGCTGTCCACTACATAGCGGTTATGCACGACTTCGTGCCGAACGTAAATTGGCGCGCCGTAAATAGCGAGCGCATTTTCAACAATGCTGATAGCGCGGTCTACCCCGGCGCAAAAACCGCGTGGGTTGGCCAACAGGATCTGCATGTTTATGCCTCCAGCGCCGGATCGATTTCCAGCACTTCAATATCAAAGTGAACGGTATGCCCGGCCAGCGGATGGTTAAAATCAACGGTAATCGAGTCGCCATTGATTTCGCGAATCACGCCAGGCATTTCGCTGCCATCCATTGCGGTAAAAAGCATAATCGCCCCGACTTCCGGTTCGCCCGCCGCCATAAACTCACGGCGCGAGAAATACTGGATCAAGTCCGGACTGGGGACGCCAAACGCGGCGTCAGGCTCCAGCGAAAACGCTTTCTTTTCCCCTTCTTTCAACCCCAGAAGCTGCTGCTCCAGACCTTCGGAAAGCGAGGTATCGCCAAGACGGAACAGGGCTGGCTTGCCGTTATTGCGGGTAGATTCCGCCGTTGAGCCATCATCCAGTTTCAGGGTGAAGTGAACGAGGATCGCGCTGTTGCTCTGTACGGATTTAGACATGCAAATTGCTCACGTGTTTTGCCCGGAGGCACAAAGGACGATAAAACCGTAGGCCGGATAAGGCGTTTTCACCGCCATCCGGCACCACGTTTGCCTGATGGCGCTGCGCTTATCAGGCCTACAAAACCGGATAAGCGCCACCCGGTATTTACGCTTATGCCTGTTCTTTCGCTGTCGGCTTCGGCAAAAAGCCTTCCAGTACTATCAGCGCCGCGCCGATACAGATCGCGCTATCGGCAAGGTTGAACGTCGCGAAATGCCAGTCGCCGACGTAAAAATCGATCATATCGACAACAAAGCCGTGCCACAGGCGGTCGAACAGGTTACCCAGCGCGCCGCCGATGATTAACGCATAAGCGATGTTATTCAGCTTCTGCGTCGCTTTCGAGCGATACATCATCACTAAAAGAATTACGCAGATCCCTATCGCAATCCCGGCAAAGAACCAGCGCTGCCAGCCGCCGCTATCCGCCAGGAAGCTAAAAGCCGCGCCGTAGTTACGCGCATAATGCAGATTAAGCGACGGGAACAGCCCTACCGTATCCCCCAGAGCGAAATTCTGGAGGATCAAGTACTTGCTGCCCAAATCGATAATCAGCACGACTACTACCAGCCATAGCCAGCGTAGTCCTGTTGAACAGAGTGGTTTACTCATCAGGCAAATTTACGTTGTTCGCCATTACCGGCGATGTTGCTGACACAGCGTCCGCAGATATCTGCATGTTCCGCCACCTTGCCGACATCAGTAGTGTAGTGCCAGCAGCGCGGACACTTATCACCCTCGGCACGCGTTACCACTGCCTGAACTGTCGTATTACCAGCATTGTACTGAATATTTTCATCATCAATACCCCCCGCTTGCTCAGAAATCACGAACTGGGAAGTAATGAAGATAAATCTGACCTCTTCACCCAACAGTTTCAGCTTCTTGATCGTACCGTTAGCATCGTCAGCATATTTCAGCGTCACTTTTGCTTCCAGGTTCGATTTGATGCCATTGGCTTTCTGATTTTCCAGCTCTTTGTTGACCTGGTCCTTGATATAGCGGACATCGTCCCAGAATGCGTCATTAAATTCTTCATTCTCTTCCAGGCCAAACAACCCGTCGTACCATTCGCCGGTGAAGACATATTTTTCACGCTCGCCCGGCAGGTAGCCCCAGATTTCATCAGCCGTGAAGGACATGATCGGCGCCATCCAGCGAACCAGCGCCTCTGCGATATGATACAGCGCAGTCTGGCAGCTACGACGCGCGACGCTATCGGCCTTCGCGGTGTACTGGCGGTCTTTGATGATGTCGAGGTAGAACGAGCCCATTTCAACGGAGCAGAAGCGCATCAGGCGCTGTACCACTTCATGGAAGTCGTAAGCTTCGTATGCCTTCAGAATCTCTTGCTGCGCCGTTTTCGCGCAGCCCACCGCCCACCTGTCCAGCACCACCATCTCTTCCGGTTTGACCATATCGGTGGCCGGATTGAAGCCATTGAGGTTCGCCAGCAGGAAGCGCGCGGTATTACGGATACGACGATAGCTGTCGGCAGCACGTTTGAGGATCTCGTCAGAGACCGCCATTTCGCCGGTATAGTCAGTAGACGCCACCCACAGACGCAGGATATCCGCGCCCAGTTTATTCATCACATCCTGCGGCGACACGGTGTTACCGATGGACTTGGACATCTTGCGCCCTTGACCATCGACGGTGAAGCCGTGAGTCAGTACCTGGCGGTATGGCGCTTTGCCTTTCATCGCCACGCTAATCATCAGGGAGGACATAAACCAGCCGCGATGCTGGTCAGAGCCTTCCAGATACATATCGGCAGCATGACCGGCGAATTCCGGACGTGCATCAACCACGGAGTAACTGGTGGAACCGGAATCAAACCAAACGTCCAACGTATCCGGAACTTTCTCGTATTGATCGGCATCTTCGCCGAGGATCTCTTTCGGGTCGAGATCCCACCACGCCTGGATACCGTCAACTTCGACGCGTTTCGCCACCTCTTCCATCGCCGCCAGAGTACGCTCAATCGGCAGCAGCTCCTGCGTTTCTTTATGCACGAACAGCGACATCGGTACGCCCCAGGTACGCTGACGTGAGATACACCAGTCAGGACGATTAGCGACCATTGATTCAATACGCGCCTGACCCCAGTCCGGGATCCACTGAACGCCTTTGATCTCTTTCAGGGACTGTTGACGAAGCCCTTCTTTATCCATGCTAACGAACCACTGCGGGGTCGCGCGGAAAATGATCGGCGTTTTGTGACGCCAACAGCACGGATAGCTGTGCTGCATTTTTTCGACATGCAGTAGCGCGCCTTTTTCTTTCAGCAGTTCAATAACGATATCGTTCGCCTTGAAGACGTTAACACCGTCAAGCGTTGGATATGTGCCTGGCAGGTAAGCGCCGTCCGGGCCAACCGGGTTAGCGGTTTCCAGGCCATACTTTTGACCGATCACGTAGTCATCCGGGCCGTGACCAGGGGCGGTATGTACCGCGCCGGTACCTGCGTCCAGGGTGACGTGATCGCCGAGGATCGCCGGCACGTCAAAGCCCATAAACGGATGGGTAAAGCGCAGCAGTTCCAGCTCCGCGCCTTTAACGGTGCCGAGAATGGTGTATTCAGCCGCGCCAATACGCTGCATGACGCTTTCAACCAGATCTTTCGCCAGAATCACCGCCTGGCCGTCAATCTGCACCAGCGCATAATCAAAGTCCGGCGCCAGGGAGATGGCGCGGTTAGCCGGCAGAGTCCACGGCGTGGTGGTCCAGATAACCAGCGACACTGGGCCGCTCACGCCCGGCAGACCAAACTTCGCTTTCACCGCATCCTGATCGACGGCGCGGAACGCCACGTCGATAGACGGTGACGTTTTGTCGTAATATTCAACTTCCGCTTCCGCCAGCGCGGAACGGCAGTCAACGCACCAGTGCACCGGCTTAGCGCCTTTGTGCAGATGACCGTTTTTGATAATTCTGCCCAGCGCGCGGATGATGTTGGCTTCGGTTTTGAAGTCCATGGTCAGGTACGGATGCGACCAGTCGCCCAACACGCCCAGACGAATGAAGTCTTTACGCTGGCCATCAACCTGCGTAGCGGCATATTCGCGGCACTTGGCGCGGAATTCAGCGGCAGTGAATTTCTCGCCCGGCTTACCGAACTCCTGCTCGACTTTCAGCTCGATAGGCAGACCGTGACAGTCCCAGCCCGGCACGTAAGGCGAGTCAAATCCCGACAGTCCTTTGGACTTCACGATAATGTCTTTCAGAATCTTGTTAACTGAGTGACCAATATGAATGCTGCCATTCGCATATGGAGGGCCATCATGCAGAATGAAGGTTTTTTTGCCTTTTTTGGCCGCACGAATGATGCCGTACAGATCATCATCGGTCCAACGCGCCAGCATTCCCGGTTCACGCTTGGCGAGGTCGCCGCGCATCGGGAACCCTGTTTCCGGCAAATTCAGGGTCGATTTATAGTCACTCATCAGATTCTCGGTTCCGTATTTCGGTTTGATAAACACCGTCAGGGTTACACCTGCCCGGCTAGCCCAAAAAACTTGCGGGCCGTTAACTCATCGCGTGCGATTTGCGCTTTTAGCTCATCAAGCGACGCAAATCGCTGCTCATTACGTATCTTTTTACGCAGTATTACATCTATATGGCGACCGTAGAGGTCCATTACAACATCCAGCAGATGCACTTCCAGTTGTTGACGCACGCCAGCCACCGTTGGACGAGTGCCAATGTTCGCTACGCCGGGTAACGGCTTATCGCCAAGCCCGGTGACTTCCACCGCATAGACCCCTTTGACCGGGGAGACCTGACGGCGCAGCGGTAAGTTCGCCGTCGGGAAGCCAATGGTACGTCCCAGCTCGTCGCCATGAACGACACGCCCGGAAATAGTAAAGGGATGTCCCAGCAGGCTTTCGGCAAGCGCCAGGTTATCCTCCGCCAGCGCCTGTCTCACTGCGGTACTACTGATACGCACGCCGCCTTCACAAAAGGTTTGGGTGCTGGAAACCGCAAAACCATACTCCGCCCCCGCCTTCTGTAATAACAAGAAATCGCCCGCGCGGCTAGCACCAAAGCGGAAATCATCGCCGACGGCAAGAAATTGCACGCCAAGTCGCTCCACCAGCAGTTCGCTGATAAACGTTTGCGCCGTCAAAGCGGCAAAGCGGCGATCGAATTTCACGCACAGCACATAGTCCACGCCGCACTGCGCAAGGTAATGCAGTTTTTCACGCAGGCGCGTCAGGCGGGCGGGCGCTTTATCCGTCGCGAACAGCTCCAGCGGCTGCGGTTCGAAAATCATGACCACCACCGGCAGACCGCGTCTGCGTCCTTCTTCCTGCAAACCCTGCAGTAGAGCGCGATGCCCCCGATGTACGCCGTCGAAATTACCAATGGTCAGCACACACCCATGCGGGGCCTGACTGAGATTATGTATGCCGCGTATCAGCTTCATGTCTGACTCAAAACAGTGAAAATCGCAAGAGTATACCTTGTACAGCGGTCAAGGTTAACCGACTATTGCCCTGATGAAACATAAAGAAGATGCTTTTCATCGCCATGCGGCAAACTCCGCCCCAAAACCCGCCGCTTAATGCAATTTTTCTCATGGAAAGGCTGTATTCACAGCACGCAAGCTGGTAGAATCCTGCGCCATCACTACGCAACGAGTGCTGCAATTTAAACGGCGCTTATTTGCACAAATCCATTGACAAAAGAAGGCTAAAAGGGCATATTCCTCGGCCTTTGAATTGTCCATATAGAACACATTTGGGAGTTGGACCTTGGCTAATATCAAATCAGCTAAGAAGCGCGCCGTTCAGTCTGAAAAGGCTCGTAAGCACAACGCAAGCCGTCGCTCTATGATGCGTACTTTCATCAAGAAAGTATACGCAGCTATCGAAGCTGGCGACAAAGCTGCTGCACTGAAAGCATTTAACGAAATGCAACCGATCGTGGACCGTCAGGCTGCTAAAGGTCTGATCCACAAAAACAAAGCTGCACGTCATAAAGCTAACCTGACTGCACAGATCAACAAACTGGCTTAATCGCCTGCTTGTTATCAGCTTTGTAAAAAAACCCGCGTAAAGCGGGTTTTTTTATGCCTGCTATCTGCCGTTTTGCTCGTCAACCACTGGCGCTGACCTCACTCGTTCACGCTCTTCCTGACCAGCCTATTTTTTCAGCTATCCCTCCCTCAGTCACGTAATACTTGAAAGTTATTTTCTTTCACTGTTTTCCTTTTCTTATTTCATTACTGAAAAAATTGTGACCACCTTAGCAAATAAAAACATCGCCCATTCAAAAACTAATAAACGCAATCCTGATGTAAGATTTAATAATTGATTGATGCCGTCGGGTTAACTACTTTTCATGTACACCTTACTTACTCATTTTAATCTGAGGTTAAATTCAGAAACGACATAAAAATAATATTCAAAACTTGCTTAGAAAGTAGAGGTTGTTTTTCTGGGCGTATCGTACCAATATCGGAGTTATCATTATGAGTTCTGTCATTGAGGATACCCAGCCTTCCGGGTCAGCATCATTGTCTTTACTACAGCGTATTAGCTACGGCTCTTTGGATGTGGCGGGTAATCTGCTGTACTGCTTCGGTTCAACGTACATTTTATATTTCTACACAGACGTTGCGGGCATTAGCCTTGCCGTAGCAGGCGTTATCCTGCTGCTGGCGCGTATTATCGATGGCATAGACGCCCCCATATGGGGGATCATCATCGATAAAACGCGTTCACGCTACGGTAAATGTCGTCCCTGGTTTTTATGGTTACCGCTGCCTTTTGCGGTATTCAGTGCGCTGTCATTTTGGTCTCCAGATATCAGTATGACAGGAAAAGCCATCTATGCAGCAATATCTTATATGATTGCCAGCATTCTATTTACCGGACTTAATACACCACTCAGTGCAATATTACCCCTGATGACCTTATCTCCCAAGGAAAGACTGGTTTTAAATTCCTGGCGAATGACCGGTGGGCAAATTGGGGTTTTATTAATGAACGCGACCGCCTTGCCGTTAGTCGCTTTTTTAGGTAACGGTGATGATCACGCTGGTTTTATTTATACGGCAATTACGTTTGCCATTATATCCTGCGCGCTAACGCTCTTTGCGTTTAAAAACATTCGTGAAATGGATACGGATAAAATACAGCATGAACCTAAGTTGCCGATGAAAAAAAGTTTCGCGGCGATGAAAGGTAACTGGCCGTGGATCCTGATGGTGCTGGCTAATCTGATCTTCTGGATTGCCCTACAGCAGCGCAACACGACCATTGTCTATTATCTGACCTACAACCTCGACCGTAAAGATCTGGTACCGCTGATTAACAGCCTGGCGACGATTCAGATCCTGTTTATCATCGCTATCCCCTTCTTTAGCAAATACCTGGCTAAAACCTGGATATGGGTAGGCGGTCTGCTGGTCGCCACGTTTGGCGGCGTCATGATGTGGCTGGCAGCGGACAACATTACTTTCCTCATCGCCGCCTGGATACTCGGCAATATCGGCAGCGGTATCGCCTGCTCAATGCCGTTTGCCATGCTGGGCTTCGCCGTCGATTTCGGCGCCTGGAAGACCGGTATTAAGGCTACCGGCATTCTTATCGCCTTCGGCAGCACCTTCTGCATCAAGATGGGTAGTGGCCTCGGCACCGCTTTCGCCGCCTGGATCATGAACAGTTTTGGCTATGTCCCCAACCATGCCCAGAGTGCTGCGGGTCTGGAGGGAATTATCTGGGCCTTTATCTGGGCACCCGCCCTACTCTTCGCGCTCGCAGCGATCCCACTACTTTTCTTTCGCAAATACGAAGCGATGGAAGAGAAGATTCGCCACGATCTGGAAACCGTCAACTCATAACGTTCTTTACCTTCACCCTCGAATATGGGAGGCACCACCATGCCATTTATGCAACAAGACCCGCGTCGTCTGGTCTGGCAGCAAAACGATCGCTATTTATGGATTGAACCCTGGGGCGAGAACAGCCTGCGCGTACGCAGCGGCCGTCATCTGCCGGTAATGAGAAATGAAGACTGGGCATTGACTGAGCCAGTCGCAGAAAGCCAGTGCCACATTGATTATGAGCACCACCAGGCAACGCTGACCAACGGCAAAATTATCGCTATCGTCAATCAAAAAGGACAGGTTACCTTTTACCGCCATCCACACAAACCCCTGTTGCAGGAGTTCTGGCGCCTGCGGGGCGAAATTGGCGAGGATGAATCATCTCACGGCCAGTACGTCAGCGCACTCAACCTTGAGGGACGCGAGTTCCGCCCTATTCAGGGTGGGAAATATTCACTGAAAGCCCGCTTCGAGGCCACCGAAGGGGAAAAAATTTATGGTATGGGGCAGTATCAACAGGCCAACCTGGATCTCAAAGGATGCGTGCTTGAGCTGGCGCAACGTAACTCCCAGGCCTCAGTACCGTTTATGCTCTCCAGTCTGGGCTACGGATTTTTATGGAACAACCCGGCAGTCGGACGCGTAACCTTTGCCCAAAACGTTACCGAATGGGAAGCGCAGGTCAGCGAACAGCTGGACTACTGGATCACGGCTGGCGATACCCCGGCAGAAATTAGCCGGGCTTACGCGCTGGCTACCGGCACACCGCCGATGATGCCGGACTACGCCATGGGCTTCTGGCAGTGCAAACTCCGTTATCGTACGCAGGAAGAGCTGCTGGAGGTCGCCCGCGAATATAAGCGCCGCAATCTGCCTATCTCAGTGATCGTAATCGACTTCTTTCACTGGCCGAATCAGGGTGACTGGATGTTCGATGCGCGCGACTGGCCCGATCCTGATGCCATGATTGCCGAGCTGAAATCGCTGGGAATTGAGCTGATGGTCTCCGTCTGGCCGACGGTGGATAACCGTACCGAAAGCTATCGGGAGATGCGCGAAAACGGCTGGCTGGTACAAACGGAACGTGGCTTGCCGATCAATATGGATTTCCTCGGCAATACCACTTACTTTGATGCGACTCATCCGGGCGCGCGCGACTACGTCTGGGGCAAAGCCAAACGCAACTATTACGATAAAGGCGTGAAGTTATTCTGGTTAGATGAAGCCGAACCTGAGTTCAGCGTTTACGACTACGACAACTATCGCTACCATGCCGGGCCGGTACTGGAAGTGGGCAATATCTACCCACGTATGTACGCTAAAACCTTTTTTGACGGCATGAAAGCCGATGGCGAAGACCAGGTTATCAACCTGCTACGCTGCGCCTGGGCCGGCAGTCAGAAGTACGGCGCTCTGGTCTGGTCAGGAGATATTCACTCCTCGTTTAGATCGCTGCGCAACCAGTTTGCTGCCGGACTCAATATGGGAATCGCGGGGATACCGTGGTGGACGACGGATATCGGCGGTTTTCATGGCGGTAATATTCACGACCCGAAATTCCATGAATTGCTGATTCGCTGGTTCCAGTGGGGCGTCTTTAGCCCGGTGATGCGTCTGCACGGCAACCGCGATCCGCAGATTTTACCCGCACAACCGTACCGGGATGGTATCGCCCAGTGCCCTACAGGTGCGCCGAACGAGGTCTGGAGCTACGGTGAGGAAGTATGCGACGTACTGACAGGTTGCCTGGCGTTGCGAGAAAAACTCAAGCCCTATATCAAAGCGCTGATGGAGGAAACCCATAAGCACAATACGCCAGTGATGCGCCCCCTGTTCTTTGAATTCCCCGAACAGGAAACAAGTTGGGCAATCACCGACCAGTATTGTTTTGGTCCTGACCTGCTGATCGCCCCCGTCATGCATGAAGGTATGCGCGAGCGTGATGTCTGGCTACCAGAAGGGGAAACATGGACGGATCTTGCGACCGGTGAAAGCTATTCAGGAGGGCAGACGCTGCATTACGCTACGCCACTGAACAGAATTCCGGTGTTTATCCGCGAAGGTGGGCAGTACCGTAGCCTGCTGAACTTGTAGAATGATTCCGGCTGCGGGCTAGTTCCGCAGCCGGAAGTATTACGGTAGGTATGTCTACTGTAGTTTAAACAATGCCGAGTAGTCCGCATTGCAAATACGCTGCACCGCCGGATGCTGGATCATTCTCTCGGCAAAAATCGCATGATATTCTTCCATGACATTCTCCACGCGCCCAATCTCTATTACCGACTCATCGGCATAAAAATCCAGCGAATAAAGGCTCGGCGCCACAAAAATCGCATCGTGCGTCGCGCCAAACGCCTTCATTAAGGCCGCGTCATCAAATTCACCGAGGATCTCAACCTGCAACCCCTGCGAATTAAACCAGTTCAACAACTTACGCCCCAGCATCGAGCGCCGTCCCGGCACCAGCAACCGTCGCTCTTCCAGGCAGGCAGGGAACGCTTTTTCAGGAAGCGGATTCGTACACCAGAAACTGACGCTGCATTCGCCGATTTTGACTGAGAATAGTCCCTCCTGCTGCGTGGAATCTATCGGGCAGTCGGAGATAATCATATCCAGCTTGTGCTGGCTGAGCTGTTCGAGCAACATTTCGTGCGTCGACTCAAAGCAACGCAGATGTATGGGTTCATCCACCACCACCGCCGCATCCAGAACGCTGCTGACCAGACGCTTGGATAAAGCATCGGCGACGCCGACATCAAACAACAGGTTTGATTCTTTGCGGTAATTGACGATATCCAGCATCTCCTGGCTTAGCGTAAACATTTTATCCGCATAGCGAAAAACCAGCTCGCCCAGTTCGCTGGGCTCAAGACCGCGTCCCTTACGTTTAAATAGCTTCCCCTGTAAACGCTCTTCCAGGGCTTTAATTTGACCAGTAATGGTTTGCGGCGTCAGAAAAAGCGCCTCTGCGGCACCCACGACAGAACCTTCTTTATAGACATGCCAGAAGTAATAAAGATGGTTGTAGTTAATATGAGACATGCTCATTCCTCTCCCTGTTCAATGTCGCAAGGGAGCGATACATCGCTCCCCCTTTCCTTCGTACTGGTTATGCCGGCGCGTTCAAACGCGCGCGCAACCAGCTATACCCCACTACTGCGGAGAGCAATGAACCAATCAAAATGCCCAATTTCGCCCAGTTAATAAGTTCCGGATCGACATTGCCAAATGCCAGGCTGGCGATAAAGATGGACATCGTAAAGCCAATGCCACACAAAATGCCGACCGCCATGATTTGCTGATAAGTGGTCCCCTGCGGCAGATGCGCCAGCTTGAAACGCAGCGCCAGCCAGCAAAACAGGCTAATCCCCAGCGGCTTACCAATCAGCAGACCGGCAATAATTCCCAACGGCAGCATGGAGGTCAGACCGTCAATCGTGACGCCCTGAAGAGAAACGCCGGCATTCGCAAAAGCGAAGAGCGGCAGGATCAGGTACGCGACCCACGGGTGCAGAACATGCTCCAGACGCTTCGCCGGCGAGCGACCGTGTTTTTCTTTCAGCGGAATAAAGAAACCGACAATGACGCCTGCCAGCGTCGCGTGAACGCCGGACTTCAGTACCGCCGTCCACAGCACTGCCCCGACCAGAATATATACCCCAGTCCGTCTGACGCCGCACAGGTTCAGCAGCGCCAGCACGGCAATCGCGAACGCCGCCACGCCCAGCGAGACGATAGAAAGATCGCTGGTATAAAACAGTGCGATAATAACGATGGCGCCGAGATCATCGATGATCGCCAGCGCCATCAGGAATATTTTCAGCGCCAGCGGAACCCGGCTGCCCAACAGCGCCAGCACGCCCAGCGCAAAGGCGATATCCGTCGCGGCAGGAATAGCCCAGCCCTCGCGAGTGACCGGATCGGAGTAGTTAAAGGCCAGATAGAGCAATGCCGGTACAATCATCCCGCCGATGGCGGCAATCACCGGAAAAGCGGCCTGGCGCAGACTGGCTAACGAGCCTTGCATCAGTTCGCGCTTAACTTCCAGACCAATCAACAGGAAAAACACGGCCATCAGCGCATCGTTGATCCACAGCAGCATGTTTTTGTTGATTTCAAGCGCCCCAACCCGTAGCTGAACCGGCGTCTCCAGAAAATCATGATACCATCCACTGGTCGCGCCCATATTGGCCATCAGCATAGCCAGCGCAGCGGCGATGATGAGAATGATGCCCCCAGAGGCATCGCTGCTAAAAAATCGGTGCAGATGTTTCACTTTTTATTCTCTCAATCAGGTGAATTCTTCGGATCTACTATCTTACCTCGCCTGACTCATCGTTAAAATTAGATTATATATGATGAATAGCTCGTTTTTTACGAAATGAAGTCCGACTTACGCCGGACCTTTTTAGTGCAGTCAGTCATTGATGATAGACCGCTACGCGTACAGATCCATTTTATACACCCGGAAACTGGTAATATCGTAGCGATAGCCTTCCCCGTTCGTTTCCGCGTTTTTGTAGTAACCTGACGTCATGGTCGCTTCAAAAAGCACGGTTTTCTCCGTAGGCGCAATCTCCTGTAAAATTAGCAGCCCCATCGCCTCACTGCCCGCCTGCGGATCGATAATATCGCTCTCGCCAGGCTGGCAAGAGATGGCGCGGCCATTTTCATCAAACGTGCAGTCGGCAAAATGCACCACAATATTGCCATTCTGCTGGATCGCTTTCGCGCTAACGCAGCTACTGTAGCCACGCGCGCCCAGCTCCTTGCCGTATTCAAATGGCCGCATAACGGTCATCTCATTCATATTCACCACGAAATGGACAATGCGGCTGTAGTTATCCGGCGGTAACAGGCTTTTGCTGTCATCACGCGAACGGTAGTTACCGTTATCAAATACCATAAACTCCACTATACCCGGCGTATTATTGGCGATTTCAACGACGTTATGCTGGCCCCAAGTCCAAAAGTCACGGTCGGCCGCGTCGATATCCTCCTGTTTGCTAAAGTCATAAAGCGCCACACCTTCACTGTCGACCGGGGTTAAAAGATAAGGCTGATAAGCGTCGTCCCAGTCTTCATGCGTTGACAAAATAAAGCGTAGCGCTTGCGTTTGCAGATCGACGCCAAACACCGCGCTCTGATGACGCCCGGACGCAATTAACAACTGATTCGTCTCATTCACGTAGCTCTGGTTTATATGCAGCCAGTCTTTAACCGTCGGGTCTTCTCCCGGCGCCGTACCTGAAGGACGGGAAACCCGCGTCGTATCCAGCACCTTCGCCATATCGTAGTAAGCCGTCTCCAGTCCGGTAGTCAGATCGACAACCGATACGCCGTCTTCATTGGTTTTCAAATCGTCGGGCCGACCCGAGGTATATTCAGAGGGCGCAACAATGGTATTGCTATCCCACGGCCAGATAGAATGGTGAAATTGATTATCGAGATTATAGAATGTGTGAAGACGCCCCATCATGTCGAACTCATACATATCCAGATAGGTATTTTTCGCTTCTGAAGTAGTGAGGAAATGGCCATTATCAATTCGAACAAAATTATAAGACGGATAATCCTGAGTAACGTACCAGCGCACCAGACCATTCTGATCTAATGCGTAATTATAGCGATCGAAATGCGTAATAAAATAAAACCCTGGCGCCATCTTGTCCGCATCGGTAGCAGGTTGCGTCACGTTGATAATCGGAAAACCTAATACGACCTCCGCGGAATCTACCGGCGGTAATGGCTGTGTGATGAGCGTATAGACGGCAAGCGGCGTATCTGCCTGAGAAAAGACAATACGGTTTTCAGTCTCCGCTACCAGCCCCAGAACCGGCAACAGATTTGCGCCTGGCGTAAGGGTGTAAAGATGTTCTACCGGCATCGCCGTTTTTGCCGCATCCTGGACCGTGACTATGATCTCAGCCGGTTCCAGACTCCAGACGCCGGCATAAGCGCTTAAAGGCGCCGTGCCGTAAGGGTCTAACAACATCAGCGCATTTTCTACCGTATTCTCTTGCGTGACCTGCGCAAGGCAATTTTCATAAATAGCAGTATGGTTAAGCACCATTTCATTATTGATATCGATACCCTGATTAATCGCCGGACGCGGCGCAGGAAGGACAACAGACGTTGCAGTTAACGTATTCATGATAAATCTCCAGTGTATTAATCTCATCGCCCCTCATGGGGACCACGAAAATTAATACTCTGGATTTTTAAGCCGTCCGAATAAAATACCGCAACAACACCTCATCACACTTTTTATTTTAGCAATTCAGTTACGTGAAGCGTTATATTCAAATTTTAGGTAATCCAGTACGGCAACAACATTGCCAGGAGACATCCGGTTAAGATGCGGCAGGAAGGGATGGTTGTGAACATAGCGAATAAACGCCGTCGCGCTATTTAACGTCGCATGGCGTAACAAACTCACCTTTTTATTTCCTGTGAGATTGCATACCGCCATCGCATAATCCCGTGTGGAAAATGTACGCCAGACGTTGTTGCGAATTCCGCCGCTCAAAAACAACCGCGGAGGGAGATCGCGTTTGGGCGGCGTAACGCCTCTTTCACGCACAAACGAAATATGACAGCGCCCCTGACGAAGATAGCTAAAATTCGCCATCATACAGCCGCCCAGAATGAAGCATTCGTGATCGAGATAATGTTGGACATTCAGGGAACGCTCATCCGTCAACGCCTGAACCAACTCAAAATGTCGATAAGCAGGTAATACGGGTTTTACTAACATCCCCGGATCGTTTTTATATAAAACGGCGGGGCCGTAATCCACATCAAATAATACATTGCGGCGCATGGTCAGCGCCTCTTTTCGCTGCACCAGATGCGCCAGCGTGCCGGACGGAAGTCGTTCTTCGTAATCAGAATGATATTGATAATCCGCTTCCACCGGTTGGGCGGAGTAATTCGTTGAGATCGCGACGACCTTACCGCTCTCCTCTTCCGCCGTCACCAGCACGTATAAGCTGCTGTCGCCGCCGTTAAATTTCACACGAAACGCCCGCGTGCTCATAGCGATATCAAACGCGGGAAACACAAAATCGCGTTCCGCTTGATTAGCGCGACGGGACAGTTTTTGTAATTCGCGGCTAAAACCCGTGCTGTCTATCGCCAGCGCCGCGCGTATTTCAACTAGCGACGCTCCTTCGCCAATCAACGTGGCAAGGTTCTCTTGTCTGGCGTCGCTCCTGATAGCGGTATAGGAGATGAACGTTTTATTACACTGGCGGCAATACATACGCCGTTCACCTTTAGTGGAAAATCCATATTTTTTCAGCGACGTCCCGCCACAATGCGGACAGGACTTCACCAGACCTTTCCAGGGTTGATTCGCCGCCTGGCGAAAAAGATTAAGCGATCTGGCTGAGATAATAGGGAACAAAAAACCGCACGCTCGACAGAGAACATTTTTCCCTTGCGGTAGATAGTCTGGGCTCCCCAGAATCCCCAGATTTTTGCAGCCTGGCGTTTTGCAAGCATCGACATTAATGTGAGAAAACATATTCACTCCCTGCGAATACTACCTTCAAACAAATATTGACTTTATTTCTGCAGGTGAGATGCCTTTTTCATACAGGGTTCGCATGGCACTCATCGCCGTCGCGGTATGCGAGAAAAAAGCCTGATAACCTGCACACAGATAGTTATGATTGGTTGCGCCTGACGCAGAGGGTAAAAAACGATGTTTCGGACAGCCGCCATAGCAGGCGAACTTCCATTGACAGCGATGGCACTCCTGCGCCATTGAATGCTGTTTATCGCTGCCGAACTGGCGATTTTGTTCGCCCTGATTCATTTGACGCAGCGTCTTCTGGTGGATATTCCCCAGTTTAAATTGCGGATATACGAAGTGATCGCAGTTATAAACATCGCCGTTCATTTCCATCGCAAACGCGCTGCCGCAGGTGGGAGCAAAAACGCAAACCTGCGGCGGCAGGCCGCACCAGGCCGCCAGCGTCTGTTCAAATAGCTGGATGCCGATATCGCCGATATCCTCACGGATCCAGACATCAAATACCGCATTCAGAAACTGACCAAATTGCAGGCTATCGACCGACCACGGCGTCATCGCGATATGTTTATCCTGCGGCTGCGCCAGCCCATTTTCCCCACAGCGTTCAACTAAAGGGATAAATTGCATATAGCGGCTACCAATGCTTTTCAGGTAGCGATAGACCTGAACAGGATGGTGCATATTGGTACGGTTAACCACCGTGAGGGTATTAAATTCCACGTTGTGCTGCGCCAGACAACGCACCGCATTTTCTACTTTTTCATGCGTCGGCTTTCCGGAGCGCGTCACTCGCCATTCATCGTGTAACGCGGCATCGCCATCAATAGAGACGCCAACCAGAAAATCATGCTCCCGGAAGAAGGTCGCCCAGTCGTCGTTGATCAGGATGCCGTTGGTCTGGAAGGTATTGACGATGGTTTTGCCGCCACAATAGCGCTGCTGAAATTCAACGGCTTTACGATAAAACGGGATGCCCATTAATGTGGGTTCCCCACCCTGCCACGCAAAAATGACCTCATCAATATCCTGTGCGGCAATCTGCTGCCTGATGAAGAGTTCGAGGGTCTCTTCCGACATTTTGTAATGGTTTTTTCGATCCGGATAGAGCTTTTCTTTCTCCAGATAAAAACAGTACTTGCAGTCAAGGTTACACACCGATCCGGTTGGTTTAACCATGACCTGACAACTTTTCCCAAACATCATTACCTTCCCTGAAATAAAAGAACCTGATCCGGCACAGAGTGACCGGATCAGGTGGGCATCGCCCTAAGTGGCATACTTAATTTTTTATAATTATTCCATTAGCCCCAGGTGACAGGCGTCGGCTTATCGCCACGGGCTTTCATCAGCGAATCGTTATCAATATCCTTTTTATACTTCAGGAACTTACCGTAAAGCTGTTTCTCAATCTGCGGCTGTTTACCAATTTGATTGAGCGTCTCGAAACGATCGGTTTTCAGGTTATAGAGATATTTAGGTTTATTCTGGCGATCGATGATCATCTTCCAGTCGCCATCGCGGATCGCCCACTCATCCGTCGGATCGTCCTGGAACGGCATATCGATACCGAAGATCAGCGGTTTCTGGCGTTTTAACGTCTTGTCCTTCAGGAGCGGAACTAAAGACTGACCGTCGTAGGTACGATCGGTCGGGAGTTTAAAGTCCATCATGTTGGCCAGCGTCGGCAACCAGTCAAGACCATATACCGGCGTGTCCGTTACCATCCCCTGTGGAATGTGCTTGCCGTATTTGATGATTGCCGGTACGCGAATGCCGCCTTCCCACAGGTTGTCTTTACGCCCGCGCAGACCGTCGGTTTCCCCGGCCAGGTTCAGCTCGTATACCTTACGCGCTTCGCGCGTGACAGGGCCGTTGTCGCTGGTAAAGATGACGATGGTGTTATCTTCCTCGCCCATCGCCTTAATTTTATCCAGCACTTTACCGACCTGCTCATCCATGTAGCTGATATTGGCGTAATATTCGCCGGTGCCGCGCCACGGTTTGTCTGCCCAGTCGCCGTAGAACAGATCCGGATGCTGCTTCTGGTAGTCGGTCATGTACTGCGAATACATATCAAGGTATTTTTTCGGCGACGCCAGCGGGCTATGGACTTCGGTAAAGGCGACATATAAGAAGAACGGATTATCGTCTTTCTTATTATCCAGCCAGTTCACCACTTCAGAGCTCACAAACTCGCCGCTCATCTTATCTGCGCGGCCAATATGTTGGCCATTACGAATCCACCCCGTAGGATGCACCACGCCATAGCGCGGGCGCTCCTTGGCGTTATCCAGCGTAGCATCGGTGACAAATCCCGCCGGATTAACCAACGTATAGTCAAAGCCCATGTCTTTCGCCTGCGGCTGATCGGTGCGATCGCCGCCCGCATTCAGGTGTAATTTCCCCATCATCGCCGTATCGTAGCCCTGCTGTTTTAGCAGATTGGCGATAGTCAGTTCATTACGCCCCAGCGCAACATCTTTGCCTTCCGGTATCCAGGAACGGATTCCGGTACGGAACGGCATACGACCGGTTAACAGGCCCGCGCGGGAAGGAGAACACAGAGGCGCTGGCGCATAATAGTCGGTAAACTTCACCCCCTCCTGCGCCAATTTGTCTATGTTAGGTGTTTTAACGATGCGGTGCCCGTAGGTGGCGAGATCGCCATACCCTAAATCATCCGCCAGAATAATGACTAAGTTAGGACGCTTTGCGGTTGCCGCTTGCGCGGTTGATAATACGCTTCCAGCGCATAGCGCCAACCCTATCATACTGGCAACGACTGTTCTTTTCATTTCAACTCCTTTGAGTTATCGCACGGTCTGATTACGATATATTTGCCGATAGACCCGGCTGCGGAATACAGCCTGAATTAATTGCACTATATATATTCGATTTGTCTTATATTTCTTCCATTAACATCGTTTTATCGTAGAAAATTATTCACACTCATTATAATATTAATGCCATAAATATATTTCGTGCTAAAGAAAACACGCCTGAAGCAGTCTATAAAAAAAGAAATCGCGAACGAGTGATGCAGATCTCAAATATGGCCCATATGTCAGAACCGCTATTGTGATGTCAATATATGTTGCTGTTTCAACGGTAACACCCTCATTTACTGGCAGTAAGTTGTCTTTACGAGAGATTATTCCCATTCGAAGTTTCATTAATTTCATGCTATCCGGTGTGACTTTTACAACAGAGACATAAACTATAAATCAAATAGTTATCGCGTAATAAACAACATTATCTGACACGAATATTTGACGATTATATGTCGCTGATATTTTTGAGACATCTATCACCTACGTATAAAAAGACACTCCTTAGAATTCGCTTCTTTACACAACATTTCACTGTGTTTTTACCTCATGGAGTTGAGCATGAAAAATAAGAAATATATTAATAGTCTACTCGCCGCATGTGTTCTTTTCTCTTGCTTTAATGGCCAGGCAGCGGAATTGAAACGCGTATACGGTAAACTTAGCTTCGGATATGGCGACTGGAATAAAGGCTTTGTCAATGTCGATCGCGGCGAAGTGTGGAAAGCGGTAGCCGATTTCGGCGCCGTGTTTGACAGGGGCGAATTTGCATCATTTTATGAAATGAACGTGCTCAACCATCCGGTAGAAGGCCGTAACCATGTTACCCAATTTCTGGGACATTATAGGGTAGTAGAAGGCTCTAACTTTACCGCAATGATGAAACTCTATATGTCGATGGAGAATAAATTCGGTGATGAATTAAACATGATGTACGGGGTAGGTTATCTGGGTTTAACCAGCCCATCAGGCTTTATTAAGCCCTATTTCGCTGTTCATAACTTATCGAACGATTATACCTCTAAAAAGTATGGACAGGCGACAGGCTTTAACGGTTATGTTCTCGGTTGGGTCGCGGCTTATAACTTCGATATGTTTAATGAAAAGTTCGTCATTTCAAACTGGAACGAAGTTGAAATGGATCGTAATGACGCCTACGCCGAACAACAGGGTGGGACGACCGGCCTGAACGGCGCGGTAACGTTTACATGGAAATTTATGCCGCGATGGACCGCCTCCGTCTCTTACCGTTACTTCAATAATAAATTGGGGTATGACGGCTACGGCGACCGTATGAATTACCTGATCGGCTTCGAGTTTTAATAATTAATAAACTTGATGAATATTACTTAATTTCCCCGGTTTGTAGTCGTGAATGACACGACTACAGGCATTGTTTTTCTTTAATGTAGCGTAAATGGATGGTTTATATGAACAAAAAGTTTTCGATATCCCTACTGTCGCTGTGCATTGGTTTGTCTTCAGCCATTTCCTTTTCAGCCGATGCGCGTGACATCACAATTTATTATACGAACGATTTACATGCCCATGTAACCCCAGAAATTATCCCCTATGTATCCAAGACACGTCCGGTAGGCGGCTTTGCGCCCATCTCGAAAATTGTCAAAGATGCAAAAGCGAAAGAGAAAGATGTCTTTTTCTTTGATGCTGGCGACTATTTCACCGGACCTTTTATCAGTACGCTGACCAAAGGCGAGGCTATTATTGATATTTTAAATACCATGCCTTACGACGCCGTCTCTGTCGGTAACCATGAATTTGACCATGGCCATGAGAATCTGGTTAAACAACTCAGCAAATTGCAATTCCCGGTATTGTTGGATAATGTTTTTTACAGCGGCACAGATACGCCATTAATTAAAGAACCGTATACCATCGTGGAAAAAGATGGATTCAAGATCGGCGTCATCGGTATGCACGGCGTTTCCGCATTCTATGAAGCGATTGCCGCAGGCGTGCGTGAAGGCGTTGACTGCCGCGATCCGATTCCTTATGTGAAAAAACAGCTGGAAGAGTTAAAAGGGAAAGTTGACCTGACCGTGCTGCTCGCCCACGAAGGCGTGCCGGGTATGCAGTCCAGCGCGGGCGAGGCTGATGTCGCACGCGCCCTGAAAACCGACGTTGATATGGCGAAATCGCTGGAAGGCTATGGACTTAACGTCCTGATTACCGGCCATGCGCATAAAGGTACGCCAGAACCGATTAAAGTGGGCGATACCCTTGTCGTTTCCACGGATGCGTACACCATCGAATTAGGTAAACTGGTGCTTGACTGGAACCCGGAAACCAAAAAAGTGGACAGCTACAATGGTAAGTTGATCACCATGTATGCGGATACTTATAAGCCAGATCCGGTCACGCAGGCCAAAATTGACGAATGGGATAACAAGGTTAAGAAAATTACCGATGAGGTGGTCGCGCACTCTCCGGAAGTGCTGACCCGTTCTTACGGTGAATCCGCGCCAACCGGCAACTTAATCACCGATGCCCTGATGGCTACCGTTCCTGGCGCCGACGCATCCTTCTATAATGCTGGCGGCATCCGTACCGAATTGCCTAAAGGTAATATCACCTATGGTGATGTGCTGAGTATGTATCCGTTCACCAACGATGTCATGAGCATGGAAATCAGCGGTAAGGACCTGAAATCCATCATGTCACACGCTGCCGATCTGAAAAACGGTATGCTGCACGTATCGAAAACCGTCCAGTTTAAATATGACAGCACCAAACCGCTGGGCCAGCGTATTGTTGAATTTGATATCAAAGGCAAACCGGTAGAAGACAATAAACTCTATACCGTCGCGCTGGATTCCTTTATCGGTAAAGGTGGTGGCGGATTTACCTTCACTAAAGGTAAAAATATCAAATATATAGGGATACAAACCGCACCAGCGTTGGTTAACTATATGAAGCAGGTTAACAATATTCAACCTGACCACACCATGCGCGTGGATGATATTAGCAAATAAGCCATAATGTTATGCGGTCGATAACCGGCCGCATAACATACTTAGTTATGCAAACAGCGGCATTTTGTATACCCGAAATGCAGAAATATCATAGCGATAATTCGTGCCATTCGTCTCTTCGTTCTTGAAATAGCCCGACGTCACCATCGCTTCGAATAAAACCTCTTTCGTCTCTTTATTGATTTCTTGTAATACCAGTCGGCCTAACGCCTGTTGCCCTTCATCCGGATCGACAAGATCGCTGGAACCTGGTTGCGCGGTAATGGTATGTTCAAACTCATCAACCGTCGTCGCGCCGAAGTGAATAACCAGGTGACCATTAGTCAATAAATGCTTAGCGCTCACAAAACTGCTATAGCCCCGGTTCCCGACTTCCGTTTTACCATATTCATACGGACGCGTTACGGTCATCGTGTTTAGGTTTATTTTAAACTGCACCACCCGGCTGAAGTTATCGAGAGGCAACAGACTTTTCGCATCTTCGCGTGAACGATAGTTACCATTATCAAAGACCATAAACTCCAGGATACCAGGCTCATCATTTGGAATTTCAACAATGTTATGCTGCCCCCAGGTCCAGAAATTCTTATCTGCCGCATCAATCCCTCCCGGCGAGGTAAGATCATACAGCGGGACGCCATCATCATCGACAGGGGTTAATAAGTATTGCCTGAATTCGTCAGACCAATCCTCATGGTTCGCCATAATAAAGCGCAGTTCGCCGGAATCCACATTTACGCCAAAAATCGCGCTCTGATGTCGACCGGAACAGATCAGCAAATTGTTGGGTTCATTAATATAGCTTTGGTTGATATGCAGCCAGTCATCCATTGATACGTCCTGACCTGGCGCGCTTCCGGAAGGACGCGGCGATCTGGAATAATCCATCACATACAGCATATCGTAATAGGCGACTTCAAGTCCGGTAGATAAGTTAATAATAGAAACGCCATCTTTCCCGGTTGAGTAACCATCTGGCCGTCCATTGCTATATTCTGAAGGCGCAATCGCCAGATTGTTCTCAATGGGAAGAATGGAGTGATGGAACTCATTGTCGAGAAGATAAACCGTATAAACCCGTCCCATAATGTCAAATTCATACATATTCAGACAATGGTTTATTCCCTGTGACGTCGCCAGGAAATGGCCGTTATCCATTCTGACAAAATTATAAGAAGGGATTTCCTGACTTACATACCACCGGACAATCCCGTTATGATCAAAAGCCAGATTATACCGATCAAAATAAGTGGAGAAATAAAGCCCTTCCTCCATCAGCGAGGCCTGCTGCGCAGGACAGGAGACGCTAATAATAGGGAAGCCGAGGCTCACGTTAGCCGAATCCGTGGGCGGTAATGCGTCTGTCATTACTGTATATTGCCCGACAATTTGCGAGGCAAGGCGTAGGGTAATCTGATTATTCACCGCAGATACCATCCCACACACAGGAATAAGGTTAGCGCCCGGATGTACATCATATTGGTAACGCACTTCCTCTGTCGTCGCTTCGCTATCAACAACATTGATCTCAAGCGCGGCAGCTTCATCCATCCAAACCCCCAGATAGAGACTCAACGGGGCAGTCCCGTAGGGATTTACGGTGACAATGGCCTTGTCACAGGTATTAGATTGCGTAATCTCCGCTAATCGTTGTTCATATATGGCGTTATGGTTTAACACCAGTGCGTTATTGGTATCGATTTTCTGGTTAATCGGCTCACGCGGTGCGGGCATGTTAACCATTGACGAGCTTTTCTTATTCATACGTTTCTCCTGATTAATTGGGATATAGACAACGAGCAGCTACAACATGCCAGCCCGTTGCTTAGCAAATAACCCTACGTCAACAAGAGAAATCGGTTTAATAATTTAAAATAAAACATCCATAAAATAACGCCCAGACTAAAACTATTCTTTATCATCCGAAGATTTTATTTGCCTGGCGCTACTATAAAAGCATAACAATTATGTAGCATTAATGCATTGTGACCAATAGCCTATACCTTTTTTATTGTTGGCATAGGCCTTGCGCCATAATTCAAATTATTTTATGTCAACAATAAATCAATCAAAGCATATCAATCTACTGATAAAAATTAACACTACTATCATTTTATTTTTAGAGCGACTAAAAATAAAATTTTAGTTTTTCTAAAAAACCATCATTTTTGTGACACGATACGATTTTCTCTGGAAAAAAGACGTTATTACAATCACGCCAGTTGATCCATAAATTTAATATGCATATTATTATCGCCACCCCAATTAAACCCATTAAATAACATCATGACTATTTATTTAATTAACAGCACGCACACTTACAATGATAAGACCAATGAGCTAAAAAACATAAAAACGGGAAAGATGATAAAAATTGCCGCAATGCGCATAAAGTGTCTGGAATATATGCTGAATCATGCACAACAAGAGATCATTTATAAAAAACAACTCACTAATGAACTTTGGGGGGAAAGAAGTCAATTTATCAGCGACGCCAACCTGACCCAGATTTTATATCTACTGCGGCGCGATCTTAAAGGCTTTGGCCTGAGCCAGTTTTTTTCCACGGTGCCTCGAACTGGTATTAAAGTAGATGCTAACATTATTATCAGCAATGAAAATAAAAACCTCCCCTCTTCTTTAAAAAAAGAAGAGTATAAATATATAGCATTATTTTTTGCTTTACTGACCATGGTCATAACGCTTATTTATTTAATACAATAATTTGATATTAAACCGACAAATCGCATAAGGATGTGCTTCCTTCAACCAAAGCGTCAGGCTGCTTTTCCTGGCTAAAAAGAAAGGTCGACTGAAATGTTGATATCAGTTTTTTGGCATTTTTATAATGGGTGCTGTTTGTAGCCAGATAAGCATAAACGGGTAACGTGCGAAAAATCATTTCATCAGGCATACGTAGTATTTTTATATTATAACGCCGCACATCTCTAAAATAAGTAGCAATCTTTCCTGGCAAAATCGCAACCATATCGCTTTTTTCAACAACACCGATAACTCCAAATAGTGAATCACTATAATAACCTATTTCCCTGCGCCCCGCATAAGGCGTACTGCTCTTGAATAAATCAATGCTATCAGTGGTGAAGGAAGAGAACATATCTGAATGATACACAGCATGTCTGGCAGCATAAAAATTATATAAAGAAATTTTTTCAAGCCCAACCAATGGACTTTTTTCACCACAAACACAAACAAAATCAGATAAATTATCAATAAGATAACTTTCGATCATCTCATTCTTAATTTCCAGAATTCCCATGATGACATCCGCATAGCCATGCGTCAGCATGGAGGCTGGTGAGTATTCCCCTGTTTTTTTAATCGCATAGTGTTTAATAATATATCGATTCATCAACACAGTATCCAGCAATGCCGGAAAATAGTAATTTTCAGTGATATCACTACCCAGAACAATGAGTTCATTACTCTCCTGAGCATCTGTTTTATCGCACAGTGTGCTTTCTATAGATTCAATTGCCTGGCGAAATACCTGGTGGAGCGATTTACCTTTGCTGGACGGGACTAATCCTTTGCGGGTTCTGATGAATAAGTCTTCGCCATAAAGATTTTGTAAACGAAGAAGAGCCTGAGAGATCGCCGCAGGCGTGACATCCAGTTTCCTCGCCGCCCTGGTTGCATTTCCTTCAGTAATAACCGTATCGAACACTTTGATCAGATTGTAGTCAATTTTTTTAGCATTTTTTATTGGTCGCATATAGGTTATCCTGGCTGGTATAATCTGGCACCATCATTTAAGGCGCAGATTAACCTTGCACCACACTTATTTCAATAAGTAAATCATTTCCTCTACCTGTTTGTTATTAAATTATAATTTTATTGATATCATTTCAGCCTGTGTGAAATAAAAACACATGATGCTATTTTATAAAAAACATCAAAAACATCTGGCACACTTTATAAAAAAGTAAAAAAGCATAATATTATTCAGTTTAATCACAAATGATTCTCTTATTTCTTTGCGGTTCTCTACGCTTATCCGCACTGATGTAAGGAGTACTTTACCGCCAGTGAACACACTGACAGTGTGAAACGTACCTTATGAATATCAAAACGGAGTGAATTCATGAGACAATATACTATTAATAACGAATTTATTTATAATGAGTCGTTAAGAGAAATAATATCATTACATGATAAAAAAGTGCTAAAGGTGACGCTAATGCGTGCGCGTTGTTTAAGCTATCTTTTTGAAAATGCCTACAAGAAACTGATTACGCGGGAGATGATTTCACACGCAGTTTGGGGAGATCGAAGTCAATTTGTTAGCGATGCTAATTTGACGCAACTTCTTTATCTGCTGCGACGAGATTTACAACAAATCGGGCTTTTCGAACTGTTCGTTACGCTCCCCAGGCAGGGGATAAAAATCGATGAAAGATTTATCATTGACGCTGCTGACATACCGCCACAAGCTATTCAATATCATACTCACCGATGTAATAAAATTATATCCGTTGGTATTCCCACTCTTTTTTTATTGATCGTGCTTTTCTTTTTAGCGCCGTTTATCTGAAGATAAAGTCTGTAGACCGTGTCCCGGGAAGGTGAGAACATTTTTCATAATATCCTCACACGACACTGACGGGACACCATCTGCGGTCTGCTACGCGGTTCAGTCATAGACAATGCGTAGCACTGTTAATTGCTTATCTTCATCCAAATAATCTCGTTTTACCGTTGCATGAGGAGACGATATCGGCGTGATAATATTCTCGACAATAATATAACGTTCAACTCCCTCTTTATTATGGCATTGAATCTCTAAGGTTCCCACGTCATTCCAGCAGCCTGCCTCAACAACCGATCCCATAAAATGAATCTGAGCGGTCGGTTTCGCTGTCCCTTCATGAACGATAAAGGAAAGTAAAATCACCGGTATGACGCAACACATAGACTTCATTTTACTATCACTCCTGTGCGTTCTCCTCTGAGCGAATATCACCCCTTCGCTTTCTGAATCGCCATTTGCAACATATCCTGAGTCGTGCTTCCCGGGATCACGGTCACCCGTTTTACATCACCGTTTTGCGTCTGAGGCATGACGACAAAAGCAGGCGTGCCGCTAAAGTCCATATGCTGCGCCAGTGCCTGGTTAGTGAGGAGCGCATCATGTACTGCACCGCTGCTTTGCGCTTCTTTTACGGCGGCCAGCTGCGTCGGCGTTAGATAATGTTGCGCCAGGGTGTAGACATCGTGTTCCGTTAACGCGCCTTCCACCTTCCCTGTGGCATAAAGCGCATTATGCCAGTCGAGATATTTCGCCCCGCCCTGGGTAAGCCATACCTGTTCGCCGACTCTGGCCGCCAGTCCGGATACCGGCCAGCGGGAGGAAAAAATAGGAAACTCTTTGAAAATAAACCGGGTATCCGGGTTCGCCTTAATCAGGTTTTCGACCACAGGCGCCATTTTGCTGCACCACGAGCACTGGTAATCAAAGAACATCACCACCGCCGCTTTTGCCTCGTTGGGCCCAACGGAAGGACTGCTGCTACTGAGCAACTCAGCACGATACTGTAATGCCAGTTGAACATACGCCTGTTGTTGCGCAATCTGCTGACGCTGATGCAACGTCTCGCTGGCGGCGACCAAAAATTCCGGATGTTCGGCCAAATACGTTGCCACGACCTCTCCCACTTTATCCGGATGACTGACGATGTAGGCTTCCGCCGTCGGACCAATTTGCGACGTCGGGGCAGAATCGGCGGCGATTGCCGAGGCGGATACGGCAACGCCTGCCAACGTCAACATCGCCAGTCGGGAAAGTTTTAACGCGTGATGATACATAATAAAAGTCTCGTTCGATAAGATCGGAAAGCCTCCCGCTATCGGGAGACGCCTGAAAAATAGGTTAATGAATACGCGTCAGATCCACGGTTTGCGCTGGCATTACCCGCCCATAGTCATTAATACTTTGCCAGCGCACAGTGCAGCGAACCGTGTGCCGGCACCAGTCCGTTTGACGCGTTGCAAAGGGAGCCACGACCCCGGCGTTGTCCTGGGCGCGCTCGTTAGCGCGTAATAAAAAGAGCGTAACGTAATAGGGTGTCGGATTGCGTACCGTCGCGCCATCGGGGGTAAGCGACCAGATCAGATGCCGGTAGGCCTGCTGCGGATTGCCGGCGAGTCCCTCAGGGCGATAGAGCAATTTTAAAGCCGAACGAAACGCCATTTGTACACGGTTCGCTTCCGGTTTACCGGAGGGAATAGCGGCGATACTCAAGGTAAACAGACTTTCCCTGTCGGCGGGTAGCGGTCCGCCGGTATAAACCACCCGCATTGAGTTTTCCTGGCGCGCTGAAAGCATAAATAATGGCGGCGTGACCACGAAGGGCGTGATATTCCCTTCGTTTTTGGTTCCAGGCCAGCGGCCACCAGGTAAAATATGCGTATCAATTAACCAGGACGCTTCTGAATGGTTACTTACCGGTACGCTTAATGCCGGGGCGCCCGCATGATAGATAAAGCGAGTACCGCCAATTACCACGCCAGCCTGCGCCCATGATATGGGAAGCAAGCACCAATATATCGCGCAGCGTAAAAAGAACTTATTCATAGGCAAGAATGAAGGTTGCGGAGGCATTGGCGTCCCCGGGCGTTACCGTGCCGCCATCGGCAAGATAACGCGCATAAAATTGCAGATGCGCCGACGCCTGACCCGGACTGAGCGTCACCACATCACTCTCCTGTCCCAGTGGGATTAAGGTTTTATTTTGATCATAAAGCGCAATCCCAATGCCTGAAGCGTCGCTTTCCCCTGCGGTAAGCGCCAATAAATCCGTATTACGACTGTCCGCCGCACCGCTAAAACTGACCGTTACGCCGCTGGCAGTGCTGCCGCAGTTCTGTAAATCGATAGCAAAAGGTTGCCATGCGGAACCGTCGCCTGCGCGATAAAACTGCCGTTGAGAAACCGCGCCCATCGCCACGTTAATATTTTCCGAGCCAGGAGAGAGCGAACACGTATTGTCCGTGATGGTTCCGGAGACATAGACCCGGCCATCGTGCGCCTGGACGCCGGATGCCGCCAGCAGCATCCCGATGCCGTACAGGATATCGTTACGCATAATTACGATGGCTCCTCATTCATACTGCATATCGAAATACATTACCGCCGTCGCGTTCCCGGACGTGACCGTCGGCCGGGTCGATTTATAGCGAATATAAAAAGACAGCGTGTTGCGTCCGGCTTTCAACGGATAGACCACCGAGTCGGCATTATTGATACTGATGGTATCCTGATCATCATTCAGAATTTCCACCCCAACCCCGCTTGCTAACATGTTTCCGCTTCCCATCCCGGTATCGGTTATCGCCAGTAGCGCGGGATTGTCCGGATCGGGTTCGCCGGTAAACCAGATCTTCGCCCCGGCAATTCCTCGGGAACAATTTTTGAGGTTGATATTAAAGGGCTTAAATTTTGTCGTTGTTCCTGTCGAAGGAAAATCGCCAACCGCAAACTGGCCTAAATCAATACTTTGACTGAGGCTGGAAATATCTATGTCGCAGGTTTGCGCCACAATAGTGCCGGTAAATTCGAGGTTATAAGCGAGGTCGTCAGCGCTGGCATTGATTTGCGGACACAGCATTAGTCCCATGGCAAAAAGAGCGCAGTGTGATCTGTTCATTTAGTCAAAGTCCACTCGCAGGCTGGCCAGTGCGGTAAACGCCCCTTCCGCAGGCGTTTCGCCTGTTGTACTTACCGGGTAGGCCTGCAATGTGATGTTAGCGCGTCCGGCGCTATCGGTGATAAAAGGCGCGACGCTCTGTACATCATTGGGGATAAGCGCGTTTCCTTCATCGGTTTCGACCACTACGCCGACATCGGCATTATCCGAAGCGATAGCCTGGGGAAAGTGGCTATCCGGCGTAGCGATAAGACGCATTGTTAAATTGACCTGCGAATCCAGACCGCTGCACTTTACCGGTACGCTGAATTTTTTCGCTCGTACCCCCTCCGGCTTTTGGCCTGCATGGTTGAAATTGCCGCTGTATAATGCGCCGAAATTCACCAGAATCGTTTGTCCGGCGTTGATTTCACAGCTTTGCGGTACGGTCACCGTTCCACTATAAAGAATGCTGTATACGACATCTGTTAGCGGATCGCCTGCGGCGGTCATGACATAAACATTGAACATAGTCTTAGGACTAATATTCACCGTGCCGACGAACGGTTTAACAATTTTGAGCTGAAACTCCAGATTTGAGTCACGAACGTAAAACGGTTGACCCGCTTTCACATTTTCATCATATCCCATCAGGACATTGTTCATTGGCGGATAGATATCTCCCGCCGAAGAATCCTCAATTCGCATTCCGCCTTCCAGGTAGTCCGGGTCCAGCTTTAAATATTTCCAGTTACCGCTCGTTTCTACGACCGGATATGGCGACACATAGGAGCGATAAGTCTGGCTATAGGTCGCCGCGCCGGCGGGGCACACCGCCTGTACATTAACTTCCTGGCTTTTTTCCAGTTGAACCGTCTTTCCCACCTGGTTTTGTTCTGCCGTCAGAGTGGTCGTTAAATCGTAATTAATACTGGAAGGTACACCGTTAACGTTTTTACACACGTCTGCGAAGGCGTACTGCGATACGACACTTCCCGCCAGCAGAGCAAATAAAAGAGGTATTTTCATTTAATGACACTCCGCATGTTGTCGACTCAGAATCTGACGGGAGGAAGAGAGATGATAGGACGCGACACACTGTTGATCCGGCAGGTTCCCCCAGCGAACGTGCAGAACGCCTTGCGCTGACAACCCGGAAAGATAGACTTCCCCGGCCTCGTCAACAATCGCCTCCGCATGGCGATCATTCACCGTCACCGTTGCGCCAAAGGGTACAGGCTTACCGTTATGATTCAGCGTTACCAGGGCACGCGCGCCGACTCGCGCTTTAAAGCGGGCCAGAACCAGCGCGCCTTCGGTCGGCACAACGCGAGTCACCGCGTCATCAATATCGACATCATCAGCCATGGCGTTAACGTCCAGCGCCATACGGTTTTGGCGATATGTCGTCGCATACGGCACCACCGCATAGCCACGCGCGTCCGTATGAATACCCGGCTGGTCGACAACGCCGACGTTGGCTGCGCCCGGCGCGGCAATCAAAATATTGGTATTGCCCAGCGGCTGGCTTAGCGTCACTCCATGCGCGTGCGCCACCAGGCCGCCGCTCAGGCCATAGTTCACCTGCTGGTAATCACCGTTATCGCTAACGTTATAGCCAATGTTGGCGTTGCCTTTCGCGCCATCGTATTCCAGGCTGGCGGCGCCGCTTTCGCCAATACCGTGATTCTGATAGCCTTGCTGTATGTTGTAACTAAGATTGTTTTCGTCCAGCAGTGTGCCGCTAAGGCCCGCATTCTGCGTAACGTTATGCTGTTTGTCCGTACTGGTGCTAAAGGTAGCGTAAACATTGTGATGGCGCGTGACCTCATCATCGTGTTGCAGCCATTGACTTAGCGGCACCGAGATATTCAGCGCGAAAATTTGATCGCGCTCCGCATCGCCTGCGGATTTGTTATTGTTGTAAGAAACGCTCCATGCAATCCCCGCCAGCGTATCGCTGTATCCCACCTGCAACAAAGAATCCTTTTCATCAGTGTGCCAGTAACTTTGCTGACTGCCGGTAATAAAAAGCGATCCCAACCCGCCTAGCTGTTGATTGATATCGAGTTGTACTTTTCCCCTCCTGGTGTAATAAAGGTTGTAATAATCCGCCCATTCCGGCCTGCTTTTATCGCTGTCAGTCCGACTGTCATCGTCATAGCCGCTCATCCGTTTCCACGTGGTATCATCCAGCGTATAAAAGCCCGAGGTTGAATAGCGATAACCCATAAGCTGTAAATTGGTTCCTGACTGTGCAAGCGATTTGGCATACAGGAAACGCAGCGATTGCCCCTGGTAGGTGTTATTATCCGCCAGCGTACTGGTAGCCTGGGTGACATCCAGCGACACCGCGCCCCAGTCGCCCAGATTTGCGCCGCTGCCGATCGCCAGCGCGTGATAATGACTGGAAAGTTGTGTTCCGCCATACAGCGTAAAACCATGCGGTAACCCCCATATCAAGGTCGCCTGACTGAATTTCACCTTCTCTTTTTGACTACTATCGCTACGATACTCCGCCACCGTCGCCGCATACTTCAACCGCCCTTCTCGTTGTAGAATCGGCACGGCGGAATAGGGCACGTTATAGCGATTAATAGAACCGTCGGACTCTTTGACTTCCACAGTCAAATCGCCGCTGGCGGCGGTGGGATAGAGATCATTAATAGTAAATGCCCCGGGCGGCACATAGCGCTGATTGATGATGTAGCCGTTTTGCCGAATGGTCACTTGCGCGTTGCTTCTGGCAATGCCGTGAATGGTCGGCGCGAAGCCCTTCATGCTGTCTGGCAACATATTGTCGTCAGACGCCAGTTGTAGCCCGCGAAAAGGAAGGCTGTCGAATAATGCGGAGGGGGTATAACTATCGCCTGCCGCCAGTTCTCCCTGCAAAAAGACCACATCACGTTCCAGATAAGTACTGATGTGCTGCCAGTCGCTGTCGCTATTCTGATCGCCGCTATTCGCGTTCCATGTGGAGTAGTCGCGTAACCGCCAGGCCCCCAGATTAAGGCCGCTATTCAATCCAAGAAAATAGCTGTTCTCCGCACTGCCGCCTGGGCTCCGATCCTGACTATTCGCGCCGGTAAAGGTGTAATTCAATAGCAACGCGTTAATACCTTCATCCCAGTATTGCGGTGGGATATAGCCTCTGGCGCTGGCAACCATCGCCGCCTGCGGGATGCTAATGTCGAGACGTTGCTGCGCAAAATCAAAGCGGGTCCGGGCGGCCGGTATCGCACTGGCGAGATCCGGGCAACTTCCCGCCGCCGCCTTCGCCAACAGTGGAAACGCCCCGGTGTTTACTCCCATATTTTTAAGCATTTCAGGCGTCAGGCAGGCGCGTAATCCGCTGTCATCGGTGGGCGCGCTTTTTCCCGTCGTTTTCACCGCCTGGAAGGCAATGTCTCTGGTCGCGAGAAACGTATTGTTCAGGTAAACGTCAACGCGATACATCCCCGCCGCCTGGGCATTACGGGAAAAGGTCGATAAGTCGGCCACCGCAGACGGGTCGTCAGACAGAAATGCCGGGTTGAAATAGTTTTCCGCCCACCCCGGCGCAGGCGCCAGTGCGATAGCCAACGCCAGCGGGGTTAATACGGGTTTAGTTACGCTGGAGTAATATCGCGTCATGAAAAGCTGATTACGCATAACATCATGAAGCTGGACAAACGCGTGCTGGCGTCGTTGCGCCAAAATCGTTTACCGTGCGCAAAGATATCTGGCCGGGCGTCGCCGGGAGAGTGATCGCGCCTTTCGGCGGTACCATAGTATTCGGCAGTTTTTTCCCCGCGCTGTACAGTTCAACCATCGAAACGTAGTACGGCGAAGGGTTAGTAATCGTTAGCTGGCCGCGCTCGTTACGGCAGCGAAGCGTCGACGGGGCATGAGCTGGCGCCTCCGCCAGATTTTTCGGGCGAATAAATAGCTTAATCACGCTTTGCGTCGCAATTTGCAGGGAGTTGCCGGTCAATTTATTTTTATCGACAGAGGGTATCGCTTTACTGTTTAAATAAAATACGCTTTCGCGATCGGTCGGTAATGACGGCCCGACATACATAATACGTAATATATTTTCTTTTTTAGGCTGGATCACAAAGAGAGGCGGCGTAATGATAAAATCCGTCGAGCGTGAACCATCGGCATTGGCGACCCATGACTGAATTAAAAAAACATTGCTGGCAGAAGAATTAATAATCGGCAAGGAGGTTTGCTTACTTCCCTGCGGATAAATCACCCTGGTCGCGCCCAGCGCAATGCCTCCCGCCTGCGCGGCAAACGACAGGCCGGCCGCCGACAGCAGTAGCAATAATCGAAGGAAAATCGGTACGTTTTTTTTCATCTGCGTAATATCCTGATGCCGTCGGTTTGTTACGCGCAGTGACGCGCGTAACTCCCCTTTCTCGCCTCCCAACAGACGAGAAAAAAATCCCGATAAGGAATCAGGAATAAACCATGCTAAATGTCGCCGTCGCGGTAACATTACCGGCAGTCGCCGTACCGGTAGCGATATAATCCACGCTAAGCGGAATAACGTTTTCGCCATCGTTCAAGGTAACAGTACTGGACGATTCACCGATATTCAGCGCCTGGCCATCTGGTCCATAAAGTTGTAATGCCACATTCGTCGCCGAACCTGCCCCAGCGGTATTCGCCAGCGACCCCGGCTGGTTTGCGTCCTGTTGGCCATTAAAAATCACCGCCGCATTCTGGCTGGTCTGAGTATCGCAGTCTTCCAGTTTAATGGTGAAATCTTCTTTTTGATTCGCCACCATACCGGCCTCGGTTAATTTACTGGCGCGAACCTGGCCTAATGTCACGGTCTGATCGACAGAGTCAGCGGAAACAGAACAGGCGGCGTCAACGACCTGTCCAACAAAATTTACCGTACCGCCAGTGACGGTTGTAGTATCCGCTTGCGCGGTGGACAACATTCCGCCAAAGGCAATTGCAGAGACCATTAATGCTAGTACAGGCTTTTTCATTCAAGCTCCTTTTAAATATAAAAATGAGGGTAATCACATTTTTTAACGAAACGGCTGCTGATATTTCTTCACAGCAATATCACGACTTTTTCTTATGCGAAAAAAAGTGTCTTCTTGTTCTGATATAAATGTCAGAGGCAATAAAACAGCCACTCAACGTCGTGAGTTAATCTTTACGTTATAATGAGATAACGATGTTATTAATTATTAGCAAGCCAACGGCAAGTTGCAATCATCGACATTTGGTTTTATAGGACCAGGCATAACCTCTTGTTTTATATTAACTTTACACCAGTCGTTCGGCCTATCTCCTTTAGCCATATTGACTTTTTAAAAATAGCCTTCATAACAATCTTCAGTAAAACATTCTATTAACGATATCAGGCAAATTCAGTCGAGATATGTAAATATATCGTTGCGTATAGTACATTAATACGCCACTGGCAGTTTTCCGAGCGCCGTCAGCCGCCCATTATCAATATGGATATACCCGCCTTTTTTTAGTTCAGACAGAATCTTCATGGTCCGACTGCGCGATATCCCGGTACGCCGTTGAATAAAATTCAACACGATAATGCTTTCCCGGTAGGCCTGTGGATAAGCCCAGATTTCAGTCAGCAGCGCCCGAACTTTCAGATAAGAATCGACGCCGACTAATTCACGATCGCGCGCGCTCATCACCATCAGACGGTAAGCCAGACAACGGGCCACGTCGTGCCACAAATCGCATTCATCGGCGATTTTTATAAAATCCGGCAGGCGAACAAATCTACCGGTACAAACCGTTTCTGCAAGCAAAAAGTGTTCCGGTCGCGCGGGGACGTTATAGGTAGCGCCATAGCTGTCAACCATACCCACGACCGATGGCGCAAACGATGAAGATATATGGAGTCGTTTGTCATTATGACAGAAAGAAACAACGCCTGACTCCAGTAATACAATGTAGTGTTCATCGTTTGCCTGTAAATAAAACTCATCGCCGATACCCAGCGTAAACGGTTGACCAAATGGCAACAAGGCCGAAAATAAGGCATCAATCGCCGCGTGAGGTTTAGCCTGCTGAGAAAAAAGAAAAGAGTGTAATGAATTCTCATTATTATCTTTAGCAAAAGCGTCGTTCATCATTTTTTTCATTAACGGTTGTCTACTCAATGTAGCGCCACAGTATAACCTCTCAAAAAGTACTTAAATTAATAATAAATAACATCGCTATGCAGTATTTCTGTATTCACAAGGCACTAATACGCAATATTTTTAAGATTAAGACAATTCTTAATACAAAATGATTACAGAAAATTAATAACGAATTACGCATAAAGAATGAGAGATCAGGGGGCGCAGGAAAAGAGATTCGAAAGAGCACGCCTTCGAATCTCAAACTAATAGTCCAGATTAATGCAAATAAGCAGTGATATTATCTGAAATAGCGTGGAGCAGCATAATACTCTACCATTTTATCCGCCAGCCAGCCGCCGTCTTCACCGTTAGAATGGATTGTCGTAATACTGATAGTAGAACCACCGCCCCATAAGATCGAAAAGACGTTAAAGTCCGGTAGGTTCAGCGCCTGCATCTGGCCCCAGTCATACCCTTTATCTTTACGTAAAAAGTCGCCGACGGTCGGGACGCCGTAAGTCGCGCTATTTAAGGCCGTATTGAGTAGCTGCAAAGAGAGCGTGTCAGGATCGCTGCCAATACGGGCGTCACCCATAAAAAAGGTTCCGCCGGATGCAAAGTGCGCAGCGCTGACTTTACTGACGCCCTCTTCTACTGTAGGCATATGGCCGCCAGGGATTTGCCACAGCATGGCGGGCGTCAGCAGCGCTTTCGTCACCTGTTTGACCATCGCCAGGTAATTAAGCCAGCATGTCGCATTCCAGCCATAGTGGGCAAGCGCATCAGGACTGAAACAGTCACGCTCAAATTTATCAAACGCAATAAAGTCCGGCGCATATTCTCCACTATAAACGCCCAGTTCATGAATAAATCCGGCGATCGCCTGCCCTTCAGCTACCGGATCAGCGGTATCGCGCAGCACCCAGTCCGCCGTTCCTGTCGCCCAGACATTCGTCTGCCAGCCAAAAGCCACATCCGGGGCAAACTGACGAACAAGATAGTTCACCGCCTGAATATAGCCGTAGAGATCGTCGCTAAACGTCGGCAACGAAGGCGCGATAAAGCCAGCCATCGCCGGTAATGCTTGTATCGCCGCCGCCAGTTGGGCATTCACCGGCACACTGTTTTTTTGCCGTACTACGGTATAGCCATACGGTCCTTGCTGTAGTGCCCCGAGAAAATCCGGGTTAAGCACAAAGGTGGCCGGGACAGGATGCGTCTCATCTTTGTATGACTGCGCCGCCAGACACTGGGTAATAAAGTTACCAAAATGGTTACGTAGCTTTTGCGCATCCTGTAAATCCGCCAGCGCGCTACCGCCGCTGGCATTCGCGGTATAAATGACCATTACCGGCATGATGCTACGCCCGGCTTCTTTTTCTATCTGGCGCACCAGCGCAACGGTTTTATGGATCGGTAACGTCGCGTAATCCAGAAAACCATCCCCGTTCACGTCAACCTCCGCGGCCGGAACCGGATCGCCGCCGCCGTCAAAACCATCGTATTTAAACAACGCGCTAAACGGTATATCGCGATAAAGAGAAACCGTCTCTGGCGCGTTAACCGTCACGCCGCCATGAGCAAGGTAATCAGGCCAACCTTTTACCTGTAGCGTCACGCCGGGCAGAAACTCCAGCGCCACATGGTTGACCTTTTGCAACAACCGTAGCGGCCCGGCCTGTTCACAACGCCACGGCACGCTGTCGATGAAAATATCGTCCGTCTGAACATCATACAGCCCGGGCGCAAAGCGTAATGCCAACGTCTGCCGATCGCTGCCGCTCTCCAGCATTAATGAGTATTGATATTTACCGCTGCTGAACAGATAACGCTGCGGCGCGACGCCATCGGGCAGACCCAGTATAGTGGCATCCACCGTCACGAAACTCGCCGTGTCGAGCGCTGACTGTTGGTAAGCGACAGCAACCTCGGCAACCTGCGCCGCAGCAGGGATAAACCCCGTAAGCTGTATGGGGGCCGATATAAAGCGGTTATTAATCATCGCTGGCTGCAGATTAACCGTATAATGGTGCCCCGCCAGTAGCCGGGTGATTAACTGCGGTTGGTTGGCGATAAGCGTGACAGTACGCTCATCCGCTTGCGTAGCATCGGCGATATCAACGGTCAATTTCGCATTACCAAGCGCAGGGGCGTCAATCATCAGACGCGCGCTGGCATAACGGACAATTGGCAGACAGGATACCTGGACCTGCGCGGCGGCATCGCCGGATTGCAGCGTAACGGTAAAAGAGGACTCGACTGGCGCGATTTGCATCTCATTATTCGCCAGTACCGGTACGGTAAGCCGATACGTTCCTGCGCTAAGATCGCCTATTGTCAGAACCTCGCCCCACTCACCGACAAAGCGCCGGGTTTCGCCGGCAGGAAACAGCAGCTCAATTGCCGGTTTGAGCGCCACGGTCTGCGTCATGGCAGGAAAATGAACGCAAATTTTTCCCTGACGGGCAGGGTCATGGGCCAACGTCGCGCTCAAATCGCTGATGGCAACTGGCATCTGCGTGGCAGCCAGATAGCACTGTAATTCGGCGGTATCCCCCGCCGCCAGCATCAGCGCGCCGTCATGATTAATGGTGATGGTATTCTTCTCGATGGGCCATCCCCCATCGCTGGCCAGCGTCACGGCCTGATTCCCCAGCATTGTTCCCTGAAACGGACTGTAGGGATCGGGGTGCGCGCTGGCCGTAAAATTCAGTTGAAGCTGATTGAGATCTACCGCCTGAGCGTAGAGGTTGGTCAGCGTAAAGGTGACGCGTTGATACCAACTCGCGGCATTCAACTCGCTAACGTTAAGCGTAAGGCCGCGTTCCTGAAGGTCATTGTCCTTTTCCGGCACATCGGGTTCGGCGGGTTGTTCGTCTGCGGCGGGTATCGCTGGCGTCTCCTGATCGGATGGGGTTTCAGACTCTGTGTCTTCGGATGACGATGACGCCAGCGTCAAGGTGATGGCGGACATTTTTACCGGCACCTGCGTCGCCGCGAGGCTGAAAGAGAGCGTCCCGCGTTCGCCCGGCTGAAGAAGTAATGCATCGCTGTTATTAATGATGATGTTGTTAGTTTCCAGCGTGCCATACGAACTCTCATTCAGCGTAAGCGGCAGGTTCCCTTTGAGCGTACCGCCGCTATTTCCCCATGGATCGATGTGCCCGGAAGCCGTGAATGATATTGCGGCATGGTTCATATCGACCGCATTACCGCTCTCATTGATGAAGGTTAAGGTGATTTTTTGATACCAGCTGTTGACGTCAAATGCGCTGGCATGGATGGAAATGGTCATGGTCTGCTCTTCCTCTGTCCCTGGTGGAGAAAAGCCCCGGTAAACCGGGGCTTGAATCATGAAGCCCAATACATCGTGCTTAATGCCGTGTATTAGTAAGCGCCAAGATCGGTCCATGCACCGCCGACACCGCAGTTCAGGTCAGGCTGGTCGCCCATAGACCACCATTTCACCTGATAGTTATGGCCTTTCCAGCTAACGATTTCGAAAGAACCCCAGTTTGCGCCATAAACGGTAGAAGCATCCCACTGCGCGTAAGGTGACGTTTTGTCATCTGCTGGCGTATCATCCTCAGCCGGCGTGGTATCTTCTTCCTCGTCCGGTACAGGAACGATAATCTCTTCTTCCTCTTCCGGTTCCGGTTGAACCTGAGATAGCGCAGGCACAGCCGTCAGAACAAAGCGCTGTTGAGAGGACGGTTCGTTGTAGCAGTCGCGTACAAACAGGGTGAACTGGAAGGCTGTTTTTTCGCTAACTTCCGGTACCACAACCTCAATGATTTCAGCCGTTTTGTCTGCCACAGTGATTTGAGAAGGCACGCCCCAGCTAAAGGACAGCTCATCGTTATCTTCATCAGAAGAACCTGCGCCAGACAGCTGTACCGTAGATCCGCCTACGACCAGCAGTTCAATCGCCGCTTTCGGCGCGTGGTTGACCTTCTGCGCGTCGTCGCTGTCGCTCTGCTCTTCATCTTTTTCTACATTGATACCTTCAAAGTAGAACGGTTCCATATCGATAACTTCAGATTCGATTTCATAACCCAGACCTTCACGCACGGCGTTAACCAGCACGCCGTTGTCCTGATCGATAGTCCAGGTAAACACGCCGCCCAGGCCCAGTTTCGCTGCATATTCGCCTTTTGCTTTGACGGTACGCGGCGTATCCAGGGATAAAAACAGTTTGGATTCCGGGCTATACAGGTAGTCAGCATCAGCGACCTGGTCGGTGTAAACGTTGAAACCGTTACGGCCTTTCTGGTTTTCCAGATCCAGGTAGCTATAAATGACGTCATACCATTCGCTGGTGCCGGATTCGAAGGAACCGGTAGTAACGCCAGAACCTGGGTTGTAAGAACCTTTCAGCGGCGACAGGGATTCAATTTCTACCTGACGAGCGTTACGGGTATAGCCGGCATAACCGATGTTGATACGGTCAGCGGAGAAACCTTCCGCCAGCAGGTGATCAACGATAGTTTCGACAGCCCAGCCGCCCTCTTCCAGCGCTTTGCGGTTAGTGTGGTGGCCCAGCGTTTCCGCCCACGGCGTACCGAAGAAGTCATAGGTCATCAGGTTGATACCATACAGGCCAGCAGCCATCAGATCTTTTACTTTCGCATAGTCAAAAATAGTAGTGACAGCAGAAGCGGCAATAGAGATTTTCACATTGCTCAGACCCGCGGAATCCAGCTGTTTACGCAGTTCGGCAATCAGCAGCGCGTAGTTAGCGCCATCTTCCGGACCAAACGGGTTGCCCGCCCCTTCATCGTTCGGGTATTCCCAGTCAATATCCACTTCGCTGAACATCGGGAACTGTTTGAACAGTTTCACCACGCCTTTGGCGAAAGTTTTACGAGAAGAGTCAGAAGCGGCGGTTTCGTGGAACCCGTTACTCATGCTCCAGCCGCCGATACTCATGGAGAGCGCCAGCGTGTGACCTGCGGCTTTCGCTTTTGCCTGCATATCACGCAGCGCGCCCAGCATACCTTTGGCGTTAGCCTGGGTCACGGTTTTCGGATCAACATCCCAGCCGCTGGTTTCAAAACCCAGGTTGATATAAGACTGGAAATCACCCCACGGATCGAGGAAGGTCGGTTCATATTTCACTTTGCCGCACTGTGCTGCCGCTTCTGCTACGACGTCGCGGTCTTCTTTATCAATTTTTCTGAAACCGGTGATGCCAACAAAGCCGAAAATCAGTTTGTCATAAGCCGTCGGTGAAACGTTGGTTAAATCATAACCACGGCCTGGTTCGGACATATTGCCTTGCAGACGGCTGTCATACTGTGACCAGTCGGTGTAATAACCGAATACCTTCGGTTTAGTCGTGGAATTTTTATATTTATTGTATACCGGTTTCGCAACACGAGCGGAAGTATAGCTTATTTTATCATCGCTTGTTGCAGGGTCAAAACCATTCGCTGCATGAGTAGTTTCAGTAATTGTATCGCCTTGAATCAGTTTGCTTGTAGCCATTTTCAAATTTCCTTTTACGTTTCAAAATTGTCGCAGCTCGTTCTGCGGGGTCCATAATCGTTACAGGCATAAAAAATAGCTAATCACAAAACATCATCTTTTTAGATGATATAAAAATCATAAAAATGAGGTTAACAACACCGTCTGTCGAAGAGAAAACAACATCTCTCAGCGCCCGCTTAGTCCGTTCTGGTGAGAGCATAGTAAATATCATTTATCATGTAATTAAATATCATTTAATTTCAATGAAATAATGTGATTACACTCGCTATAGACAATGACAATACAATAAAACCAGTGACATTTATTGGATTAAGACATTTCTCATACAATATAGTCACCACAGACAACCAGGATGTACATTTCTAAAGGAAGACGTTATGAAAACTTATATCATTAATAGCAACTGCATTTACAATGAAGGTAAATATGAACTAAGGACGGTCTCAAATTCACAGGTTATTAAAATGACTGCGATGAGAGCCAAATGCCTCAGTTTCATCATCGAGAATGCTCATCTGGAGATTATCGAGCGACAAAAAATAACCACTGCGTTATGGGGAAGTCGAAGCCACTATGTTAATGATGCAAATCTAACGCAGATTCTCTATTTAATCAGACGTGACCTTAAAGCGCTTGGTATTAACGATCTTTTTATTACCATTCCAAGACAAGGTCTCAAAGTGAATAGTGATATCGCCATTATCGCGACGGATAGCGAAACAAAGGGAAGAAAAAAACAGATTGTACGGCAAACCATCGCTGCCCTGACGACCGTATTTTCAGTAACGTTAGGTTCTCTCATGTATCTGCATATTCACTAAGCGAAGGAAAGGGAAGATGAATCCAATTATAGATGGAATTATTGCGCTTGAAGGCGGTTACGTATTTAACCCTAAAGATAAAGGCGGCGCCACCCATTGGGGCATTACCGAAGCCACGGCGCGAGCGCATGGCTATGCTGGCGATATGCGGGATCTGACCCACGCTGAAGCCTACGCGATTCTTGAAGAGGATTACTGGATAAAACCAGGTTTTGACGTCATCTCGACGCTATCGTGGCCAGTCTCCTTCGAGCTGTGCGATGCGGCAGTCAACATAGGCGCTTACCACCCTAGCGCGTGGCTGCAACGCTGGTTGAACGTCTTTAATCACGAAGGTAAACGCTACCCGGATATTCATGTGGATGGCAATATTGGCCCGCGGACGCTTGCCGCTCTCGAACATTATTTGGCCTGGCGAGGCCAGGAAGGGGAAGCCGTTTTGGTGAAAGCCCTCAATTGCAGTCAGGGCACGTACTACTTAAACGTTGCTGAGAAAAACCACAATAACGAACAATTTATTTATGGCTGGATCAAGAATAGAGTGACCTAGACCCGGCTGAAAAAAAACGCGTAAAAGGCTCACGGATGAGCCTGATACCGCGAATGATAATTAATCTGAATTATTTCCTTCGATAATTTTTTTAATCCGCCGCCCAAGAATTTTTAAGATCGGACTCGCGAAAACACCGCCTAAGCCTGCCGCCAACAGAACAATGTTGAAACTGCATTCTTTTTCGATCGCAATCGCGCTTAACAAGAAGCTGGTGAAGCAAGAAATCACGATCTGCGTTAAGCAATATTTTATACTTTCATGAGAACTATTATATTCTGTCTTATCTTTGCGTAAAAGATAGCTGACAAAGCCTCCCCACGCGCCAATCGAAATAATAGTGAGTAAGATCTCTAGCTCCAATAGCACAACTTCCGTTGTCGACACATGGTTGGGAATAGACATTTTAACACTCCGAAATCATTATAAATGAATAATTAACACAAGGAGTGTAAGCGCCCTGTCAGGCGGGTGAAAATCAAAGCACATCATTTAAAACCATATTAAATCAAAGCGTAAAAATGAGGTGTATTAGCGACGGAAGGAGGAAAGCGTTTGTAACATACTTACCATCTCATTAATCGTCGATATATTTCTACTATTTTTATTCCAGGATGCATAGACCTGAACTGACTTCAAAGCCAGTTCGGGCGGAGGCTGAATAAATTTAATGTCATATTTACGATGATTTTTATAAAAAAGCGCTAATTTCAAAGGCATCAATGCAATCAATGAGGTTCGTTCGATCATGCTCATCAAACCGTTAAGCGAATCACTGCGATAGCCGACAATACGCCTGCCAGTATAGTAAAGCTCATCCTTAAATAATTCGCTATCATGATATATCACTGAAGCCCCCATCCCCGGCTGATATAACGCATGACGCGAAGAATAAAAATGATGTAGCGACAGTTGTGAGAGGGTACTCAGCATGTGTTTACTGCTACAGATACAAACAAATGATTTAAAACTATCAATAATTTGATTCTCTATGCCGGACTCCAGCAAAGGTTCGGCACTAATCAACAGATCGCCTTGCGCAGTAAACAGAAGTTCGCTGATATGCTCCCGACTCATATTTCTGACAGTGAAATGATTTATCAAAATACGGTCAAATATATCGCTATTATAGAGCTGAGAAAGATAATAGCTTTCAACAATATCACTGCCTAATAACGTTATCTGGAACGCTTCATCTTTTTTACTATTACAGAGAAAGGTGTCATCCACCAGTTTCATCACCTGACTGAAATTTTGGTGAATGTCGACAGCCTTAGCTGTGGGGATGAGCCCGCCTTTCCCTCTGCTAAACAGTTCTTCCGGGTAATAACTCTGCAGGCGCTTTAACGCCAGAGAAACGGCAGCCGGTGTAATACCTAACTTTTTTGCCGCCATAGCCGCATTTCCTGACAAAATAACAGCGTCAAGAATTTTGATTAAATTATAATCAAAGCTCTTGTTGGCACCTTTCGATCCCATTCGCTGTCTGCCTCCGGAAACTAAAAAAAGCAATATAGATAATACTCAAGATAAATCAATTCACAGCATCTAAAAAAGCAATCATTAATGTCATCACATCACGTTTTTTTAAAGAATAAGCGTATACAAAACTGCTGATTAACATCAATTTGTTTATCAGTAAAAACAAAATATCAACAAATGAGAGGATACGATGCGTTTAACAGAGGCCTGGGCGCGTACAGGCAGAAAAAAGCCCGGATATACACCCGGGCTGAAGAAAAATACAACGGGAAAAAGATTAGCGAGTCAAATCGTCAAAGAATTTTTTCACGCCGTCAAAGAAGCTTTTTGAACGCGGGCTGTTTTTCTCTCCCGTCGGGCCGCCAAAACTTTCCTGAAGATCTTTTAGCAATTGCTTCTGTTTTTCGCTCAGACCGACCGGCGTTTCAACCACCACACGGCACAGCAAATCGCCCTGCGCGCCACCACGTACGGACTTCACGCCTTTGCCGCGCATACGGAACAGCTTGCCCGTTTGTGTTTCGCTCGGTACTTTCAGCATCACGCGACCATCTAACGTCGGCACTTCAATTTCACCGCCCAGCGCCGCCATCGCAAAGTTGATCGGCACTTCGCAATAAAGATTATTGCCTTCACGCTCGAAAATAGGGTGTTGTTTCACCTGGACCTGAACGTACAAGTCGCCTGCCGGTGCGCCATGCTCGCCCGCTTCGCCCTCGCCTGCCAGACGAATACGATCGCCGGTATCCACGCCCGCCGGGATTTTAACGGACAGAGTTTTACTCTTTTCAACACGCCCATGACCGTGACATTTATGGCACGGATCTTTGATCAGCGTACCGCGTCCCTGACAGTGTGGGCAGGTCTGCTGTACAGCAAAGAATCCCTGGCGCATCTGTACCTGACCAGAACCATGACAGGTCGGACAGGTTTGCGGTTGCGTGCCAGCTTTCGCGCCGCTGCCGTGGCAAACGTCGCACTCCTCCAGCGTCGGAATACGGATCTCTTTGGTCACGCCACGCACCGCTTCTTCCAGGGTGAGATCCATGTTATAACGCAAATCAGCCCCACGCGCCGCACGTTGGCGACCACGCCCGCCGCCAAAGATATCGCCAAAAACGTCACCAAAGATATCACTGAAATCAGCGCCGCCATTAAAGCCGCCGCCAAATCCGCCGCCCATACCGCCTTGTTCAAACGCGGCGTGACCATACTGATCGTAGGCTGCGCGTTTTTGCGCATCGGTCAGCACTTCATAGGCTTCTTTAATCTCTTTAAATTTAGCTTCGGCCTCTTTATCACCCTGATTGCGGTCCGGATGATATTTCATGGCCAGGCGCTTATACGCCTTTTTGATTTCACGCTCTTCCGCTGTTTTGGAAACGCCTAAAATCTCGTAGTAATCTCTTTTCGCCATCTCTTTTTATCTGCCCTTAACATGCATGCACGGGCGGAGAGGAAACCTCTTCGCCCGTGCCAGTAATTACCCGTTCAAAGGGCGATTATTTTTTATCTTTTACTTCTTCAAACTCAGCGTCGACAACGTCGTCATCTTTCGCGTTGTTTGCAGAAGCGTCAGCGGAGCCAGCCTGCTGCTGCGCATGTTGCTGTTGAGCGATTTCCATCAGTTTCTGGGAAACCTGCGCCAGTTCCTGCATTTTCGCTTCGATAGCGGCTTTATCTTCGCCTTTCAGGGCAGTTTCCAGCGCGCTCAGGGCAGACTCGATAGCGGTTTTGTCATCAGCCGGCAGTTTATCGCCTGCTTCTTCGACCTGCTTACGGGTGCTGTGCAGCAGATGGTCGCCCTGGTTACGGGTCTGAACCAGCTCTTCAAACTTACGGTCGGATTCAGCGTTCGCTTCTGCATCGCGAACCATTTTCTGAATTTCTTCCTCGTTCAGACCAGAAGATGCCTTGATGGTGATCTTCTGCTCTTTACCGCTATTTTTGTCTTTCGCGGAGACGTGCAGGATACCGTCAGCATCGATATCGAAGGTAACTTCGATCTGCGGCATACCGCGCGGCGCCGGGTTGATGCCATCCAGGTTGAACTGACCCAGAGATTTGTTATCAGACGCACGTTTACGCTCACCCTGTAGCACATGGATGGTTACCGCAGACTGGTTGTCTTCCGCAGTAGAGAACACCTGGCTGTGCTTGGTCGGGATGGTGGTGTTTTTGGTGATAAGCGGAGTCATCACGCCACCCATCGTTTCGATACCCAGAGACAGCGGGGTAACGTCCAGCAGCAGTACGTCTTTCACATCGCCGGTCAATACGCCGCCCTGTACCGCTGCGCCGATAGCCACAGCTTCGTCCGGGTTAACGTCTTTACGCGGCTCTTTACCAAAGAACTCAGCCACTTTTTTCTGCACCATTGGCATACGGGTCTGACCGCCGACGAGGATCACGTCGTTGATATCAGACACGGACAGGCCAGCGTCCTGCAGTGCGACTTTCAGCGGCTCGATAGAACGGTTTACCAGATCTTCAACCAGGCTTTCCAGTTTCGCACGAGTCACTTTGATGTTCATGTGTTTCGGACCGGTGGCATCTGCGGTAATGTACGGCAGGTTCACGTCGGTCTGCTGCGCAGAAGACAGCTCGATTTTGGCTTTTTCTGCGGCTTCTTTCAGGCGCTGCATGGCCAGCGGATCGTTACGCAGGTCAATGCCCTGATCTTTCTTAAACTCGTCAACGAGGTAGTTGATCAGGCGGGTATCGAAGTCTTCACCACCCAGGTGGGTATCACCGTTGGTTGCCAGAACTTCAAAGGTTTTTTCGCCATCAACTTCGTCGATTTCGATAATAGAGATATCGAAAGTACCACCACCGAGGTCGTAAACCGCGATAGTACGGTTGCCGACTTCTTTATCCAGACCGTAAGCCAGCGCTGCGGCAGTCGGTTCGTTGATGATACGTTTAACTTCCAGCCCCGCGATACGACCAGCATCTTTGGTAGCCTGACGCTGCGCATCGTTAAAGTAAGCCGGTACGGTGATAACCGCTTCAGTTACCGGTTCGCCCAGATAATCTTCAGCCGTTTTCTTCATTTTCTTCAGCACTTCGGCAGAAATCTGCGGCGGCGCCATTTTCTGACCTTTCACATCAAGCCATGCGTCGCCGTTGTCGGCGCCGATGATTTTGTACGGCATGATAGAAACGTCACGTTGAACTTCTTCGTCCTGGAAGCGGCGGCCAATCAGGCGTTTAATCGCAAACAGGGTGTTTTGCGGGTTTGTCACTGCCTGACGTTTAGCCGGCTGACCAACCAGAGTTTCACCATCCTGGGTATAAGCAATGATAGAAGGCGTAGTGCGATCGCCCTCGGCGTTCTCCAGCACGCGTGCCTGCGTTCCATCCATAATCGCTACACAAGAGTTGGTAGTACCCAGGTCGATACCAATAATTTTACCCATCTAAACGTCTCCACTAAAAATTCGGTCATCATGTGGTTGTGAATCTGTAATAAGGGCGAAACGTGCGGTTTCAACTACCCTGAATCGTTTTTTTTCAGACTCACCACTGCGGTTGACTACAAGATGGGGTCGTAACCCACGTCATCAAGGGGGAGATGAAAAAATTTTTTAGTGACGAGAGGGCGCGATGGAAAACCAGGCAAACAAACATTCATGAAATAAATTAAACAACGAATACTATTCACAGAAAAATTGTAATAAAAAGAAAAGATTACAAAACTGAATCGTTGCCATGAGCAGAGTATGATAGACGGTAATTGCTTATTGAACCCGTCAAAGAGAAATTTCATGCGATCTGTGTTAACGATTTCCGCCGGCCTGCTTTTCGGCCTGGCGTTAAGTAGCGTCGCGCACGCGAACGACCATAAAATACTGGGTGTTATTGCCATGCCCAGAAATGAAACGAACGATCTCACGCTGAAAATTCCCGTCTGCCGCATCGTGAAGCGCATTCAACTCACGGCGGATCACGGCGACATCGAACTTAGCGGCGCATCCGTCTATTTTAAAACTGCGCGTAGCGCCAGCCAAAGCCTGAACGTCCCTTCCTCAATCAAAGAGGGCCAGACAACAGGCTGGATCAATATTAATAGCGATAACGACAACAAACGCTGCGTATCAAAGATTACCTTCTCAGGCCATACGGTAAATTCTTCCGATATGGCGAGACTTAAAGTCATTGGCGACGATTAATCGCTGTTATTTCTATTCCAAAAGCCAGACTGAAAATGAACGTCACCTATTTACACGACGAGGATTTAGACTTTCTTCAGCATTGTAGCGAAGAACAACTCGCCGATTTCGCCCGTTTGCTGACGCATAACGAAAAGGGCAAGGCTCGCTTGTCGAGCGTCCTTAGTCATAACGAGCTGTTCAAAGCGATGGAAGGTCACCCGGAGCAACACCGCCGTAACTGGCAGCTCATTGCCGGCGAGTTTCAGCATTACGGCGGCGACAGTATCGCCAACAAATTGCGCGGACACGGAAAACAGTACCGCGCGATTCTGCTGGATGTCGCAAAACGGCTAAAACTCAAAGCAGATAAAAGCATGTCGACGTTTGAAATAGAACAGCAACTGCTGGAGCATTTTTTACGTCATACCTGGCAGAAGATGGACGCGGCGCATAAGCAGGAATTTCTGCAAGCCGTAGACGCCAAAGTTTCTGAACTGGAAGAACTGCTGCCGCTGCTCATGAAAGATCGCAGTCTGGCAAAAGGGGTCTCCCACCTGCTTTCCACCCAGCTTACCCGCATTTTGCGTACCCATGCCGCAATGAGCATCCTGGGTCACGGATTGCTGCGCGGCGCAGGTCTTGGCGGCCCGGTCGGCGCGGCGTTAAACGGCGTCAAAGCGATGAGCGGCAGCGCGTATCGCGTGACTATTCCGGCGGTGTTGCAAATAGCCTGCCTGCGACGAATGATGGCAGCCGTTCAGGCGTGAATGCCCTCACTGGGGGAAATATTTTCTTTTCCCCCTTATTAGATCATAGACAGTCCTCTTCCCCCTGATTATTATGCCGCGCCCCGAATACGGAACTCGTTATTCTGGGAAACTATTTCACCATTCAATTATGATGATTTTGAGGAATTATGGGCAACACTAAGTTGGCTAATCCGGCACCGCTGGGCCTGATGGGCTTCGGCATGACCACCATTCTGCTTAACCTGCACAATGCCGGTTTTTTCGCCCTGGACGGTATTATTCTGGCGATGGGGATTTTCTACGGCGGTATCGCGCAAATTTTTGCCGGTCTGCTGGAGTATAAAAAAGGCAATACCTTTGGTTTAACGGCCTTTACCTCTTACGGTTCGTTCTGGCTGACGCTGGTCGCTATCCTGCTGATGCCGAAAATGGGCCTGACGGATGCGCCTGACGCTCAGCTACTCGGCGCTTATTTAGGTCTGTGGGGCGTGTTCACGCTGTTTATGTTCTTCGGTACGCTGAAAGCCGCCCGCGCGCTGCAATTTGTTTTCCTGAGCCTGACCGTACTGTTCGCTCTGCTGGCGGTCGGCAATATCACCGGTAACGAAGCCATTATCCATATCGCAGGCTGGGTTGGTCTGGTTTGCGGCGCCAGCGCTATTTATCTGGCGATGGGTGAAGTGCTAAACGAGCAATTTGGCCGCACTATTCTGCCAATCGGCGAGGCGCACTAAATCTCTTTTATTCCTCCCGCACCGGGAGGAATAACCCTACTATCAGTATCTTCCGGTCAGGACGACATATTCTCACGTCTGGCGCTCTTCGGACGGAAAGCGGCAACCACTTCCGGCGCGGTTTCGACATACGGCCCGTCAAGCAGCTGTATACAATACGGCACGCTCGCAAAAATGCCCGGCACGCTAACGCTGCCATCGTCCGCTTTTACGCCTTCCAGCGTTTCTTTGATCGATTTTGGCTGTCCAGGCAGATTAAGAATTAACGCCTGTTTACGGATAACGCCCACCTGGCGGGAAAGAATGGCGGTCGGCACAAAGCGCAGGCTGATCTGGCGCATCTGTTCGCCAAAACCTGGCATTTCACGGTCGGCGATGGCAAGGGTCGCGTCCGGCGTGACGTCGCGACGCGCCGGACCGGTACCGCCAGTGGTCAGCACCAGATGACAGCTCATCTCATCAACCAGTTCACACAACGTTTGCTCGATAATTTCCTGTTCATCAGGAATTAAGCGCCGTTGGACCTCGAAAGGCGTGGTCAGCGCAGAAGCGAGCCACTCCTCAAGCGCAGGAATGCCTTTATCCTGGTAAACGCCGCTTGAAGCGCGGTCGGAGATAGAAACTAAGCCAATACGTAAGGTATCCATGATTATTCCGTTTAAACAGTCTCGTTAAACAGAATGATACACTGCGAAGGGAAGGACAGACAGGTTTCAGAAGAGGTAGCGTGACCCATATCAGGGCCACGCGTTAATGATTACAGCAGATCGCCGATCATTTTTTCCAGTTTTTCCTGGTCTACCGCAAACTTACGGATACCATCCGCCAGTTTGTCAACCGCCATGGGATCCTGGTGATGCTGCCACAGGAACTCAGCTTCGGTAATGCGTTCCGGGCGCGCTTTGACTTCGCCGGAGAAAGAGAGCTTACGCTCAATCGCCCCTTCGCTTTCCGCCAGTTCTTTCAGCAATGCCGGTGCGATAGTCAGGCGGTCGCAGCCCGCCAGCTCCAGAATTTCGCCTACGTTACGGAAGCTTGCGCCCATAACGACGGTTTCGTAACCATGCTGTTTGTAGTACTCGTAGATTTCCGTTACGGAAACCACGCCCGGATCTTCAGCTGGCGCATAGTCTTTCTTGTCGGTATTGGCTTTATACCAGTCAAGAATACGACCTACGAACGGCGAGATCAGGTAGACGCCCGCTTCGGCGCACGCACGCGCCTGCGCGAAGGAGAACAGCAGCGTCAGGTTACAGTTGATGCCTTCTTTTTCCAGCTGTTCGGCTGCGCGAATGCCCTGCCAGGTGGACGCCAGCTTGATCAGGATACGATCGTTGCTGATACCCGCATCATTGTAGAGTTTAATGATACGTTTTGCTTTGGCGATAGACGCTTCAGTGTCATAAGACAGACGCGCGTCAACTTCGGTAGAAATACGCCCCGGCACCAGCTTCAGGATTTCCAGGCCAATATTCACCGCCAGCTTATCGGTCGCGTCAACAACCTGCTGCGCGCGGTCGCTGCTCTGCTGTTTCGCCCAGGCGACAGCATCGTCAATCAGCTTACGATATTCCGGGATTTGCGCTGCGTTAAGAATGAGAGAAGGGTTAGTTGTAGCATCCTGCGGCTGGTACAGCTTCATTGCCGCGATATCTCCGGTATCAGCCACTACGGTGGTGAACTGACGAAGGGAGGTCAATTTGTCCGTCATGATAGAGTTTCTCTTTAAACAGCTTGTTAGGGGATGTAACCGGTCTACCCTGATGATAACACGACGCACTCACAGCGCAACCGCCTACATGCACCTGGCTGCCCTTGTGCACTGTTTGCGTATCTGCCGACGGTTGATGCGCAATTAAAGGATACCGCCGTATTTATGGTAAACTGCCGTTAATATTAGTCTGACAAGGTCATCTACATCATGGGTCACGCTTATACAGGATCATCAAAGCGTGACGGCATCAACAAGAGGGACGTTAATGCCTGAGTTTTTCAGTTTTATTAACGAAATACTCTGGGGCTCGGTAATGATTTACCTGCTGCTCGGCGCAGGATGTTGGTTTACCTGGCGTACCGGATTCATTCAATTTCGTTATATTCGCCAATTTAGCCGCAGTCTGAAAGGCAGCTTTAGCCCGCAGCCAGGCGGCCTGACGTCATTTCAGGCGCTGTGTACCAGCCTCGCGGCGCGGATTGGCAGCGGTAATCTGGCCGGCGTGGCGCTGGCTATCGCCGCAGGCGGTCCCGGTGCGGTATTCTGGATGTGGGTCTCGGCCATCATTGGCATGGCGACCTCCTTCGCCGAGTGTTCGCTTGCCCAGCTTTATAAAGAACGTGACCCGACAGGCCAGTTCCGCGGCGGCCCGGCGTGGTATATGGCGCGTGGGCTGGGAATGCGCTGGATGGGCGTGGTTTTCGCCCTCTTTCTGCTCGTCGCCTACGGGTTGATTTTTAATAGCGTGCAGGCGAATGCCGTCTCACGCGCGCTCCATTTCGCCTTCAACATTCCGCCGCTTATCTCCGGCATTGCTCTGGCGTTCTGTGCCCTGTTAATTATCATTCGCGGCATAAAAGGCGTTGCCCGCCTGATGCAATGGCTGATTCCCCTCATCGCGTTATTGTGGGTCGCCGGCAGCGTGTTCATTTGCCTCTGGCATATTGAGCAAATGCCTGGCGTTATCGCCTCGATAGTCAAAAGCGCATTTGGCTGGCAGGAAGCCGCGGCAGGCGCAGCCGGATATACGCTCACTCAGGCTATTACCAGCGGTTTTCAGCGTGGGATGTTCTCTAATGAAGCGGGAATGGGGTCAACGCCTAATGCGGCCGCAGCGGCAACGTCGTATCCCCCTCACCCTGTCGCGCAGGGGATTGTGCAAATGATTGGCGTATTCAGCGACACCATTATCATCTGTACCGCCAGCGCGATGATTATCCTGCTGGCGGGGAATCACGCGTCCCACTCGTCAACAGAAGGCATTCAGCTTCTCCAACATGCAATGGTTTCGTTGACCGGTGAATGGGGCGCCAGTTTTGTCGCGCTTATCGTCATTCTGTTCGCGTTCAGTTCTATCGTCGCCAACTATATTTACGCCGAAAACAATCTGTTTTTTCTGCGGTTACATAACGCAAAGGCTATCTGGCTATTACGCCTTGCGACGCTTGGCATGGTTATCGCCGGTACGCTTATCAGTTTTCCGCTGATATGGCAGCTCGCTGACATGATCATGGCCTGTATGGCCATTACCAATCTGACGGCGATTTTGTTGCTCTCACCGGTGGTGTATACCCTCGCCGGCGATTATCTGCGACAACGGAAACTGGGCGTAAGACCGCAGTTCGATCCGCGGCGCTTCCCGGATATCGAACCACAACTGGCGCCAGATACCTGGGAGGCGGCATCGCGCGATTAAGCCGACAATCGCAACCATCGGTCAACTCTGCGGCGTTTTTTTGCTAAAGTCGCAGAAAATTCCCTGCAAGGACTGGATATGCTGATTCTGATTTCACCTGCAAAAACGCTTGATTATCAAAGCCCGCTGGCCACGACCCGCTATACCCAGCCGGAGCTGTTGGATCACAGCCAGCAGCTTATTCAACAGGCCCGCCAGCTTTCGGCGCCGCAAATTTCCAGGCTGATGGGAATTAGCGACAAACTGGCGGATCTCAACGCCACGCGTTTTCATGACTGGCAGCCTCATTTTACGCCGGATAATGCACGCCAGGCGATTCTGGCGTTCAAAGGCGATGTTTATACCGGTCTACAGGCGGAAACGTTCAGCGACGCGGATTTTGATTTTGCTCAACAACATCTGCGTATGCTCTCTGGCTTGTATGGCGTATTGCGCCCGCTGGATTTAATGCAGCCTTATCGTCTGGAGATGGGGATTCGCCTGGAGAATCCGCGCGGCAAAGATCTTTATCAATTCTGGGGCGATATCATTACCGATAAGCTCAACGAAGCGCTTGAGGCGCAGGGCGATCGGGTGGTGGTGAATCTGGCCTCTGAGGAATATTTTAAATCGGTGAAGCCGAAGAAACTGAATGCCGAGCTGATTAAGCCCGTGTTCCTTGATGAGAAAAACGGCAAGTTTAAGGTGGTAAGCTTCTACGCCAAAAAAGCGCGCGGACTGATGAGCCGTTTTATTATTGAAAACCGCTTAACGAAGCCGGAACAGCTTACCGCGTTTGACCGTGAAGGGTATTTCTTTGATGAAGAAACCTCCACACAAGACGAGCTGGTCTTTAAACGCTACGAGCAGTAACGGCATCGCCGGATGGCGGTTACGCCTTATCCGGCCTACAAATCGACACCACCCCATAGGCCCGGTAAGCGACAGCGCCACCGGGCGCAATGGTTACTGGCGGGTCATCATCAGCTTACGCAGGGCGGCAAAATCCGCAGGCAGATGATGTGAAAGCAGCGGCAGGTCGGCGCGTTCGGCGAGCGCTTCAGGCAAGGCCAGCGTTTCTCCCAGAATGGACTCCACGCTTTCTTTAAACTTCGCCGGATGCGCCGTTCCGAGAAACAAGCCATACTCGCCAGGGTTTAACTGGTCGCGTAATGCCCGATACGCTACCGCCGCATGAGGTTCCGAGATATAACCTTTCGCTTTCAGCTCGCGCATCGTCTGCTGTGTCGTAGTATCATCTACCGCCGCATAGCCCAGCTCAGTCAGACGCCAGATTTTACGGCGGAACAGCTCCTCCACGCGCGGCCAGTTATTCGGCTGGCTGACATCCATCGCATTCGACAGGGTCGCCTGCGTCGCTTTCGGCGCCCACTTCCCGTCATGCAGAAAACGTGGCACCGTGTCGTTGACGTTGGTGGCGGCGATAAAACGTTTCACCGGTAGGCCTAACGACTTCGCCAGCAGCCCTGCCGTCAAATCGCCAAAGTTGCCGCTGGGGACGGAGATCACCAGTTGGTTACGCGCCCCCTGCGGCAGTTGCGCCACGGCTTCAAAGTAGTAGCAAATTTGCGCCAACAGGCGGCTGATATTAATCGAATTAGCCGAATTCAGCCCCAGCGCCGTTTTCAGATCTTCGTCATCAAATGCCTGTTTCACCAGCGCCTGGCAAGCGTCGAAATCGCCGTCGATCGCCACGGTTTCAATGTTGCCGCCCAGCGTACAGAATAGTTTTTCCTGCAACGGACTGATCTTACCGCGCGGGTAGAGAATGACGACCCGCACATTTTCCAGGCCATAGAACGCGTGAGCCACCGCCGCGCCGGTATCGCCTGACGTTGCGGTCAGAATCGTCACCGGTTTGTCGCCGCTGATATGCGTCAGCATTTGCGCCATAAAACGCCCGCCGAAGTCTTTAAAGGCCAGCGTCGGACCATGGAACAGCTCCAGGCAGCCGACATCGCTTTCTACCTGCGCTACCGGCGCCGGGAACGCAAACGCCGCGCGGACGCGCTCCTCCAGAATTTGCTGCGGTATTTCATCGCCAATAAATGCCGAGAGGATCTTTGCGCTACGGCTGACAAAGTCCTGGTTGAGCATCTCATCAATTTCCGTCAGGCTAAACTCCGGCAGTTCGTGCGGAAAAAAAAGTCCCTGCTGTTTGCCCAGTCCTTGCGTGACGGCCTGCGCAAAGCTGACCTGCTCATTATGGTCTTTCAGATTATAGAGTTTCATTGATTATCCCACTACTCGTGCGCCCGCCGTATCCAGCCGGCAAATATGAACGAAGCCTTCCTGATTTTGCAGATAATGTTTGCTCAGCCAGTCCGCGACGCGCTGCGCCGTCTCCGGTTTATCGCATAGCGCAAACAGCGTCGGCCCCGATCCGGAAATCCCGCTCGCCAGCGCGCCGATCTCCGACACCGCCTGCCGCGCCTGGCTAAAGCCCGGCAGTAAACGCGCGCGGTATGGTTCGGCAATAACATCTTTCATCAGCGCGGCGGCAAGCTGCGGCTGCCGCGAGTAACAGGCGTGAATAAAACCGGCCAGATGCCGTCCATGCGCAATGCAATCCTGACGGCGATACTGCGCAGGCAAAATGGCCCGTGCTTCTGCGGTGGAAACTTTAATGCCCGGATAAGCCAGTACCCATAGCCACTCATCAAAGCCCGGCACCTGCTGACTAATAATGCCGTTTTCTTCAATCATCAACTGCATACCGCCAAGAAAGCACGGCGCGACGTTATCGTAATGGATGCTGCCGGAGATACGGCCTTCCAGCTCGCCCATCAGCGCCAACAGACGCGTGTCGTTTAACGGTTTGCCGCAGTGCTCATTCATCGCGACCAGCGCAGCGACGACGGAACAGGCGCTGGACCCTAACCCGGAACCAATCGGCATATTTTTTTCCAGCGTCATCGCCACCGGGATGGTTTTCCCCAATGCCTGGCAAAAACGTTCCCAGCACTGATAAACAATATTTTCACGCGGCTCCGGCGGCAGTTTATCGGCAAATCGCCCCAGGTTATGCAGACGGAAATGGTCCGCTGCTTCAACGGATACCACATCGCCCAGCAACGTGCCGTCAACGGGTGTGACGGCCGCGCCCAACACGTCGAAACCGACGCTCATGTTCGCGCTGGAAGCCGGGGCATACACTTTCACCATGTTAAACTCCTAACTTCCATGAGAGGGTCCGTAACAGATCGGCAAACACGCCCGCCGCCGTCACATCATTGCCTGCGCCGTAGCCGCGCAGCACCAACGGCAAGGGCTGATAATAGTGGCTGTAGAACGCCAGCGCGTTTTCACCGTTTTTCACTTTGAAGAGCGGATCGTTACCATCAACTTCGGCAATCTTCACGCGGCACACGCCATCCTCTTCGATATTGCCCACATAGCGCAATACCTTACCTTCATCACGAGCTTTCGCCACACGGGCGGCAAACGCGTCGTCAAGCTGCGGCAGATGCGCCATAAAGGTGGTCACATCGCCGGAGGCGTCAAACTCGTCCGGCAACACCGGTTCAATCACAATATCGGAAAGCTCCAGCTCGCGGCCCGTCTCGCGGGCGAGGATCAACAGTTTCCGCGCCACATCCATACCGGAAAGATCGTCGCGCGGATCGGGTTCGGTATAGCCCATCTCGCGCGCCAGGGCGGTCGCCTGTGAGAGACTCATCCCCTCTTCCAGTTTACCGAAAATAAAAGAGAGCGACCCGGAAAGAATGCCGGAAAATTTTTGCAGTTCATCACCCGCATTCAGCAGGTTTTGCAGGTTTTCGATTACCGGCAAACCGGCGCCGACGTTGGTGTCATACAAGAATTTGCGCCGTGATTGCGCGGCGGCGAAACGTAGCTGATGGTAGTAGTCCATCGACGAGGTGTTCGCTTTCTTGTTTGGCGTCACCACATGGAATCCTTCACGCAGGAAGTCAGCATACTGGTCGGCCACCGCCTGACTGGAGGTGCAATCAACAATCACCGGATTGAGTAGATGATATTCTTTCACCAGGCGAATTAAGCGTCCCAGATTGAACGGCGCGTTCGCTTGCACCAGTTCCGCCTGCCAGTTGTCCAGATTCAGGCCATGCACATTGGTTAGCAACGCCTTTGAGTTCGCCACGCCGCACACGCGTAGATCGATGTGCTTGTTCTTCAACCAGGTTTGCTGACGTTTAAGCTGTTCCAGTAGCGCGCCGCCGACGCCGCCGACGCCAATGACAAACACTTCAATCACCTGATCGGTATTGAACAGCATCTGGTGCGTTACCCGCACGCCGGTGGTGGCATCGTCGTTATTCACCACCACAGAAATGGAACGCTCAGAAGATCCCTGAGCGATCGCCACGATATTGATATTGGCCCGCGCCAGCGCGGCGAAGAATTTCGCTGAAATGCCGCGTAGCGTGCGCATACCGTCGCCGACAACAGAGATAATCGCCAACCGCTCCGTAACCGCCAACGGCTCCAGCAGCCCCTCTTTCAGCTCCAGATAGAACTCATCCTGCATCGCACGGCGGGCACGCGCGCAGTCACTCTGCGGCACACAGAAGCTGATGCTGTACTCAGAGGAGGACTGGGTAATGAGCACCACCGAGATCCCGGCGCGAGACATGGCGGCGAAAACACGCGCCGCCATCCCAATCATCCCTTTCATTCCTGGGCCGGAAACGCTAAACATCGCCATGTTGTTAAGGTTAGAGATCCCTTTAACCGGCAGATTATCATCGTCGCTGGACGCGCCGATCAGCGTTCCTGGCGCCTGCGGATTACCGGTATTTTTAATCAGACAGGGGATCTGGAACTGGGCGATGGGCGTAATGGTGCGAGGGTGAAGAACTTTGGCGCCGAAGTAAGAGAGTTCCATCGCTTCCTGGTAGGACATCGATTTCAGCAGCCTGGCGTCCGGCACCTGGCGCGGGTCACAGGTATACACGCCATCGACGTCAGTCCAGATTTCACAGCAGTCAGCGCGTAAACAGGCGGCCAGCACGGCGGCGGAATAGTCGGAACCATTACGGCCCAGCACCACCAGTTCACCCTTTTCATTACCGGCGGTAAAGCCCGCCATCAGGATCATGTGATCGGCCGGGATCTGGCTGGCGGCGATACGGCGAGTCGATTCCGCGATATCGACGGTAGATTCAAGGTAATGGCCCACCGCCAGCAATTTTTCTACCGGATCGATCACCGTGACGCGATGTCCACGCGCCTCCAGGAGGCCCGCCATAATCGCGATCGACATTTTTTCGCCACGGCAAATCAGCGCGGCGTTGATGCTGTCCGGGCACTGACCCAGCAGGCTGATACCATGCAAAACATGTTTGATCTGAGCGAATTCTTGTTCGACAACCATTTTCAACCGTGCAAGCGGGAATCCCGGCTGCGCGCTGGCAAGTCCTGCGAGCAGGTCAGAAAAAATACGTTCGGCATCGCTGATATTCGGCAAAGCATCCTGGCCGCCGATAGTTTTTTCAATCATTGCCACCAGATGGTTGGTAATTTTCGCGGGGGCGGAAAGTACGGTCGCTACCTGCCCTTGCCTGGCATTGCTTTCCAGAATATCGGCAACACGCAGAAAACGTTCTGCATTTGCCACTGATGTACCGCCGAACTTCAACACTCGCATGGTTGTTACCTCGTGATCTCTGGTCGAAAAAAAAGCCCGCACTGTTCAGGTGCGGGCTTTTTTCTGTGTTTCCTGTACGCGTCAGCCCGCACCGTTACCTGTGGTAATGGTGATGGTGGTAATGGTGGTGGTGCTGATGCGGTTCATGGATGTTGTGTACTCTGTCATTTTTATTTGTCTGTCTTGTATTCCTATATTGGTTAAAGTATCTGCCCGCCTAAGTCAATAAATTTTTAAATTGATCACATTCCGAAACTTGTTCATGTGCTGCTGGCGATATATTTATTTTCAACCAATTCCCCCTGTCATGATCTCTTGCAACCAGACGTAATCTCTTATTATTTTAAAAATTACAGCACGTTATTTTGTTAGTTTTTTTTCAATATCATGGACCAAACGGTGCAACATTACCGTATCTCGCTGTCCCAGCAGGCCGATTCGCTGTTGTAGCCAGTCGGTTAATTTGTGGTCATCGGCCGCCTCCAGAGTCGTTAACAGACGTAAAAGGCGCGCGCGTAACGCCTGTAACTGCGATTCATCAGCAATATCAACGGATTCTGTGGTCTGTTGCATTAAACCTGCTAATTGATAGCAATACACCATGACCGCCTGACCCAGATTGAGCGAAGGGTAATCCGCCGCCATCGGCACGCCGGTCAATACATCCGCCAGCGCCAGCTCGTCATTGGTCAAACCGGAATCCTCACGGCCAAAAACCAGCGCGGCATGACGCATCCAGTGTGATTTTTCCTGTAATAAGGGAACCAGTTCAGCGGGCGAAGCGTAGTAATGAAATTTTGCCCGGCTGCGAGCTGTCGTCGCGACGGTAAAATCCACATCGTGGAGCGCGTCGGCAAGGGTGTGGAAAACCTCAATATTATCAATAATATCTCCAGATCCATGTGCGACCCAACGGGTGGCGGGCTCCAGGTGCGCCTGGCTGTCGACAATACGCAGGTCAGTAAATCCCATGGTCTTCATAGCCCGGGCGGCTGCGCCGATATTTTCCGCTCTGGCGGGAGCGACAAGAACGATTGTTACACGCATTTCATTACTCTTTTTGACTAATTTACAGGAAATTAGCTGGCGTTTGTAAGCATATTACGCTTCGCAAATTTACAAAATTTTAACGGATATCACTGAAAAAGCATTTTTGATTTCGTAAAAGACGCTACACTATTGCGTATCTGTACTATTGCTGTTTATGTTAACAGAACATCGTTATCCTGCTGTTTATTTAGGATAATTTAATTTAAAATAGATCCTGTTCTTTGGATTCATCACATTTATTAGTTGGCTTACGTAACTAGTTGGAATATTGCAAATTTGTGATGAAAGCTAGCATTTAGCTACGATGATTTCATCAAACTGTTAACGTGCTACAATTGAACTTGATATATGTCAACGAAGCGTAGTTTTATTAGGTGTCCGGTACGTCTTAGCCTGTTATGTTGCTGTTAAAATGGTTAGGATGACAGCCGTTTTTGACACTGACGGGTCCAGAGGGAAAGTACCCACGACCAAGCTAATGATGTTGTTGACGTTGATGGAAAGTGCATCAAGAACGCAATTACGTACTTTAGTCATGTTACGCCGATCATGTTAATTTGCGACATGCATCAGGCAGGTCAGGGACTTTTGTACTTCCTGTTTCGATTTAGTTGGCAATTTAGGTAGCAAACATGCAGACCCCGCACATTCTTATCGTTGAAGACGAGTTGGTAACACGCAACACGTTGAAAAGTATTTTCGAAGCGGAAGGCTATGATGTATTCGAAGCGACAGATGGCGCGGAAATGCATCAGATCCTCTCTGAATATGACATCAACCTGGTGATCATGGATATCAATCTGCCAGGGAAAAACGGTCTCCTGTTAGCGCGTGAACTGCGTGAACAGGCTAACGTTGCGCTGATGTTCCTGACGGGCCGCGATAACGAAGTCGACAAAATTCTCGGCCTCGAAATCGGCGCGGATGATTACATCACCAAACCGTTTAACCCACGCGAATTGACCATCCGTGCCCGCAACCTGCTGTCCCGTACCATGAACCTGGGTACCGTCAGCGAAGAGCGTCGTAGCGTTGAAAGCTACAAGTTCAACGGTTGGGAACTTGATATCAACAGTCGTTCACTGATCGGCCCGGACGGCGAGCAGTATAAACTACCGCGCAGCGAGTTCCGCGCGATGCTTCACTTCTGCGAAAACCCTGGCAAAATTCAGTCACGCGCAGAGCTGTTGAAGAAAATGACCGGGCGTGAGCTGAAGCCGCATGACCGTACTGTTGACGTTACCATTCGTCGTATTCGTAAGCATTTCGAATCCACGCCGGATACGCCGGAAATCATCGCCACCATTCACGGCGAAGGTTATCGCTTCTGCGGCGACCTGCAGGATTAATTCGGCCCAGGCGCCGAACCGTAAAAACAGCCGGTAAGTTATTCTTACTGGCTGTTTCTTATGCCCCCCCTTCCGCTAAGCGGCCTCGCTTTCCCTCCTGACCTGCCGTTATGACGTACTCTTTTACATAAAAATTGTCGTATAGCGCTGTTTATCTCAGCTTGCGAAAGTTAAGGTAGTTTGTGTATTTACATTAAAGAGTAATACACGGGATTTGTTAGTCCCCAAAAAATAAGGGGATGCTCACAGGACGTGAGGTTTCACAGGATGAAAAAATCACCATTATGCTGCTACCTGTTTTGTGCAGCGATGTCAGCTTCATCAGCCGCGCTGGCTGCTACCGCGCCGGTCTCCGCAGGCGTTATTCATTTCAAAGGCCAGATTGTCGAATATGGTTGTAATCTTGCGCCTCACGATCGCAATATCGAGGTATCATGTTTGCGGAATAATATCCCCCATTTGCAGACAGTCGCCACACCGTCTGGAAACGCTATTTCGTTGATGAATGGAATCGCCACGGTACGACACGTGTCGTTAAAAGATCATCCGGAGATTCAAAGTTTGATCGTCCAGTACCGCTAACCGCTTATGGCTCCCGCCGGGAGGAGTTCCGGCAGGCGGCGATTTCGCTCAGTAAAACGCCGCCCGCCTGCATTTTGTACTTTTCTCTCATTCGTATCCTCCAACAGCGATGAACATCGCTTCGCTATCCTGTACGCTCTACGCGCTAGTTAAGCACGGTACCTATGATAGCTGTCATAAAATGATTGCAAATAAAATCATCACATTTACTATGGTTAACCTTAAAAACAGCGTTGTCGCTCATGCATTGATAAGGTGAATACATTGACTTAAATATTCTTGTTGGCTATTTTAATTTACTTAATTATAATTTAAGTAAATATTAAATTTATGTTTACCTTTTAATAGTCAACCACTTTATCAGCCATAATAATGGGGAAGATATGAAGCAGTTAAACGGCGGGAATGTGTATCGTCCCACAGGGAAAGAAAAAAACCTGCAAGCCATTTTAAATATTCATCGGCACGTTATTCAAAACATCTCCCCTGTCACTATTACGGCCGGTAAAACACTGGATATCAAGATTGATAATCAATCCCACATCCTGTTAATCACTAAAGGCGCTATTAAAGTATGTCGGCGTATCGACAGCATTGTAATGGGCTGCGGTGTCTCACCAATGATTTTAGGCCTGGTAGATGCCTATGCTGACTTATACCAGTTAGAAGAGAATTCAGACGTCTTTTTTATCGCCGAAACCACCTGTGAATATTATCCTGTCCCAGTAAAAGATTTTGTGGAAATAGCTGATGAAAAGCATCTCTGGCGTGACATTTCGAACATCCTGATGTACCGCATTGCTTTCATGACTAACCGTGACAGAAACCTTATCGGGCAGGACGCCTATAGCCAGATAAAAGCGCTGTTACTTGAACTGTGGTCGTATCCTGAAAGCTCACGATTTGAGATCAACGCACAGAACTTCATACAGCAGAGAACCGGGCTTTCACGCAGCCGTATCATGCAGGTACTTTCAGAACTAAAAGCGGGGGACTATATAAAAATACTGCATGGAAGACTGTTAGAGCTTCGAAACCTGCCGGTTTCATTTTAAACGGACAAGCGTCGTATATTCTTAAAAATAAAGCAATATAGAGTTAAATAAATCCTCCAGGAAATAATAACTATTATCAAAAAAGAGCTCTTGCTCTATAAATCCAGTCATCAACCATACTTCTTTAGTGGTATTTTATTAAACTTTGTTACCGGGTCCGAAACTGGACTGCCGTTCAATATTGCATCAGAATTTTTATTGAGTTCATAGTTGATATACGTAGAATAGCCGCCTGCTTATCTACAGAACAGAAAGAAGCGCATACAGAGTAAAATATAATATTTTATTTTATATAGCTATCTTTATTTTTCAGCGAATAGAATCAGGCAACAATTAATATGTTTAATAAGAAAATTATCATCCTGGCAATGTTAACTGCCGTAGCATCCACACCGGTATTTGCCCAGAACACGATTACGTTCAATGGCAAAATTTACGATCAGGCGTGTACGGTTCAGGTTAATGGCTCCACGGATACCACCATTGATTTAGGCAATTACAGCAAAGAACGCATCGCGGAAAAAGGCGCCACAACCGATTACGTGCCGTTTACCGTAAGCCTGGTTAGCTGCCCGGAAGCAGGGACTGGCGTACCAACCCAGGCCATGTTCCGCTTCCACGGCGCAACAGATGATTCCAACCCAACGTACTTCAAAAACGCGGACGAAGGATCGGAAACGGGCGCCGCGGGTGTCGGTATTTCTATTCAGAACGCTTCACATAGCGATGTGACAGATAACACGGATGATGCCGCAGTGAACCTGCCAACCGACGGCTCGGAAGCAGACTTTACCTATTACGCTGCCATGGCAAACGATGGTTCCGCAACCGTAACCGGTGGAGATGTTAGCACTCAGGTTACGTATACCGTTTCGTATCAGTAAGGCATTCTCATCCTGATGTGGACAGGCAGGATGCCAGTCCATAGCGTAAAACATCTTTACAGAGTAAAAAATGAAACACATAAAGAAATCCGTGTTGGTCGTATTACTGACAAGCCATGTTGCCCATGCCAGCATTGTTGTTGGCGGAACCCGACTGGTTTTCGACGGCAATAATGATGAGTCGTCAATCAATGTAGAGAATAAAGACAGCAAAGCGAATCTTGTTCAGTCATGGTTATCGGTTGCCGATCCCCAGGTCACAAATAAGCAGGCGTTTATTATCACCCCGCCTCTTTTTCGCCTTGATGCCGGGCAAAAGAACAGCATTCGGGTTATTCGCTCTGGCGCCCCCCTACCTGCAGATCGGGAGTCTATGTACTGGCTCAATATTAAGGGGATTCCTTCTATTGATGATAATGCCTCCGCGAACCGCGTGGAAATCTCCATTAATACCCAAATAAAGCTTATATATCGACCGCCAGCATTAACAAAATCAACGCCTGATAGCCAGAGCCAACAATTAAAATGGCAGACGGCAGGTGATGTTATTACCGTAAATAACCCCACTCCCTATTATATGAACTTTGCCAGTGTGACGCTTAACAGCCATGAAGTGAAATCAGCGACCTTTGTTCCGCCAAAATCATCAGCGTCATTTAAATTGGGTTCTACTGCCGCCCCTCATGGCACGGTAACGTGGCGATTAATCAGCGATTATGGGATGAGTTTAGAGCCGCATTCCGGTTCATTCTAGCCATTAACGACTTCACTTTACTTTTACCCTTTCAGGACTTTTACTGTGCAATTCTCCAGAGTAGAGCCCCGTTCTCAATTAGCGTTATCGTTTCTGTTTATATGCTGTTCCATAAAGCCAGCGTTAGCGCATGATCATTTTAATCCATTATCGTTGGAAAATGATGAACCGGGCGTGGAGAATGTCGATCTATCGGTTTTCGAAAAGGGGGGGCAGGCAGAAGGCACCTATAATGTTGATATTTATATTAATAACACCAGTGTTGAAACAAAAAATATTGCCTTTAAAAATAAAAAATCAGCAGATAATAAGCTCTCCCTACAGCCGTGTCTTAGCGTTGAACAACTCAAGCAGTGGGGCGTAAAAACAGAAAACTTCCCCGAGCTTAAAAATGACCCAAACGGGTGTACCGATCTTAGTCTGCTGGCTGGCGCTGTAGCAAAGTTTAATGTCATCGGTAACCGGCTGGATTTAGCGATCCCTCAAATCGCGTTGATCGCCGACCCGCGAGAATTCGTCCCTACCAGCGAATGGGATGAAGGCATTAATGCTTTTTTGCTGAACTACAGTTTTACCGGATCGCAGGATCACGATATTGATGAAAACCGGACGGAAAATAGCGAATACGCCAACCTGCGCCCTGGTATTAACATTGGCGCATGGCGTTTTCGTAACTACTCAACCTGGAATCATGACAGCGATGGGCAAAATAGCTGGGATTCTGCCTACACCTATGTTTCTCGCGATATCGAATTTTTAAAAGGACAGCTGATCGCCGGGGAAAATAACACGCCCGCGGACGTCTTTGACAGTATTTCATTTAAGGGCGTACAGATCTCTTCTGATGACGATATGTTGCCGGACAGTATGAAAGGGTTCGCCCCAGTCATTCGCGGGGTGGCCAAAAGCAGCGCGCAGGTAACCGTTGAACAAAACGGTTATACCATCTACAAAACTAACGTTCCGGCGGGTCCATTCGCCATCAACGATCTTTATCCAACCGGCGGTTCGGGAGACCTGTACGTCACCATCAAAGAATCCGATGGTTCTGAACAGCATTTCATTGTGCCCTACGCCAGCGTTCCGGTATTACAGCGTGAAGGCCACCTGAAATACGACCTGACGGTAGGCCGCACGCGTTCATCAGATTCGCATTCCGCGCAACAGAATTTCGCAGAACTGACGGCCTTATACGGATTAGCAGGCGGCATAACCGCCTATGGCGGAATAGAGAGTACGCTGAGCAATGATGTTTATCATGCGGCGCTCATCGGGACAGGCTTAAACCTTGGCGATCTGGGCGCATTGTCTTTAGACGTCACCAACTCATGGTCAAAAATTAAAGCAGGCGATGTGGTTAGCGATACGCTTACCGGACAGTCCTGGCGTATTCGTTACAGCAAAGATATTCAGTCAACAGGTACCAATTTCACTGTCGCCGGTTACCGTTATTCGACCAAAGATTACTACGCTCTTGAGGATGTGCTGGATACCTATAGCGATAATAGTCACTATGATCATGTTCGTAATCGCACCGACCTGTCGTTGTCGCAAGACATTATCTACGGTTCCATTTCACTCACTTTATATAATGAAGATTACTGGAATGACACTCATACCACATCATTAGGTATTGGCTATAACAACACATGGCATAACGTAAGCTATGGCATTAACTATTCTTATACGCTGAACGCCGATAATTCTCAGGATGAAGACGACGATACGGAAGACAGTAATGACCAGCAAATTTCAATCAATATTAGTATTCCGTTAGATGCCTTTATGCCGTCAACGTATGCCACCTACAATATGAACTCCGCGAAAGACGGCGATACCACGCATACTGTCGGTTTAAACGGAACAGCGCTGGCACAGAAAAATCTCTCATGGAGCGTTCAGGAAGGTTATTCCTCTCAAGAGAAAGCCACCAGCGGTAATGTGAGCGCAACCTATAACGGGACGTATGCGGATATTAACGGCGGGTATAGCTACGATAATCATATGCGTCGCCTGAATTATGGCGTTCAGGGCGGCGTACTGTTACATCGAAATGGCCTGACACCATCCCAGCCAATGGACGACACCATCATATTGGTTAAAGCCCCTGGCGCAGCGGGTGTCCCCGTGAATAACGAAACGGGCGTGGACACCGATTTTCGGGGCTATGCCGTCGTACCTTATGCTTCGCCTTACCATCGTAATGAAGTGTCTTTAGATACGACGGGCATTAGAAAAAATATTGAGCTCATTGATACCAGTAAAACGCTGGTGCCTACCCGTGGCGCGGTGGTCAGGGCTGAATATAAAACCAATATTGGTTACAAGGCATTGATGGTATTAACCCGCATAAACAATCTGCCTGTTCCTTTTGGCGCGACCGTCTCGTCTTTAACAAAACCAGACAATCACAGCAGTTTTGTTGGTGATGCGGGGCAAGCCTGGTTAACCGGACTGGAAAAACAAGGGCGGTTATTAGTGAAGTGGGGGCCAACAGCAGCAGACCGGTGTCAGGTCTCTTATCGTATACCGAGCTCCCCCTCCGCTTCTGGCGTAGAAATCTTACACGAGCAATGCCAGTGATTCTGGTGGGATAAAAGATGAATATGAACAGATTTGCTGCATTAGCCGCCCTGTTAACGTTCACGGGTCTGGCATTATGGTCGCCCTCGATCAGCGCGGCATACAATACCGCAGATGCCGTAGACATTAACGTTACGGGATTAATTTATGCCGATCCGTGTACCGTGACGGTCCCCGACACGATCTCTCTTGGACAATATGCCCGGGCGGATATCGCCGTGGCCGGTGGCAATACCGCCACCATTCCTTTCACCATAAAAATGACGAATTGCCCGGCAACGACCACAAAAGCCGCGATTTCATTTAATGGCGTACCTTATCCCGATCCAAATTATGCTTCTGCGATTTATGCAAACAGCGCGGCCAATCCGGCGCAGGATTTAGGCTTACAGCTTTTTAATCTTGATGGCAAAAGTCTGGTCAACCTGGCCAACAACGTCACGTATACGGTGGATGTTAACAGTAATACCCATGAAGCCAATTTGCCTGTCGCCGCAAGGATGTATACCCCGTATGGAAAAGTCACGGCAGGGGATTTCACGTCCGTTGTGACGATCACTATCGCATGGCAATAACATCTTTCTATTTTCACCTGGTATAAAAGCAGGAATTTTTCATGAGAAGGTTATATCTGGCGCTTATTCTGCTGTTCGCGTACTCCAGTTATGGTTACGCTTCCTGTAAACGTTCCGGTAATGAAGGCGCGATCACTATCACCCCGCCGTCGCAGCTTGTGGTGGATAGCCACGCCTATACCGCAGGCGAGGTGTTGTGGCAATCGGGCTGGGTTTCCACCTCCGAAGTCACAATGGATGGCTGTAGTCGCGATTATAAGGTCGGTTTTTTATATGAACCCGGTAGCGCGCAGTCAAATACATCAGCGACAATCAATGCGAATGACGGGAACAACACGCCGGTATTTAGCACCGGGATTTCCGGCGTGGGCGTTGCGATTAAAACCCAAACGAATGCTGGCCCTTACGATAATGTCATGCCAATCGATAATACCTACCATAATGGCGATGGCAATAAAACACACCATGCGATGGCTCCCGCCTACAATGTTGAACTGGTCGCCTTAGGCGGTCCGATCACCTCCGGTACCGCGACATTCCAAAGTCCACTGGCGCGCGTATCTTTTCGCGATAGCGCAACGGAAGACTCCGGCGGCGATATCCTGACCCATCTGTATTTGGGGAATACGCAATTGATTATGAAAGCGATGGGATGTCGGGTAGAAACACCTGCCATCACCGTGGATTTAGGCAGCGTCAATTTAGGCAGTTTCGCTAACAGTCAAACCGCGGGCACAGGCGAGCAGGATATCTTATTGACCTGCGAACAAGGCACCGCCATTTCCGCATCGTTAAGCGCCCAGCCTGCCAGCGGAAATAATCCTGATAATTCAGTCATCCAGTTGAGCAATGCAAGCGCGCCAACCAGCGCAACCGGCGTTGGCGTACAGTTGGGTATTCAGGCGCCGGACGCCGGTTTCTTTACCGACAGTTTGCCAATCAATCAAAAAATTGATCTCTTTACTCACACGATTACCACCAATGCCGATGGCAGCCAGACGGTTAACGGCGGAACCATGAATATGTCGACCACCCTGAAAATTAGCGCGCGCTACTATAAAACCGCCGCCACGGTAACGGCCGGGCAAGCGAATGCCACGGCAACATTAAACCTGACCTATAACTAACGGCATCACATTTTCTGGCGCTGCGCGGGAAAACGTTAACGCGCGCGCCCGTTAGATTTATTTCCACAAACGTAATTCGTCATCTTGTACTGGCGGTAATGACTTACGTTGCTGACAAGAGAGCGAATACCAGTCCAGATGGCGCGTCAGGAACATCACGCCGCCAAGCGCCAGTAGCAGAACGCCGGTACCCAGAAGCAACGAGCTATCTTCCGAACGCAGCAATCCCCACATCACGCCATCCAGCGCCAATAACGCTAACGTAAACAGTACGCTATTGCGCCATCCTTTCAGCACCGCCTGCAAATAAACGCTATTCATCAACGCGCCCACCAGGCTGGCGGCGATCCAGGCTGGCGTGAAACCGATATGTTCCGACAGTGCCAGCAATAGCAGGTAGAACATCACCAGCGATAACCCCACCAGCAGATACTGCATCGGGTGTAACCGCTGCCCCGTCAGGGTTTCGAAGACAAAGAACGCCATAAACGTTAGCGTAATCAACAAAATGGCATATTTCGTCGCTCTGTCCGTCAGTTGATACTGATCGGCTGGCGTCGATACAGCGACGCTAAACGCTGGTAAGTTGTCCCAATCCACCTTTTGCGCATCAGCAAACTGTTCGCCGAGATTCGTGGCAAACCGGCTGGTTTGCCACTGGGCCTGAAATCCTGAACCGCTGATTTCGCGTTTACCGGGAAGAAAATCCCCCACAAAATTTGGGTGCGGCCAGTTACTGGTCAGGGTCATTTCACTGCTACGCCCGACGGGAACCAGTGAAAAGCTGCCGGTTCCGCTTAAATTTAACGACATATCCAACGTCAGGTTACGCGTCGCCCACTGACTGTCCGGCAGCGGGATATGAATGCCCTCTCTACTTTCCGGTAAGCCAGTCCCCGGTTCTACAGTGAGCGTTTCACCATTCACCTGCGGCGCTTTTACTGCGCTGATACCGCGCGCATCGCCGACGCCCACGACGATAAAGGGCTTTCCAAGGGTAATGTTCGGTCTGTTCAGCTCATGCAGACGGGCCACATCAAACTCCGCCTTTATCGCCATATCGGTATGCCACACCTGCCCCTGATAAATACCTATTTTTCGCGCTTCAACGTTTTGATTGCCTTCGACCAATAGCGACTCCGGCAACCAAAAATAGAGATAGCTGCGCTTATACTGGACCTCTTTCTCCTCTTCCAGCACGGTATAGAGCTCTGTCACCGGAACCGCCACCAGCGGGCCGACAACCTTTTGTGGGCCGCTGGTACTCTGACGAATAGCGGCTTCTACATGGCTTCGATAATCAGCACGTTCCACGATGGTGTGCCGTACCATCATCAGGGGAATTAACAGCAGGATCATGGCGCCGCCTAACGTAATCATTTTCCACAACAGGGGGGATTTCAACATAGCGTTCTCCTTTGCAATGCCAGCAGTGTAAGAACGCGATGTGGGGAGAATTTGAAGTTATGTGAAGTGACGGTGAAGTGTCAACGAGGCCAGCACGCCGCCTTCGGGACGATTGCACAACGTCACCTCACCGTTGAGGAGTCGCGCCGCCTCGCTGACAAACGCCAGTCCAAGCCCACTGCTTTTACGCCCGTTTTCACGGGGCAACGAATAGAACCGGTCGAAAATGCGCGGCAGCGCAAAATCAGGAATACCACAGCCGGAATCCGTCACCTGCAGGATCGCTTTCTCCCCCATCGGCTGAGCGCTTAATGTGATAACGCCATTTTCAGGCGTAAAGTCGATGGCATTGTCCAACACATTGCCCAGCGCCTGCGCCAGAAGCTCCGCGTCGGCGACGACAACCAGCGAGGAAGGCCGTAGAGTAAGGGTGATATTTTTTGCCGCCAACTGAATACTGCGTGCCTCGCTAAGCTGCGTAAATAGCTCATCAACAGCAACCGGCGCGAGAGGGATATCCTGCCGGTTTTCCAGCCGCGCCTGGCGCAGCAGGGTCTCTACCAGCGCCTGCATTCGCGTATTTTGCGCCAGTATATTCTCTGTAAAGCGGGTAACCACATCCGCGGGCGGTCCTTCACGCAGAATCTCCGCCGCGCCGCGTATCGCCGCCAGCGGACTTTTCAGCTCATGAGTCAACGCATACACGTACTGCTCAATCTCATTCTTGCCTTCCAGCTTAATGCGCATACTCTCCAGCGCCTGCGCCAGTTTACGCAGCTCGCTGCTGCCTAATGCAGGTAACGCAAGCGGGCGGTTTTCGGTGACAGAATCCGCATAGCGCGTCAACCGGGCGATGGAGCGGTTAATCCACCAGACCATCCCCGCGCCAATCGCCAGCGCAATTCCCAGTAAAACGGCGCTGGCCCACAGAATGCGCCGTTCGCTGCGCTTAATCACCGGCGCCATTGCCGCATTCGGTTTACCGACAGACAGGACGCCGATAATCCGTCCATCGCTGATTATCGGCGCGGCTACGTACATCACGGTGCTATTGGGATCGGCAGCATCTTTTGCCGTGCTGCGGGCGCCATACTGTCCGCGCAGCGTAAGCCAGACGTCATTCCAGCGAGAATAATCCTGCCCCACCGCTTTGTTTTCCGAATCAAACAACACCTTCCCCTGCGCATCCGTCATGTAGACATGGTATTCATTGCGCACTTTGACGATCCCGCTGATATTGGCGCGAAACGGGCGATGTTGCAGTTGGGCGAATGCCTTCGCCAACTGGCCGTCAGTCGGGTTGCCGGAAAGGAGATCGTCGCGGGCCAGCGCCGCCAGCAGCGTCGCGGTGTCAATCAGCGTCCCTTCCGTCGCGCGGCGGACGCCCGGCTTTATCTCCTGAACAAAGATAGACAGCACAAACACGGCGGCGACGGCGACAATAAGAAAGTAGCCCAGCAGCAAACGCATTCCGATGCGCATCAGACGCTCCTCAGGCTGTATCCCATTCCACGATGCGTGTTAATTGGCGAGAGATCCGGGTTGATCGCGCGTAGCTTAGCGCGCAGGGTTTTGATGTGTGTATCGACCGTCCGATCGAAGGTCTCCTGGGCATCAGACCAGACAATATCCATCAATTGCTGGCGCGAGTACACGCGCTCCGGCGACAGTAGCAGGGTTTTAAGGAGCAGAAATTCATAACGCGTCAGCGAGAGCGGCGTACCAAACCAGGCGATCTGCGCCGCCGGTTCATTGAGTTCAAAATGTCCGGTACGCACCACCGGCGACGGTGCAGCAAACTTTTTCACCCGGCGCAGCAGCGTGCGCACGCGGGCGCTCACTTCGCGCGGCGAGAACGGCTTGGCGACATAATCATCTGCGCCGATCTCCAGACCAAGCAATCGATCCACTTCATCGCTACGGGCAGTCAGGAAAAGAATCGGCAGCGCAGGATGGCGTTCCAGCAACTGCCGACACAGCTCAAAGCCGCTGATATCCGGCAGTCCCACATCGAGAATCACCGCATCCGGCCGTTGCTGACGCGCTTTTTCCAGCGCGGGCAGCCCGCGAGCGAATAGCTCAACGGTAAACCCTTCCAGTTGCAGGGTGTAGATGAGCGTATCGGCGATTCCCTGTTCATCCTCGACTAACCAGACCTGCGGTTGCTGCATACTCTTTCCCTGTTATTGTCGCCACGGCATGACCGGCACCGCGCTGATGGCGTTCTTCGGCGACCCGTCGACTACTTTGTCGGAGTAGGCCAGATACGCCAGCGTGTTGCGTTTCTCATCATAGAAACGCACGACCTGCAATGACTTAAATATCAATGAGGTGCGTTTTTTGAAAACCACCTCTCCCTGCGCCTTGCCGTTCTTAATTTTGTCGCTCAGTTCAATAGGCCCGACCTGCTGACAAGAGATGGCGGCGTCAGACGTATCTTCCGCCAGCCCCAATCCGCCTTTTATGCCGCCCGTTTTCGCCCGGCTAACATAGCACGTCACGTTTTTGACATCAGGATCGTCAAAAGCTTCCACCACGATTTTATGGTCAGGACCGAACATTTTAAATACCGTATCGACTGAACCAATTTGTTCCGCGCGGGCGCTCTGCCCCAGCAGCAACAAAATTGAGAAAAGTACTAAGCTCTTGTATTTCATATTGTTACCATTCATAAAAGTTACATTGCGTAATTATTAGACATTCTAAAATAAAATGGTTATAGATCACAGGATTAGAATAATTACCTGTCACGTTGCCTAAAAAAAGCATTTAAGCTCAAAAAAAACACTGAATGCTAAAAGAACAAAAAATGCTATTATCCTCTTACCTGATATCGGGTGCTCGTTGTTGAAAGGATGGGGATATTTTATGGATCAGGCTGGCATAATTCGCGACCTGTTAATCTGGCTGGAAGGTCATCTGGATCAGCCGCTGTCACTTGACAATGTGGCGGCAAAAGCAGGCTATTCCAAGTGGCACCTGCAGAGAATGTTTAAGGACGTGACGGGCCACGCCATTGGCGCTTACATCCGCGCCCGTCGTTTATCGAAATCAGCAGTGGCGCTGCGTTTGACCGCGCGTCCAATTCTGGATATTGCTCTTCAGTACCGCTTCGATTCTCAGCAAACCTTTACGCGCGCCTTTAAGAAACAGTTTTCCCAGACGCCAGCGCTGTATCGTCGCTCCTCGGAATGGAGCGCCTTTGGCATTCGCCCGCCATTACGGCTGGGCGAGTTTACCGTGCCGGAACATCAGTTCGTTACGCTGGAAGATACGCCGCTCCTTGGCGTCACGCAGAGCTATTCCTGCTCGCTGGAACAGATTTCCGACTTCCGCCACGAAATGCGCGTGCAATTCTGGCATGATTTCCTCGGTCATTCGCCAACTATTCCGCCAGTGCTTTATGGGCTTAATGAAACGCGCCCCAGCATGGAGAAAGACGATGAGCAGGAAGTATTCTATACCACCGCACTGCCGCAAGAGCAGGCCGATGGCTATGTTCAGTCGGCGCATCCTGTGCTGTTGCAGGGCGGTGAATACGTCATGTTCACCTATGAAGGGTTAGGAACCGGCGTGCAGGATTTTATCCTGACCGTTTACGGCACCTGTATGCCAATGCTGAATCTGACCCGTCGTAAAGGACAGGATATAGAGCGATACTACCCGTCAGAAGATACCAAAACCGGCGATCGCCCTATCAACCTGCGCTGCGAATTTCTGATCCCGATTCGCCGTTAACGCTGTAGCTCATCCAATGCAGGGGCGTCCAGATGCGAAACGTCCCCTGCGGTTTCTACCACCCACCCAGACGCCAGCCACTGACTTTCCTGGTAATCGATGCGGGAAATAGAGCAGTTGCGCAAACGTAACCGGCGTTCCGCCCAGGCGGGTAGTCCCAGTATAGTACTGACCAGACAGCCCAACGCGATACCGTGACTGACCAATAAAGGTCGGCTGCCCTGCGGTAGCTCCAGACAGGACGCCAGCGCGGCATGAACGCGATCGCTCAACTCCTGCATCGATTCCCCACCGGGAATGCGGCCATCCTGCGTGCCGTTGACTAACTGACGACGCCAGCCCTCTTCTTCTTCCGTCAGCGAATCGATCTGGCGCTTTTCCAGCACGCCCATATCCAGCTCGCGCAGGCGGGAGTCAAAGGTGATATCACACCCGCACGCCTGGGCGATAATCTCCGCCGTGCGTTTTGTGCGGCCTAAATCGCTGCTGATGATATGGGTGATGCCGAGGCTGCGGGCGCGTTCTCCTACCTGCATGGCCTGCTGCTCGCCTTTTGCTGTCAGGGGACTGTCCGATTGGCCCTGAATACGTCGCTCGGCGTTCCACTGCGTTTCACCGTGGCGAACAAGGTATACCTGTAACATGTTTTTTTTCCGTTATACTGCGATAAATTTTTAAAACTGAGCTTAATTATGCACCAGGTTATCTCTGCGACCACCAATCCTGCCAAAATTCAGGCAATTCTACAGGCATTTGAAGAGATTTTCGGCGAAGGATCGTGCCATATTACGCCCGTCGCCGTCGAGAGCGGCGTACCGGAGCAGCCCTTCGGAAGCGAGGAAACGCGTGCTGGCGCACGAAATCGCGTGGATAATGCGCGACGCCTGCATCCACAAGCTGATTTCTGGGTAGCCATTGAAGCCGGAATTGACGATGACGCCACCTTCAGTTGGGTGGTGATTGATAACGGCGTTCAGCGCGGTGAAGCGCGATCGGCCACGCTGCCGCTGCCCGCCGTCATTCTCGACAGAGTCCGCCAGGGAGAAGCGCTTGGCCCGGTGATGTCCCACTATACCGGTATTGACGAGATTGGTCGCAAAGAGGGCGCCATTGGCGTATTTACCGCCGGAAAATTAACGCGCTCCAGCGTTTACTACCAGGCGGTGATCCTGGCGTTAAGCCCGTTTCATAACGCGGTGTATCGATAATTATTTGCGCTATGTTGTAGGCCTGATAAGCACAGCGCCATCAGGCATTTCGCGGCGATGTTGCCGGATGGCCGCTTCGCCTTATCCGGCCTACGAGCAAATCAGGCGCTTTTCAGCAGTACGTTCTCAAGCCAATGACGCAGTTCAACCGGCGCGGATTTCAGGCTGTTTGACCCGCGCGTGATGGTGGCGATGCCCGCCCCCAGCTCGGTTTTCAACTCGCGCTGGCTCATTTCGCCACGCAGCAACTCCTCAATAATGCGCACGCGCGTTCCCAGCGCTTCACGCTCGTCCGGCGTAAGCATCAGTTGTAATAAAGGCAGATGCAGATCCTCTGCATATGCCTGACGGAGTAACTCCACAAAACGAAGCCACTCCTGATTACGTTGTTCGGCGATAGCCGATGAATAAGGGGAATGCTGGGTCATGTTATACCGCCGTTTGTACTGTTACACGAGTACAAATGATAACATAACCCGTCTGCATTAATACCGCCGCTGCCACTCAGAGTCGCTCATTAAGGCCTCTTTCTGCCCCATAAAGTGGCGATAGTAAGCGTCATAGGCCAGAACGTTTTTCACGTAGCCGCGCGTTTCCGAAAAGGGAATGCTTTCGACAAACGCTACGGCATCGATACGCCCGGCGCTATTGCCAAGCCAGGTGCGCACGCGCCCCGGCCCAGCGTTATACGCCGCCGAGGCGAAAATACGGTTATTACCAAACTGCTGATAGACATACTGCAAATAGCTGGTGCCAATGTTGATGTTGGTCTCCGGCTCCAGCAGTTGACCGGGGCCGCGGTAGTCCGGAATCGAAAACATTTTCACCGTATGGGTGGCCGTTCCCGGCATAATCTGCATTAAGCCGCTGGCCCCTACCGGCGATTTTACTTTCGGGTTCCAGGCGCTCTCCTGGCGGGCAATCGCCATGGCATAGCTTTGTGAGATATCTTTTCCGCGGGTATAGCGGGTAAAAAGATCGTTATACGCCAGCGGGAAACGCTCCTCCAGATGATCCCACAGTTTTCCGGCGATCGTCGCCTGTACGCTCAGATCCCACCAGTGCTGGTTAAACGCATAGCGCGCCAGCTGCGCCTGTTCAGATTTACTACGGCTTTTTACCAGATTCGCCCATTCGCTGCGCGCCGTGTTATCCAGGTTCCAGTACATCAGCTCCCGTACACGCGCCATCTCCGGCCCCTGCGTCAACGCGCTGTTTACGTTGGCGGGCGCTTTATCGATTTTAAGCGTGTACTCTTCGCCTAAACGCTGCGCCGCGACCATCGGATAAAAACCGCGCTTCTGCATTAAAGCATGAAGGATCTCTTTCGCTTCGGCGTCACGACCGCGTTCCAGCAATAAATCCGCCTGCCAGTAACGCCACTCGTCTTTCTCTTTCGCCTCCATTGGCAGGCGGGCAAGCCAGGTATTGAGACCGCGACGATCGCCCATCCCCAGCGCCATACGCACGCGCCGCTCAATAAGCGACGTCGATTGCGAGCGCATAATCGCGTCATCGCGCCATTTCGCCTGTGCATCGGTCACATCGTTGCCCATCAGTCGCCAGGCAACGATATCGCGCAGCGCCTGCGTTTGTTCCTCATTAAGTTTCTGCGCCTGTACCAGCGAGGGGATCATCAGACGCGCATTTTCCGCGTCCTGGCGGGCGACGCTGGCAAACGCGACTTCCGCCATCTGGCGGGTAAAATCGGTGGCGCCGGTGGTGCGTGCGAAGGTCAACACGTTATCAGGGTCATTAGCCAGGGTAATGATCGCTGAGGCGATCGTTTGATATTCCGCCGGCATCTGTCCGGCCAGCACCGTAACCAACCCCGTATTCCCGGCTTTCATCGCCAGCCGAATACGTTCCAGATACGCCAGCGGGTCTTGCTTGCCGGAGGCCCGCCAGACGCTGAACAGTTTATCGCAGGCATTCGGCTGGCTTTTGCCGGTCAGCCAAAGGTCTTTCGCGCCCTGCCAGGCCGCTTCCGTTTGCCCGGTACTCCATTTCGCGTAGTAATAGTTACATTGCGCTTCCGTGGTGCCGGGTTTCTCCGGGCTAAACGCCAGCAAGCCGCGCCAGTCTTCACGACGCGCCAGCTCATTGACGAAGCGTGATTGCAGCGTACGCGCAGGCGGAAGCGTAGGATTGGCGCGCACAAACTGCGTGACAGCAATCGCCGGTTGGTTCATCAAATCGTCGGTGATCTTACGGTATTCCAGATACGGGTAGAGCGGATAATCTTTCAGACCCGGCATCATCTGCTCTACCACATCCATCTGGCGGTTGTCCCAGGCCTGCTTAATCTGCGCATAGCGGTTACGCTGCTCTTCCAGTGAGTCGGCCCGCGCGAGGTGACAAAAGGTCAGCAGGCATACGCTGGCGGCGACGAGACGCCAGACAAATGGTTTGGCTCTATCCACAAGCACTTCCTCAATTGTTATCCAATGCAGCATCATGCCGCGTAATGAATTTATGCTAACCAGTCATAGCCATTTGCGCCACGTTACGGACACTTTTTTACTTTTATTGCGAGTGCGATCTGCTGGCTGGGCTTAGGCAGGGAAAAAGGCTACACTTCGCCTTTGAAATCTATTCACCATCACGATAAACATAGAGGCGAAGTCCAACGTGGCTCAATTCGTTTATACCATGCATCGTGTCGGCAAAGTGGTTCCGCCGAAACGTCATATTCTGAAAAACATCTCGCTGAGCTTCTTCCCTGGCGCCAAAATCGGCGTGCTGGGCCTTAACGGCGCCGGTAAGTCTACCCTGCTGCGCATCATGGCGGGTCTCGATAAAGATATCGAGGGTGAAGCGCGCCCGCAGCCCGGCATTAAGATTGGCTACCTGCCGCAGGAACCTCAGCTAAACCCGGAACACACGGTACGCGAGTCGATTGAAGAGGCCGTTTCGGAAGTGGTTAACGCCCTCAAACGTCTGGATGAAGTGTACGCGCTGTACGCCGATCCGGATGCCGACTTCGACAAGCTGGCGGCAGAGCAAGGCCGGCTTGAAGAGATTATCCAGGCGCACGACGGTCATAACCTGAACGTGCAACTTGAGCGCGCAGCTGACGCTCTGCGTCTGCCGGACTGGGATGCCAAAGTCGAAAAACTGTCCGGCGGCGAGCGCCGTCGCGTGGCGCTGTGCCGTCTGTTGCTGGAAAAGCCGGATATGCTGCTGCTCGACGAACCCACCAACCACCTGGATGCCGAATCTGTTGCGTGGCTGGAACGTTTCCTGCACGACTTCGAAGGCACCGTCGTGGCGATTACCCACGACCGTTACTTCCTCGATAACGTTGCCGGTTGGATTCTGGAACTTGACCGCGGCGAAGGTATTCCGTGGGAAGGCAACTACTCCTCCTGGCTGGAGCAGAAAGATCAGCGTCTGGCGCAGGAAGCGTCTGCCGAAGCGGCGCGCCGTAAATCCATTGAGAAAGAGCTGGAGTGGGTGCGTCAGGGCGCGAAAGGCCGTCAGTCGAAAGGTAAGGCGCGTCTGGCTCGCTTTGAAGAACTGAACAGCGTTGAGTATCAGAAACGTAACGAAACCAACGAACTGTTTATTCCACCAGGACCGCGTCTGGGCGACAAAGTCATTGAAGTCAGCAACCTGCGTAAATCCTACGGCGACCGCGTACTGATCGACGACCTGAGCTTCTCGGTACCGAAAGGCGCTATCGTCGGGATCATCGGGCCAAACGGCGCGGGTAAATCGACCCTGTTCCGCATGATGTCCGGTCAGGAGCAGCCTGATAGCGGCACCATTACGCTGGGTGAAACCGTCAAGCTGGCCTCGGTCGATCAGTTCCGCGACGCGATGGACAACAGCAAAACCGTCTGGGAAGAAGTGTCCGGCGGGCTGGATATCATGAAGATCGGCAATACCGAAATGCCAAGCCGCGCCTATGTAGGCCGCTTCAACTTCAAAGGCGTCGATCAGGGCAAACGCGTTGGCGAACTGTCCGGCGGTGAGCGCGGTCGTTTGCATCTGGCGAAGCTGCTGCAGGTGGGCGGCAACGTCCTGCTGCTCGACGAACCGACGAACGACCTGGATATCGAAACCCTGCGCGCGCTGGAAAACGCCCTGCTGGAGTTCCCTGGCTGCGCGATGGTTATCTCGCACGACCGTTGGTTCCTTGACCGTATCGCCACCCACATTCTGGATTATCAGGATGAAGGTAAGGTGGAATTCTTCGAAGGCAACTTTACCGAATACGAAGAGTACAAGAAACGCACGCTGGGCGCCGAGGCGCTGGAGCCGAAGCGTATCAAGTACAAGCGTATTGCCAAATAAATGTCTGAATGCCGGGTGGCGCTTGCGCTTACCCGGCCTACAAACCCAGCGATTCCAGTACGTTGTGAAACTGTAGGCCTGATAAGACGCGGTAAGCGTCGCATCAGGCATTGGTTCTTATCCCTGCTCGCCCATCATCTCTTTCACCAGTTCCACACAGCGCAAAAAGCGGCCATCGTAATCAGCCTCTTTAACGTGAACGAACTCAATGTTGTTCTCTTTCAGCATCTCGACCAGCAGGTTCTGGAACGCTTTACGATCCACTGAACTGCCCAGGCTTCGCAGTCCGTCAGCTACCCACGGCGTATTATTCTCCAGCAAAATCACCAGGTCGAAGCGATACTCGTCGATCAGCGCCTGGACAAACGGATGCTCGCGCCCTTCGTATTTTTTGCAAAATGCCTGGGTGGTGACGAAATCGGTATCGATAAACGCCACTTTATTCGCATATTTTACTGCGAAATCAATATATTGCGCATGACCCAGCGCAATTTTATCGTAGTCGGAATACTGTAACGCCATCTCATCGCCGCCCAGATGCGAAAAGACATAGTCGCGGCCATATTCCCAGGCGCTGGTGGTATTAAAAATATTGGCGAGCTTATTGACCAGCGTAGACTTGCCGCTTGATTCCCCGCCCAGAATGGCGACGGTACGCACGAAAAACGGCTTCACTTCGGTAGGAATATATTCCCAGTAACGAAACGGATTTTCGCGGATTTGCGCCCCACTGATATTCATAAACGTGCGTTCAGGATCGACCAGCACCGTCTCAATCCCTAAATGCTCCAGGTACTGCGGCGCATCAGCCTCTTCGGAAGTGTAGATCCAGCTCGGCTGTATTCCCTTCTCTGCCATAAACGCTTTAATGCCGTTGCTCCAGACGTCCCAGCCATGCGGATAAGGCTCCATCCCCTCTTCATTAAAGGCGTGGATGCGAATATTTTTTTGGTATTTGAAGGTTTGCAATAACCAGCGCAGGCGATCCGACACGGTGGGCTGCTGCGACATGGCGCTATCCTCAAACAGTCCGCGGTCGCGCGTATCGTCATATCCCATAATGATGTGCAACTCATCCACCTGGCTACAGGCGCGCTGGATCAAGTAGATGTGTCCGGTATGCAATGGATAAAATTTACCGAACACCACGCCAATGTTTTTCTGTCGGCGGGGAAACTCCAGCCCGAGAAAACGGTGTAGCGCCTCCAGTTTTTGCGCGCTGGGGCTTTTGATTTTGGCGTTAAGTAACTGACTCAGATACCCCTTGGTCATACCGCTGGCGTCAGCCACCTGTTGCAGAGTGCAACCTTGCTGCTTAATCGCGGTTTTGAGATAGTCGAACGATGACACAAGAGCCTCCTGCTGGAAAAATCGCATAACACTGCCTGACGGCGCTTCGCTTATCAGGCCTACAACATCAATCCGTATCAATCCGTAGGCCGGATAAGACGCATTGCATCGCCATCCGGCAAATTATACAACATCACTACATACAGAGAATTATAAGTCGTCAAACACGCTTAACGCATCTGCGAGCTTTTTAACACCGAACACCTGCATTCCTTCCGGCGGCTTTTTCGGTACGTTGGCGGCAGGCACAATCGCCCGACGAAAACCGTGTTTCGCCGCCTCGGAAATACGCTCCTGCCCGCTCGGCACCGGACGAATCTCGCCTGCCAGCCCCACTTCGCCAAACACCACCAGATCCTGCGGCAACGGCCTGTCACGCAGGCTGGAGACCATCGCCAGCAGTAAAGCCAGATCCGCGCTGGTTTCGGTGACTTTCACGCCGCCGACAACGTTGACGAAGACGTCCTGATCCGACATTTGCAGACCGCCGTGTCGGTGCAGCACCGCCAGCAGGATTGCCAGACGGTTTTGTTCCAGGCCGACCGCCACACGTCTGGGGTTCGCCATCATCGAGTGATCGACCAGCGCCTGAATCTCCACCAGCAACGGTCGCGTGCCTTCCCAGACGACCATCACTGAACTGCCGGAAGTGACCTCATCGCCACGGCTTAAAAAGATGGCGGACGGATTGCTCACTTCGCGCAACCCCTGTTCGGTCATGGCGAAGACGCCCAGCTCATTGACTGCGCCAAAGCGGTTTTTGTGGCTGCGCAGCGTGCGGAAACGAGAATCGGCGTCGCCGTCGAGCAATACTGAGCAATCGATACAGTGTTCCAGCACTTTCGGCCCCGCCAGCGACCCGTCTTTGGTGACGTGGCCGACCATCACGATCGCCACGCCGCGCGTTTTGGCGAAGCGCGTCAGGTAGGCGGCCGTTTCGCGGACCTGGGCGACGCTGCCCGGCGACGACTGGATGTCCGCCATATGCATCACCTGTATGGAGTCGATCACCATTAGCTTCGGCTGTTCTTCTTCCGCTATCAGGCAGATCTGCTCGATGCTGGTTTCGGAGAGCATATTCAGATTAGCGGTCGGCAGGCCGAGACGGTGCGCGCGCATCGCCACCTGCTGTAGCGACTCTTCGCCGGTGACGTACAGCGTTTTCATCTGCTCGGCGAGCTTGCACAGCGTTTGCAGCAGCAATGTTGATTTGCCCGCGCCGGGGTTACCGCCAATCAAAATGGCGCTGCCGGGTACCACCCCGCCGCCCAGCACGCGGTCAAACTCTTTAAAACCGGTAGAAAAGCGCGGCAGTTCCTCAAGACTGATGTCAGACAGTTTCTGCACTTTTGATACGCCCGCACTGCCGGCGTATCCGCTCAGACGTTCGTTACGCGCCACCGTCGGCGACGCGGCAAGGCGCACCTCGGTAATGGTGTTCCAGGCATGGCAGGCGCTGCATTGCCCCTGCCAGCGCGGGTAATCGGCCCCGCATTCATTACAAACAAAGGCGCGTTTGGGAGCTTTTGCCACGTTTTACCTCTTTCGTTAACGCTGTTGCCGGATGGCGCTGGCGCTTATCCGGCCTACGGTCGCCTTGCCATTGGGCAGGTTAATCATTTCTGGTTCATGCTGCCGGAGAGAATGCAAAACACGCCCATCAGGTCAGCGTGGCGGATCGTAATATCCGTCTTTTCGTTTACTTTTGGCTTGGCATGGAAGGCAATACCTAACCCTGCCGCTTTGATCATTGGCAGATCGTTAGCGCCGTCGCCAATCGCCACCGTCTGCGCCAGCGGGATGTCATGCTCTTGCGCCAGACGAAGCAAGGTATTGGCTTTATACTCAGCATCCACAATATCGCCGATAACGTGGCCGGTAAATTTACCGTCCATGATCTCCAGCTCATTGGCGACCGCCGCCGTCAGGCGTAGCTGGTCACGCAGATAGTCGGCGAAGAAAGTGAAGCCGCCGGAGGCGATAGCGATTTTCCAGCCAAGCGCTTCCAGTTTTAGCACCAACTGCGTTAATCCTGGCATTAGCGGCAGATTCCCGCGCACCTGGCGCAAAATATCGGCATCCGCGCCTTTCAGCGTCGCCACGCGGCTGCGCAGGCTGGCGGTAAAATCAAGCTCGCCTCGCATCGCGCGCTCCGTCACTTCAGCCACCTTCTCACCGGTACCGGCCAGCTTAGCGATTTCATCGATACACTCAATCTGGATCGCCGTGGAATCCATATCCATGACCAGCAGCCCCGGCGTGCGCAGATGCGGAATTTTACCCAGCGGCGCGACATCCAGCTGCGCCTCATGCGCCAGCCGCGTCGCACGCGGCGTTAGCGACCCCGCCAGACGAATGACCTGATAATCCTCCACGCACCAGGCGGCGACAATCACCATTGCGGCGCCCAGTTTGGTCTGATATTGAGTTAAACGCTGCTTATCCAGCCCGCGCCCATACAACAGCCAACCGCTGCGGCCTGCATGGTAATCCAGAGGCATCACCTCGTCGCCGCTTAAAGAAAGAGGCAAACCAGGCCATAAAGAGACATCTTCAGGCAGATCGCACCAGGTAATGTTAGGCATTAAAGCTCCTGTAAATCGTTCAGGCCGGTAACCGCCCCGCGGAAAATAACGCATGAGGCTACCTTGTAACCATCGCTTCTGGCAACATTAAGCCTCAAATTTTCAGCAGGTGGAATATGGCTCGCGCAAAACTGAAATTTCGGCTGCATCGTGCAGTCATTGTATTGTTCTGTCTCACACTGCTCGTCGCGCTCATGCAGGGCGCGTCCTGGTTTAGTCAAAACCACCAGCGACAGCGCAACCCGCAGCTGGAAGAGCTGGCCCGCACGCTGGCGCGCCAGGTGACGCTCAACATCGCCCCGCTGATGCGCAGCGAAACACCGGATGAAAATCGCATCAACGCCGTGCTGCGTCAGCTCACGCAAGAGAGCCGTATTCTGGATGCCGGCGTCTATGATGAACAGGGCGATCTCATTACTCGCGCTGGCGAAAGCGTCAATGTGCGCGACAGGCTGGCGCTGGATGGCAAAAAAGCGGGCAGCTATTTTAACCAACAAATTGTCGAGCCTATCCAGGGGAAAAACGGCCCCTTGGGTTACCTGCGTCTGACGCTGGATACCCACACGCTGGCCACCGAAGCAAAGCAGGTCGATAACACCACCAACATTCTACGCCTGATGCTGCTACTCTCGCTGGCGATAGGCGTGGTGCTGACGCGCACCTTGCTACAAGGTAAACGCACCCGCTGGCAGCAGTCGCCCTTCCTGTTAACGGCCAGCAAGCCTGTTCCGGAAGAGGAAGAGCGTGAGGAAAAAGAGTAAAATGACGGCTTAATAAAGGTAAGGAAAACCACCATGACTACATTACGCCTGCTTATTTCTGACTCTTATGACCCCTGGTTTAACCTGGCGGTCGAGGAGTGCATTTTCCGCCAGATGCCCGCCACCCAGCGCGTGCTGTTCCTGTGGCGCAACGCGGATACGGTGGTCATTGGACGCGCGCAAAACCCGTGGAAAGAGTGTAATACGCGGCGTATGGAAGAAGATAACGTCCGTCTGGCCCGCCGTAGCAGCGGCGGCGGCGCGGTATTCCATGACCTCGGTAATACCTGCTTTACCTTTATGGCCGGTAAACCGGAATACGATAAAACCATCTCCACCCATATTGTGCTCGCGGCGCTGAATTCGCTGGGCATCATGGCCGATGCTTCGGGACGCAACGATCTGGTCGTAAAAACGCCGGACGGCGATCGCAAAGTCTCCGGTTCAGCCTATCGCGAAACCAAAGATCGCGGCTTCCATCACGGTACGCTGCTGTTGAACGCCGACCTCAGCCGTCTGGCGAACTATCTGAATCCCGATAAAAAGAAACTTGCGGCGAAAGGGATTACCTCCGTTCGCTCCCGCGTGGCCAATCTTACCGAGCTATTACCGGGTATCACTCATGAACAGGTCTGCCAGGCGGTCACGGAAGCCTTTTTCGCCCATTACGGCGAACGTGTCGACGCGGAAGTGATCTCACCGGATAAAACGCCGGATCTGCCGAATTTTGCCGAAACCTTTGCGCGCCAGAGCAGTTGGGAGTGGAATTTCGGCCAGGCACCGGCGTTCAGCCATCTGCTGGACGAGCGTTTCACCTGGGGCGGCGTCGAGCTGCATTTTGACGTCGAGAAAGGTGTGATTACCCGCGCACAGGTGTTTACCGATAGCCTGAACCCGGCACCGCTGGAAGCGCTGGCGGGGCGACTGCAAGGGTGTTTATACCGCGCGGATATGCTGCAACAGGCGTGCGAAGCGCTACTGGTTGATTTCCCGGAGCAGGAAAAAGAACTGCGGGAATTATCGGCGTGGATTGCCAGAGCAGTGCGCTAAATGAATAATATCAGAGAGATGAATGTGCCTCTGATATTATTTAAACATAACAACATATTCTGAAAAATGAGTGAATAGCACAAATAGTTAAAACACACTCACCAACTACTATAATCTTTAAAATTAATATTATTTCCCCGTACTTCATAAACCCAGCGAATTATAAACCATTTATCATCACCAATGATGATTAAAGTTTTTCTTAACCAAGATTTAATTTTATTAAATTTACAACCTATCATTCTCTTCATAGAATCCCGGCGCGCATTACATGTTCTTTGGAAATATACTTAATCGTTAGGGATTACTGATGAAAAAATTATTAATAGCGACCTCTGTCGTAATAGGATTATCAACTTCAGCGCAAGCGGTTGAATCCACTGCTGTATTAAAACTGACTGGCGTTTTAACCAACGGCGCATGTATACCAGAGTTAAGTGATGGTGGAGTTGTAGATTTCGGTACTAAGGCCGTTAGCGATCTGCTGCCAACTGAGACGAATCAACTGGGATACAAAGATATAACACTCACGATTCAGTGTCTTGCACCGGCAAAAGTTGGCTGGACCGCTACCGATAATCATCCCGATTCGGTAACATCATTGACTATCGATGACGCAACATTTAGACATCAGAACAATAGAATACCAAACTATCAGCTAGGTCTGGGTAAAACAGCAGGTGGTATCAACATTGGTTCATTCGGCCTCTCTATGGACTTGAATAATGCGACCGCCGATGGAATTCAGACGAAAATGGTAGCGTCAAGTAGTAATAATCCAGATTACTGGGCTATCACAGGAAACGAATTCGTTGCGCTTACAAATACATTTCCAACTGTCACTACATATAGTGTCGGCGATGAAAATGGCCCCGCCGCTTTTACCATTGCAACATTTCCTATACGCGTAGCTGCCGCTATACAGGGAACGGACACACTGGCTATTACCGATAACACCACGCTTGATGGTCAGGCGACCTTTACACTCGTATATCTGTAACTCCAGCATTCACATGGAATATTCAACACCTCTTTAATGGAACTATAATGAAAAAAATTTTGCTTATTACTGCAATTGCAGCAGCCTTTGCTACAACCAGCGTGAATGCTGACACCACCGCCGTATTAAAAGTCACCGGTCAACTGATTGTTGGCGGTTGTACCCCAGAACTCAGCGACGGCGGTGTGGTTGATTACGGTACTATCCGCCTCGCCACACTTTCCGCAACCGATGTAAACCAACTGGGCACTAAAGATGTCTCTCTGAGTATCTCTTGTCCGTCTGCAACCAAAGCAGCCTGGACTATTACCGATGACCGTGCGGACACCCACCCAGGCGCATCCGTTATCTCCATAGCCAATGGCAATATGACTAATGGTATAGTATCTGATACCACAATGTCCTACGGCGTTGGCAAAACAACCGAAGGTGTAAAAATCGGCGCGTTCTCTATTTACACCGATACCGCGAACGTTACCGCTGATGGTGTAAAATCTGACGCTATCTCAGGAACCGTTGATAGCCCAGTCTGGCAGAAGTCCACCACCGGGATTATCAAAAACGGCAATATGGAAATGTTTACCGTTGCTACAAAAGGCACCACCGAACCAGTTCCGTATACTCTTGCCATTTTCCCGCTGAAAACCTCACTGGCTATTCAGGATACTGCAACGCTGGCCATTACTGATGATACTGTTCTGGATGGTCAGGCAACCATCACGCTTAAATATCTCTGATCCAGACCGTATAAAAAGGTTATTGATCTGTCTCCCTTATTATGGGGAGACAGATTAAAATTAAAGGACTAATTCTGATGCCAGCAGTGACTAAACTTCCATTATTATTACTCAGCGTCCCCTTTGTTTTTTCAGCACTCTTTTCACAGGCTAACGCTGCCGGCATGGTACCGGAAACTACGCTACTGGTGATTGAAGAATCCACACACAGCGGCGTAATGAATGTTAAAAACACCGACAGCAATCCGGCTTTGCTATATACCACCGTCGTTGATTTACCTGACGACAATGGTGTGAAGCTGGATGTCACTCAACCGGTTGTTCGCGTTGAAGCAGGCCAGCAGCAGCAACTACGCTTTATTATGGAAAGCACGGAACCGCTCACCGTCGAGCACTATAAACGCGTCACGTTTGAAGGTATTCCTCCGAAATCTACCAATAAGGGAATGAAAATAGGTTTTAATCTACGCCAGGATTTGCCGGTATTAATTCGTCCTAAAAATCTACCGGTCGTTACTGATGCCTGGAAATTATTAACCTGGTCCAGAAACGGACAAACAATCAACGTCAAAAATCCGTCTCCCTACGTTGTACGTTTAGCCCAAAATATTACCTTCTTACCTTCCGGGGGCGAAGGCACGATTAAAAAAACCTATATTCTGCCCGGCGAAACATTGAACGTCAGTATAAAAACGCCCCTTGCTGCTGATACATCCGTACGTTTTTACCCTGCCAGCCGTTACGGCATTGAAGTCCCCAGCTTTACCTCACCGCTGGTGCCGTGATGAGAGCTAGCACGTGAAGTATTCAAAACTGCCGCTATACATCAAAACTGCGCTTTATTGCTCACTGGCGACCACGACGTTTTCGGCTCTGGCGGAGGAGCTGAATTTTGACATGGGTATTCTCACCTCCAGAGGCATTAGCCCCAACGTGGCACAATATTTTTCCCGTGCGCCGCGTTTTCTACCAGGCAGCCACACCGTCATGGTAAAGATCAATGGCGTAAATAGAGGGTCGTTGGTCGCGCGTTTCGACACAGAAGGCCAGCTTTGCGTGGATGACGATTTCCTCAGCGCCAGCGGGCTCGTACCGCTTAATATCAGCGCCAAAGAAACATGCCATAGCCTACAAGAAGATTATCCCTCAGCGATTATTACCCCACTGCCAAACAGTGAATCGCTGGAGCTTTTTGTTCCGGCGCAGGCTCTGGATAATAACTTACTCTCGCTAAACAACGTGATTAAAGGCGGCACCGCCGGGTTATTTAACTATAACCTGTACGCCAGTCGCAGCGAGTCATCCGGTAGCGATAGCCGAAACTATGCTCAGGCAAACCTTGAAGCTGGCTTAAACTTCGCGGAATGGACGCTGCGCAGCCGCTACATGCTGACGAATAATGATGGAGAATACCGTACCGATAGTCTATATACCTATGCGGAGCACGTATTTCAGGCACAAAAAATGCGTGCGCAAGTTGGGCAGATCAACGTCAACTCCAGTCTATTCAGTGGCGCGCCGATCAACGGCGTACAGCTTATCCCTGAACAAGGGCTGGCACAGGATACACAAGGCGTAACCATTAACGGTATTGCCCGAACCCACCAGGCTCGCGTTGAAGTTCGTCAGTCCGGACAGATTATTTATACCGCACCAGTGAACGCTGGGGCATTTACCCTTGAAAATGTCCCCATCATACGCAGCAATACCGACCTTAACGTCAGCGTCGTTGAAACCGATGGCTCAACGACAACCTTCACGGTGCCGGCAGTATCTTTTAATTTACGCGAACTCACGCCCGCAGGCTTAACAATGTCCATAGGGCGCGTACGTGATACCACCAGCGACTATTCTCTCCCCTGGATCTATAACATCAGCGATGGTTGGAAACTGAGTGAAAACTGGCTGGCGCAGGCGTCTGGCGTACTGGCACAAGACTATCAAGCGGCAGGAGGTATGCTGCAATGGCTTCCAACCAACAAATGGACGTTTTCCGGCTCAATGCTGGGCAGTAAAGCGTCCTTCGGCGAATCTCTGCAGGGTGCGAAAAGTGAACTACGCGCCAGCATGGCGCTGCCCGGGGAAATTAGCCTTGACGTCAGCACCGCCCGCTACAGCGACGGATACCGTGAGTTAACGGATGCGCTCAATAAAGATGCTTACGAATACCAAAGTAGCTCCAGTGCTAATATCGCCTGGAACCATAATCTGTTAGGTACCTTCTCTCTGGGTTATTACACTTATCAGGCTACGGATAATGACAACGACTCTCGCAGTATAATGGCTTCCTGGGGCAAAACATTTAAATATGCCTCAATTACCGCTAACTGGCAGCACGCTGTTAATCAGGATGATGAGAATCATAACGGCAGTAATGATGATGATATGTTTTACATCAACATCAGCATTCCACTAGGTGAGCAGCGCGTCGGCGCTTATATGCGTAATCAAGGTGATAAAACAACCTACGGGCTACAAAATAATGGTTCGCTGAGTAAAGATACCCATTACTATATTTCTGCGGATCGTGATGCAAAAAACCAGCAAAATAGCTTCAACGGTAATCTCAATAGCAATCTCCATTACACTCAACTCAGCGTGGGCGGCGGCACTGATGGCGATAATTACCGCAACTATAACGCAACCTTCAGCGGGGGCATCGCTGCACACGAACATGGCATAACGTTCTCGCCTTACACCATCAAAAATACCTTTGCTATCGCACGCCTGAGTGAACCAGAAAGCGGCATTGAAATCGCCACGCCACAGGGGCGAATCTGGACTGACCGCTGGGGGCAGGCCGTCATTCCGGGGCTAACTGAATGGCGGAAATCCCGCGTAGAGGTTAATGCGAATACGCTACCAAAGAGCATGGAACTGGCAAACGGTATTAAGAATATTACCGTCGCGCACAGCGCTTTTCGGGTACTGGATTTCAACGTGCTGAATACACGCCGTGTGATGCTGACAGTAAAGCGTCCGGACGGCTCATGGCTACCTAAAGGCACCAGCATTGTAGATGAAAAAATAACTATTTGGTCAGCGCTGTCGACAGCGGACGCGTATTTATCACCGATGTTGGGGATAATCCTGCGTTATATGCCGCTGATGATGATATGAATCGTCTGTGTCGCATCCACTACACGCTGCAGAAAACCCAGGATAAAGAGGCATTTTATGAAACGGCAAAGGGAGTCTGTCAATGAAATCCAACAGCAAATGGTTGGGGATTGCTATATGTTGTCTCTTCACCGCACTACTCCCTCCATCAGCCCGGGCCGACGATGACTGCCAAATAACGTTCTCTTCGCCAAACGTCAGCTTTGGCTGGCTTAAGCAAGATGATATCGTCAATTCTCAGCAAGGCTGGAATCAAATGTCTTCACAGGAGGTTCACGTTAGTGTGAGTTGCCCAGAAAGCCAGAATATTGCTCTTTTTGTGCAAGCCTCTGCGGGGGAAAAGGGACGATTTTATTTTGGAAATAACGGTGGTCTCGCCGTACGTGTTAGTCAGATGATAGTAGATGGTAAAAGTTATCCTATTGCCAGCACCCTTGATAGAGTGAGCTTTGCTCCCAATGACAGTGCCCTGGATAGTCTGTTGCTACATAATAACAACGGTATCATCGCGATGGATAATAACCAGCAGGTCAGTGGGAAAATGATGAACGTCACGCTGACATTAACACCTGTCTTGAACGATAATCAATTTACACATTCTACCGATACGGTCATGCTGGAAAGCAATTTACAGTGGGAAGTGCTGACGAAATAAACGATGAAGGGGGCCTGCTCTGGCCCCCTTCACAATCTTACTCTTTATCGCCCAGCAGCACAGATTCCAGTGCGATTTTGATCATGTCGTTGAAGGTCGTCTGACGCTCAGCGGCTGTGGTCTGCTCGTGGGTACGGATGTGGTCGGACACGGTGCAGATGGTCAGCGCTTTCGCGCCAAACTCAGCCGCAACGCCGTAGATGCCCGCCGCTTCCATCTCCACGCCCAGCACGCCGTATTTTTCCATCACGTCGAACATTTCGCCGTCCGGAGAGTAGAACAGGTCAGCGGAGAACAGGTTGCCCACGCGCGCGTCTACGCCCAGCGCTTTTGCCGCGTCAACCGCGTTACGTACCATGTCGAAGTCAGCGATAGCCGCGAAGTCATGATCTTTAAAACGGATACGGTTCACTTTGGAGTCGGTGCAGGCACCCATACCGATCACCACGTCGCGCAGTTTGACGTCCATGCGCACAGCGCCGCAGGAGCCGACGCGAATGATTTTCTTCACGCCGAAATCGGTGATCAGCTCTTTGGTGTAGATAGAGCAGGACGGGATACCCATACCGTGGCCCATCACGGAGATCTTACGGCCTTTGTAAGTCCCGGTGAAACCTAACATGCCGCGAACGTTGTTCACTTCGCGAACATCTTCGAGGAAAGTCTCAGCAATGTGCTTCGCACGCAGCGGGTCGCCCGGCATCAATACGACGTCAGCGAAATCACCCATTTCTGCATTAATATGTGGAGTTGCCATCTTCAGTTCCCTTTAAATTTGTTGTTATTGCCTGATGGCGGCTACGCCTTATCAGGCCTACAAAGCGTGTGTCAAAACAGTGAAATACCCTAAGTATTTCGCGTTGTAGGAAGGCGACGAATTCGTGAATCCCCGGGAGCATAGATTAACTATGTGACCGGGGTGAGCGAATGAAGTCAACGCATCTACAGCGCGAAAGATAACGGGTATCACAGCATGTTTTTACCGTAGTCCATTGGCGATGTGCCAAAGTAGGTCGCCAGCGTCTGGCCGATATCCGCAAAGGTTTCACGGTGACCTAAAGAGCCCGGTTTGACTTTCGGACCGTAGATCAGCACCGGAATGTGCTCACGGGTATGGTCAGTACCGGTCCAGCTCGGGTCACAGCCGTGGTCAGCGGTCAGGATCAGAATGTCATCTTCACCCACCAGCTCCATCAGCTCCGGCAGACGGCGGTCAAACAGCTCCAGGCCTGCGGCGTAGCCCGCGATGTCGCGACGGTGGCCCCAGGAAGAGTCGAAGTCAACGAAGTTAGTGAAGACGATGGTTTTATCGCCCGCTTCTTTCATCTCTTTGAGGGTCGCGTCGAACAGCGCGTCCAGACCGGTCGCTTTCACTTTCTTAGTGATGCCGCAGTTGGCGTAGATGTCGGCAATCTTACCGACGGACACCACGTGGCCCTGTTTTTCATCGACCAGTTTCTGCAGCACGGTCGGCGCAGGCGGTTCAACGGCCAGGTCGTGACGGTTGCCGGTACGCTGGAAGTTACCGGCCTTGTCGCCGATAAACGGACGCGCGATCACGCGGCCAATGTTGTAGCCGCCTTCGGTCAGCTCTTCACGGGCGATTTCGCACAGCTCGTAGAGTTTATCCAGGCCAAAGGTCTCTTCGTGGCAGGCAATCTGGAACACGGAGTCAGCGGAGGTGTAGAAAATCGGCTTGCCGGTTTTCATGTGCTCTTCGCCGAGCTGGTCCAGAATAACGGTGCCGGACGAGTGGCAGTTACCGAGATAGCCCGGCAGGTTGGCGCGTTTCACCAGCTTATCCAGCAGTTCCTGCGGGAAGCTGTTTTCGTGGTCGCTGAAATAGCCCCAGTCGAACAGTACCGGCACACCGGCGATTTCCCAGTGGCCGGACGGCGTATCTTTGCCGGAGGACAGTTCGTGCGCCCATGCGTATGCGCCAATAACGTCCGCGTTGCCGTCCATGCCGGCGGCAATTTTACCGGTAGAGCCTTCATGCGCTTTCACCAGCCCCAGACGAGTCAGGTTAGGCAGATTCAACGGGCCTTTACGGCCATTGTCAGCTTCGCCTTTGGCGCAAGCTTCTGCGATGTGGCCCAGAGTGTCGGAACCTACGTCGCCAAAACGATCCGCGTCTTCAGTAGCGCCGATGCCGAATGAGTCCAGCACCATAATAAATGCACGTTTCATATCTTCTCCGTACTTAGTGCTTCAAAAATAATTGATCAGATCAGTATACAACTATTCAGTAATTCGACGATAGACCGAAGGTGTGCTTGCTGGCGCTTTATCGTCAAGGATAATTGCCGCTTTGACGGCCTTCGCCGCTTCCTGCCAACTGGCTTCGTCTTTGGCATGAATCACCGCCAGCGGGCGCTGCCCGTCGATGCTGTCGCCCAGACGGGCCATGTCGGTAAAGCCAACGCTGTAATCAATGGTATCAGACGCCTGACGACGCCCACCGCCCATCGAGACGACCGCCATCCCCAGCGCACGCGTATCCATTGCGCTGATAAACCCTTCGGTATCAGCATATACCGCTTTGCTCAACATGGCGGTCGGCAAGTATTTATCGTAGTTCTCAACGAAATCGCTCGGCCCTTTCTGCGCGGCCACCATACGACCAAAGACTTCTGCCGCTTTACCGTTATCCAGAACCGCCTGCAGTTTGGCACGCGCTTCGGCGTCGTCTTTCGCCAGCTGGCCGGAGATCAGCATCTCCACGCATAGCGCCATAGTGACGTCAAACAAGCGCGGATTGCGGTATTCACCGGTCAGGAACTGCACGGCTTCACACACTTCCACCGCGTTACCGGCGCTTGAAGCCAGCACCTGGTTCATATCGGTTAACAACGCCGTAGTGCGAACTCCCGCGCCGTTTGCCACGCCGACAATCGCTTCAGCAAGGGCTTCAGAAAGTTCATAGGTCGGCATAAACGCGCCGCTACCGACTTTGACGTCCATTACCAGCGCATCCAGCCCTTCGGCCAGTTTCTTGGCGAGGATGGAACCAGTGATCAGCGGAATAGAGTCCACCGTCGCGGTAATATCGCGGGTGGCGTAAAAACGTTTGTCCGCCGGTGCAAGCGAGCTGGTTTGCCCAATAATCGCCACACCCACGTCTTGAATAATTTCGCGGAAACGGTTGTCGTCCGGGAAGATATCGAAGCCCGGGATCGCTTCCAGTTTGTCGAGCGTACCGCCGGTATGTCCGAGACCGCGACCGGAGATCATCGGCACATAACCGCCGCAGGCCGCTACCATTGGCCCCAACATCAGAGACGTCACGTCCCCTACGCCGCCGGTCGAATGCTTATCGACAATCGGGCCATTGAGATTCAGGCTTTTCCAGTCAAGGACAGTACCGGAATCCCGCATCGCCATGGTCAGCGAAACACGCTCCGGCATGGTCATATCGTGGAAGAAGATGGTCATCGCCAGGGCGGCAATCTGCCCTTCAGAGATAGTATTGTCACGAATACCATTGATAAAGAAACGAATTTCTTCGTCACTCAACGCATGACCATCACGCTTTTTACGAATAATTTCTTGTGCGAGAAACACGGTACCCTCCTGAGGGAAAAGAGTAGAAGGCTTACATCGCCGGATGGCGGCTAACGCCTTATCCGGCCTACAGGCCTGGATTTGTAGGCCGGATAAGCGCAGCGCCATCCGGCAAATCAGAGCTTAGTAGCTGCTGGCGCTCTTACCGTCGCCGTGACCCAGCGCTTTCAGCAGGCTTGCCAGCAGGCTGGATGCGCCAAAGCGGTAGTGACGAGAATCTGCCCAGTCAGCGCCAAACAGTTCGTCTGCAATCGCGAGGAATTTCTGCGCGTCTTCCGCCGTACGTACGCCGCCCGCCGGTTTGAAGCCAACGGTTTTAGAAACGCCCATGTCGCGGATCACTTCCATCATGATGCGCGCGCTTTCCGGCGTAGCGTTTACCGGCACTTTACCGGTAGAGGTTTTGATGAAATCCGCACCGGCTTTAATGGAGATTTCAGAGGCTTTACGAATCAGCGCCTCTTCTTTCAGCTCGCCGGTTTCGATAATCACTTTCAGCAATACGTTCGCTGCGGCACAAGCGTCTTTACAGGCTTTTACCAGGTCAAAACCCACCTGCTCGTTACCGGCGATCAACGCGCGGTACGGGAATACCACGTCCACTTCGTCAGCGCCGTAGGCGATCGCCGCACGGGTTTCCGCCAGCGCAATATCGATGTCATCATTGCCATGCGGGAAGTTAGTCACCGTTGCAATGCGGATGTCCGGCGTACCTTGTTCTTTCAGAGTTTTACGCGCAATCGGGATAAAACGCGGGTAAATACAAATCGCCGCCGTATTCCCGACCGGGGTTTTTGCCTGATGACACAACGCGATCACTTTTTCATTGGTGTCGTCATCGTTCAGAGTGGTCAGATCCATCAGTTTGAGCGCACGCAGGCTGCTTGCTTTTAAATCAGTCATGACATTCTCCAACGGCATTGCCGTATAAAATTTCACCTTGCGAGTCTGTTAATATTCTAACATTCACTCGCGATTACACTTCGATATACATCACAGTTAATGAAAACTACGTACAAATTTGCATTACTGTAATGAGATCTGAATCAAATTATCCCGCCGTCACCGTCTGTTCTTCGAGCGATAAGCGCATCAGGATCAAAGTCGGTTTGCCGCCATTTTCTACAATAGCGCATCGTCCCGGCATAAAGAGGAAACGAAGATGCCTGCCTCATGCGAAACTGCGCTCCAGCAGCGTTGCCAGCAAATTGTGACCAGCCCGGTGCTCACGCCTGAACAAAAACGCCATTTTCTGGCGCTGGAAGCTGAAAACGCCCTGCCTTATCCCCCCCTGCCGGAAGATGCCCGCCAGGCGCTGGATGAAGGCGTCATTTGCGATATGTTTGAGGGGCACGCCCCCTTCAAACCGCGCTACGTGTTGCCCGATTACGCCCGATTTCTGGCTAACGGTTCACAGTGGCTGGAACTGGAAGGCGCGAAAGATCTGGATGATGCGTTATCCCTACTCACCATTCTGTATCATCACGTTCCTTCCGTGACGTCCATGCCGGTTTATCTCGGCCAGCTTGATGCGTTGCTGCAACCGTATGTTAGAATTCTAACACAAGATGCGATCGATATTCGAATAAAACGTTTCTGGCGTTATCTCGACAGAACGCTGCCAGACGCCTTTATGCATGCCAATATTGGCCCTGCCGATACGCCTGTCACACGAGCGATTTTGCGCGCTGATGCCGAGCTAAAGCAGGTGGCGCCTAACCTGACGTTTATCTACGATGCGGAAATTACGCCGGACGATCTGCTGCTGGAGGTCGCCAAAAACATTTGCGAATGTAGTAAGCCACACATTTCCAATGGCCCTGTAAATGATAAAATTTTCACAAAAGGCCATTATGGCATCGTCAGTTGTTATAACTCGCTACCGCTTGGCGGCGGCGGCAGTACGCTGGTACGTCTCAACCTGAAAGCCGTGGCAGAACGCAGTACGTCTGTCGATGACTTCTTTTCACGCACGCTACCGCACTACTACCGACAGCAGATCGCCATCATTAATTCACGATGTGAATTCCTCTATGAAAAGTCACATTTCTTTGAGAATAGCTTTCTTGTACAGGAAGGTTTGATCGATCCCGAACGTTTTGCGCCGATGTTCGGTATGTACGGGCTGGCGGAAGCCGTGAACCTGCTGTGCGAAAACGCGGGCCTGACCGCCCGTTACGGCAAGAATGAAACGGCGAACGAGCTGGGCTACCGTATTAGCGCCCAACTGGCGGATTTCGTCGAAAATACGCCAGTGAAGTATGGCTGGAAGCAACGGGCGCTGCTCCATGCCCAGTCTGGCATCAGTTCCGATATTGGCACTACGCCGGGCGCACGTCTGCCGTATGGCGATGAACCGGACCCTATCACCCATTTGCAAACCGTCGCGCCGCACCATGCCTTTTATCATGCCGGGATCAGCGACATTCTGACGCTGGACGAAACCATCAAGCGTAATCCGCAGGCGCTGGTTCAGCTTTGTCTTGGCGCGTTCAAAGCCGGGATGCGGGAATTTACCGCCAATGTCAGCGGCAACGATCTGGTGCGCGTCACCGGTTATATGGTGCGCCTGTCGGATCTGGCGAAATTTCGCGCCGAAGGCTCGCGCACGAATACCACCTGGCTGGGAGAAGAAGCCGCACGTAATACCCGCATCCTGGAACGACAGCCACGCGTAGTCAGCCATGAACAACAGATGCGCTTTAGTCAGTAAGATCATTGCGTTTTCCTGCGTCGATGGGCCAGGCAGCCGCCTGGCATTATTCTTACAGGGCTGCAATTTGCGCTGCAAGAATTGCCATAACCCGTGGACGATGGGACGCTGTAACGACTGCGGGGAATGCGTATCGCAGTGTCCGCACCACGCCCTCAGCGTTGATGGCGGGAAAGTGGTATGGCGGTCGGACATCTGCGAGCAGTGCGATACCTGCCTGAAAATGTGCCCACAGCAGGCAACGCCAATGGCGCAGACCATGAGCGTTGACGATGTGCTGCGTCATATTCGTAAAGCATCGCTGTTTATTGAAGGTATTACCGTCAGCGGCGGAGAGGCGACCACGCAATTACCGTTTATTGTGGCGCTATTTACAGCGATCAAAGCCGATCCGCAGTTACAACGACTGACCTGCCTGGTGGACAGTAATGGTCAGTTAAGCGAGACCGGCTGGCAGAAACTACTGCCGGTTTGCGACGGCGTAATGCTCGATCTGAAAGCCTGGAAGAGCGAGTGTCATCACCGTCTGACCGGACGCGATAACACGCATATTAAGCACAGTATCCGCTTTCTTGCTGCGCGGGGAAAACTGGCGGAGCTGCGGTTGCTGGTTATCCCGGGTCAGGTGGACTATGCGGCGCATATCGATTCACTGGCGGCGTTTATTACTTCGCTGGGCGAGGTTCCGGTGCGCCTGAATGCCTTTCATGCGCATGGCGTCTATGGCGAAGCGAAAGCCTGGCCAGGCGCGACGCCGCAAGAGGTGGAACGGCTGGCTGACGGATTGCGCGCGCGTGGGGTGGCGAAGCTGATTTTGCCGGCGCTATATTTGTAACCGTCGCCTGCCGGACGGCGGCTGCGATGCCCTCAGAGCCGAAACAAGGTAATGGTATTGCGATACAGCGTATCGGCTATCACCTCTGCGGGCTCCGGACGTAATTCGCAGAGCGCATCAAATACGCGCGCCGCCTGCTCCGGGCGGTTCGGCTGCCCCTGAAACCCCTTTAGCGGCATATCCGGCGCATCGGTCTCCAGCAACAGCGCGTCCAGCGGCAACCGCGCCATAACATCACGGGTTTTACTGGCGCGCAGGTAGGTGATGGTGCCGCCGACGCCGATTTTATAGCCCAGTCGCACAAAGCGTTCGGCCTGTTGCAGACTGCCGGCAAAACCATGCACCACACCGGTTCGCGGTAGATCCTGGCGCTTTAAGTGCATCGCCAGTTTGTCATGCGTGCGCCGCGAGTGCAGGATCACCGGCAGATCGTAGCGTTTTGCCAGTTGCAGTTGCGCGTCTAACAATCGCTCTTGCCTGGCAAACTGCGGATCGTCGCGATAAAGATCGAGACCAATCTCGCCTACCGCCACGACGTTCTGTTGTTGCGCCAGTGCTTGTTGCAGCTTATCAGGATCGTCATCGGCATGACGCTCAATCACAATGGGGTGTAATCCCAGCGCAGCATAAAGCGACGGGAAACGCGCCGCCAGCGCCAGCACGCGGGGAAAGTGAGCCGCCTCGGTCGCCGGCACGATGATTTTTTCAACGCCCGCCTCACAGGCACGCTGAATACTGGCGCGCTCATCGCCCGTAAAGGGCGGGAAATCAAAATGGCAGTGTGTATCGATAAAGCGCCAGCTCACGCCAGATCCTCGTCGGTAAATGTGGTGTCGTTTGCCTGCGGCGCGCTAATGACCTCCGCCACATGCGTATCATTGGCCACCGGCGCCGGAGGCACGACCACCGTTTCCGGCACGGCAATCCGCGACGTATGGCGCAAGAGAGGCGGCGTTGCGGCGAGCAATTTACCAACGGTGGCAAGGAAATAACGCCCGCATAATCGCCCGGTTTTGTAATCCTCACGCAGCGCCGGGATACGGCTGCCCAGCGCCATGCTGTGCAGCGGTTTCGGCGGATAAATTTCAATGATCCGCAGCTTACCCGGCGGCTTTTCAATAAATTGTTGGATCGCGCTGTAGGACGTTTCATGATGCTGCACCAGGTTGACCAACGGCTGTAGACTGCTCTCTCCCAGCCAGCGCTCCATACGCTTAAACCACTGCGGCGTGTAATACATTTGCGAGGGTACGGTGCGGATCACCACAATGGTTTTCGCCCCCCGCTTTGCCGCCTCCTGAACCGGAATGGCGTCGCTAATGCCACCGTCCAGATAGTTGATGCCCTCTAACGTAACGCCGGTACGGTAGAAACCCGGTATGGCGCTGGAGGCGCGAATGATATCAAGCCAGTTTTGTTTTGTCGGCGAGAAATAGCCCGGCGTGTAATCATCCCCCCGGCAGGCGCACATATAAAAGGATTTTCCGCTGTCGAACAGGCGCGCTGCGGTATCCATCTGCAGCGGCATCCGGGCGGCGGTGGACTCCACCAGCCAGTCGAGGTCAATAAGGTTTCCTCCGCGTACAAATCGTAGCGGATCAAAAAATTCGCGCCTGGTGGTATAGCGCATAATGACTTTACGCCCGTAGCCGGGCTGGTTGCAGAGATACGCCGAGAGATTTTGCGCACCGGCTGATGTGCCGAAGTAGAGATGGAAAGGATTAAACTGCGCACGCATAAACTCATCCAGCACGCCTGCGGTAAAGATACCCCGCTGCCCCCCGCCCTCACAGACCAGCGCCATACGGCCTGGCCGGAACGGTGTTAATGATAACGGCGCAATATTGCCGAGCGTAACCGGTATTCGCTGGCCCACCTCTGCCTTCCTGTTTTTCATTTTTTTCCAGGCTGACAAGGTAACGCAAAACGTTAACGGCTAAAACCGTAAAAGCCAGTCCGCTGGACTGGCTTGATAGCAATATATCTTTACAGCTGCCTGCTAGGGTCGTTTACGGCCCATGAACAGGCTGACCAGGAAGAGCACGATCCCGACGACGAAGACGATTTTCGCCGCGCCGGCAGCCGTACCAGCCAGTCCACCAAAACCCAATGCGGCGGCAATTAACGCGATAACCAGAAATATAATGCCCCAACGAAACATAAGCCTCTCCTTTACCATAGTTAATGTCGACCGCTAAATATGAGCGCTCAGGCTACTCATTCGCGATATTTTTAGTGTGGTGCACATTACGCCTCCCGACAAACGTCGGGAGGACGAATTACGACGAATTACTGAACTTTCAGATCGTTTTTAACACTTTTTACGCCATCAACGGCTTTCGCGATGCTTTCAGCGCGGTCGCTTTGTTCCTGAGTTTCAACAGTACCGGAGAGCTGTACGACGCCATCGGTCGTTTCCACTTTTACTTTACGGGAAGGGACGAGATCGTCCGCCAGCAACTTGGCTTTGACTTCACTGGTCGTGGCCGTATCGCCGGCATAACCTTTCACGGAACCTTCTTTATTGTCGCGAACGTGAAGTTTGTCGCTAACGGAGGTCACGCCTTCTACGCCTTTCGCCACTTTCACGGCGGCTTCAGCCTGCGCCTGGCTTTCTACAAAGCCGCTCAGGGTGACGACTTTCTGATTGGTTTCGACAGAAATATCGGTGCTTTTAATATTGTCATGGTCTACCAGCGCAGCTTTGACTTTCGCAGTGATAGCGCTGTCATCCATGAAGTTACCGACTTTATTCATAGAGCTATCGACTTTTTGCCCTGCGGTTTCGGTTCCGCTTTGCGCCTTGTCCGTTGTTGCGTTTTCTGCAAAGGCAGAACCTGTCGCAACAGCAGAGGTCAACATTACGGCCAGCAGAGTTTTAGAAATCTTCAGTCTTGTCATAGTCATCGATTTTGTCCTGTATAGTTTGCTCGTAATTTGAGCTCAGGCAACACGAGGTTGCATTGCTGAATGCGGTGAAACTCACCGGTTTCTGAAGTCAATGACTGGCATCACATTCGTGAATTTGTAACGACGCGTCGCCTGCCACCCTTCCGTTTCAGTTATTAATATCGTGACTGAAACAAATCTCAGCTTTAAGCTCTCATATTCACGCATTGAACAGGCATTAAAGCCGACATTTATGTCATCACTTTGTTAAATATAGATCACAATTTTAAAATCGCTTGTCGGTGCGTATAAAAAACAGGCAGATCGGAGAAAAAACGCGGGATTTAAGAACATTCCGTAAGCGGTTAAAAAGGCAGGGAAAGTACGAAGGCGCGGCGGATGCCGCGCCCGGAAAGGGATCAGTGTTCGCGCGTTTTACGGAACTGAACGTCAGGGTAACGTTCCTGGGTCAGGTTCAGGTTAACCATCGTGGGGGCGATATAGGTGAGGTTGTCGCCGCCATCCAGCGCCAGCTGCGTTTCATTCTTACGCTTAAACTCTTCGAATTTCTTCGCATCGGCGCTTTCCACCCAGCGCGCCGTCGCCACGTTGACGGATTCATAAATCGCCTCAACGTTGTATTCGCTTTTCAGGCGCGCGACAACAACGTCAAACTGCAAAACGCCCACGGCGCCGACAATCAGATCGTTGTTGGAGATGGGACGGAATACCTGCACCGCCCCCTCTTCAGAAAGCTGCACCAGCCCTTTCAGTAGCTGCTTCTGCTTGAGCGGATCTTTCAGGCGAATACGACGGAACAGTTCCGGCGCAAAGTTCGGGATACCGGTAAACTTCATCATCTCGCCCTGGGTGAAGGTATCGCCGATCTGAATGGTGCCGTGGTTATGCAGACCCAAAATATCGCCCGGGTACGCTTCTTCAATGTGCGAACGGTCGCCCGCCATAAAAGTTAACGCGTCGGAAATCACCACATCTTTGCCGGTACGGACCTGGCGTAGCTTCATGCCCTTCTCATACTTACCGGAAACCACGCGCATAAACGCCACGCGGTCGCGGTGTTTCGGGTCCATATTGGCCTGAATTTTAAAGACAAAACCGGTGAATTTCTCTTCCGAGGCTTCCACTGTGCGGGTATCGGTTTGACGCGGCATCGGCGCGGGCGCCCACGCCACTAAACCATCCAGCATATGGTCAACGCCAAAGTTACCCAGCGCGGTACCGAAAAATACCGGGGTAATTTCCCCTGCCAGGAACAGCTCTTCATCAAACTCGTTAGACGCGCCTTGCACCAGTTCCAGCTCGTCGCGCAGCTGTTGCGCCAGGTCTTCACCGACGGCGGCGTCCAGATCCGGGTTATTCAGCCCTTTAACGATGCGCACTTCCTGAATGGTGTGGCCCTTACCGGTCTGATACAGATAAGTTTCATCTTTATAAAGGTGATAAACGCCCTTAAACAGCTTGCCGCAGCCAATCGGCCAGGTGATCGGCGCGCAGCCGATTTTCAGCTCATTTTCCACTTCATCCAGCAGCTCCATCGGGTCGCGGATGTCACGGTCGAGTTTGTTCATAAAGGTCAGGATTGGCGTATCGCGCAGACGGGTAACTTCCATCAGCTTACGAGTCCTGTCTTCAACGCCTTTTGCGGCGTCGATCACCATCAAACAGCAGTCCACCGCCGTCAGGGTACGGTAGGTATCTTCGGAGAAGTCTTCGTGCCCCGGGGTGTCCAGCAGGTTCACCAGACAGTCGTGATACGGGAACTGCATCACCGAGGTCGTGATGGAGATACCACGCTGTTTTTCCATCTCCATCCAGTCAGATTTTGCATGTTGGCTGGAACCACGGCCTTTTACCGTACCGGCGGTCTGAATCGCCTGTCCGAACAGCAACACTTTTTCGGTAATGGTGGTTTTACCGGCGTCCGGGTGAGAAATAATGGCAAAAGTGCGGCGTTTGGCCACCTCTTGCAAATAAGGAGACAACGTCATAGTCAAATCTTCTTGAGTAAGCGCGGCGTTTGACCACGCATGTTGAATACGAAAAATGCGGCTATTTTACCCATCAACCTGGGGGAGGCAATCAGTGTTTACACAGGAGCTGCTCCAGTTCGCTTAATGACGCCACAGTCCAGGTTGGATGGATACTCGCGGGCTGCTCGCGATGATGCGCGTTAAGCCAGCAGGTCGACAGTCCGGCGTTAATGCCGCCAAGAATATCGGATTCCGCGGTATCGCCAACCATTAATACGCGCGAGCGGTCAGGATTCCCCGCCTGCTCCAGGGCGTAGTTAAAGATTTTCGGATCGGGCTTCGCGACGCCAACCTGCTCGGAAATCACCAGCAGATCGAAATACTCGCGCAGCCCGGTGCGCTCCAGACGAGTTTGTTGTAGCGCGGTAAAACCGTTAGTAATAATACCGATTTTAGCCTGCCCGCGAATCGCATTAAGTAGCGAAACGGCGCCCGGCAAAGGAGAACAAATCTCCGCCATCGCACTAATAAAAGCGTCATTCAGCCGCCCCGGCGCAACGTTTAGCCGTTCAGCCCAACTTTGAAAGCGCGCGTGCTGCAATTGTAATGAAGTAATCGCGCCGTTCTGATAATCCACCCATAGCGGCTTATTCACGGCCTGGTAATCCTGGAAATCCTCAGCGGTAAAGGTGACGCTATAGTCAAGGAACATCCGCTGTAAGCCGGTGAAAGAATCAAACGTAAACAGCGTTTCATCGGCATCAAAGAAAATCCAGTCCCACTTCATCATTACACCTTGCCTCTTTTATTACATGCTTATCGGTAACGCCATGATGATGGCGTCCTCATGCCCTTGTGCCGTAGGATAGTAATTGCGGCGAATCGTCGCCTCGTTAAACCCCAGACTTTCATACAGCGCGATGGCGGCAGCGTTAGAGGCGCGTACCTCCAGCCATAACGTTACAACACCGCGTTTTTCCAGTTCATCAATCAGATGCTCAAGCAGCATACGCCCCAGCCCCCGACGCTGAAAATCCGGATCGACGGCGATATTGAACAGCGTCGCTTCGTCCAGCACCACCTGTGTAATGGCAAACGCGGCCATTCTGTCATCAGCGGTCAGCTTAAGGTTGAGATACCGTTCGCCCTGGTTGCCGAAAAACGTTTTTTCGCTCCACGGAAACGCATGAGCGCGTTGCTCAATCTGCCAGGCTGCGGGGAGATCGGTCGTGCTGAGGATAGAAATCGTGTTCATGTTCGCAGATTTGTTGCCATAGTGCGGCGCGTGCCGCCGGGTTTGCCCGGAGTTCATTAAACGCCGGCGTCGTGACCTGAGCGCCTTCGAGTTGGAGCGGCGCGTCAGTTCCTAACCGCCAGCTATTACAACGGCTGCCCTGCGGCAGCATGGCGACGCGCTCAGGCGCCAGGGGTAAAACCTGATCGGGACTCACGGTCAACGCGCGTAAAATATCGCGCATTAGCGGCTCGTTCAGCGCGGGTAATTCCTCTGCAACCACGATCAGACGAACGTGCGCGGGAAGGGAAATCGCAATCTCGCCCTGTAGCGCGCCAGGACGTCGCAGCGCCCACTGCGTAATACCCAGTTGCTGTAACTGCCAGTCTCGTCGGGATGTCATAGCGAAACGCTCCTGTAATCAGGGGCGCAAATATAGCAAATCTGTCGAATCTCCGCCATCAAACTACTATAATCGCCGCCAGTCTGAATTAAGGAGCATTCCATGTCTGCTTTTACCCCGGCAAGTGAAGTCTTGCTGCGCCACAGTGATGATTTCGAACAAAGCCGTATTCTTTTTGCCGGAGATTTGCAGGATGACCTGCCCGCGCGCTTTGAATGCGCCGCCAGCCGCGCGCATACGCAACAGTTTCACCACTGGCAGGCGTTAAGCCGCCAGATGGGCGAAAACGTCCGTTTTAGCCTGGTCGCGCAAGCCAGCGATGTCGCTGACTGCGATACGCTGATCTACTACTGGCCGAAAAATAAACCCGAAGCGCAGTTCCAGTTGATGAATATTTTGTCGCTGATGCCGGTGGGCAGCGATGTTTTCGTCGTGGGAGAAAACCGCAGCGGCGTGCGTAGCGCCGAACCGATGCTGGCGGACTATGCGCCGCTGAACAAAGTAGATAGCGCGCGACGTTGCGGCCTTTACCATGGTCGTCTGGAAAAGCAGCCGCAGTTTAGTCTTGAATCCTGGTGGGCCGAGTACAACATCGACGGGCTGACCATCAAAACGTTGCCGGGCGTATTCAGCCGCGACGGACTGGATGTCGGTAGCCAACTGCTGCTGTCTACGCTGACGCCGCACACCAAAGGTAAAGTGCTGGATGTCGGCTGCGGCGCTGGCGTGCTTTCCGCCGCGCTGGCCAGCCATTCGCCGAAAGTGCGCCTGACGCTGTGTGACGTCAGCGCGCCGGCGGTGGAAGCCAGCCGCGCCACGCTTGCCGCTAATGGTCTTGAAGGCGAGGTATTCGCCAGCAACGTCTTTTCGGAAGTCAAAGGACGTTTTGACATGATCATCTCCAACCCGCCGTTCCACGACGGAATGCAAACCAGCCTCGATGCGGCGCAAACGCTCATTCGCGGCGCAGTGCGCCATCTGAACAGCGGCGGAGAGTTACGCATCGTGGCGAACGCCTTTCTGCCCTATCCTAAGATTCTGGATGAGACTTTTGGCTTCCATGAAGTCATCGCGCAAACCGGGCGCTTTAAGGTTTATCGTACCGTGATGACCCGTCAGGCGAAGAAATAGTTGGCCTGATAAGCGCAGCGCCATCTGGTTGCATGTGCCGGATGGCGACGCAAAGCGTCTTATCCAACCTACGTCTCGCGCCCATTTTTGCAGCAATCAATCTATCCCATGCAATTAACTATTGACGAATAGCTGAAAACCACTAGAATGCGCCTCCGTGGTAGTGATTCTTTTCAAGAATCGATGGTATGCGAAGGTGGCGGAATTGGTAGACGCGCTAGCTTCAGGTGTTAGTGTCCTTACGGACGTGGGGGTTCAAGTCCCCCCCCTCGCACCAAAACCACGTTGATATTGCTCGCACTGGGCGAAGGTGGCGGAATTGGTAGACGCGCTAGCTTCAGGTGTTAGTGTTCTTACGGACGTGGGGGTTCAAGTCCCCCCCCTCGCACCAACGAGGCGATATCAAAAAGTAAGATAACTGTGCGAAGGTGGCGGAATTGGTAGACGCGCTAGCTTCAGGTGTTAGTGTCCTTACGGACGTGGGGGTTCAAGTCCCCCCCCTCGCACCAATTATCTTATCCTTCCTTTGTCTCTTCATTTTCATCCCTGATTCCAGTTCATCATTGCCAACATCATGCCGCCAATAAGCGCCATACACGATGGCAGCAATACAAAATGCCGTAATTGTTTGTGATACAACATCAGCGCAGACAGTAGCAATCCTGATACAATCAACAGCTTCAGCGCATAAGCTGACAGGCCGATAAACGCCAGTCCAACGATAATCACTCCAGGCAATAACACGCCCCATCCGCTGCCTAACGCCCGCTGCAACATGGTTTCACCTCTGGAATTGATAATGATAACCAATATCATATGATATATTTTCTCATTTGTCAGCCAGGGAGAAAGCTAAAGAGATGAGTTTTACTTAACGGTTGATGACACGTATTCAGTAAGGTGATAAATTGTCCGACTGTTAACGTAAAAACAACAACACCTCGCTTTAGGCGACCTTTTCTCATACGTTATTTTCATGTTGGCGCCCGATTCCGTGTATATCACCGATAAATAACGACAATTACCCATGACAACACCATCCTGGCGGTCGCTTCGTATTAAGAAGTATCAGTTTTCTTTACGTCTTTTCTTGTTTCTCAACGCCGTGTCGGCGCTATTTACTCTCGTTTTCCCCCTTTATCAGATCAATGTATTTTGCACGCCAATGATCGGGATAGTGGTCCTGAGCGTATTACTGTTGATATGGCATGGGAAATATGGACAAAAAAGAATTAATCTCCCCTTTATCTCCCTACTCTTTGGGGGAATATGGGCGGCGCATATTGCGCTAAAGTATCCGGCGTTAGGCCATTATGATTTCTCTTTTTTACTGATTTCCCTGCTTAGCGTTCTGTTTATCGGCTCGATAGCCTTTGCCGCGAATATCGTCGCGTTTACGCTCTATTCGCTACCGCCAGTCGCGGTCTGCCTGTGGCTGAACGGTAATGAACAAGGTTTGCGAATTCTCTATTTGCTGGCCCTGCCAATGGTGGGAATCGCTATTCAACATGTTATCCAGAAACGCTACGATAATTTTGCCCAACAGCTCATGTTTAAGCTGCTGGCCGAGCGGGAAACCCTCAATGGCCTGAGTATGCTTGATCCATTAACCGGCTTATATAACCGCCGTGGCCTGCAAAATCGGCTGGATACGTTACAGGCGCCGGGCAGCCATGAACACTACGTCCTGCTATTGGATATCGATCATTTCAAAGCGTATAACGATCACTACGGTCATATGATGGGCGATCAGGCGTTAATCCGCGTCTCAGCGGCAATTCGGGACGCCGTGCGATCGCGCGATGTCGTCTGCCGTTTTGGCGGGGAAGAATTTCTGGTGTTGCTGACCACCGCCGAACCACAGCAAGCCCGCGCTACCGCAGAACGTATCCGACAGGAAGTATACGATCTTAAAATCCCGCATATGTTTAACGAAAGCGTCGCCACCAATGTCACTGTCAGTATCGGCATTGCGCCCCTGACGGATCGCAATATCGGAGACGCTATTGAAAAAGCGGATAAAGCGCTCTACGAAGCCAAGCATCTTGGACGTAACCACATTCTGGTCAGCGACGACATGCGCGCCCTATGAATCCTGCTGACGTAATCGTGCTACGCCAACAGCGTTAACCATAAACCGCTTGCCATCGTTTATCGCTATCGATAGGATTAGCAATCATTATCATTTAGATTAACATCATTAAACTGCGCTATGGCCTACCGTTCCGCACCGATTGCTGACGATATTATCTGGCGAGCTGCTCCTCAGCCGGAAGACGCCTCGCTGGCGGACGCAGTACGCGAGACGATCGCCTCTACCCGTGAGCACCTGTTGGACTTCATCCGGCTGGATGAAACACCGCCGCCAACGGCAATGACTCTTGCCCAGTGGACGCGCCCCGCGACGTTTCGTTCATTGCTGGCCACCTATTCCGATCACATCTATCGGCACACGCCAGGCCTGCCACGTGAAAATAAGCCGTTACTCTCCCTGTGGGCGCAATGGTATATCGGGCTGATGGCGCCGCCGCTGATGCTGGCATTACTGACGCAAGCGCGCGCTATCGATGTCTCGGCAGAACATATTCACGTTGAATTTCATGAAACCGGGCGCGCCGCGTGTTTCTGGCTTGACGTGCATCAGGATAACCTGGCAACGGGGCGTTCCCCGGAAGAACGAATGGAAACGCTGGTAGTCTCCGCACTACAGCCGGTCATTCAGGCGCTGGAGGCGACTGGCGACATCAACGCGAAACTTATCTGGAGCAATACCGGTTATTTAATCAACTGGTATCTGACTGAGATGAAACCGCTGCTTGGCGAAGCCCTGCTGGCAACGCTACGCCAGCGCTGTTTTTTTGAAAAGCAGCTATCCGACGGTCAGGATAACCCGCTGTGGCGGACCGTCGTAATGCGCGACGGTCTTCTGGTACGCAGAACCTGCTGCCAACGTTACCGCTTACCTGACGTACAGCAGTGCGGCGACTGCACGCTAAAGTAAACTGCGTTACGTTGCCTTCAGTTATCGTCACGGCTTACTGCTGCTGGCCTGTCACATTATTATATTTACAGCGGCGCTCTCCGTATGCCAAATTACGTTTTGCCATTTTTGGGTCTACCGTGGCTATTGGTAAGGTCTCAGGAGAGAAGAATGAGTCTGCAATCTGTACGGCAATTTCTGGCCGATCATGCTCCCGATATTGAAATTATCGAATTAAATCAAAGTACAGCGACTGTCGAGCTGGCAGCCAAAGCGCACAACGTAGAGCCAGGGCAGATAGCTAAGACGCTCTCGCTTAAAGTAAAAGACACCATTATCCTGGTGGTCGCGAAAGGCGATGCCCGCCTGGATAATAAGAAGCTTAAAACCACTTTCGGCGCAAAAGCCCGTATGTTGAGCAGCGATGAAGTGGTCAATGCAACCGGACATCCTGTCGGCGGTGTATGTCCCTTTGGGCTGGAGCACCCGCTGCCCGTCTATTGCGACATCTCTCTGAAGGGGTATAACGAAGTATTGCCTGCCGCAGGCGCCACGCACAGCGCGGTACGCATCACGCCGGAAAGAATGGCTGAACTGACATCGGCGACCTGGGTAGACGTGTGCCAATAACGTGCCTGACACCCGGATTCCCCGAACAAGCACGGCGCATCCGGCGCGGGCTATACCCGATGCTGGAGCGCGGTACCATCGCCGGCGCGCAGATATAACAGAATATCCGCCGCATCGAGTAACCCGGCATCAGAACTCACGCCCAGCTTGGACATCACATTAAACTTATGCGCCCGGATAGTCTTAATGTTACGTTCTAACTGGACGGCAATTTGCGGCATTGAGTAGCCGTTCGACATGAAACGCAGAATCTCCCGCTCGGTTGGACTAAGCATACAATTCTGGTGAAGTTCCCAAAGATTGTCTGTACGCTCCGTTGTCCGCCGGGCGCTATTAAGCGATGTAAATAAGGCATCCTGTAAAACATCCAACGGCGACGCTTTGCTGATGACCCCATCCAGCGGCAGCGGGGATAATGCGCTGATTAAGCGGGCTTCAGCATCATCATCGGCAATCACCAGACGCCGCATATGGGGATAATTTATCGCCAGTTCCGTCAGGCTGGATAATCCTGTCCGGCGTTCAGTTCTTAACGCAGAAAGAGAAAAAATAACGGCAGAAAACGGCGTCTTTAGCGCAGACTTATAAAACGCGGATGGTTTTGAAAAAATATGAAGCGTATGTCGGCAATCCGGCATTGTATCAAATAGCCCTTTAATACCAATGGTGCTCATCACGCATTTTTCTACGAGCGCAACATTTCTCTTGCTGATTCTGTTTTCCATTCCATGGTTTCTCCATATACCGAAGGTAGGTTCAATTCTCTGGCTCCCTGAGAACTGTTTATCCATGCATACATCTCTGCATTACTGTGTATTGATAAGCGTCGCATGGCGCTATTTTTTTGGGCGCTAATTGTTTTATTACTTTTTTTAAGTAACGCCGCAATTTGGTTAATGCCCCACCCTTTTCCTAAAAGGCGTAATACTTTTCGTTCAGACAGCGTAAGGACAATCGGCCTGTCGTGGGACTGCTGAATTTCAGACGGTACCTGAGGCGATAATAATGTTTTGCTTATTCTTTCTGAGCGAGCGTTTCCCGCATGGATAACGCTAATAAGATTCTCGATTGGCTCTTCGTCTGAAAGCAAGGTGCTGACGGGGCCCATCAGGAGATCAACTGCATGTGGATAGCAGGATTTAGGAACCAGAAATATCCAATGTATGTCGCGATATTGCGAGATTAAGCTATAAAAATATTCGCAGATAGCGCGGGAAGAGGCATTGTTAACTGCTAAATCAGCAATAACTAAATTACTCCGGCGTAGCTGTAGCAGCGTTAACTCTTCTATCGTACGGCAATACGCCAGTTTATAATCGGGGAAATTACCTGTTATAGCCCCTTTAAGACCTTCCTGTATAAGAGGGGTTTTACTGATAATAAGTCCATTTTTGCAGCATCCTGGCAGCATAATTCCTCCGCACCCACGCCGCCCCCTTTCATTGCCCCATTAATAAAAACACTATTAACAATGATCGCAAAGAAATATAGGCCGAGTGGATTAATTATCCTTGTTTTATTTTTAAATATCTAATATTGATTGCGCTACAATCCACATAGCACAAAAACATGAAATCACTATCGCATAGTTACTCATAAAACCAGAAGCAAGACAATTAAATTAACTAAATTTGCACATTAGCAATTCTAACGAAAACTCATCATATTAATAAATTTAAAATATGAGTTCGTCCTTCATTCATATTGCTGAGTCCTAAAACAAAAGCCCAACAATACTGTCTACCATCCATAAAACCCATGTAATATCTGCGAATTACACTAAGGTATGCCTATTTTTACGCCCGCTGCTCACGCCATTGTGGTTAAACCATTAATGCATATCGTTGATAAAATTCACCACATCATTGATTCAAAAATGAGCGGCCAGGCTGGCATAATGCCTCTATTCTGGAAACGGACATACGAGAACCGTCGCCCATAAGGATATCCTGCCTGTGACGAAGCGCACGTCTCAGGAAGCTTATGCGTTGCGTCTGGTGGTTGACGTTTTTATCAACAAGAAATTGATCTTAACCAACGCCATCATGCCTGCGCTTCGTGTTAAAAAGAAAGCCTCTGTCATAGTGGCGGCGCATAGAATGTCTTTTCGGACAGGACGAGTCATGCAAGAAGAGCAATCAATTCAACGAGCAGTAACACGGTTATGTATTCAATGCGGGCTGCTTTTATTGCAGCACGGGGCGGAAAGCGCACTGGTTGATGAGCTTTCCACCCGACTCGGTTTGGCACTCGGTATGGATAGCGTCGAAAGCGCGATCTCCTCTAACGCCATTGTCCTGACGACCATTAAAGACGGACAATGTCTGACATCGACACGTAAAAACCAGGATCGCGGCATTAATATGCACGTCGTCACGGAGGTTCAGCATATCGTTATCCTCGCGGAACATCGTCTGCTGGATTACAAAGGCGTGGAAAAACGCTTTAGCCAGCTCCGCCCGCTGCGTTATCCGCGCTGGCTGGTGGCGTTTATGGTCGGTCTTTCCTGCTCCTGCTTTTGTAAGCTGAATAATGGCGGCTGGGATGGCGCGGTTATCACCTTTTTCGCCAGTATGATAGCCATGTATATTCGCCAGATGCTGGCGCAGCGGCATTTACATCCGCAGATCAATTTTTGCATTACCGCCTTTGTCGCTACCACGATTTCCGGGCTGATGCTCACCCTTCCCGCCTTTAGCCAGACGCCCACTATCGCCATGGCGGCGAGCGTACTGCTACTGGTGCCGGGCTTTCCGCTGATTAATTCCGTCGCAGATATGTTTAAAGGACATATTAATACCGGGCTGGCGCGCTGGGCTATCGCCAGCCTGTTGACACTGGCCACCTGTGTGGGCGTAGTGATGTCAATGACAGTATGGGGGCTACGAGGATGGGTATAATCGACTTTTTACTGGCGCTTATGCAGGACATGATATTGTCTGCGATCCCCGCTGTCGGGTTTGCGATGGTCTTTAATGTTCCCCACCGGGCGCTTCCGTGGTGCGCGCTACTGGGGGCGCTGGGTCATGGCTCGCGTATGCTGATGATGAGCGCTGGTTTTAATATCGAATGGTCGACGTTTATGGCTTCGCTACTGGTCGGCAGTATTGGTATTCAGTGGTCACGCTGGTATCTCGCTCACCCTAAAGTGTTTACCGTCGCGGCCGTGATCCCGATGTTTCCGGGGATTTCCGCCTATACCGCGATGATTTCCGCAGTAAAAATTAGCCATCTGGGCTATAGCGAACCGATGATGATTACGCTGCTGACCAATTTTCTGAAAGCCTCTTCCATTGTTGGCGCGCTCTCAATTGGCCTCTCTGTACCGGGATTATGGCTGTACCGCAAACGCCCCCGCGTGTGAATGGTGGAACGCCTCCTGCTGTTCTTACAGGTCTGTGTGGTACTATAAAAACAGTCGCCCTTCTCGGTTGTTGTTCCATATTGAGAAACATTATGTCTTCCAGAATTTTAACGTCGGACGTCATCGGTATTGACGCCCTTTTACACGATCATCATGCTGTGCTGGCGAAGTCAACGGGCGGCGCAGTGGCGGTATTCGCTAATAATGCGCCTGCCTTTTATGCCGTGACGCCTGCACGCATGGCTGAACTGCTGGCGCTTGAAGAAAAGTTATCACGTCCGGGAAGCGATGTGGCGTTAGACGCGCAATTTTACGAAGAACCCGAAGCCGCCCCCGTTGCGATTCCCTGCGGAAAATTCGCCATGTATCCCGCCTGGCAACCGGATGCGGATTTTCAGCGTCAGGCTGCCCTTTGGGGCGTGGCGCTTCGGGAGCCAGTCACCGCAGAAGAGCTGGCGGCGTTTATCGCCTACTGGCAGGCGGAAGGTAAGGTTTTTCACCATATCCAGTGGCAGCAAAAGCTGGCGCGCAGCGTGCAAATCAGCCGTTCCAGCAATGGCGGAATGCCGCAGCGCGACATCAATAGCGTCAGCGAACCTGACAATCATATTCCACCAGGTTTTAGGGGGTAACGATGAAAAATGTTGGCGACCTGATGCAACGTCTACAAAAAATGATGCCTGCGCATATTACGCCGGCGTTTAAAACGGGCGAAGAACTACTGGCGTGGCAGAAAGAGCAAGGCGAGATCCGGGCGGCGGCGCTGGCGCGGGAAAACCGGGCGATGAAAATGCAGCGCACCTTTAACCGTTCCGGCATTCGACCGCTGCATCAAAACTGTTCGTTTGATAACTATCGGGTTGAGTGCGACGGACAAATGAACGCGTTAAGCAAAGCCCGACAGTACGTTGATGAATTTGACGGCAATATCGCCAGCTTTGTCTTTTCCGGCAAGCCTGGAACCGGTAAAAACCATCTCGCCGCGGCTATTTGTAACGAGCTGCTGCTGCGCGGAAAGTCGGTACTGATTATCACCGTAGCGGATATTATGTCAGCGATGAAAGACACGTTCAGCAATCGGGAAACCAGCGAAGAGCAGTTGCTTAACGATCTGAGTAACGTTGATCTGTTGGTGATCGACGAGATCGGCGTGCAGACCGAATCCCGCTATGAAAAAGTGATCATCAATCAAATTGTCGATCGTCGTTCCTCGTCAAAACGTCCCACCGGCATGTTGACGAACAGCAATATGGAAGAGATGACGAAAATGCTTGGCGAACGCGTCATGGACCGTATGCGTCTCGGCAACAGTTTATGGGTTAATTTTACCTGGGACAGTTACCGCAGCCGGGTGACAGGTAAAGAGTATTAAATTGCAACGTGCGCCAGGGCGATACGACGCCTGGCTGGCATAACACAGGTGATTACCATGAATACAGCGAAACATGTTCTGTGCTGCGCGGCGATCGCCAGCGTACTGATTTCCACCAGCGGTATTGCCGCCAGTCAGTTAAGCGCTCAGGGCGCGAACGCACAGCAGGGCGGGATGTCGCTTTCTGCGCTAACCGGTCTGCTCAGCAGAGGTGCCCAATCGCTCAGCGCCGATAATATGAATAATGCCGCCGGTATTTTGCAGTACTGCGCCAAACAGAAACTGGCGTCCGCTACCAACGTGGAAAACGTTAAAAATCAGATTCTGAACAAGTTGGGGTTGGATACCACACAGCAGGAGCAGGACACTAACTACCTGAACGGCCTGCAAGGGTTGCTCAAGACGAAGGACGGCCAGCAGTTGAACCTCAATAATATCGGCAGTACGCCGCTGGCGGAAAAGGTGAAAACCAAAGCTTGCGATCTGGTGTTGCAGCAAGGGCTGAATTTCCTCTCCTGACTGCGCTTTTCTGACCGTGCGCCACGCCGGGACGCCCTGTTAAAAGCCGTGTTTTGGCCCTTTACCCGCCAACACGGCATTAACCCGATTTTTCTCTTCGTCTTTTCCTGTTATTAACCGCTATGGCAGGAAGTGATGCCGATCAAAAAACCAACTTTCTAAACTCATTCTAAATAACAGCGCCGTGTAAAGTTATTAGAATTGCAGCAATGTGACATCGCTATTACATTGTTAGAAATTTTTTCCTGCCAGCGATAAGCCTGGTTTATTGAGGATCGTCAGTTGTCCGAGTTGCTCTCTGTCGCTCTGTTTCTCGCCTCTGTGCTGATATATGCCTGGAAGGCGGGCCGTAACACCTGGTGGTTTGCCGCCACTCTCACGGTGCTGGGACTTTTTGTCATTCTGAATATTACCCTGTATGCCAGCGACTATTTTACCGGCGACGGGATCAACGACGCAGTGCTTTATACGCTCACGAATAGTCTGACGGGAGCGGGAGTCGGCAAATATATTCTGCCGGGAATCGGCATTGCCCTGGCGTTAGTGGCGGTATTCGGCGCGCTGGGATGGGTACTACGCCGCCGCCGTCACCATCCTCATCATGTCGGTTACAGCCTGCTGGCGTTACTGCTGGCGTTGGGTTCGGTCGACGCCAGCCCGGCGTTTCGCCAGATTACCGAACTGGTAAAATCACAAATGCGCGATGGCGATCCGGATTTTGCCGTTTATTATAAAGAACCAGCAAAAACCATTCCTAATCCGAAGCTCAATCTGGTCTATATCTACGGCGAGAGCCTGGAACGGACCTATTTTGATAATGACGCGTTCCCCAATCTCACGCCAGAGTTGGGCGCGCTGAAAAATGAGGGGCTGGATTTCAGCCATACCATGCAACTGCCGGGAACGGATTACACCATCGCCGGGATGGTGGCTTCCCAGTGTGGTATTCCGCTGTTTGCGCCGTTTGAGGGCAATGCGTCCGCGTCGGTTTCCAGCTTCTTCCCGCAAAATATCTGCCTCGGCGATATTCTGAAAAATTCCGGCTACCAGAACTACTTCGTACAGGGAGCTAACCTGCGTTTTGCCGGGAAAGACGTGTTCCTGAAATCACACGGATTTGATCATCTGTACGGCGCTGAAGAGCTAAAAACGGTGGTGGCGGACCCGTCTTATCGTAACGACTGGGGCTTCTACGACGATACGGTGCTTGATGAGGCATGGAAGAAATTTGAAGCGCTTTCCCGCTCAGGCCAGCGGTTTTCGCTGTTTACGCTGACCGTAGATACTCACCATCCGGACGGGTTTATCTCGCGGACCTGCAACCGCAAACGCTACGATTACGACGGTAAGCCCAACCAGTCCTTTAGCGCCGTAAGTTGCAGCCAGGAAAACATCGCCGAGTTTATCAACAAAATCAAAGCGTCACCGTGGTTTAAAGATACCGTTATCGTCGTCTCTTCCGACCATCTGGCGATGAACAATACGGCCTGGAAATACCTGAATAAGCAAGATCGCAACAATCTGTTTTTCATTCTGCGCGGCGATAAACCGCAGCAGGAGACGCTGGCGGTCAAACGCAACACGATGGACAACGGCGCAACGGTGCTGGATATTCTCGGCGGCGATAATTTTATCGGTCTGGGACGTAGCAGCCTTTCCGGGCAGTCGCTGTCGGAAGTGTTCCTGAATGTAAAAGAGAAAGTGCTGGCGATGAAGCCGGATATCATTCGCCTGTGGAATTTCCCGAAAGAGATAAAAGATTTTACCGTCGATCGGGACAAAAACATGATCGCTTTTTCCGGCAGCCACTTCCGCCTGCCGTTACTACTGCGCGTATCGGATAAGCGTGTTGAACCGTTACCGGAAAGTGAATACTCCGCTCCGCTACGGTTCCAGTTGGCCGACTTCGCCCCGCGTGATAATTTCGTTTGGATCGATCGCTGCTACAAAATGGCGCAGCTATGGGCGCCGGCGCTGGCGCTCTCCACCGACTGGTGCGTCTCGCAGGGGCAGCTTGGCGGGCAGCAAACCGTACAGCATGTCGATAAAGCGCAGTGGCAGGGTAAGACGGCGTTTAAAGACACGATGATCGATATGGAACGCTACAAAGGCAACGTCGATACCTTAAAGATTGTCGATAACGATATTCGTTATAAAGCCGATAGCTTTATCTTTAATGTGGCGGGCGCGCCAGAGGAGGTGAAGCAGTTTAGCGGCATTTCCCGGCCGGAGTCCTGGGGCCGCTGGTCAAATGCGCAGTTGGGCGATGAGGTTAAAATCGAATATAAAGCGCCGCTGCCGAAAAAGTTTGATCTGGTGATCACCGCCAAAGCCTTCGGCGACAACGCGAATCGCCCGATTCCGGTACGCGTAGGCAACGAAGAACAGACACTGGTGCTGGGTCACGATGTGTCCACTATCACGCTGCATTTCAACAACCCGACGGACGCGAATACCTTAGTCATTGCGCCGCCCGCTCCCGTCGCCACCAACGAAGGTAATATTTTGGGCCATTCGCCGCGCAAATTGGGGATTGGCATGGTGGAGATCAAAGTGGTGAATGTTGAGAGTTAAAAGAGAATGTCATATATGCCGGGTGGCGGCTGCGCCTTACCCGGCCTACACATCATCTTTATCAATAAACCGGCGCACAGGCCTGATAAGCGAAGCGCCATCAGGCACTGTATATATTACACGCCCCTTTCTGTTAATAATCGAACTGACGGTAGTAACGACGAATATCCAGACTGTGGCCGGTATATTTCTCGAAGTGCGCCGCCAGCCGATCAACTAACAATGTCGAAACAACACACGGCGCCATGATCCAGCGGAACTCATCATCAATGCCGTCCAGCGCATACGCTTTCGGATCAATCACCACCAGGTTATCGGTAATCTTACTGGCGAAGCGCTCCACGCGCTCGTCCAGCTCGCGGCATTTCCCTTCCCCTTTCACCAGAATGAGCGGCACCTCTTTTTCCAGCAGCTCCAGAGCGCCGTGGAAAAATTCCGCAGAGCTGACGGGGCGCGTGCGCTTCCACTGCATCTCTTCCAGGATACACATAGAGAACAGATAGACCTCGCCCCACATCTCCGCGCCGCCGACCCACATCATATAATCGCTGTTATGATAACGGCTGGCGATAGCATCGGCCTGCGGATCAAATTTTTGTTTCGCTTTCAGCAGATTCGCCGGCAGAATTTCCAGTTGGCTGGCGAAGCGATCGTAACTGGCGAATTCGTTATTGCGCGACAGCACGCGGAAAAACAGCCAGTACAGCAGCATATATTCATATTCCACGCCATTTTTGTGACGCATCGGAATATGCCATGTCGCCGCCTGCGCCAGCGGAGAGTCCGCATTTTTGGTAATAGCGACTACGCGTATTCCCTGCGCTTTACACCACTCGGCGATCGCCACCGATTCTTTGGTATCACCGGATTTAGACAGCGTAACAACCACAGAGTCTTTATTCAGCCGCTTATTTCCTTTATGAATTAATTCTGCCGCCTGCTCAACATAAACCGGCAACGTCGTTAATTCTTTGGCAAATTCATTAATTGCCATCATTGGCGCCAGTGAACCGCCAACAGAGGCGAAAAATAAAGAACTGAACCCGGCCTGATAAATCTCGTCAGCAACCTGTTCTGCCTTCTGGCGCGCAGCGATGATCTCACGAGCACTCGTCAGGTACTCGTCCTGATTAAAACCCAACATATTTTTCTCCTGATTGTTCAGATTTTACTTTTTAAAACGCGATCGAAATCGTCAAAAATGCGTACCGAAAGGTCGATGCCTTTCAGTGAGGCGATATGAAACGCCATGAGTTGTACCGGCACAATCAACAGCAATGGCGAGAAATGGTGATCAACCGCTACATCCAGCGCAAGCGTCTGGTCATCCTGCGCCGCCTTCGCCAGCGTGAGAGTAAAGGTTTTGGCGACCGCAGGCGTCATATACTCCCGTAGCGCCCTGGAGCGCGCGTCGGGCCGGTCCTCAAAGAAGAACATCACGTGTTCCGCATTGGCTTCCAGATACGGGCCGTGCATATAGGCTTCCAGCTCAAACCCGCTTGAGGGAACACGCACCGTCTCGGTAAATTTAGTTTCCAACTCTTTTGCCACCCCAACCAGCGCGCCGTAGCCTATCGCCACAAAACGCGTCCCGTTTCGTAAAACGGACTGGTGCTGGTGAATAAACGCTTCCGTACGCACGATAACCAACGGCAGGGTTGCCGCGATGCGTTGAAGCTGCGCCACATACTCCTCGACCTGCGATTCCGTCAGTCGCTGCTGCTGACGGGCAATTAACAACGCGATAAGCACCAGATTCAGTACCGTCGCGCTAAATCCACGGGTAACAAAGCCGACGGACTCAATCCCGGTCAGAATATCCAGTGGATAATCACTGGCCTTGCCAAGAGGGCTTTGCGGATCGGCGGTCAGAGCGAATACCGGACGTCCCTGCGCCTGAACTTTACGCATCGCCTCCAGGGTAGAAGCGCTTTTCCCGCTCTGGGAAATAGCAATAACCATATCGGCTTGCGGATCGCTATTCTCATACTGGCTAAAGGTGTACGGCTCTTTAATATCGATAGAGATACCGCAGCGCTCAAAGAAATAACGGGCGCAAAAGGCGGCATTCAATGACGATCCGGTGGCTAATATCAGGATTCGTCGTAACGTTTTTTGGCTGGCGAACCGCGATACTTCTTCCAGCGACTGGCGATGGCGTCGAATAATATTCGCCAGGACGTCAGACTCTTCGTTAATATAGGTCAGCATGGTTGGTGACATTGTGTATCCCTCTTAAAATAACCCTATCCAGGAACCGAAAATTCCCACCAGCGCAATACCGCCAATGATGGTTAACGGTTTCACTTTTTTCCCTAACAGCCAGTACACAATGGCGAAGCTAATTAACGGCAGCAGACAAGGCATGATGTCGTTAATAATGTCCTGAACATGGGTTTTCGCTTCTCCCGTACCAAACGTAATGGGAATGGTGATATCAATCATGGAGGCCGTCATCGCGCCAACCACCATCAGACCGATAATCGAGGCGCCATAGGTTAGGCTTTCCATCATTCCGCTTTGCTGAATACGTTGCAGTACGCCGGTTCCCAGCACATAGCCCCAGCGGGTAAAGAACCAGCGGGCCAGAATATGCGGTACGTTAAACACCAGCAGAAATAAAATCGGCCCCAGAATATTGCCTTTCAGCGCCAGACTGGTACCGATGCCAGTGGCGATAAGACGCAATGTTCCCCAGAAAAAAGAGTCGCCAATACCCGCCAGCGGCCCCATTAACGACGCTTTGACGTTATCGATAGAACTGGCGTCCATCTCTTTTTGCTGGCTATTTTTCTCCTCCATCGCCACGGTAATACCGAGGATCAACGTCACAATGTGCGGCGTGGTATTAAAGAAAGCCAGATGGCGTTTTAGCGCTTCGGCAAGATCTTCTTTTCGGCTATACAGTTTCTTTAATACCGGAATGAGCGTATAGACGAACGCCAGGTTCATTTGTCGTTCATAGTTCCAGGAAAACTCCATCTGGAATGACCGCCAGAAGACGCGGCGTAAATCACGCGCGGTGACCAGACCAGTGGTTTCCGCCTGCTGGCGGTCTTTATCAGAAATCATCTTCATCGTCATGAGACGCTCCTTGCGCAGGTGCCGGTTGCGAGGCCGCAAATTTCGGCATATTGACCATCACGACGGCGACGATCGCGCCGAGAATCGCAATACCCGTCACCGGAATTTTTAAATACGCCATTAAAACAAAACCGAGGAAAAAATAGGGGGCGACCTTTTTATTAATTAATAAGCGCGCCAGCATGGCAAAACCCAGCGCGGGAATAATACCGGTGGCAACGCTTAATCCATGTTTAATAAATTCTGGAATGGCATCCAGAAAACCTTTAACCATATTCACGCCCGCTAAATAAGAGACCGTGACGATAATCCCCAGCGTCAGCGACAGCCCAATGCCGGAGATTAAATGCATACGCTCAATGCCCCGGGTATCCCCCATCTCAGCGTAAGCATCGGCTTTATGACAGAGCAACGGAATAAACATTCCGTTATAGATATTTTTCACAATTAACGCCAGTGTCGCGATAGGCAAACCTAATAACAGCGCGGTTTCCGCCCCAGCGCCGGAATTAATCGCAAAGGCCACACCTAAAATACCGCCAGTGACCACATCTGGCGGCAGCGACGCGCCCACCGAAAAGGAACCGATAAACGCCAACTCCAGCGTCGCGCCCATCACAATTCCGGTTTCCATGTCGCCCAGCACCAGTCCGGTTAAAAGTCCGGTCACGATAGGTCTGGAAATCAGCGACGTCCCTAATGCATATTCAGACTGGGCGATAAACGCCACCAGTCCAAGTAAAAGCGCCTCTACCATAATATGTCCTCAGGAGGGTATCCGCTCAGGCAAAAAGTTGTTTACGATCGTTAGGCACCAGCCGAATTTCTATCTCTACTCCGCCAGCCGCCAGCTCCCGAAGTTGAGTCATTTCATCCGCTAACAGATTGATGGCTTTAGCAATATTCTGGCTCCCTTCACGTACCTTCGTGCCGCCTAAATTAATGCTTTTAATGTCGGGTAATTCGCGCGCCAGCCGGTACGCATCCGCCACGGATTCAACAACAATAAAAAGTTTATATTTATCGGTAACGCCGCTTTTTATCGCTTCAATTGAATCGGCAATATTTTTAATAACCAGCTTCACCGCGGGCGGCTTCGCCATTTTAATGGTGGTTTTACGCAGGTCATCATTAGGTACGCTGTCGTTGGCAATTAAAATACAGTCTGCGCCAACGTACTGCGTCCAGGAAAAGGCGACCTGTCCATGTAATAAACGATGATCCACCCGTAAAAAAACAATCATGACGCTTCCTCCCCTTAAAAATCTTTATCGCTTTGCATGGCGCTGGTGATAGTTTGATTGCAGTACTGAATATTTTCTTTTGAATCCGCTAACGCCGTCATTATGGTATGCGTGGTATTGCCATCGTTTTCCGACATAAAGAGATCGATAACCAGCGGCAGGTTAATCCCTGCCAGCAGATGAAAATTTTCTCGTGATAAATAACGGACAAATTCGTTATTCACGCTGCCGGCAAAAATATCGGTCAGCGCAATAATTTCATCTTCCGGCGGGATCCGGGCAATTAGCGTATCTACCTGCTGGCTTAAATCCACGCTCTCTTCAACGTAAGCGCACAGCGTCCAGACATTTGACCGTTTGCCTAAAATCAGCTCCACGGAGTTTAAAACTCCGCTGGCCAGCGTGCCGTGGCTGGCGAAAATATAATGTCTCTTCATCCTGACCTCTAAAACACATTCCACTGTGATAAAAGAGAGCAAGCGGCGTGCCAGAAAAAGTGGCGCGCCGAAAAAAGATGTGGGTTAACAGAGGGAAATCGTTAAAACTGTTGATCTTGCTCGATAAGTTCTGTTTCGAAGGTCAGGATATTATGGATATAGCCAAGCTCGGCGGTGGGGATTTTGACACTGTAGTTACTCTCAATGACACTAAACGCTTCCCGTAGCCGATTCAGTTCCTGTTCCGGACACTGTTGCCCACTCCAGGCAGTAATACCCGCATGGCGGATCAGACGCTCAATCAGGCAACTAATATGCACATAGAGCGCCACCTTTCTTTCATTCGAGACGGTAACGCCCGCCAGATGCTCATAGCGCAGCAGAAACTGCTCAACGTGGTTGATGACTTTGCTGGTGTCGAGGATGGTGACGGATTCGATCACTCGTCGGAGCGAGAAGTTTTTCAGCAGCAGGTTGTTGATCTCCGCCACCTGCTCCGGCGTGGTCAGCGAACCAAACAGCCGCATCAGATAGTGATTCCCCTCGCCGGAGATCAGCGAGTCGAGCGAAATCCACGGCACGCTGGCGATGTGCGGGTCTAGCGTGCCGACTATCGCCAGTACGTCGTAGCGCATAAATACCGGCTCCTGGGTTTTATTGCTCGCCAGCATCGCATAATCGCAGGCGACGACGTCAATCTCCAGCGCCTGCGGAATACTGGCGCTCAGTAATGCGCAAAGATTAGTCGCCACACCGATACCGGTCGCGCAGGTGGTCAGTATGGCGCGCGGTTTGTTGCTTTTCGGCCAGTAGAGCTGATACTCGACCGGCACATCCCGGGCGATATCGCGGGCGATCTCTTCAATAAAATGCCCCTGTAAAATACGCTCCCCTACATACAGGGCCATGCTGGTCGAGACGTTGTTGATAATCGTCACCGGCGTGGAAAGCGCGCGATCAAAATGACGATGAATGGCCTTGAGCGATCCCATATCCACCAGAATCATCAGGCCGGAGGCGAGCGGATGCTCTTCCAGATAGCGCATCACCTGTTGAGCTATCGCCTCCGGCGTGACGTCCAGCGGCATATCGAACGATTCAAAAATCGTATTTTTCAGTAGCCGGTTGGCGACGTTGGCGATACTGCTGGCGGTGGCATAGCCATGCGCCAGAATCACCGCATGCGTCACCTGTTTTTGGTTGTTAGCCCCCTGTTTATGCAGCCAAAGCGCCAGCAGCAGCATATCAATGCGTCTCGGCTCCAGATCCAGCTTCTGGCCCAGCGTCTCCAGAATTTGTAAACAGAAGCTGTACAGCAGCGGATATTTCTGGGCGAGGAAGGAGTCCAGTTGGCGGATCTGCTCGCTGTTGAGACGAGAAGGCGCCAGTGCGGTACGATGGATTAAATAGTGGCTAAGCGCGTAAATACAGTTGCCGTTAAGCTGCATATTGAAGCGCTTCTCCAGACGATAAAACTCTTCCCGCACCTGGCTTGTAATTAACAGCAACCGCTGTGAGTGCACATTATCGTCGCCGGTAAAAATCAGGCGATCGAAGAGGGTCTCAATTTCATCGCCCATTCTTTTTTGTACCGTCTCCCACTCCTCTTTCCCGCTACGTACCAGTTCGTATAGCGCCAGCACATGACACTGCGTATCATGGATCATGCCCTGCATCTCGTCGCGGGCGCGCAGCAGCCAGGTAAGGTTCGTGTCGGGCGAGATGCTCACCGGCGTGTCGTCCGCCAGCGGTTCATTCAGTGACGGCAATGCCGACAGCATGGCATCCGGCAGATCGTGCAGCGACACGGTAACGGTTTCCTGCCCAGGCTTTTTCGCCCATGCCGTCGCCACCGCATACTTCACCACATTTTTCAGCTCGCCGACGTTGCCGCGATAAACATATTGATTGAGGATCTGCAACAAACGCGGTTTGAGGATAAGCGTGGCCGAAAGTTTTTTCGCCTCCGTCCAGAAAAACAGTAAGATCAGCGCCTCTTTTTCCTGGCGGCTGCGGTGCTGGAGATCCGGCAGGTTGACCTGAATCGGGATGCGTCGCAAAAATGTCGTCAGAAAGGTACTGTGTATCTCTTCGGTCGTCGCAAATACCAGACGTACCGAAACCGGATGCCCCTGCGCGGTGTCGCCTACCCGATAAATTTCACCACGATCGAGCCAGGTAAAGAGCTTCTCCTGCCCTTCGGCGCTCAGCCGGTGGACTTCATCCAGAAATAACATGCCGCCGTCAGCCGCCTCGAACGCGCCCGGTCTGTCGCTCTGCGCGCCGGTAAACGCGCCCTTCACATAGCCAAAAAGATTCGCCGCCAGCAGTTCGGGATTGCTCGCATACTGGGCGCAATTAAAACTGATAAATGGCGCATCCGGCGACAGAAGCGCCTGGGCGATGGCATATTCGTGCATGAGCTGCGCCAGATAACTTTTCCCGGTGCCGCTTTCGCCGGTCATCAGTAGCGGCAGTCCGCCGTCGGGATAAAACAGCGCGGTTTTCAGTTGCTCAATCGGCCGCTTCAGGCTTTCGTTATGACCAATCAACAGAGAAAAGTGATCGTCCGGCGCGCACTCCTGTTCCCCGTGCGCTAACAGCTCCGCGACGCTGGCGTATTCATTACGCGAAAGGGTAAAAAACTGTTGGCTAAATGCCTGCTTATGCAGGAAATAGACGGGACGGGTATTGATTTTGCAGAGCACGCCCTGCGCCACCAGTTGGTTCAGATAATGGCTGGCGGTATTACGCTGCATATTAAAACGCTGCGCCAGATAGCGCGCGGTAAACACCTCACTGACATTTTCCGGATCAAAAAAATCCGTTTGGTTCATCAGGAAAGCAAGCAGGGCATCTTTGCGCATCGTATCCTCTCACGATTACCACATCAGCAATTATGATGCCGCGAAACAAGGCTCTCCTGCCGTGCGTTCTCTCGCTTTATTCATTTTTTGTGGATCACCGCACACCTTCACTCAACGTTGGATTAGCGCGCGATATCAGAAAAGAGAGGAGGAAGCGGCGCACGGCCTGGCGTATGAATCACGCTGCGCCATGCGCCTGATGCTGGTTTAAAATCGGCCTGCGCGGACTGCCAGGCCTGGTAAGCGCTACGCCATCAGGCAAAAGTGTGAACATCTCATCCGGCCTACGGTCGTCTGTAGGCCGACTGTTCACCACTACGCCCTTAAAACGTTTCCCAATTATCGCTGCCGTCGGCCACAGCGGCCTTTGGTGACGACACGGCTGCCGGGGTTTTTACCGCAGCCACTTCACGCGCACGCTGCTGTTGCTGGTGAATACGGAACACCGCGACGGCCTGGGTCAGACGGCTGGCTTGCTCTTCCAGCGCCGCAGCCGCGGCGGCGGACTCTTCCACCAGCGAGGCGTTCTGCTGCGTTACGCGATCCATCTCCGCTACCGCCAGGCCCACCTGGTCGATACCACGGCTTTGCTCGTCGGACGCCGAGGCAATCTCGCCCATGATATCGGTCACGCGGGTCACTGCATTGACGATCTCATCCATGGTTTCACCGGCGCTTTCGACCAGCGTCGACCCCACATCAACACGGCTCACGGAATCCTCAATCAGACTCTTGATCTCTCGTGCCGCCTGCGCGCTACGCTGGGCCAGATTACGGACTTCACCGGCTACCACCGCGAACCCGCGTCCCTGCTCGCCTGCGCGCGCCGCTTCTACCGCCGCATTCAGCGCCAGGATATTGGTCTGGAAAGCAATACCGTCGATTACGCTGATAATATCGGCGATTTTCTGCGAACTGGAGGCGATATCGCGCATTGTTTGTACGACGTTATCCACCACTTTGCCGCCTTTTTGCGCTGTTTCAGAGGCGCTCAATGCCAGGTGACTGGCCTGACGGGCGTTTTCGGCGTTCTGTTTCACGGTGGCGGTCAGTTGTTCCATACTGGCGGCGGTCTCTTCCAGAGACGCTGCCTGCTGCTCAGTACGGGAAGAGAGATCATTGTTGCCCATCGCAATCTCGCTGGCGCCGCTATAGATCGCATTCGCGCCGTTACGTACATCGCCAACGGTACGCATCAGTTCACTTTGCATATGACGCAGGTTTTCAGCCAACTGCCCCATTTCGTTGGAGCCTTCCACGTCGATACGCTTCACCAGATCGCCGCTGGCGATATGACGAATGCTTTCAATCAGACGATTCATCGGGGCGATAAGCGACAGTTTGATGCCGAACCAGACGGCGATAATGACCACCAGAACGGCAATCAGCACACTGACCAGTACCCACATCGCCTGGTTGTAGGAACTGTTGTTATCCTCAACAGCAATATCGTACAGACGATCGTTTTGCTGCATATAGGCCATGTACTGCTTCTCAAAAGCGTCCTGATAGCTTTGAGTCGGTTGATCAAAAAACTCGTTAATCTTACCCGCGCCAAGAAGCTGAATAAGCTCCGCCAACGCACCGTGGTAGATATCATAGGTTCGTTTGATCTCAAGGAAAGCCGCTTCACTCTGACGTGGATCGCGCGGTAACGCCTCATACTGCTCCCAGTTTTTTTCGGTCAGCTTCAGCGTATTGGTCGCCCCCTGCATCAATTCAGCGACAGTTGCGCCGCTGCCAATATTGCTCTGGTCCATCATCCAGCGGATACCCGCGCGATTCAGGGTATTACGCGTTTGCAACAGCTCCACCCAGGTTGCATTCAGGGCAGACTGCTGCTGACGAATAGTTTGCAATACGGTGAAGTTTTCTTTGTCATTCTTCAGCGAGTTGAAGAACAGCCCGCCGGATGTCAGTTGTAAAAGGCCAAATAGCGCCAATACCAGCAGTAAGCTGGTAACAATTTTAATTCGCTTTAACATGTTTTCTCTTTCCGCTAGACAGATACAGAATTTTCGGCCTGGAAAGGGAAAACTTTATGGGATGCGCGCCATTAATATCACGATTAGCTCAGTGAAGTCGTTATGACGCCCCGCGCAACAAGGATCGTCCCATTTTATATCGTGATCTCAATCACATAAAATAGCCCACGCCCTCCTCCGCGAAACCGCTTACCGGTACGTCCGACCGCTTAAACCGCCATACAACCACTCACTGATTTACCTAACTTTACGCGCGCGATGATCTGGCAAGATCCTCTCAGCATAGCAGTCAATCTACCTCCTCAAACACGAACTCAATGTCCACCCAGCTTCGGCTGATAATTAAACTTACAACCAGGTTTTACTATGGATACGAAAAAGATATTCAAGCACATACCCTGGGTGATTCTCGGAATCATCGGTGCTTTCTGCCTCTCGGTCGTTGCCCTACGTCGGGGTGAACACGTGAGCGCCCTGTGGATCGTGGTCGCTTCCGTTTCCGTCTATCTGGTGGCTTATCGCTACTACAGCCTGTACATCGCCCAGAAGGTCATGAAACTCGACCCGACGCGCGCGACGCCGGCGGTTATCAATAACGACGGCCTGAACTACGTGCCGACTAACCGCTACGTGCTGTTTGGTCACCACTTCGCCGCCATCGCCGGCGCAGGTCCGCTGGTCGGGCCGGTATTGGCCGCGCAGATGGGCTATCTGCCGGGGACACTGTGGCTGCTGGCGGGCGTAGTGCTCGCGGGCGCAGTGCAGGACTTTATGGTGCTGTTCATCTCCTCCCGCCGTAACGGTGCCTCTCTTGGCGAGATGATCAAAGAAGAGATGGGGACCGTTCCAGGCACCATCGCGCTGTTCGGCTGCTTCTTAATCATGATCATCATCCTCGCGGTGCTGGCATTAATCGTAGTTAAAGCGCTGGCCGAAAGCCCGTGGGGCGTCTTTACCGTCTGCTCAACGGTGCCGATTGCGCTGTTTATGGGCATCTACATGCGCTTCCTGCGTCCGGGACGCGTAGGCGAAGTCTCCGTTATTGGTATCGTGCTGCTGGTGGCGTCTATTTACTTCGGCGGCGTGATTGCCCACGACCCTTACTGGGGCCCGGCGCTGACCTTTAAAGACACCACCATTACCTTCGCGCTGATCGGCTACGCCTTTGTTTCCGCGCTGCTGCCGGTATGGCTGATCCTCGCCCCGCGCGACTATCTCGCTACCTTCCTGAAAATCGGCGTGATCGTCGGTCTGGCGCTGGGGATTGTGATCCTCAACCCGGAACTGAAAATGCCGGCGTTGACGCAGTACGTCGACGGTACCGGCCCGCTGTGGAAAGGCGCTCTGTTCCCGTTCCTGTTCATCACCATCGCCTGTGGCGCCGTCTCTGGCTTCCACGCGCTCATCTCTTCCGGTACCACGCCGAAACTGCTGGCCTGTGAGACCGATGCGCGTTTTATCGGCTACGGCGCGATGCTGATGGAGTCCTTTGTTGCGGTGATGGCGCTGGTGGCGGCCTCGATCATTGAACCGGGTCTCTACTTCGCGATGAACACCCCGCCGGCAGGTCTGGGCATTACCATGCCAAACCTGCATGAGATGGGCGGCGAGAACGCGCCGCTGATTATGGCGCAGTTGAAAGACGTTACCGCACACGCGGCGGCGACCGTCAGCTCCTGGGGCTTTGTGATTTCCCCGGAACAAATCCTGCAAACTGCGAAAGATATCGGTGAACCGTCAGTATTGAACCGCGCAGGCGGCGCGCCAACGCTGGCAGTAGGTATCGCGCACGTGTTCCACAAAGTCCTGCCGATGGCGGATATGGGCTTCTGGTATCACTTCGGTATTCTGTTCGAAGCGCTGTTTATCCTGACCGCGCTAGATGCGGGTACCCGTTCCGGCCGCTTTATGTTGCAGGATTTGCTGGGTAACTTCGTCCCGTTCCTGAAAAAAACCGATTCTCTGGTCGCGGGTATCATCGGTACCGCAGGCTGCGTCGGTTTGTGGGGCTATCTGCTGTATCAGGGCGTGGTCGACCCGCTGGGCGGCGTGAAGAGCCTGTGGCCGCTGTTCGGTATCTCTAACCAGATGCTGGCCGCCGTGGCGCTGGTGTTGAGCACCGTGGTACTGATCAAAATGCAGCGCACCAAATACATCTGGGTGACGGTGATCCCGGCGGTATGGCTGCTGATCTGCACCACCTGGGCACTGGGCCTGAAACTGTTCAGCGCCAACCCACAGATGGAAGGTTTCTTCTACATGGCAAACCTGTATAAAGAGAAGATTGCCAACGGCACCAACCTGACCGCGCAGCAGATTGCCAACATGAACCATATCGTGGTGAACAACTACACTAACGCTGGTTTGAGTATTCTGTTCCTGGTGGTGGTGTACAGTATTATCTTCTACGGTTTCACCACCTGGATGAAGGTACGCAACAACGATAAACGTACCGACAAAGAAACCCCGTATGTGCCCGTGCCGGAAGGCGGCGTGAAGATCTCTTCACACCACTAAAACTGATGCCGGGTAGCGCACAGCGACCCCGGCTAGTGTAGGCCGGATAAGGCGCAAGCCGCCATCCGGCTTTATTCATTAACAGGACGGCAGAATGTTTGATACTTTAGGTCAGGCAAAAAAATATCTCGGCCAGGCGGCAAAAATGTTGATTGGTATTCCGGACTACGACAACTATGTCGAGCACATGAAAACCAACCATCCCGACAAGCCGTACATGACCTATGAAGAGTTCTTCCGCGAACGTCAGCAAGCACGTTACGGCGGCGATGGCAAAGGCGGTATGCGCTGTTGTTAATGGAGAGACTATGACCCCGATTGCAGTTACCCTACTTACCGGTTTTCTTGGTGCCGGCAAAACCACCCTACTACGCCATATCCTCAACGAACAACATGGTTTTAAAATCGCCGTTATCGAAAACGAATTTGGCGAAGTCTCCGTTGACGATCAACTGATTGGCGATCGCGCCACACAGATCAAAACCCTGACTAACGGCTGCATCTGCTGTACCCGCTCCAACGAGCTGGAAGATGCGCTATTAGACCTGCTCGACAGCCGCGACCGCGGCGATATTGCTTTCGACCGCCTGGTGATTGAATGCACCGGCATGGCTGACCCCGGCCCGATTATTCAGACCTTTTTCTCCCATGACGTATTATGCGAACGCTACCTGTTAGACGGCGTGATTGCGCTGGTCGACGCGGTGCACGCTAACGAGCAGATGAACCAGTTCACCATCGCCCAGTCGCAGATAGGCTACGCCGACCGTATCCTGCTGACCAAAACCGACGTGGCAGGCGACAGCGAGAAACTGCGCGAGCGGCTGGCGCGTATCAACGCCCGCGCCCCGGTTTACACCGTGGTACACGGCGATATTGACCTGAGTCAGTTGTTTAATACCAGCGGCTTTATGCTGGAAGAGAACGTGCTGGCAAGCCAACCGCGTTTCCACTTTATTGCCGATAAACAGAACGATGTGTCGTCAATTGTGGTGGAACTGGATTACCCGGTGGATATCAGCGAGGTTTCGCGGGTGATGGAAAACCTGCTGCTGGAATCAGCGGATAAACTGCTGCGTTACAAAGGGATGCTGTGGATCGACGGCGAACCCAACCGCCTGCTGTTCCAGGGCGTGCAGCGTCTCTACAGCGCCGACTGGGACAAACCGTGGGGCGACGAAACACCGCACAGCACGCTGGTATTTATCGGGATCCAGTTACCGGAAGACGAGATCAGAGCGGCATTTGCGGGGTTAAGGAAGTAACCCGCATCAAGGCCATCACAGAATGATGGCCTTCAGAGCAGATATGGCACTCTCTATTCACCGTTACCATATTATATCTTCCACCAGCGCACCACTACATAATGATAAATACAAACTACCTTAACCACGAGGGGATATTATACTCCGGCAAAGGCTCCACACTATAAGTATCTCTCCTGTCGCTCCCTTTTTTGCAGGTGATCTCATAGAAACCCCACTTATCATTTTTATCCGAATAAAACACAGTATATTTATCAGTATTAAAACCAAAATATTTTTCGTTTTTATTCTTCACTTCCAATTCACCGCACTTTGCTTCATTGCGCCATTCATGGTTGATGGTCTTTTTTAGCACAAAATAAGCGACATCACCAATCAACATAGGAACAAGCAGAAACAAAAACATAGACATAATAAAAGCTCCTGTTAATGTAAAAATTCGATACCCTTTTGCTTTATCACCGTAACGCAGAAATAGCCCATAGCAAATAGGTTGTGATAACCACAGGAAAAACATAAGAAATGCGGTGGCTTTCCAACAATATTCTAACCATGGAGAAGAGGATAGTTCCAGATTACTGATTTGCCAGAAAATACTGGCAGAGTAACTACTAGTAAAAACAAAAACACCTGAAAATGCGGTAACCGCCAAGCCGATTACCTTAAAGGTTTTTGCTGTATTATTTCTGGCAAAATCTAAAATAGTCAAAATGCTACTAATGAGGATAGAGGCTGAAAATAAAATAGCTAACCAATACGTTATGGTGTTGACAAACACATTAGCAGACAACAACAAAAGCAAAAAAATTGACCATGCAGTTAGCGATAGAATACCAGCAAACCGAGTCAATAAATGATCATTGTCTGTGCGTACAAAGAAACTGATATATTCCCTAATTCGATTTTCTTGAGTGCAAGAGAATATTAGAATAGATACAAAGAGAAATGCAACCAGGTAACTTTTTAAAGGAAATTTATAGGGGATTAAATAGATTGCGATCACGCCATAGACAATCACCGCAGAATCTAATTTTTTCTGTTTAAAATGTTTAAGAAAGGATCTCCAAATCTTAATAACTTCCATATTAAAACCTTATATGTTGGGTACAGAATTCACGAATTCATCTAAAACAGAGACTTAACACCAATAATGCACACAGAGTGTAATGATTTCATCTGATTTTGTGTGTAGAATTTGCGCATCGCTATTCGATGAGAATCCCCAATGGCTGACCTGAACCTGAGTACCCTGACGGAAGCAGACATCATCACCAAACGCGTTATGCCCGCCATCCTGAAAGCTGGCTGGAACAACACAACGCAAATCCGGCAGGAGGTCAAACTCCGGGACGGTAAGGTCATCGTACGCGGTAAGGTGGCGGCACGCAGAACGGTGAAATCCGCCGATATCGTGCTCTATCATAAATTAAACATGCCGCTGGCGGTGATTGAGGCCAAAGCCAATAAGCATGAAATCGGCAAAGGCATGCAGCAGGCGCTGGGTTATGCCCACCTACTGGATGTTCCCTTTGCATTTGCTTCTAACGGCGATGGCTTTATCTTCCATGATAAAACGGCAACCGGCGCGATTGAGCGAGAAATTGCCCTCGACGAATTCCCAACGCCTGACGAATTATGGCAAAAATACTGCGTCTGGAAGGGTTACACGCAAGCCCAGCTCCCGGTGATTACTCAGGACTACTACGACGATAACACCGGCAAATCGCCGCGCTACTATCAGCTACAGGCCATCAACAAAACCATTGAAGCCGTCTCAGCCGGGCAAGACCGCGTTCTGCTGGTGATGGCGACCGGAACGGGGAAAACCTACACCGCCTTCCAGATAATCTGGCGCTTATGGAAAGCGAAAAGTAAAAAGCGAATCCTGTTCCTTGCCGATCGCAACATTCTGGTCGATCAGACCAAAAACAACGACTTCCAGCCGTTTGGCTCGGCGATGACCAAGGTCACCGGGCGCACCATCGATCCGGCATTTGAAATCCATCTCGCGCTGTACCAGGCCATCACCGGCCCGGAAGAAGATCAAAAAGCCTTTAAACAGGTGGCCCCGGATTTCTTTGACCTGATTGTCATCGACGAATGCCATCGCGGCAGCGCCTCCGAAGACAGCGCGTGGCGCGAAATCCTCGACTATTTCAGCGCCGCCACGCAAATTGGCTTAACCGCCACGCCGAAAGAGACCCATGAAGTCTCCAGCACCGATTACTTCGGCGATCCGGTATATACCTACTCGCTCAAAGAGGGTATCGAAGACGGCTTCCTTGCCCCTTATAAAGTGGTGCGCGTCGATATCGACGTCGATCTCCAGGGCTGGCGTCCCACCAAAGGCCAGACAGATAAAAACGGCGAGCTGATCGACGACCGTATCTACAACCAGAAAGATTTTGATCGCACGATGGTGATTGATGAGCGTACCGAACTGGTGGCCAAAACCATTACCGATTACCTCAAACGCACCAACCCGATGGATAAAACCATCATCTTCTGTAACGACATCGATCACGCGGAGCGGATGCGCCGCGCGCTGGTCAATCTCAACCCGGAACAGGTCAAGAAGAACGACAAGTATGTGATGAAAATCACCGGCGATGACGACATCGGCAAAGCACAGCTGGATAACTTTATTAACCCCAAAAAAGAGTATCCGGTTATCGCCACCACCTCCGAGCTGATGACCACCGGCGTCGACGCAAAGACCTGCAAACTGGTGGTGCTGGACCAAAACATTCAGTCGATGACCAAATTCAAGCAGATCATCGGCCGCGGCACCCGCATTGATGAACGCTACGGCAAGCTATGGTTCACCATCCTCGACTTCAAAAAGGCCACCGAACTGTTCGCCGACGAGCGCTTCGATGGCATCCCGGAAAAGGTGATGGATACCACGCCGGAAGATATCGCCGACCCGGAGTCTGATTTTGAAGAGCAGTTCGACGAGCACGAAGAAGAGACTGAAGACGACATCACCGGTGCCGATGAAGATCCCGCGCCGTATACCGTCACCGGTGCAGACGATGTCGGCCCGCTGCCGGAAGACGACGAGAACAAAGTGCGTAAGTTCCACGTTAACGGCGTGGCCGTCGGCGTGATTGCCCAGCGTGTGCAGTATTACGACGCCGACGGCAAGCTGGTCACCGAATCCTTCAAAGACTACACCCGTAAAACGCTGCTCAAAGAGTACGCCTCGCTGGATGATTTCACCCGCAAATGGCAGGACGCCGAACGCAAAGAAGCCATCATCAAGGAACTGGAGCAGCAGGGGATCATCTGGGAAGTGCTGGCGGAAGAGGTCGGTAAAGAGCTCGACCCGTTCGACATGCTGTGCCACGTGGTGTATGGTCAGCCGCCGTTAACCCGCAAAGAGCGGGCGGAGAATGTGCGTAAACGCAACTACTTCACCAAATACTCCGACGCCGCGCAGGCGGTGCTGAATACGCTGCTGGATAAATACGCCGATGCGGGCGTGCAGGAAATCGAGAGTATCCAGGTGCTGAAGCTCAAGCCGTTCGACAGCATGGGTACGCTGCCGGAGATCATTAAAAGCGGATTCGGCGACCGTAACGGGTATAATCAGGCCATCAGCGAGCTGGAGAGCGAAATCTACCACTTACCGCCCCGCTCCGCGTAACCACTCCCCTTTTGCGCCTTCTGCTGCCACCGCGTAGCAGAAGGCCTTATTGTTAATGAAACATGGAACACATCATGTCAATCAGCTCAGTTATCAAATCCTTACAGGACATTATGCGCAAAGACGCCGGCGTGGACGGTGATGCGCAGCGCCTCGGCCAGCTCTCCTGGCTGCTGTTTCTGAAAATCTTTGACGCCCAGGAAGAGGCGCTGGAACTGGAGCAGGATAACTATCAGTACCCGATCCCGCAGCGCTACCTGTGGCGCACCTGGGCGGCGAACGCCGAGGGCATTACCGGCGATTCCCTGCTGGAATTCGTCAACGATGACCTGTTCCCGGCGCTGAAAAACCTCACCGCCCCCATCGATAAAAACCCGCGCGGCTTTGTGGTCAGACAGGCGTTCAGCGATGCCTATAACTACATGAAAAACGGCACCCTGCTGCGTCAGGTGATCAACAAGCTGAACGAAATCGACTTCACCAGTTCCAGCGAGCGCCACCTGTTCGGCGATATTTACGAACAGATCCTTAAAGATCTGCAATCGGCGGGCAATGCAGGTGAATTTTATACCCCACGTGCCGTCACCCGCTTTATGGTCGATCGCGTCGATCCGAAGCTCGGCGAATCGATTATGGACCCGGCCTGCGGCACCGGCGGCTTCCTCGCCTGCGCGTTCGATCACGTAAAAAACAACTACGTGCAGAGCGTGGCCGATCACCAGACGCTGCAACAGCAGATCCACGGTGTGGAGAAAAAACAGCTCCCGCACCTGCTGGCGACCACCAATATGCTGCTGCACGGCATCGAAGTGCCGGTGCAAATTCGTCACGACAACACCCTCAACAAGCCGCTGTCATCGTGGGATGAACAGCTGGATGTGATCGTCACCAACCCGCCGTTCGGCGGCACTGAAGAAGACGGCATCGAGAAGAACTTCCCGGCAGAGATGCAGACCCGCGAGACGGCGGATCTGTTCCTTCAACTGATTATTGAAGTGCTGGCGAAAAACGGCCGCGCGGCGGTGGTGCTGCCGGACGGCACGCTGTTTGGCGAAGGCGTGAAAACCAAGATTAAAAAGCTGCTCACCGAGGAGTGCAACCTGCACACCATCGTGCGTCTGCCGAACGGCGTGTTTAACCCGTACACCGGGATCAAAACCAACCTGCTGTTCTTTACCAAAGGCCAGCCGACGAAAGCGATCTGGTTCTACGAGCACCCGTACCCGGCTGGCGTGAAGAACTACAGCAAAACCAAGCCGATGAAGTTTGAGGAGTTCCAGGCCGAGATCGACTGGTGGGGCAACGAGGCCGACGGCTTCGCCAGCCGCGTCGAGAACGAGCAGGCGTGGAAGGTCAGCATCGACGAGGTGATTGCCCGCAACTTTAACCTCGATATCAAGAACCCGCACCAGGTGGAAACCGTCAGCCACGATCCGGATGAACTGCTGGCGCAGTACGCGAAGCAGCAGGAAGCAATCCAGACCCTGCGCCACCAATTGCGCGATATCCTCGGCGCGGCGCTCTCCGGTAAGGAGACCAACTGATGGCGGTGGAAAAACTGATTGTCGACCATATCGACACCTGGACCACGGCGCTGCAAACCCGCTCCACGGCGGGGCGCGGCAGCTCGGGGAAGATTGAGCTGTACGGCATTAAGAAGCTGCGCGAGCTGATTCTTGAGCTGGCGGTGCGCGGCAAGCTGGTGCCGCAGGATCCGAACGACGAACCGGCATCAGAGCTGCTAAAACACATTGCGGCGGAAAAAGCCGAGCTGGTGAAGCAGGGGAAAATTAAAAAGCCCAAGCCGCTACCGGAGATTAGCGAGGAAGAGAAACCGTTTGAGCTGCCGGCGGGGTGGGAGTGGATAAAGATTAGTGAAATTGGTCATGATTGGGGACAAAAAACGCCTGATGAAGATTTCACTTACATTGATGTCGGCTCGATAAATAAAGAGTATGGCATTATTGAAGAGCCATCTATTCTTTCAGCAAAAGATGCACCATCCCGAGCAAGAAAAATTGTTCAAAAAGGAACCGTCATATATTCAACTGTGCGCCCATATTTATTGAATATAGCGATCATTGAGAGCGCCTTCTCCCCAGAGCCGATCGCTAGCACAGCCTTTGCTATTATTCATCCTTACACCGCGATGAATGCTAATTTCATATATTATTATCTACGCTCTCCTGTATTTATTAATTATGTTGAAAGTTGTCAGACAGGAGTTGCCTATCCGGCAATCAATGACAAGCAGTTCTTTTCTGGGATAATCGCAGTTCCGCCGTCATCCGAACAGGCTCGCATAACTAAAAAAATTAAAGAACTTATGTCCCTCTGCGACCAACTGGAACAGCACTCACTGACCAGTCTGGACGCCCATCAACAGCTGGTTGAAACCCTGCTAACCACGCTAACCGACAGCCAGAACGCCGATGAACTGACCGAAAACTGGGCGCGAATCAGCGAACATTTCGACACGCTGTTTACCACCGAACCCAGCATTGAGGCCTTAAAACAGACCATTCTGCAACTGGCGGTGATGGGCAAACTGGTTCCGCAGGATCCGAACGACGAACCGGCCTCTGAGCTACTCAAACGTATTGCGCAGGAAAAAGCACAACTGGTGAAAGACGGGAAAATTAAAAAGCAAAAACCGTTACCGCCTATTAGCGATAAGGAAAAACCGTTTGAAGTGCCGGAGGGTTGGGAATGGTGTAAATTTGGTTTAATTTCTGAGTTTATTAACGGAGATCGGGGAAGTAACTATCCTAATAAAAATGAATACGTTGTTCACGGAATCCCTTGGATAAATACAGGTCACATAGAGAAAAATGGAACTCTATCAATAACAGATATGAATTTCATTACTGAGAAAAAATTTAATGAGTTAAGAAGTGGTAAAATTCAAAGCGGAGATTTAGTTTATTGTTTACGCGGTGCTACATTCGGTAAAACAGCATTCGTAAAACCATATGAATCTGGTGCTATCGCATCTTCTCTAATGATCATTAGACCGTTTATTAGAGAAATGGGAGAATATATATATAATTATTTAATCAGTCCATTTGGACGCTCGCAAATTTTTCGTTTTGATAATGGTTCAGCGCAGCCTAATCTATCTGCTAATAGTGTGATGCTTTATGCTTTTGCATGTCCACCATTACAAGAACAATTTAGAATTCATAAAAAAATAACTGAGCTATTTCATATATGCGATAATTTGAAATTACAAACTCAATCCGCCCAACAAACCCAGCTCCACCTGGCCGACGCCCTCACCGACGCAGCCATCAATTAACCCGCCCTTCATAAACCAATAAAGCGGCTAAATAGCCGCTTTATTCCCATCACCAAAAATAATCCATCCTCGCATCCACCCCATTATTTTCATTCATTTTCAGCTGGACTTTCCTTCTATTCCCTGATGATATATACAGGTATTTAACGCAAGACGCCCGTGCTGCAACACGAGCGCCTCGCTAATCACAATCACTATTTTAGGAGAATAGCCATCATGACTACCCCGCATTCTATTGCAGAATTCACCGATCCAGAAGTCTCCCCGACAAATAACCGCGCCGCCACCGTCAGTTATGCGAGCCGCTACCCGGAATACACCCGTATCCCCGCCATTACCCTAAAAGGCCAGTGGCTGGAAGCCGCTGGTTTTACCACCGGCAGCAAAATGGATATTAAGGTGATGGAAGGCTGCATTGTACTGACCGTGAAACCACCAGAGCCTGAGCTGGTTGAGTCTTTACGGCAAGTAAGCAAGCTGTCAGTACGTAAACAAAAGCAAGTTCAAACGTTTATCCGCGTGATTTCTTCTAAATAGGCAAGAAACCCAGGTGCGATTTAATTCGCACCTGGGTTGCAGTATCAGGCATCAATCTCGTCTGTTGCTGTCTCTAATTCAGCAACGTCATCCTGACTGATATTTTTCCCCATTGCCGCTTCGATCAATTTCAGCAATTGTTTTTTTCGATCGGCAAAAAATGCCTCGAAACTATCCTGCCGTAACAACGAAGGCTCAATAAAGTGGCTGCGTAGGATCGCATCCATCTCGGCATCCTCCAGACCGACCTGCGGATGCGTCTGGATCTGCGACAGATACTCAGCCGGAGATCTCCCACCAATCATTCGATTGGCCTTATAGGAGATTGATGTTTTATTAATGATAGAGTTATACACTGCTGGACTAATATTATTAGTTTCGCACCATATCTTTGGGAAAATATGGTGAATATCGAGTGCAATCTCACCATAATCTAACTTTTGGATCGTCGACTTCCAGAAAAAGTCTTGAGCACCATTGCGTAGGATCAACACGCTTAGCGCTTTATACGCGGCGCTCAATCGGGAGCGTAACGTCAATAAACGCCCGGGCTGGAATGATGCTTCATAAATGGTACGCGGTTCTTCACCGTCCCTCTCAATCCAGTTTAGTAACTCTTCCACATCGTTTGCGATACGTGTTTCTACCGCGCCGCCGTACAGTTCCCCCAGGACACCGCACCAGAACCAGCGCGCCAGTTTGTCATAAATTTTGGGCTCCAGCCAATTGCCTTGTAATTGCGATAATACTGCCGCCAGCGGCACAAGCTGCGTACGATAAGGAAGATCCCATGAGTGCATAAAACATTCATGATGGAGAAATTTAGCGGCAAGTAAGAAGCCTTTTTCCACATCGTCGGCCCAGCAATGATAATCTTCAAGAGAAAGCGCTAATACTGAAACTCGTTTAGCACTTACTGCAGTAACTGATTTCCCTGTCTTCCCTTCGGCCAGATCGGCACGCCGTTTTTTTAGCGTATTCAATATGCTGATAGCCTGTAAAAAGTCAGTCGGCTCTACGCCCTGTAGGATAGCTTCTTTATTCAGTACATTTCGGCGGCCAAATTTTTGACGCAAATTACTGCCAAACCAGTCATCCCGAAGATTAAACCCATCAGCCGCAAAACTGGCGGTCACCAGTTCAAATACGGATAGTGGAACACCACCGGTATTAACCTTTTCAAACACCAGGCAAACGGCCTCTTTGCTAGTTGATTTACCCAATTTAATAACAGGCAGCAAATAGTTCCTAAAGGCATTCAGAATTTTTTCACGGAACTGCATATAAGTGAAAAACTTTTCTTGTGAACTCTTATATAAATGACTTTCCCATGCATCAGAGTTGATAATTTGGTTACAAGGGAAAAATAATGCTTCGCACTCTTTTTGCACGGTAGAAAAATCCATTTCAACCGTTTCTCCAAAGGAGTTAACAAAAGTTTTTATATCACGGCCAAAATTCATCGTTACTTTTTTAGACTTTTCAACAGAAATAAAAGCTTCATCAAGCCTATTGTCCAGAGCGGCCTCAATATCAATATAATAAAAACGGTCTATCTGCTTTCCTTTCTCGTTAAAAGTCTTAACGGGCGTATCCAGCATCAGGACTTGAGTCAAGGACGTTAAACGTTGCTGGCCATCCAGAATCAACATCTCAGGCTCGGTTTTCTGCAATTCTACATTTTCAACTGGACGCACCTGGAAGCGAACTTCTCCCCCAGTCTCCAGCAGCATAACCGCACCAACGGGAAAAGAACGGGCAATACTGACCAGCAAAGACCGGACATGCTCATCATCCCATACCCACCCTCTCTGGAAATCAGGCAACTGTACCCGTCCATCAGTAATCTGCCCCAGGATATCTTTTAAAGCAATTTTCGTCGTGTCAAACGTACTCATTCTGGCGCTCCTGCCATTTTCTCTTTTCAAATTAATAAATTACCACAAATAACATATCCTCAGACTCAATTTTATGCTTTCTGATTCTACTCTGTGCAGTATCATACCCGGTAATATGAAATTCAGGAGGGATCCATGAGCGATATCCAGCTTTTCCGCCTCGGTGGCGGGAAAGTACAAGAACTACCGGGCAAAGCCGCAGCCATTGAAAAAGATCTGCAAATGCTGATCGAATCCCATATGGAAACGTTCCTTGGCGTCCGCTTTCTCGAGACCGAATACCACACGGGTAAAACCCATCGTGGGCGAATTGATTCCCTCGGCCTCGATGAAAATAACTGCCCGGTGATTATTGAATATAAGCGCCACAGCAATGAAAACGTCATTAACCAGGGGCTCTTTTATCTCGACTGGCTGCTCGATCATAAAGCGGAATTTCAGTTGCTGGTGATGGAAAAAATAAGTAAAACCGCGGCCAAAGCCATTGACTGGTCCGGCACACGGTTAATCTGTATTGCCGCCGATTTTAATAAATACGACGAACATGCCGTTCAGCAAATCAACCGCAATATCAACCTGATTCGCTACAAGCTTTTTGCCGACGACCTGTTAATGCTGGAACTGGTTAACGCCGTGGTCGAAAATAGCCCTCAGTACATCATCGCGAACGGTTCCGTCAGCAGCGGTAAACGCCATACCCGCACGCAGCGCGAACAGCTCTCTTCGGCCTCTCCCGCGCTGCTTTCATTATATGAACAGCTAAAAAGCTATGTGCTCTCACTCAGTGATGAGGTTCAGTTTAAAGAGCTTAAGCTCTATGACGCCTTCCACCTCATTCGTAACTTTCTGTGCGTGGCCGTTTATCCCGTGACCGACCCACACCTACGCCTGTGGCTGAAAATCAATCCACAGCATATCCAGCTTGAAGAAGGATTTAGCCGGGACGTCACGCATATTGGCCACTGGGGAACCGGCGACGTCGAATTGATTGTGCGTAACGAACACGATCTGGATAAAGCCAAACTGCTGATCGAGAAAGCCTGGCAGGAAAATTAGCGTTCCAGGATACCCACCTACTGGAGAGGTTAAGATAAGATTATCCAGCCTTTCCAGTTTTACTGGCTCTTATCTGTTATTCCACATCCTTCCTTTCCAACCCAATATCCTTTAACTGCTCGTCACTCATTCGTCGCAGCGCCTGACAGGCCCGCTTACGCAGCCACCACCTTTTTAGCGCCCGTCTGAGCTGCACAAAGCCAATGAATGGTTGTCTGGGGCGGTTCTCGTAAAATTCCATACCGGCCTCCGCATAGAACAGAAAATGCGGGCATCATGAATGTCTGTACAAACAATACCGGGATAAAAAGCACGGTTAGTGCAACGTGGATAAATAAGGAGGGCGATTGAGGGTGTTTTGTTCGCTTATTTCGTTCTGATTTAAGATCCGCGTCCTTCGCTGCAAAAAGCCAGGCCCCTCCCGATTTCAGAGGGGCAACAGGGATTAGCGGCGCACCACTACCAGCTTCTGGTTCACAAACTCCTTAATCCCCAGATCCGATAGCTCGCGTCCGAAGCCCGAACGCTTAACGCCGCCGAACGGCAGCTCCGCTGCGGTGTCGGTCAGCCAGTTGATATAAACCATCCCGGTTTCAATCCGGGAGGCCATGCGTTTAGCACGCTCAATATCCTGACTAAACACCGCGCCGCCCAGGCCGTAGTGGGAATCGTTGGCGAGTTTTACCGCCTCGTCATCGTCTTTCACCACATACATCTGCGCCACCGGGCCGAAGAACTCTTCAAAGTACGCCGGGTTGTCACGCGTAATGTGGGTCAGAATGGTCGGCTCAAAGAAGTTGCCTTTGCTTTCCAGCGGCTTGCCGCCAACGTGCAGCGTCGCGCCATTTTTCACCGCTTCCTCGACCTGTCTGGTCAATGTATCCAGCGCATCTTTCGACGACAGCGGCCCCAGTTCGGTAGAAGCATCCATCTGATCCCCCACCTTCACCTTCCTGAACGCCTCGGTGAACTGGCTGAGGAATTGATCGGCGATTTTCTCATGCAGGATAAAGCGCTTCGCCGCCGTACATACCTGTCCTGCATTAGTGAGCCGTGCCTGCACGCCAATTTTCACCGCTTTCTCAAGATCGGCATCGTCCAGCACGACGAACACATCGTTCCCGCCCAGTTCCAGCGTCGATTTTTTAATGTGCTTCGCCGCCTGTGCCGCCACGGCGCTCCCCGCTTTTTCAGATCCGGTCAGCGCCGCACCCTGCACGCGCGGGTCGGCGATGATGTTCGCCACCTGATCGGAGGAAATAAACAGGTTGGTCCATGCGCCTTCCGGCGCGCCGGCTTCACGCACCAGATGGGCAAACGTCTCGGCGCAGTGCGGTACGATGCTGGCATGTTTCGCCAGCACCGGGTTACCTGCGGCCAGGTTCGGCGCCAGCACACGCATCAACTGATAGTACGGGAAGTTCCACGGCTCAACAGCCATGATGACGCCAATCGGATGATGTTCTACCCACGCGTCGCCAAACTCGGTTTTATAAGGCACCGGGGCAAGAAACTGCTTCGCGTTATCCGCATAATAGCGAGCGATCTGCGCGCATAGTTTGACTTCGCCACGGCTTTGCTCGATGAGCTTGCCCATCTCCTGGCTGGCGATTTTTGCCAGTTCTTCAACACGGCTGTCGATCAAGTCAGCCAGCTTATGCAGTACCGGCAGACGTTGGTCAATCTCTCCCTTGGACCAGTCGGAGTGATAGAGCGCGTCAGCTTTTTGCAGCGCGGCTTCAATATCCGCGTCCGTGTGCGGGGGATACTCTTTAATGAGCTGATTATTGGCAGGATTCACTGTCTGGTAAGCCATATCACATGTCTCCTTGTTATCGTCATTAAGGCAGCCGGAAATGCCGCTCAGAACAATAAGGGTAGTAGAGATGGCTGGCGCTATCGGTAAAGTTCGGTATATTCGTGCGGTTATCAGCGATAATTATAGAGAGCGTTGCCCGGCGGGCACCGGGCCTGCAACATTCAGACTGGAACCGCGTTAGTGGCTAACATCCTGAAGCTCTTCAGCCGTAAGGCCGGTGAACCGCTGGACAGTCTCGCGGTCAAGTCCGTCCGCCAGCATCTGTCTGGCGATACGCAATGCGGCAACATGCTGACCTTTTTCCAGCCCTTTTTCTAATCCTTCTGCTAATCCTTCCTCCAGACCGAGCTGTCTTCCTTGCCGTTCCCCTTTTCTGCGATCCGCTGCGCGGATCCTCTCTATCAGCGTCATCAGTCTCTCCTTAGTGTGCGGGACATGCCCTACCACATCACGAATAAACGTGGTGAAACGAGGCGTATGTCCGTGCTGAATCATAAGATAATTAAACAGCGCTTTAAGCTGCCTGTCATTAGCGCAACCAGTAACTAACAGCGAAGCAATTCGTTCAACCAGTCCCAGCAGGTCCCGCTGGCGGATATGTTTTTGGATGAGCTCCAGCAGCGCAATGCGGCGGTGCTGCATAATGTCATCATCCGATACCACTGTAATATCGACCAGCGGAAAGGCAGCGGCATAGAGTCTTCTTGCCACTTCCGGGTTCGCAAACTCATCCAGCCAGCACAGCGAAAAAGGATACGGGCTATCAACACCGTGATAAAACAGCATCGGCACCACCAGCGGAAGATGCTTATGCCCCGCATCCAGATGCTGTTGCATTGCCGCCATCGCATACCGCATCAGCCGAAACGCCATATGCGCATCCGGCGTGCTCTGATGTTCAATCACGACATAGATATAACCGTCGCCCTCGCGCGTTTTCAGCGACCAAAGCACATCGGAATAGTAGGCTCGCAGATTTTTTCAATAAAACTGCCGGGCTCCAGCTTTAGCGTCCGCAGGTCGCAAAGCTGGCGTAACGACACCGGCAGATGAATCTCCATAAAATCGCGGGCGGTTTCCGGGTGGCGCAAAAAGGTTTTAAACACCGCATCATGCGGTGTTGAGGTCGTCGATTTTTTCATGGCGCTCCGTCACCCCAAACCAGGATGCTGCGACTCTACCTCCTGAAAATTCCTTTCTCATCCGTACCTTTTCAGCATTGCGAGGCGCGACGAAAGATAAATCCTGTTATCTGTAATGCACATGCATTTTCGGAACTGAACACGCAAAATACCAGCCTGCGCGCCCTGCCTTTATCTTTATTAACCAGACAAACTCTTTTGATTAACATCAAAATTTAATTACACTTAATGTGTATATTTTCCGTGCAACGTAAATTTCCCGAGGTGTGATGTGCTGATTGTTATCTGTAATCGCCACACGTTCTGACGAGATTCAGAACGCGTCTCTTCCTGTCTGTGTTTTCACCGGCAGCGTTTTTGATTACATGAAATTCAGTACATCCGCAGCCGCTGTTTCCATCGCCTGCCTGACGTCACGATGACGGTATTGAGTTTCGCTATCCCATCATGGGGTTCTCCGACATGGAGCGCATTTTTATGCAACGGATTATTCAGTTTTTCTCCCAACGCGCCACAACGTTATTTTTCCCGATGGCGCTGATTTTGTACGATTTTGCCGCCTATCTGACGACGGATCTGATTCAGCCTGGCATCATTAACGTCGTGCGCGATTTTAATGCTGACGTCAGTCTTGCGCCGGCCTCGGTCAGTCTCTATCTGGCGGGCGGAATGGCGTTGCAATGGCTTCTGGGGCCGCTATCCGACAGGATTGGCCGCCGGCCAGTGCTGATTGCAGGCGCATTAATTTTTACTCTCGCCTGCGCGGCAACGCTGTTGACGACCTCAATGACGCAGTTTCTGGTTGCCCGTTTTGTGCAGGGCACCAGCATTTGCTTTATCGCAACGGTCGGCTACGTCACGGTACAGGAGGCCTTCGGTCAAACCAAAGCCATTAAGCTGATGGCGATTATTACCTCCATTGTGCTGGTCGCTCCGGTTATCGGCCCGCTCTCCGGCGCCGCGCTGATGCACTTCGTTCACTGGAAGGTACTGTTCGGTATTATTGCGGTGATGGGACTGTTGGCGTTGTGCGGCCTGCTGCTGGCGATGCCAGAAACGGTGCAACGCGGCGCGGTGCCGTTCAGCGCGGTGAGCGTACTGCGCGATTTTCGTAATGTGTTTCGCAACCCGATTTTTCTCACCGGGGCGGCGACACTGTCGTTGAGCTACATCCCGATGATGAGCTGGGTGGCGGTGTCGCCGGTGATCCTGATCGATGCCGGCGGGATGAGTACTTCGCAATTCGCCTGGGCGCAGGTGCCCGTATTCGGCGCGGTGATCGTGGCCAATATGATCGTTGTGCGCCTGGTGAAAGATCCAACCCGACCGCGTTTTATCTGGCGCGCCGTACCAATCCAGTTAAGCGGGCTGGCGACATTACTCCTCGGTAATCTTCTTCTGCCGCACGTCTGGCTTTGGTCTGTGCTGGGCACCAGCCTGTACGCGTTCGGCATTGGAATGATTTTCCCGACGCTATTTCGCTTCACGCTTTTCTCCAACAACTTGCCAAAAGGGACGGTTTCAGCCTCGCTGAACATGGTGATTCTGACGGTGATGGCGGTGTCGGTCGAAGTTGGCCGCTGGCTGTGGTTTCACGGCGGGAGACTGCCGTTTCACCTGCTGGCAGCGGTGGCCGGGGTGATTGTGGTCTTCACTCTGGCGACACTATTACAGCGCGTGCGCCAGCATGAGGCGGCAGAACTGGCCGCTGAGAAGTAAACACTCTGCCGGATAGAGGCTTATCCGGCACAGGATAATCTGATGTTTTTTGCACGTTCCTGCCGTCTGGCTCTATCCTTAACCCTATGAATAAAATCGCCGAACTCAAACGCGCCAAACGCCTGGCGCTCTCACTGTTGCTGATAGCCGCCGCGACGTTTGTGACCACGCTTTTCCTGCCGCCCAGTTTTTGGGTGCTGGGCGTAAAAGCTATTGCCGAAGCGGCGATGGTTGGCGCGCTGGCGGACTGGTTTGCCGTGGTGGCGCTGTTTCGCCGCATTCCCATTCCGTTTATTTCACGACATACGGCGATTATTCCCCGTAACAAAGACCGAATCGGCGAAAATCTTGGGCAATTTGTGCAGGAGAAGTTCCTTGATACGCAGTCGCTGATCGCGCTAATCCGCCGCCATGAACCCGCGCTGCTTATCGGAAACTGGTTCAGCCAGCCGGACAACGCCAGCCGGGTCGGGCAGCATCTGCTGCAAATTATGAGCGGCTTTCTGGAACTGACCGATGACGCCCGTATTCAGCGGCTGCTCAAACGAGCGGTACATAAGGCGATTGATAAAGTGGATCTTTCCGGCACCAGCGCCCTGATGCTGGAAAGCATGACCAAAAACGATCGTCACCAGGTGTTACTCGATACGCTGATCGCCCAGCTTATCGCCCTGTTACAGCGTGACAGCTCCCGAACATTTATCGCCAGACAGATCATACGCTGGCTGGAGACCGAGCATCCGTTAAAAGCGAAGATTCTGCCGACCGAATGGCTGGGAGAACACAGCGCTGAACTGGTCTCCGACGCGGTGAATTCTCTGCTGGATGATATCAGTCACGACCGCGCGCATCAGATTCGTCATGCCTTCGATCGCGCGACGTATAAGCTGATCGATAAGCTTAAACATGATCCAGAAATGGCTGCCCGGGCAGAAAATATTAAAAGTTATCTGAAGGAAGATGAGGCGTTTAACCGCTATCTCGGCGAGATCTGGGCGGATCTGCGCCAGTGGTTAAAAACAGATATCAACGCCGAAGACTCAAAGGTGAAGCAGCGCATCGCTCATGCCGGACAATGGTTTGGCGAGACGCTGATCGCCGACGACGCATTACGCGCCTCGCTTAACGGTCATCTGGAACAGGCCGCGCACCGCGTCGCGCCGGAATTCGCCGCCTTCCTGACGCGCCACATCAGCGATACCGTAAAAGGCTGGGATGCGCGCGATATGTCGCAGCAGATTGAGCTTAATATCGGTAAAGATTTGCAGTTTATCCGCGTGAACGGCACGCTGGTCGGCGGCGCTATCGGTCTGGTGTTATATTTACTGTCGCAAATACCGGCACTGCTCAGTATCTAAGAAGGGGAAGGCGCAATTCTCGTTCAGATTAACTGCCAAACCCCGCACGTGGGAGGCATTAATTTAATGTCATTTCCCACCGATGCCCCTCTTCTCAATCCGTTATTCGCCTGCGCCTCACTTTCTTTTCTTGCAAATTTGAAACATTAATTTTACTTTTCATTATCATTTACAACAACAATCCGGCATTCCTGCCTTACTTTAGCAAAGAGAAAAACCATGGTTCATGCTCAGAGCGCTTCACCTCGCCATCCCATTTTTACGGCGCTTTTCGGTATGATGGTATTGACGCTGGGGATGGGAGTTGGCCGCTTTCTGTATACGCCCATGCTGCCGGTAATGCTGGCGGAAAAGCAGCTAACGTTTAATCAGCTCTCCTGGATTGCCAGCGCCAATTATGCAGGGTACCTGGCGGGAAGCTTACTGTTTTCCTTTGGCCTTTTTCATCTCCCCTCTCGTCTACGCCCCATGCTGCTGGCTTCGGCGGTCGCCACCGGTATTCTTATTCTGTCTATGGCGATATTTACTCAGCCCGCGGTCGTCATGTTGGTGCGCTTCCTGGCAGGCGTCGCGAGTGCGGGAATGATGATTTTTGGATCAATGATTGTGTTGCATCATACCCGCCATCCGTTTGTGATCGCCGCGCTCTTTTCCGGCGTCGGGGCCGGGATTGCACTGGGCAACGAATATGTCATTGGCGGTTTACATTATGCGCTTTCGGCCCATTCGCTATGGCTGGGGGCCGGAGCGCTCGCCGGTATATTGCTATTAATCGTGGCAATGTTGATTCCCCCCCGCGCTCATGCGCTGCCGCCTGCGCCCTTAGCAAGAATCGAAAATCAGCCTATGCCCTGGTGGCAACTGGCGCTGTTGTACGGTTTCGCCGGATTCGGCTACATCATTGTCGCCACCTATTTGCCGCTGATGGCGAAAAGCGCGGGCTCTCCGCTACTCACGGCGCACCTTTGGTCGTTGGTCGGCCTGGCGATCATTCCCGGCTGCTTCGGCTGGCTGTGGGCGGCAAAACATTGGGGCGTCCTGCCATGTCTGACCGCGAACCTGTTGATCCAGAGCGCCTGCGTGCTGCTGTCTCTCGCCAGCGACTCATTGTTGCTGTTAATACTGAGCAGTATTGGTTTTGGCGCCACGTTTATGGGCACAACCTCGCTGGTGATGCCGCTAGCCCGACAACTCAGCGCGCCGGGCAATATTAATTTGTTAGGCCTGGTGACGCTAACGTATGGTATTGGGCAAATTCTCGGTCCGCTCGCCGCCAGTCTGTCAGGCAATGGCGCGTCGGCAATTATCAACGCCACGCTTTGCGGCGCCGCGGCGCTCTTTTTTGCCGCGCTGATCAGCGCCGCGCAGCAGATAAAACAAAAACGGTTTGTGGTACGTGAATAAGCGGTAGAGTAAACCCACGCTATCCGCACCGGGTTGTATCTTTAACGCTGTTCGCGGCGCAATGCGGATCTGTTTTTAATAGCACATTCTCAATACGTTATTTCAGGGTAAAGATGCCACTAAAAACTATACTTATTCTATGGTTTTTAGTGCTATCAATCTGCCTGTTATTTTATATACCCTTCATACTTCAAGTGGATAATGTGTTGGCTACGGATTACCCGGCCCATCCATGGGCCTCGCCCTGACGGGCCGTTGCTCACCCCAGTTACATAGTTATCTATGCTCCTGGGGACTCACTCCCTTGCCGCCTTTAAGCAACTCGAATTATTTTGGCTATATATTCCATTATGATGATTATCGTTCCCTCTCAAATCATCACAATTATAAATAAATCACATTATGAAATTAATTCGATTATTCGTTTTTTATTACCTGCTCGCAGGATTCTTAGGGCGCAAGCTGCCCCATCAGCGGCTACTGACCTGACCGTGACAATTCCTCTTAAGGCGTGAAAAATTACAGTAAAAAAGTAAAATTTAGGTTAAAAAATCCTATTTTTTAACAACGATAATTAAGTGGCGTGAAATTGACTAACGTCAAATTTATTTCCCCTTTTTCCTGCTCCCGGCTCCGGCCTGCGCCAACACCTGTTTCTTTGCTTTTTTACCTCGCGTTATACCGTCCACGGTTCCCCGCGCCTCCGGCAGTAGCGAAGATGGTGATTTTTCGCGCTGCTATGCAAGAAACGCATAGCACGATACATACTTGCATTTTGTCCTTACCCTTATGGCTGATAAGGTCTTTCTGTTTCGGGCTTTTTGGCCTGTGGCTACAACCAACACATCATCAAAAAAATTCGGGGATCGCTATGGCGCAACAAGTGGACGGGGCGGCCATGCCGCTTGATACAGAAAAGGTCGGGATAAAGGGATACCTGGCGTTTTTTCTCACCATTATTTTCTTTTCCGGCGTATTTTCCGGAAGCGAAGGCTGGTGGCGCGTTTTTGATTTTACCGTACTCAACGGGTCATTCGGTCATGTGACCGGTACGCAGACCTTTCGCGGCGCGGGCGGAACGGGCGCGAAAGATGGCTTCCTTTTTGCGCTGGAGCTGGCGCCGTCGGTTATCCTTTCTCTGGGTATCATCGCGATTACGGATGGACTGGGCGGTCTGCGGGCGGCGCAGCAACTGATGACGCCCATCCTGAAACCGTTGCTTGGCATTCCCGGTATTTGCTCACTGGCGCTGATCGCCAACCTGCAAAATACCGACGCCGCGGCGGGTATGACCAAAGAACTGGCGCAGGAAGGCGAAATCACTGAACGCGATAAAGTGATTTTTGCCGCCTGGCAGACCAGCGGCAGCGCTATTATCACCAACTATTTCTCCTCCGGCGTTGCGGTATTCGCCTTTCTGGGAACGTCAGTCATCATTCCGCTGGTGGTCATTCTGCTATTCAAATTTATCGGCGCAAACCTTTTGCGCGTCTGGATTAACATCGAAGAACGCCGTCACCCTGCGCAAGGAGCCCAATCATGACGACTCAGGTACGTAAGAATGTCATGGATATGTTTATCGATGGCGCACGCCGCGGTTTTACCATCGCCACGACCAACCTGTTACCCAATGTGGTCATGGCATTTGTCATTATTCAGGCGCTGAAAATTACCGGTCTGCTCGACTGGGTAGGCCATATCTGCCAGCCCGTGATGGCGTTGTGGGGGCTTCCCGGCGAAGCGGCTACGGTGCTTCTGGCTTCGCTGATGAGTATGGGCGGCGCCGTTGGCGTGGCGGCCAGTCTGGCTACCGCCGGCGCGCTAAGCGGCCACGATGTTACCGTACTACTGCCAGCCATTTACCTGATGGGAAACCCGGTACAGAATGTCGGCCGCTGTCTCGGTACTGCCGAAGTCAACGCCAAATATTACCCGCATATTATCGCAGTCTGCGCCATCAATGCGCTGCTGTCGATCTGGGTCATGCAGCTTATTGTTTAATAAGGAGTTATCATGCCTGATTTATCCGCCGCGGAGTTTACCTTGTTACAGGGTGCGCACCTGTTTGCGCCAGAAGACCGGGGCATCTGCGATGTTCTACTCGCGAATGGCAAAATTATTGCCGTCGGCGCTGACATCCCCGGCGATATCGTACCGGACTGTGCGGTGATTAATCTTAGCGGCCGTATGCTGTGCCCGGGCTTTATCGACCAACACGTTCATCTGATCGGCGGCGGCGGCGAAGCGGGGCCGACGACGCGGACGCCGGAAGTCTCTCTGAGCCGCCTGACGGAAGCCGGGATAACAACGGTCGTCGGCCTGCTTGGCACCGACTCCGTCAGCCGTCATCCCGCGTCGCTGTTAGCCAAAACGCGAGCGCTAAATGAGGAGGGGATCACCGCCTGGATGCTCACGGGCGCTTATCACGTTCCGTCGCCGACCATTACTGGCTCGGTAGAAAAAGACGTCGCGCTGATCGATCGCGTCATTGGCGTGAAATGCGCAGTCTCCGACCACCGTTCCGCCGCGCCCAGCGGGAATCAACTCGCCAGCATGGCCGCCGAATCACGCGTTGGCGGCCTGCTGGGCGGCAAACCCGGTGTCAGCGTTTTTCATATGGGCAGCAGCAAAAAAGGGTTACAGCCGCTGTATGACATCCTGGAAAACAGCGACGTGCCGATCGGTAAACTGCTGCCTACCCACGTCAACCGTAGCGAATCGCTTTTCGAGCAGGCGCTGGCGTTTGCGCTTAAAGGCGGCGTAATCGACATTACCACCAGTATCCCGGATCCCGTCGCGCCGGCGGAGGGCATTGCCAGAGCGGTAAAAGCCGGCGTCCCGCTTTCCCGGGTGACGCTCAGTTCAGACGGCAACGGCAGCCAGCCGCTATTTGACGCTGCCGGAAATCTGACGGGTATCGGCGTCGCGGGCTTCGAAAGTTTGCTGGAGACGTTGCAGACGCTGGTTAACCACTACGGATTCAGCCTGACCGATGCTCTGCGCCCGCTGACGACCAGCGTAGCCGCCTTCCTCAGTCTGGACGGCAAAGGCGAAATCCGTCCCGGTAACGATGCGGATCTGCTCGTCTTTAGCGCAGATTTACGCATTGAGCAGGTGTATGCGCGCGGCAAACGCATGGTCAATGAGGGGAAAGCCTGCGTAAAAGGTACCTTTGAACCGGCGTAATTCCCGCTAGTTTCAGGCTGCCCCATCACGGCATTCTGAAAGAGGACGGGATAAGCGGTTGTCAGCCGCCCGAATGGACGTAGAATGCCCCTTCGGGCGGCTGACAGGATAACGGTAAATGGATGTAACTGGAGCAGGTTTGCACAATATTGAGACAAAATGGCTATATGATTTTCTGACGCTGGAAAAGTGCCGCAATTTCTCTCAGGCCGCCATTATCCGCAACGTATCGCAACCCGCTTTTAGCCGGCGGATTCGCGCCCTGGAACATGCCGTGGGCGTTGAACTGTTTAACCGCCAGGTCTCGCCGCTACAGCTTTCCGAACAGGGTAAAATCTTTCACTCTCAGGTTCGCCACCTGTTACAGCAGCTGGAAAGCAATCTGACCGAACTGCGCGGCGGCAGCGATTATACGCTGCGTAAAATCAAGATTGCCGCCGCCCACTCGCTCTCCCTCGGCCTGTTGCCGACCATCGTTAAGCAGATGCCGACGCAGTTTACCTACGCCGTTGAGGCGATAGATGTCGACCAGGCGGTGGATATGTTACGTGAGGGGCAAAGCGATTTTATCTTTTCTTATCACGATGAAAATCTGCAACAAGCGCCGTTTGATAACATCCGCCTGTTTGAGTCGAGACTGTTTCCGGTTTGCGCCAACAATGGCCGGGGCGAGCCGCGCTATACGCTTGAGCAGCCGCACTTTCCCCTGCTTAATTACAGTCAGAACTCCTATATGGGCCGGCTGATAAATCGTACCCTGACTCGCCATGCTGAACTGAGTTTCAGTACATTTTTCGTCTCTTCGATGAGTGAATTGTTAAAACAGGTTGCGATGGACGGCTGCGGAATCGCCTGGTTGCCCGAGTATGCTATCCGTCAGGAGATTACCGACGGACGCCTGATAGTGCTTGATGCCGACGAACTGGTTATTCCGATTCAGGCTTATGCTTATCGCATGAATACCCGCATGAGTCAGGTAGCCGAAACATTTTGGCGCGACCTGCGTGGGCTTCAGGCCGCGCTGTAAACACCTCAGGCGGTAAGGCGTTGTTCCCCGGTCAAAGAGGCGCGAGTGTCTGGCCAGGACTCATACCAACGAATCGCCGCGCGCACCAGCGACGCTGTGGAATCAATCATCGGGCACGCTATCGCGCGTTCATGTCCGGCCACAATAAGCGGAATTTCGGTACACCCCATAATAATTGCCTGAGCGCCACGGGCAATAAGGCTATCGATTTGCGGCAGCAGCAGCGCTTGCGCCGCAGTTTTATCGCCACGTTTAAGCGTATAAATAGCCTGCATTACCAACGCCTGCCCCGCGTCTTCTGGCTGAATTAACGTCAGCCCCCGCGCCAGCGCTTTCTTTTGATATAACCCGGTCGCCAGCGTCGCATTGGTCGCCAGCAGACCAACGTGCCGCGCCGATGGCGGAATATCCCCCAGGGTGGCGTCCAGGATGCTGATCATTCGCGCTTTCGCGACGTTCTGTAAATCATCAAACCAATAATGCGCAGTGTTGCATGGGATAACGATACACTCCGCCCCGGCGTCTTCCAGCATATGCAGATAACGCTCCAGATAACGGTATGGCGAAGGCCCGCCGGATAACAGACATGCTGTACGATCGGGAATATCAGGGATAGAGCTGACAATGAGCGGGATGTGTTGTTGATCACAACTGGCATGTCGCAATTCAACAAATTTTTCCAACATATCCGCCGTTGCCGCAGGTCCCATCCCCCCCAGTATCCCAATGGTGTGTTTCATCGCTTTTCCCGCTTATTTACGTCAAGGTCAGAAACACACTATCAACTTGATGTGTATATAAAAAATGCCGTTTTATTAGCGGCTATGCGTAAAAATCATAACGGGTGTAAGGGCCATGCGTTATCGCCTTTTCAGGCAATCGATTGGTTACATGAGCGCTCATCAGCCTTCGCAAGCCGCTAAATGCCATTTCGCTATACAGCATCGCCCACTGCGAGTCCGCAAGCTTGTTTTGTTCTCATCGCCACAGCGCCTGTCGGTGAAGGGGCCGCCGTGTTTTGCTTTTCGACGCTAATGCGGGAATATCCCAGCGAATATGGCTATAAACCAAATCCACGGTCTCCGTGGCGCTGCCTTCGGCGTCGCCATGATTGCTCATGCGTGAAATTCGCACATTGGTGAGCGTATAAATAATAAATGGCAGCATTGCGCCCTTATCACGACGGCATAATGTCAGCACGCCTTCTTTCACCGTTTTCCCGTTACAATAGTGCTCATAGAGGCCAGGCGTAGCAAGATCGACTGGCTTTGTCAGCGTCAACCCTCCAATATATGTCCCTCTCGCTTCGCCGGACTCCCGTTTTGTCGGGTTGTGGTTGTAAGCAATAAGTTTTATTTGGTTTTCAAAACCTTTGATCCGGCTTTCGCCTTCAATACCGTCCAGTTTTAAATAGATGGCGTCCATCCCCCCTCCGTGATTATCATGCGGCAAAGCAGGCTGACAAGGACGGAACGCCAACAATGAAAGAACGTTCCATTTTCCAGCCATTTCGTTGGTGTCTCTGTATACCAGATTAAATACCGACAATCTGCTATAACTGGATTCTTGCTAAATACCTTCTGCCATCAACAATCCATTTTACAATAGCGCTACTGACCTGAAATCTATTACGCCAGGCATTCAAGCATCGTTTCCTGAATAACCATAGCCGCTATAAGAACCATATCAAAAAAGAAATATCAATATCATTTCTTATTTTTATCCGAGAAATTACTTAATTCCACAGAATCGGAATATAGACAATTCTTATTCCTTTTCACATCAATGGGTTTTTTAGACTTTTGTCATATCGAAAACAACCATTCCAATAGAACATATTTACTATGTGAATATATTTAATGTTTTTATCGCGCGCAGTGTTATCACAGTAATAAATGATTTGCATCAAAAATGCGCCTTTCAGCGCCACGTATTTTTGGGCAGCAAATTATAAAATCGCGTTTCAAAGTCAGTAACATGTTCTCTGTTCAGGCGATATGACTTTATGCCCGGACGACACGCCAGCCGCTTTACCCTTACGTTTAGTCGTGATACGTTAGATCACATGAACACGAAACGATCCAACGCTACGCAACGTCATCTCCGCTGGTGGCTGCCTTCCTGAAGGCGGCACGGATCACTATCCCTTTTTAAGTAGCCGCCGAAAGGCGGCTACTGCGTTTCGGGACGTCTTTCGGCTTTACAGTAAGCATAAAGGAGTCCTTAATGAACACCCTTCCCATCATTCTGACTGGCGATCGCCCCACCGGCTCGTTGCACCTCGGCCATTATGTCGGTTCACTGCGCCAGCGCGTCGCGCTACAGCAGGATCACCAACAGTATGTCCTGATTGCCGACCTGCAGGGACTCACCGATAACGGCAGTAATCCGCAAAAAATCCGCGATAATATTCCGCAGGTGTTAGCTGACTATTTGGCCGTCGGCATCGATCCCGCGCTAACGACGATCTGCCTGCAATCCGCGTTACCCGCCCTCGCCGAATTAACGGTGCTGTATATGAATATTGTTACCGTCGCCCGAGTGGAGCGTAATCCTACGGTAAAAAATGAGATTGCCCAAAAAGGCTTTACCCGTTCCCTGCCGGTCGGGTTCATGGCGTATCCCATTAGCCAGGCGGCAGATATCACCGCCTTTAAGGCCGAAATGGTACCGGTTGGCGACGACCAATTGCCCATGATTGAGCAAACGAATGAGATCGTTCATAAGATGAATAGTCTTTTCTCCTCGCCGGTATTGCGACCCTGTCAGGCGCTCCTGAGCGATACGGGCCGTCTGCCAGGCATTGACGGCAGCGCCAAGATGTCGAAATCGCTCGGCAATACCCTGCTTCTTTCCGCCAGCGAAGAGACCATCCACCGTGCGGTCAGCGCGATGTACACCGATCCCAATCATTTAAAAATTAGCGATCCGGGAAAAATAGAAGGTAACGTCGTCTTTACGTGGCTGGATGCGTTTCATCCGGATAAAGCCAAAGTCGCGGCGATGAAAGCACATTATCAACAAGGCGGATTAGGCGACCGTGTCTGTAAAAATGAGCTGGAGACCTGCCTGCAAGAACTGATCGCGCCAATACGCGAACGGCGGGCAACCTTTATTGCGGATAAGGGAATGCTAATGGAATTGCTGAAAAAAGGTAGCGAGCGGGCCCATGAGGTCACTCAAAAGACGTTACAGGAAGTAAAACGTGGACTGGGCCTGCCCACGCTATTCCAGGTATAATCAGGCATCAACGTTGTCCAGCGGCCATGACTCAAACAGATAGCCATCAAAGTAGATGTCATCAACATTGGAAAACTCCAGCAGACGCTGCTTCACGTTTTCCAGGTGCTGCCACATCGCCAGCTTCGCTGCGCGGGCGTCTTTCTTAATTAACGCCGCGAGGATCTGCTTATGATCGACCAGCCACTCCTTACGGTAAAGCGTATCGCCCAGATGGCTATGAAGCTGGAGCCACATCGGATTATTTTCACGCCATTGCCAGGACTGACGGAAGAGCTCTACCAACATACTGTTATGGGTCGCTTCGGCAATGGCCAGATGAAACTGCATATCGCCGCTTTCTGAGCCGCCCGGCGCGCTGGAGGCGAGCTCTCGCTCTTCCAGTTGTAACGCCTGGCGCATTTTAATGATGTCCTCGCGGGTGGCCTGCAGAGCGGCAAATTCAGCGATATTGCTTTCCAGCAACTGACGCGCCTGCAACAGTTCAAACGGCCCGGCGTCATTACAGTGATTGACGTCAGCGCCTTCCATCTCGTTATTAACCGCGCTGTCGAGCACGTAGATCCCGGCGCCGCGGCGGACTTCAACCAGACCTTTAATTTCCAGCATGATCAGCGCTTCACGCACGACGGTACGCGTCACATTGAGCCTCTCAGCGATCTCTCTTTCCGGCGGCAAGCGCTCCCCGGGGCGGTACGGCGTCTGAACAATCAGATCCCGTATCATTGCGCCCACTTCCTGGTAAGGTCTTTGCTGAGAAGTGTTTGATTTCATATTGGTTGTGCCCGTCCGATGCGATTTCCCGGTATCAGACTATAGCATTTGTAAAGAGGGATAGCACGCGTAGCACACCAAAAACGCGAAACTGGTCAACCAACAAAACAATAATGCGCCCCGTTTCGTTAGTGAAGCCAGATAAAAGGAAAGGCAGTAGACAATACACAACTGATGTTCCATCTTTAGCCCTGATGCCTGAATATGAACAGCATATTGGTTTACCAATATAAAATTTATCAACCAAAAATCAGGCCATAAAATGTGTCTGTACATTGACAGGAACAACGCCTCTGACATAGCGTGATCGGCGAAAATCCAGCCGCTCTCTTTGTATCAAGAACGCGTTATGATAAAAGACACCGTGTTTTTCGCCCCAGGCGTATCCGGGGGAAGCAACGCCTCCAGTTTGTCGAGCCGCCATCGCCGGGCAGCGATTATTCTGCATGAAATTTATGGTATTAACGCTCATATCCAACGCGCAGGCCATGAATGGATGACGCGCGGATTCGACATCTATATTCCCGCGCTGTTTCCTCACCATACCCCCTTTCGCTATGAACAGCAGGAGGAGGCTTACCGTCACTTTTCAGCAAATGTCGGCTTTGATCCCGCCGTCGTTACCACGTTACTCCACGAGCTCAGAACGCAGTACGAGACGTTAATCGTCGTAGGGTATAGCGTCGGCGCAACGCTCGCATGGCTAAGTGCAGCCAGTGGGTTATGCGATGGCATCATTTGCTATTACGGTTCCCGTATACGCCAGTACCTTCATCTTGCGCCTCTCTGTCCGACACTGGTTATTATCGCGCGTTATGAGCCGGCATTTGATCCCCGCGCCATGCGACAGGCGCTGGAAAAGCGACCCCGGGTGCAGTGTAAAATGTACGATGCGCGGCACGGGTTCTGTGATGCTGATAGCGCCACCTTTGATGCCGCCTTATCTCATCAGGTAATGGACGATGTGAGCGCATTTATTCGCGACATCACCTGTGCAAACACATCGCCCGATTTTCAGCTTTAGTGGAGACTTTTTTCAACGAGCTGTTCCAGTTTTTTCAAAGCCTGTATGTCTGCGGCATCAAGACCATAACGTTGCAGCGTTTCAGCGGGATGATAACTGACTAACGTTCGCCCATCGGCTTGCTGGCTAATGAGCACCCGAAACGGTAAATCCAGCGCCAGTTCGGGATGCGCCAGCATGAGAGGCGTTCCGCCTTTAGGATTGCCAAAGACCAGAACCGTTGTCGGCGGCATTTTCAGGTTAACATTCTGTGCCGCTCTGGCATGATCAAATTCCCCAAATAACACCAGACCGTGATCGGCGACAGCGTGCATCAACCGCGCTCGGGTCTGCAAATAGTCATAAGCGCTGTAGGTTTTAACCATGGTTATCGCTCCATCCTCCGTTGCAAAGCCAGGCCTTATTAAGATTAACATCAGGGTTACTGCCAATAAAAAAGGCTTTAAAATAGTACTCATTCTTCTCTCTCCCTGACCTAATACCCATGAGTAAATACGACACAGATGATATGCAGTTTAAAAATCAGTCATCGTACTGTACCCCTTATTATTGCACTGAACAGCTCATCACTAAAAAAAACAGACGGCAGAACAAAAAATTCCGACGTCTGAACAAATTTAAATAACGATGATGCAGTCTGACTGAACGACAGCGCGATCGTTATTATGGCGCGACACTATCTTCTTCTTCAGCCCGCTGGGTAAGAAAAAATATACTCCGCTCAGTAAGATAATAAATACTACAGGCCAACTCTTCAGAGATACGGAGCATCATTGCGTAGTGATGATGCGATTTTTCTGGCGCCATCGGCAGAAATATTTCTGACTCCAGCACGTTACTTAAAAAATGAAATTTATGTGCATATTCAGCAGATATAACGCCTCTCGCCATCAGATTAGTCATTAAGGTATTTAAACTATCTTGTTCATGATATACGATACCTTTTCTCTCATGAATTCTGAGAAGAACGCTTCTGAAGGCTGCATGACATTCCCTTACGACACAGGCAAAATCATTAAGTATCAGGCGATTATACGCTTCCATAAGATCATATTCGACAAAGCCATACCCTCCAGGAGAGTACAAATAATAACATATGTTTTTAAGCCGTTTTATTCTGCGCAGCCTTACAATTCTACCATTTTCATAGCGATATTTTAAACTATGCTCATGAAATATATTATTTAATTCACTAATCGCCTTATCCGGTTCTAACCCAAGCGTAACTTCATAGGTTCGAAGGTAGGTATCTATATAGTTAAAAGCAAGCTCAATGGTATCAATATGCTTTCTTTTATCATCTGTTTTTAATAACAGATTACTCATTTCATCCAGATATGACGTTGAATGCGCATATAAGGTGAATAAGCCATACTCTTTGCGCAACGTTTTACATATTCTTCGATAAACTTCGTCAGAATGACTATTATGATAGCAGTATAATGTCATATCATAAAAAGAGGAGCAATTTCCTAGCGTATTGATAATCAATAAGATTATTTGCTCGCGTATTTCTAACGGAATATCTTCATATAACAGATCGCTATGCCTTAGTGAGTATGGTCTAAAGGTGTGCATTCCTCCTCCTGTAACCGCAACAGAAAAAAATACGCTATGAATAGCGCCACATTACTCTAATTCAGTGGTTCAGGTATTAATATCAGCTCAACAGTGAGCCATTTTTTCTTATTTTTTAATGGTGTTGAGTGAATATTTATTTACTCTACAGATAATTGTAATCCATCGCCCTTTGTCATTCTGCTGATCATCACTGGTGCGAAAATCTGGATTATCCATGGCATTCAGCCTTCACTGAATGCCACAGACAAGGGTTATTCAACTAAAGCTCACCTGTCCCTTAGTCCTTCTTTCATTCCGTTGCGTCGTTGCCATACCAGCACACTTAAACGTAAGGTGAGCTTATTGTTTTTATCGACGGGTCAGAACAATCCTTCGCCGGTCATACAGTGTTTCAACTGAGAGCTGCAAATCATATTTTGCATTCTTCAGTTTTCGCGATTTAAGCATTTTCACCGTGACGCCACTTATTTGCCCTGTTTCAATCCGTCTCTTGATTTCGGCTGCGCTTAACAGGAGTTGCTTCTTCAAAATCGACAGCAGGCTGACCTGAAAAGAACGGGAAATCCTGACGCTAACACTGACCTGCTTGTGGGAGGCGATACTGACCAGCCACCGTTCCTGAATGTGAAAATCAGGCTGCCCCGATAATTCAGCATTGTTTCGCTTCAGGATCGCGTTGTCATAAGCAAAATATTGCACCGTGGCAGCATCATTCGCCATCAGTCGGCCATAAAGATCGCGGTTAATTTTGCTGACTGGCAGACGCGAGAACAGGGAGATATTCCAGGTGTAATCGCAGTGTGTGCATTTATAGATACTCCAGACATCGAGTACCTTCTTTTGCGAATTAACCCGAAATGCCCCAGAAGGCGTGAAGTCCCGTTTTACGCTGCATGAAGGGCAACGTTTCGCTATGCGCTGATACCCCACAGGAGTGACAGTCCATATGACTTTCATAACGTACCTTTTTTAACCCATACAAAACCGGATCCGAACTCAGCGGACCATAAATGTTTATGTATGAAAAATATTTAAGTGATATTTTTCAGTGGGTTAAAAAAAAGATTTCCAACGCAACAACCCTGTCAATGGCTAAAAAGATACGTCGAGACTATCAAAGCGGCCATTATCGGGTATATGAGTTTAATCAATATTCATTATGGTAATTGTGTGATCTATCCAACTGACTTACTAAACGCATGATCCTCCCTTTGAGATCACACTTTTCACTCCCGGTTATTCACTTACAGAAATCAGGTGTTATCATTCACGACGTAAATACCTTTCAACTCAACCCGAGGCTTTGATGCTGGAGAATGTCATCATCTGATAATCAGTTCCCCGACCTTTTCAGGCCGGACTGATTATCAATGTGCCGAAATCGAATGCGGACACCGCAGTGTGTTTGCACGTTTTGCCTATGATGATTAAACAGGTTCTTCAGTATGAATTTATCCCGTCAGGAACAACGTACCTTACACGTTCTCGCCAAAGGCGGACGCATTACGCACATCCGCGATGCGTCAGGCCGCGTCACCGCCGTTGAGTGCTATAGCCGCGAAGGGCTGTTGCTCGCCGATTGCACGCTCGCTGTATTCAAAAAACTCAAAACAAAAAGCTGATCAAATCCGTTAACGGTCAGCCCTACCGCATTAATACAACCGGACTGAACAACGTTCGCGCCCAGCCTGACAATCGCTAAGGAGATGATGATGGATATCAGCGCCGTTATTTTTGCAACGCATCGCATTCGGCTATTACCCGATGAAGGCAAAATCCCCTGGGACGAGCCAGCCTTCAGCCAACGCATGCTGGAAAATCATCTGTCACAGGACCACGACTGGGCCAGCCGCCGGCTAACTGTGATTGAGCAACAGGTAACATGGATTACCCGTCAGTTACCCGCTGGCGCCCGCATTCTGGATCTCGGCTGTGGACCCGGTTTTTATACCCGCCTGTTAGCGGAGCGTGGGTTTCACTGCACAGGCGTAGATTTCTCTCCGGCATCCATCACATGGGCTCGCCAGCAGGCGCAAGCCGCAAACCTGAGTATTGACTACATTCAGCAGGATATTCGTACATACCACCCCACGGAACCTTTCGATTTCATTATGATGACGTTTGGGGAGCTGAATGTCTTTAGCGCTGCGGATGCGCAAAGCCTCATCAGTCATTGCGCTCAGTGGTTGAAACCGGACGGCAAACTGCTTGTTGAAGTACATACCTTCGATGAAGTTAAACGCCAGGGCATGGCGCAGCCAGGCTGGCAGCGTTGTCCGCACGGCCTGTTTCTTGCCGTGCCTCATCTGCTGTTAACGGAAAATGCCTGGGATGAAGAGGCTCAAACCAGCTCAACGCAGTTCTGGGCGATAGCGGAAAACGGCTGTACCACCCGTTTCGGCAGTCAAATGAAGGCCTGGCGCGATGATGAATATATCAGCCTGCTTGGTGATGCTGGCTTCACTGTGTTGCAGCGCCCGGACAGTCACACCTGGCCGGTCGGCGAGACTTTTGCAGGCAAGCTGTTTGCGCTGCTGGCTGAAAAAGCATCCACTTCTGAGGGAATCGCCCTCAGTAAAAGGAATAACCCAATGGATATCCCACGTATTTTTACCATTAGCGAAAGCGAACACCGTATCCATAATCCGTTTACAGCGGAAAAGTACGCCACGCTGGGCCATGCGTTACGCATGAAGCCAGGCACGCGGATTCTCGATCTCGGTAGCGGTTCGGGTGAGATGCTCTGCACCTGGGCTCGCGATTACGGTGTTACAGGTACTGGCATTGACATAAGCCCGCTCTTCACCACACAGGCAAAACAACGTGCAGAAGGGCTCGGCGTCAGTGAATACGTACATTTTATTCATAACGACGCGGCCGGTTATATCGACGAGGAAAAATATGACGTGGCGGCCTGCGTAGGCGCTACCTGGATTGCGGGCGGTGTCGCCGGGACAATAGATCTGCTGGCCAAAAGCCTCAAACCTGGCGGGATCATTCTCATCGGTGAACCGTACTGGCGTCGGATCCCCGCAACGGAAGAGATCGCCCACGCCTGTGGCGTCTCATCCGTCGCCGATTTTCGCCCCCTGCCCGAGCTGGTCGCCTTTTTCGACCAACTCGGCTATGACGTAGTGGAAATGGTGCTGGCGGACCCGCAAGGCTGGGACAGATATGAAGCCGCGAAGTGGATGACCATGCGCCGCTGGCTGGAGGAAAACCCTGACGATGAGTTTGCGCAAGAGGTTCGAACAGAACTGACGGCAGCCCCCAAACGTCACGTCACCTGGACGCGAGAATACTTTGGCTGGGGCGTATTTGCGTTAATCGCGCGATAACGTGAAGCAGGAGGTATAGCCTACAAGAGGTATACCTCCGTTTAAAAGTATGCAACAAATTAACACGGCTCAAGGCGGGAATATATCGTCTTAGAGACTATCCCACCAGGCGTTATTGGCGCAGCCAGTTTGGACACGGACAGCGCACAAAAACCGGAGCGTACACGTAGTACGTGAGGATTTTGAGCACTGCCCAGGTCCAAAATGGCAAGTAAAATAGCCCTAATGGGATAGGCTCTTAATTTCGCCATTAAGTTTCTGCCACAATATGTCGCAAGACGTGCAAGCGTTCCACCTCACCTGATGAACGAAACCACCATCAATAAGACGTTATTGCTGCGATTCAATTATTAAGAATAAAAAAAGAACCAGAAGAAAATTAAAAAATGACTTACCCACCATATTAGCTATTGTTAAAATCAAAGTAATCCTCCGTAAAAGCTGGAACTTTTTATTTCTCATAGACGAGAATTTATATATTATGATATAATACGGCAGAAAAACATGCAGGTTATTAACCTGCCGTTAATGTAAATAATTCTTTGAGGAGATGTTTCCAGTGGGACGTAAATGGGCAAATATTGTTGCTAAAAAAACAGCTAAAGACGGTGCAACGTCCAAAGTATATGCAAAATTCGGTGTAGAAATCTATGCTGCGGCTAAACAAGGTGAACCAGACCCGGAATCAAACTCAGCTTTAAAATTCGTTATTGAACGTGCGAAACAAGCACAGGTTCCAAAACATGTTATTGATAAAGCCATTGATAAAGCCAAAGGTGGCGGAGATGAAACGTTCGTGCAAGGGCGTTATGAAGGCTTTGGACCAAATGGTTCAATGGTTATCGCTGAAACGTTGACGTCTAATGTTAACCGTACGATTGCTAATATCCGCACAATTTTTAATAAAAAAGGCGGGAATATCGGAGCGGCAGGTGCTGTCAGCTATATGTTTGACAATACTGGAGTGATTGTATTTAAAGGAACAGACCCTGACCATATTTTTGAAATTTTGCTTGATGCTGAAGTTGATGTTCGTGATGTAACCGAAGAAGAAGGAAACATCGTTATTTATACTGAAGCGACAGACCTGCATAAAGGAATCGCAGCGCTAAAAGCCGCTGGAATTACTGAATTTTCAACAACAGAATTAGAAATGATTGCTCAATCAGAAGTTGAACTTTCACCAGAAGATTTAGAAATCTTTGAAGGACTTGTTGATGCCCTTGAAGATGATGATGATGTGCAAAAAGTATATCATAACGTTGCAAACCTCTAATTATAAATTAAACAAATCTGTCTCTATGGCAGATTTGTTTAATTTATAAAGCTGTTATAAAAAAGTCTATCTGGCCAGATATATAGATCTTTAAATTTATGTGTCTTATCACGACCTGATCTGACACATAGCTTTGAAAGATTGAGAGTTACCGGTTTTGATATAGTGTCGAATCCTTATATAAAACATGAGGTAATTTTCATGTTTCATACGACGAATCCCGTCAGCAAGATAAGCAAAAGCCAGCAATATCGGGCTACTTACAATCTCCCTGTGCTCTTTAAGGCACCGCCCTTATAAATTCTGCTTGTGCTCATGATGGCTCATCTGGTGCTCTACGCGCCGCTTGACCACAGGTGTGACTCCACCAGCGCGCTACAGACCATAGTGCGAGAACCGTGGCCGATTACTTCGATGCTTTTGATGTGGAGCTATTTTTAACAGATAACGTATACCACACTCAAAATACTCCCCCAGATCAATGCCCTCCTCTGAATGTAAGTAGACCCGTTTTAGTTCCAGGCATTTTTTGAGATCCCGGCCAAATGATTGTGTTGCCGATATTCCTCCTGCGTCATATTGTTCAGTGATTCATGAGGGCGTTCACAGTTATATTCTGACACCCATCTTTCCGTGATTTCCCGCGCTTCATTCAGCGTTCTGAACAGATAAAAATCGAGTATTTCTGTACGGTATGTTCGGTTAAAGCGCTCAATAAAAGCGTTCTGCGTCGGCTTACCCGGCTGAATAAATTCCAGTTTTACTGCATGTTGCTCTGCCCATTCAGCCAGTGCAAGTGAGATAAATTCCGGACCATTATCCATGCGTAGCATGACCGGATAGCCGCGATTTGCCGCGATCCTGTCGAGTACACGGACCACGCGCAAAGCTGGCAGATTCAGATCGATTTCAATCGACAATGCCTCACGGTTAAAGTCATCAACGACATTGAACGTGCGAAAACGACGGCCACAGACCAGAGCATCATGCATAAAATCGACAGACCAGCTCTGGTTAAGCGCTTCCGGTGTGGCCAGTGGCGAGGGATTACGCACCGGCAACCGTTGTTTGCCTTTACGGCGAAAATTCAGCTTCAGCAGACAATAAATACGATGGATCCTTTTGTGATTCCACGGGTATCCCTGCAGCCACAGAACCTGGAAAAGTTTTGGAAAACCGTACCGTGGGTATCGCTCTGCCACTGCCTGCAACACGACAATAACGGGTTCGTCACGCGTGGTATCCGGATGGTAATGGTAAACCGTTCTGCTCAGGTTCAGACTCCGGCAGGCCTGACGGATACTGAGTCCAAATGTCGTGATCAGATGAGTGACCAGCTCACGCTTAAAGGCTGGTTTTAAAGCTTTTTTTCGATAACGTCTTTCAGCGCACGGTTCTCAAGGCTCAGGTCGGCAAACATCTGTTTGAGACGCCGATTCTCGTCCTCAAGATCCTTGATCTTTTTAATATCAGAAGTCTCCATGCCGCCGTATCTGGACTTCCAGTTGTACCAGGTGGCTTCAGATATACCGGCCTCCCGGCAGACATCTTTAACGGTTCGTCCGGCTTCAACCGATTTAATTACGGCAATGATCTGATGCTCAGTAAAACGGGCTTTACGCACAGCGATCTCCTTTGTTGGCAGATTGATTATGCCGGAGGATCTCTAAATGTGAATGGCACGATTATGCGGGATACTTACATTTCCTCTTTAATCCTCAAATTAAAGAGTTTAAATCAGAGTGCTAACATTGAATATCTTCATGAGCCTACATCGAAATGGATGATAAAAAATTTAACTTTCAGTTTAGAGCAAGAAAGATAAATCTAATACTCCACTTTCTAAAATACACTCTTAAAAGAGAGTATTTCAAAATTATTTGGCTGAATAAAAATAAATATTATATTCATTATCACAACCAATAAACCGTTAATTTTACTTACACTTGTATACTATAAATACATGAAAGATATCCCTTGTTAAGACTACGCTAAAAATAATAAAAACGTCTATTTTCGTCATATATAATATTTGCTTATTGCATTTTTGAAAAAAACGAGTAAAATATCAAGATTTAGGAGTTACTTTTGGACTCATATGAAGGCAATTGACTTATTTGCGGGGGCTGGAGGGTTTAGTTTATCCGCCCACAATACAGGCACTATAGATGTTGTTGCTGCTATTGAATTCGATAGCGCGGCTGCAAACACCTACAGAAAAAATATGTTAGAAAGGCTTGAGCATAAGACCGAACTTTTACAGGAAGATATTTTGCTCGTAGGCCCAAAAAAGTTAAGAAAAAAATTAAAGCTCAAGAAAGGCGAGCTTGATATGATACTTGGCGGGCCCCCGTGCCAAGGTTTTTCCAGTCATCGAATTAATGATGCTGGTGTTGACGATCCCAGAAACAAATTACTTTTAAGGTATTTCGACTTTGTTTGTGAGTTTAAACCCAAAGCTTTTTTGGTAGAAAATGTCTCCGGCTTGTTATGGAAGAGACATGAAACCCATTTGAAACGCTTTAAATTTTTGGCTTCCAAAAATGGCTATACATTAATTCATTGCGACGTATTAAATGCTCGTGACTACGGTGTTCCGCAAAATCGCAAACGAGTTTTCATTGCAGGCGTCAGAAATGACATTTTAAAAAAGAGAAATGACATTGAGTTTCCACCTCAAGCTACTCATTTCAACCCTAATTCCAATGAAGTAAAAAACAACTCAAAAAATACGTGGAGAACTGCATCCTCTGTTTTTGAAAAAATGGATGATAACTTAATTCAAAGATATATATCAGAATACTTTCTTAAACATACTTCTTACTCAATTGATGAAGCACAAGAGCTACTTGAAACACTAGAATATCAAGATGCGCCAATAAGCGAAAAAGATCCATGCAACATACATATGATACCAACTAAGCGTATGGAAGAGCGTTTCAAAGCAACAAAACTCAATGGCAGTAGAAGCGATGCAGGAAAAGAGTTCGAGCTAAAATGTCATTCCAATGGATACGCAGGCCACAAAGATGTTTATGGACGCATAATGATTCACCTCCCGGCCAATACAATTACAACTGGGTGTAACAATCCATCTAAGGGAAGATTCATTCATCCATGGGAAAATCATGGCATTACTTTAAGGCATGCAGCAAGGTTGCAAACATTCCCTGATGACTACATTTTTTGCGGTAATGCTACAGCGCAAGCAAGACAGATTGGTAATGCAGTTCCCCCTATGTTAGGCACAATATTAATAAATGCATTGCTTAACATAATTACACCCAATAGATAAGGTGTAATGAATGAAAAATGTTAAAACTAGAAATTTAAATGGACCCAAAACTCATTTTATGATTACTTACCTTATAATAATAGAAGGTGAAAAATGGTAATTTCAGCAGCTTTTCAAACAAGAGCAAGGACAATTGATCATCTAGGACGTGAGCAAATAGCTGATTGTCCAACCGCAATTTCCGAGCTTTGGAAAAATGCATATGATGCTTACGCTCGTAATGTTTCTCTAAATATATTTGACGGCGATACTCCTGTGGCAACTTTAGTTGATGATGGGCATGGTATGTCGTTAGATGACATTATCAATAAGTGGCTTACAGTAGGAACAGAATCCAAGGCTATAAAAAAAGATATTCCATATGAAGATAGAAATGGAATAGATCATATTCGAGCAAAGCAAGGTCAGAAAGGCATCGGTCGTCTTTCTTGTGCGGCCTTGGGCTCATTAATGCTTTTAGTTTCCAAAAAGAAAGATAGCCCTCTTGTAGCTTGCTTGCTCGATTGGCGTATTTTTGAAAATCCATATTTGATGCTTAATGATATTAAGATACCCATTATGGAATGCAGTGATAAAAACGAATTAATCACTGTTATACCGGAAATGTTTGATGCTTTGATGGGAAATCTATGGGGTGATGGTGATGATATATTACGAGATAACCGTATTGAACAAGCTTGGGAAAATTATTCTGAATTAGAAAAAAATGAGAATAATGATATTACAAAAGAAGCTATCGAGAATACTGTAATTAATGCTTTCTTTGAGGAAAGGCATTTTCAATCTTGGCCAGTGTGGAATAATAAAACCACTCACGGCACAGCAATGTTTATAGCTGGAATTCATGACGATTTAATAGCTCAGTTATCAACAGATGCGGGATCAGAAGCTCAAGGTGCAGAAGTTCGGGCTAAAGAACGCTTTCTTCAAACATTAAATAGCTTTGTTAATCCATTTAAAAGAGAAGAAGAAGAACAGATTACTGATTTCAAGACAAGCGTTATCGCTTGGAATGGTAATCTTCAAAGATTTATTATCGATGAGGTTAGAAATTTTGATATTTCTAATTTTGACCAGCTAGAACATATAGTTGAAGGGAATATTGATGAGAACGGATTATTTTCTGGAAGAGTTAAAGCTTTTGGCGAATGGTTCGATAATATCACAGTTAAACCCAAAACTGTTTATAAGACACGAAAAGATACCCGCTTTGGCCCTTTCTTTTTAAGATTAGGTACATTTGAGGTTATAAGAAAGAATAGTACATTGTCAGATGAACAGCATGCGACATTCGACCGCATCCGCGATCAGTTTGGTGGAGTAATGGTTTTTCGTGATGATTTACGTGTTATGCCATACGGACGTGAAGATAATGACTTTTTTGAGATCGAGAAAAGGCGTTCAAAAAATGCTGGTTTATATATGTTCAGTAATAGGGCATGTTTTGGTGGTGTATATATAACGAAAGAACATAACCCCAACCTACGAGATAAAGCAGGTAGAGAAGGTATAATTGACAATAAAGCATCTAAGTTATTTAGAGAGATAGTCGAAAACATTTTAATAGAAATTGCAAAAAGGTTTATTGGCCGCGCATCAAATATACGAGATGAAAAGCTAGAGGAAATAAATGCTAAACATGCTGCTTTGAAAGCAGACGAAGATAGAAAAAAATTATTACGTAAAGAGCAAAGAAGAGTCAAAACATCGATTCAAAGAGATCGTATTTCTTTAGAACATTTAAGAAATGAATTTTATGAAATATCACAGCTTCTAAGCGACAAGAATAATTTTAAAGAACTAGAGGAGCTATTACAGCTCAAAGAAAACATCGACGTATTGGATGGTACCCTAAAAAACCTATCTTTAGGTTCAGTACCAAGAAATTTAGGGAGTATAGAGAAAGACTACCGTCAGTATCGCGATTTAGAGATTGATGCTAAAAGTCTTTTAAAGCAGATTAATAACTCTGTATACTTAGCACTTGATCATTTTACTGTTAAAGATGATTATTCAATTGCTGAGAAAGACTTTCGTAGCAAAGCAGCCATATTACATGCGAAAATAAGAAAATTTTCCAATAAAGGACGCAATATATTAAAAGAAGAGACGTTGCGTTTCGAAGAGATAACAAACAATACAAATAAAGCTTTCCATGAAAAAACATCTCAATATTTATCCGATCTACAAGAAAATAGAACTTCACTCAAAAAAACACTTGAAAATTTAGATCTTGCTTATCAGATTCAAGACATTGAAATAAGTCAAACCTACGCCCCATATATTACCGCATTAGAAAGCTTAAGAGAGGAAATTGATTTAGAAGGCCTCGCGATCTCTTCAGTCAACGAAAATACACGGTTGAAGAAACAGGTAGAGCAAGTGAATGCACTCGCTCAACTTGGAATAACTGTGGAGATAATTGGTCATGAAATCGAAGGTTTCGATATGACTATTGAGCGAGGTATAAATAGACTGTCATCAACAAACCTCGATGAATATCAGAAAAATGCTTTATCAAGTATTACCCAAGCACATCAATCATTAAGCGATTCTTGGCGTTTTTTAAGCCCATTAAAATTATCAGGCGATAAGGTAAGAGCTTTCTTGAGTGGAAAAGATATTTTTGATTATGTTAATCATTTTTTCAACATTAAATTTGAAAAAGATTCCATTGAATTTTCTTGCTCTACTAATTTCCTAGATATTTCATTATATGATCAACCAGCCAGAATTTATCCTGTGTTTATTAATTTAGTAAACAATTCACGATATTGGGTTAAAGAAACTAAAGAAGAGCGTCGAATTATTAGGTTAGATGTACTTGATGGCTTGATATATGTTAGTGATAACGGGCCAGGGGTTGATCCTGATGATGTGTCCGAACTTTTCACTATATTTTTCTCCAAGAAACAAAGAGGTGGTCGTGGGGTTGGCCTTTATCTCTGCAAACAAAATTTAGCAGTGAGTGGCCATAGTATTTTCTACGAAACAAGAACAGAGAAAAAAATACTAAATGGTGCTAATTTTGTAATTAATTTCAAAGGAATTAAAAATGCTTGATAATTCTACTTTCGATTACAAACCACATTTAAAATCTGCTTATATTGATCCGATTAGAACTGTGACAGTCATCGATGATGAATACCCAACTATTGATGATTTAATTTCATCGACCAAAGACAGTTTTTCTCAAGACAACATTTCTCGATTAAAAGATATTATTGATATAAGTCGAAGTGAAGAATATAATTGGCTTTTAGATGTCTATAATGGAAAAGAAAAGAAAATTCAAGAGGGAACCGTATCTAACCGTCTTTACCACAGTGATTTACTAATCTTGGACTATCATTTAGATGGAGAGGACTCTGGATATTGTAAAAAATCTATAGATATTATTAAAAATCTATCTGAAAATCGTCACTTTAATATTGTTGCAGTGCATACTAAAGGCTATGATGGACAAAAGGGTTCAGTTAATGAGGTACTAATCGATATTATTACTTCCTTACAGGAAAGACCCGCCATTAGTATTTTAAATGATAAAATCAAATCTAGAATAGATGACGCCTTAGATGAATGGGAAATCGAGGATCCAAGCATCAGGGAAGATCTAATTAATTCAGTTTCTACATTAGATTTACTTTTCTTGATTAATAAATTCGGATCAAATTTAAGTTCAGGATGTTTCGACTACGAAGTCCTTGGTGTTTTCCATAATATATTTGATCAAAAACCAGACAATATAAACATATCCAAGATATTGATTTTTAAATGGATCTCCTCAGAAAAATTACATAGATATGCTGACCAATTTAATAATAAGACATCAAAGTTTTTTGATTGGGGGACAAATGAAAACCATAATTGGATAAAAACAGAAGACTTATTTATTACTGTCCTTGGTAAAAAAGACACACCAATCAGTGACATACCGAATCAACTTTTGGAGGCTTTGTCAAACTCTAAACCACATCCGCATAAACTTATTTTATCAAAACTCAGAAGTGAAATTGAAAGTAATGGTAGCTATGCTGCAAGTAATATAATTAACAAAAAATTCTTACAGGCGGCGTGGCTAAAGGAATTACTTCAAAAAGAGGATGAATATGCTATCAAAACAGCTGCATGGCAAGCAGTAACTAAATTGTGGGAAGAATTAGCATACGAAATTAAACCGAGTCTTGATGAGTTTACAATTAATCTTGTCCGCGACTTAAAGAAAATCAACTCACCTTTAAACTATTTCATAGAGAAATCTACACTTGATGCTGAGCTTGAACAAATTAAACATGCAAATTGTTTCAGTTGTTCAAAAAAAATAACTGCTCATCATTTGGTTACGGGGCATGTTTTGGAGTTCAATAATAATCACTGGTTGTGTCTAACCCCTATGTGTGACCTTGTTCCAGGTCAGAAAAACGGAAATAGTTTACTCCCTGTTACGCTCGTGAAAATGTATGATGCGAAAGTTGCTTTAAATAACACACGTAAAAATATGCAAAGCGAGCTTAAACTACCCAATTTGCCAGAAATCAATGAAGATGAATCAATTAGACAAATACTAAATTATTCCACACAGAATAATCTATTGTTCGTTCAGTCTGAACATGACGGAAAAATACATATCCTTAGTTTCACCGTTGGACTCGATGGCAAGGCAAATCCTAAAGCAATGGATTGCCATGTGGAAAATCAAGGTATTTTCTCTGAAGATAAAATAATAGTACTAAAATATGCCAAGCCTACTGAAAATGAAATGAACATAATCTCCGTAGAAGCAAAAATAGTTGCCGAATTACGCTACGAATATGCTTTGAATTTATTAGGCAGGCTCGGTGTATCAAAATCTCGAGTCGGATTAGATTTTATCAACTAAGGTGCGTTAGCACGCACCTAGTCTGACAGGTACCAGTTGTTTATATAGGTATCTGTCAGACTACATCCTCTTTAGGTTTCTCTCGCCCCAGATAATTTTTTCCATCAAGTGACATTTTCACTGATGTTTAACTTTCAGACATTAAAGTGTCTGACTTCCTTATTAATGTCACAAGCCACAATTGAATTTCACCGTTTTTGCGAGCATGATCGCAATAACATCAGCCTGTTACCCGGTTCATTCCTATGATATCTCTCGAAACGCTGCAATCAGCCATCTCCAACGTTTCCGTGTGGCGTCAGGGTGACGTATGCGCGCCGCACAAGCCGTTGCTGCTGTTGTATGTGTTATCGCAGTACAAAGCAGGCCACCCACGCCTGTTTAACTACGGCCTGGAGATCCACGAACCGCTCACTCGTCTGCTCAAAGAGTTTGGTCCCAAGCGACGCACTGACTATCCCAATATGCCTTTCTGGCGACTCAGAACTGACGGCTTCTGGGAGATCGCCAACGCGGAAGGCTGCAAACCCCGTAGAGGCAACACCCAGCCGACAAAGAAAGAGCTGATTGATAACCAGGTAGCGGGCGGCTTTGATGAATCCGCTTACCAACAGTTACTCGCACACCCTGAAGTAATCGACCAACTGGCCCAGCAAATCCTGATAGATCGCTTTCCCGAAAGTATTCAGCGGATCCTCGCCAACCAACTGGGCCTGGATTTTATCGATCGTTCGAAGAACCGCGATCCGCGCTTCAGAGATATTGTTCTCCGGGCTTACCATTCACGATGTGCTTTCTGCGGTTACGACCTACGACTGGATGGTGCGCTGGTTGGTATTGAAGCAGCCCATATCCACTGGAAAACCTATGGTGGGCCGTGTGTGGTAAACAACGGTCTGGCGCTGTGTTCGCTGCACCATGATGCTTTTGATATGGGCGCATTCGGACTGGATGAAAACCTGACTATCCGTATCTCCGGCGGCGTCAGCCGTAGCCCGGTGGTAGATAACCTGTTCTGGCAACGGAACGGTCAGCAGTTGCATCTTCCTCATGACAAATCACTGTGGCCTACCGAACAATACGTCGGCTGGCATCGTAAGCAGATCTTCAAAGCCTGAGACTGTGAGCTTCGCAGGTATCATCGATTGCCCAAACTGCTTTATCCCCTACAACGGATAAATTGCTTTTAATCCCTATAGCGGATAAATCCTGCGCACCAAAGTGGATTCCAGAATAACGGCTCCCAAACTCACACTGAACAGCCTGACTCTTGATTATTATTGATACCGTATTAATCTGTACGAAGTTTGACCCGCAACCAGAGCCTTCAGGTTGCCACCCTACCCGGTGAGGCTCGCCTTTTCGTCCGCTTCGTATCATCCTCGCCGACAGCGCTTAGCGCCTGATACATCCTCTACCCCACCATGCAGGGAATCCCTCCCTGCCGGGCGGTGTTTCTCTGCTTTCATCACGGGAGAAACGCTATGCCAACTTCATCTTGCCCTGAAGCAAAATCCTTATCGTTGTCTGTCTCACCTGAAGCATGGGAAAAGGTAGTCAGTTTTCCACTCGATCCCTCTCAGGAAGACGACCGTCTCGAAAACCTGATTGTCGCCACCATGCTGACATTCAAAAGCGCAGGCCCGGACCGTAAGAGTATTAATTTCGGTCTGTACTGTTTGCCCGCTGACGGCAGCAGCAATGTACCGCTGATGACGCCGTTGCGTTTAACGCTTGAAGATAACCACCTGTTGGTTACTGCCCTTCATACCAGCTGATTCCCTCAGCATCCTTTACTCCCCGTGCCGAGCGACTCCCGACCGGGAGCGCTATACCCGGCTTCTTTATCATGAGGTTACGCTTATGAACAGAAGCAACGATCTTTACCAGAAAGTCACCGATGAAATTATCGCCGCGCTGGAGAAAGGCGTGATCCCCTGGGTTCGCCCGTGGCGGGAAGGGGAACCGGTGGTGCCGATGAATGCCTTATCCGGGCGGTTGTATCACGGCATCAATATTCCTCTGCTCTGGAACAGCGCTGAGCGACAGGGATATGAAAGCGATCGCTGGCTGACCTTTACACAAATTCGCAATGCGGGCGGTAACATCCGCAAAGGCGAACGATCTACACTGGCCGTGTTTTATCTGCCCCAGCAGCGCGAGGTAGTGGACAGCAACGGGAGCACAGTTCTTGATGCTGACGGCAATCCTAAAGTGACGTCTTATGCTGTAGTACGCGAGTTCCGGCTGTTCAACATTCAGCAATGTGAAGGACTGCCGGAGGCGTTTTCACAGCCTGTCGTGATGGTCGATGATCCCATCGCCGCTGCTGAGCAGGTTGCCCGGCAAAGCGCGGTGACGATCACTCACCGACGCCAGAATCGGGCGTATTACTCGCCGGGACGCGACTGCATCATCATGCCGCATCCTGAGCAGTTCGCTTCGCGTGAGGATTACTACGGCACACTACTTCATGAGCTGACACACGCGACCGGACACGCTTCGCGGTTGAACCGGAACGGCATCACCGCAGGAAATCACACCTTTGGCGATCCGACGTACAGTTTCGAGGAACTCATCGCCGAAATGGGATCTGCATTTCTCTGCGCCCATGTCGGCATTCAGGCGAAGCTACAACATGACAGTTACATCGCATCGTGGCTGAAGGTATTGCAGCAGGACAAAAAAGCGATTTTCCGCGCCAGCGGTTTAGCGCGTAATGCCTGTGAGTATCTGCTTGAACGGGCGCAGCAGCCGTTAGCGCTGAGCGCATAACTTCATCATGCCGACAGCATGTTCACTCTGTCTGTCGGCACTTTACTGGCTGTTAAATGCTAACATCTCAACCCTATTTTATTGATAACGATAGCGAGACCTTCAGTGAGAACACGCCCTTCATCACGATTACTGATTATTGATCCTTTAAACCGGATCCTGCTTTTCCGGTTCACTCACAATTCTGACGCACTGGCTGGCAGATCTTACTGGGCCACACCCGGAGGCGATGTCGAAGATGGTGAATCCTTTGAACAAGCAGCGATAAGAGAACTTCGTGAGGAAACAGGAATTATGCGCCAGGATATCGGCCCCTCTGTCGCAGAACGTACATTTCAGATGCTGTTACCCAGCGGCGAAACAGTTCTGGCTCAGGAACGCTTTTTTATTGTGCATATTAACGATGAAGAGATCAGCACCGAAGCCTGGAGCGATCATGAACGACTCGTCATCAATGACTATCACTGGTGGACGCCTGACGAGCTGGAAAAAACAACTGACGTTATTTTTCCTGAAAATATATCCGCGATCCTCTCCGAATCTGAAAAGACCCGCCGCTAACTGATATTCACCAACAGGTACCTGAACTACATACAAAATAAATTTGCGCGATCCAATAAACAATTTCGCCCCAAATCTGACGGCACCAAAAGGCAAAATCCAAAGGGTTAAGGGGAAGAGAGTGAAGGGGGAACGGGCTTACCCGAAAAAGGGGCTTCCCTTCGTCTTTCGAGTTGCAGGTGCGTTGGCTTTCCTCGCTCACCCCAGTCACTTACTTATGTAAGCTCCTGGGGATTCACTGCGTCGCCGCCTTCCTGCGCCTCAAAATCCATTGGGAATAAAGGGCCATTATGCGGATATGGCTGACGCGCAAAAAGCAAAACACCACACCATCCACTGGCGAACCAGATGCCACGGAGGGATGGCTGCATCCTGAATCCGCACAAACACTACTGGCTGAAACTACCCGCCAACAGCTGATCCAGTTTATTCGCCAGAGCACCGCCCTTCCCGCCTCACTGTTTGAACGCTTCTGGTTAACACCACTTCACCGCTTCGCAGAACTGGCGCAGCTGTTCCCGGCCTCGGAAAACCATCACCACGCCCACGCAGGCGGTTTGCTCGATCACAGCCTCGAAGCTGCCTGTTATGCCGCACGGCTGCGGCAGAGTTATCTTTTCCCGCCTGATGCAGCACCGGAAGATCAGGCTGCTCAGTCCGAACGCTGGACAACGGTCATCATCTACGCCGCGCTGTTGCACGATCTGGGCAAACTCATCACCGATATCGAAGTGGAAAATATTAGCGGGAAACACTGGTTTCCATGGCATGGCCCGCTAACCCAGCCTTATCGGTTCCGCTATCTGCCGCAACGTGATTACCTGCGCCATCCGGCTGCGGCAGCTCTTCTGCTTACCCAACTTCTCCCCCCGGAAAGCCTCGACTGGCTCGCCGCCGACGCTGCTGCGTTATCCACCCTGCTGCACTGCCTTAACGGACAATATCAGTATGCCGGGCTTGCCGGGGAGCTGGTACAGAAAGCCGACCGGGCGTCGGTGGCATTTAATCTCGGCGGCGATCCGGTTAAAGCTATTCATCGCCCGCAAACCTCGCTGCCGCAGCAAATTATCACCGCCCTGCGCGACCTGCTGGTGCATGAGTTCCGGCTCAACAACCCAGACGGCGGCTCTGACGGCTGGCTGACGGAAGAGGCGCTATGGCTGGTCAGTAAGAACGCTGCCGATGCCGTGCGTGGCTGGCTACTGCGCCAGGGCATTGATGCCATACCGCAACATAACGTGCGGCTGTTCGACGAGATGCAGGCTCACCAGCTACTTATCCCCTGCGAGGATAAAGCCATCTGGTATTGCCGGATTGAGGCTAACGGCGGCTGGAGCAGTGAACTTACGCTGCTGCGCTTTTCCCCTTCGCTGATTTGGGAAGATCCACAACAGCGGCCCGCAACCTTCGGTGGAACCGTCACGCCGATAGCGGAAGTCCAGAATGCGACAGAAACAGTGATTGCAACGGATATCACTGTGGAACAACCATCCCCCCAACCCGAACAGAACGATACCGCACTATCCGGCGAAGCATTCTGGCAGTGGCTGGTGCGTAACGTTCAGGCTCAACATCTGGAAGTCAATGAACCGAACGCCCGGATCCATACCGTCGCCGGGTCGGTGTTTCTGGTGACGCCCGGTATTTTCAAACTCTGGCTTAGCGCCTGCGGTCAGAATGTCCCTGAAGAATACTGGCGGGAGGTACAGAAGAAGTTCCAGAACCTGAATCTTCACCGAAAACAAAAAAACGGCCTCAACATCTGGCACTGCGCCGTTGTCGGCCCACGCCGTTGTTCACGTCTGAAGGGATATCTGCTTGACGATCCCACGCCGCTTTTTGGAGATGACGTTCCCTTTAATAACCCTCATCTCTTGCTCAGTGAAGGAGAAGACACCCATGACTTTTGAACAGCTCCTGGAAGAGTATTTTTTTGCCCGTCTGCTGCGCCCTGATACCCAGAGTTGCTATTGCACGGCGGTAAACCAGTTCACTCACTGGCGCAACGTACTGCCCGCCGAAGTCACGCCGCATATGGTGCTAGAGTGGCGTCATTACCTGTTAAATGTGCGATGTATCAAGCCGGTAAGCTGGAACCACTATATGCGCCATATGCGGGCCTTGTATAACTTCGCGATTGAACAAGGGCTGCTGGAGCAGTTTATCAATCCGTTCCAGAAAACATCACTGCGGGAATCTCGTAGGAAAAAGAAAACCCTGACCCGCGAGCAAATCCTCGCATCCCGCAAAGTGCTGAACCAATTTATCGAACGGGAGAAAATGCAGCGCGGCTATCGTTCGCCTTTATATCCGGCCTGGTTTTGGCTGACCGTGGTTGAAACCTTCAACTATACCGCGATCCGGCTGAATCAGCTTATTCACCTGCGGGTCAGGGATATCGATCTGGTCCATGACACGCTGTTTATTCAGAGCGAAGGCAGCAAAAGCCATGATGAACATATCGTTCCCATCGCCTCCCGGCTGCGGCCCTATCTGGAACATCTGCTTGAAGAAGCGAAAACAAAGGGAATGCGGGCTGACGATCAGTTGTTCAACATCAATCGTTTCAGTCAGCGGACGCTGCGCCAGGGTAAACCGATGACAGAAAATCAGGTCAGTTATTTCTTTGCCAAACTTAGCGATGCCTGCCACAGCCGTTTTTCATCGCACCGCTATCGCCATACCGTTGCCACAGAATTGATGCAGAAACCGGAGCAAAATCTGTATGTCACGCAGAAACTACTCGGCCACCGCGATATTAAGGTGACGCTCAGCTATATTGAGCACAATGTCGAGATGCTCAGAAGTTGCGTGGAGAGAGATTGACAAAACAGGGAGTGAGTGAAAAGATCCGGCACGAGGCTTTATAAACAAAAAAAGCCGGAGATGCGGCCATTTTGTAGTTGCCGTCAACGTCCAGCTTCATTGTACAACGTACTGATTGTTGTAGGTTTTCAGATTATCACAATCGCTTTTGGTGCCGAAGGCCGCACCGCGATTCTCGACGTAACCTATTGAAGTAAATAAGATTACAAAACAAGAGAACCGCTATATATACTCACATGTATACTCACGCGCGATTCTCTGAAAACGCAGCTAACTTAAAATCACGCCTCATCTTCTTCCACAGGCTCTAGCGCGTCAAGTCCCTTTCAGAACGGTGAACAACTCTCCATTTGACCTGCAAGCCATTCAGAACCCGTCAAAGATAAAATCGAGAGCATTTTTGATGGTTTGCCTGTGGGAACGAACGTCCATCACCTCATCACCAATCTGCGAAAGCCTGATACTCGCCATTTCGTGAGTCATCACCAGATAGTCATTACCTTCCACATTCAGAGTGGGCGTGAGGCGCTTAACTGGGTTATTTACCAACCTGCTCACAGGAAACAATGGGATAACCATGCGAGTATGCAGTTCATCAATAATATCGCTTTGCACATCAAGTAAATAAGGATAAGCCTTGCTGTTTCCTTTATTGCGATAAACCATGTATTGCATGATTAAAACGTCCTGTAATCGTCCGATAAAAGGCCGTGCTCATCAGTAATACGATTGAGCTCCTGCAAACCCGCTCTATTTTCTGCTTTCCAGCGTTCAACGCCTGTGGCGCTGATTTCCTCTTTCAGCGCGGCGGTAAGCACCGCAGACAGATTAATACCTGCATCACGGGCTTGCTGAAGCAATGCAGGTTCCAGCGTGACACTGACTGTTTTTTTATGTCGTACACTCATACCCGACATAGAGCCTCCTGAAATTACACGTGTAATAAACACATGTATCTAGTATGGGGAGTATTTAAGCAAATGGCAATGAGAGGCGACTATCTCGGATAGCAATATCTTTGCCTGTCAGGTTTCCTTTAAACGGTTAGCGAAATCCACCATGTCCGAATGACTCACCACACGACCGGCATCCACATCGGCAAGACCGGCCTGGATGCTCTGATGACGTCGCTCTCTTTCAGCCAGCATGGAGAGTAATGCTTCCTTTATGACCCAGCTCTTTGAACGATCCAGTTCTACAGCCAGATTCTCAACGGCAAGAGCCAGCTCAACTGGAATCTGAGCACTGATGGTCTATTTAGCAGAAGAAACCATAGGGATTACCTCGTTTAATAATACTTAATAACTTCTATTAAGATCAGCATAGAGGTGCCTATAAAAACATCACATCTCATTTTGCAGGCAACATCCCCGGAAAGTGCTTTGCCACGATGTCATTCATCTTTTCCACCAGATCCAGACGCTTGAACGTGATATGCCCGCTGCCTTTCTGAAAGTAGCGAACGGTGAACATATCGTCTTCATAGACCTGTTGATGCGGGTTATCGCGAACAAAATCCATAAATCGGATAGAGACATCATGCCGGTTATCGGGAATAGTCTTCCCGTCAAGCAGGTACAGCATCCGCTCCAGATCGGCGAGTTGGTCGCGCCGCCAGCCTCAGTTCAGGCTGTAGCCCCATCGGTCATATTTCACTAAATAGCTGCGCCGAATACCGCTACACTTTCGCCAGCCCATGTTTACCTCCGGGAAATGGGCTGGCCGTTTCCATAAAATGATGAGCTTTTCTTAACAGTTTCCACATCGAACGGCACTGATGATTGCGGGTTATCGTGTCGTGAAGCGCCTGCCATAGCCGTTCAACATGATTTACCCATGGCGAGTAAACCGGCTGATAAATCACCCTGAACTTCGGATTCTGCTTCAGCCAGCGCTGTGTTTCCCGGCTTTTGTGGATAATATAGTTGTCCACGATGAGCGTTATTGTTTTTGCCCGTCGGTACGTCGCCTTCAGATGCTTTAACAGACTGATAAACAAAACTGAACTTTTACTGTTTCCACCCACGTAGCTGACCTTACCTGTTCCGCTGTGCAGTGCGCCAGACAGATAATATTTTTCATTCTGTCCCGGCGTCACCACGCGTTTTTGCTGCCCGCGTGGCTGCCAGTCCGCGCCGATTTTGGGATTAAGATGGATATCCACCTCATCTTCATAAAATACCGGATGCTCTGCGCTGCATTCGTCCAGCGCTTTGTGGATTGCCGCCATCTTTTCATCTTTATGCGGGTCACGGATACGCAGGGTTGGCGCGGCCCTTCGCCACACAAGCCCCGCAGACGGCAACCAGCGGCGAACGGTTCCGGCATGTAACTGGCAACCGGTTATCTCATTGATTTTTATTGCCAGAAGTTCTGTACTCCAGCGGGAACGCTGGTAGCCAAAATCACCGGGAGAGTGTTTTACCAGCTCACGTAACAGCGTGCAGATATGCTCAAACGGCCAGCGACAGGTACGCCCGGCAGATAATGATTTCAGACCTTCAATACCCGACAACGTGAACCAGTTAATCCAGCGACCGACGGAGGAACGGGCACAGCAGAGCGTTCTGGCAACGTCGCTGACGCAATCGCCCCGGTGCAGCATCAGCATGGCAGTCAGCCTGCGGGCATAATTTTTATCGTGCGTTTTATGGATAGCTTTCTACATCAGGCGTCGTTCGTCACGGGGAATTGGTGCTATGATCGGCATCGCTCAGTCCGGTTGGTGATTTGTGATTTTTGGCGATTGATCAGATCGCACAATCCGGGCTGAGTTCCCTCAAAGTGATCTACTATTTGGCGCAGCTATTTAGGTTTTACAAGTAAGGACATGCCGTCACCGTCAACAAGTGAATACTCTTTATCCTCAGGTTTCGCAGAACGAACTTTAGTATCCGTTAGGTCATGATGGACCTCCTTCGATTGGTACCTCGTGAGTATACAAGCAATATAGAATCGGAAAATATACTCATTAGTATACTCACAAGCTTGTTGATGTGGGTTGAGTTAGATTGACTTCAGTTGAAGGAAAAATCGTGGAAAGCCTTGTGTGGCGCGGATTTCAGACATAAAAAAAGACCTCAGTTGAGGTCCATTTACATGCTTTTGGTGCCGAAGGCCGGACTCGAACCGGCACGTATTTCTACGGTTGATTTTGAATCAACTGCGTCTACCGATTTCGCCACTTCGGCACTGAAGAGGTATGCGGAAAACGTTGTGGATTATACCTGTCATACGCCGCCATGCAAGCACGAGCATACACCTGTATCGCTAAGTGCTGAAAATTTCAGCAGCGTTGAGTATTAAATAGAATAATCAGGCTACTTCCCGCCTTCTCCAGCAGATTAACGCCGGGCGTCCCTTGCCTCCATGCTCTACACTTTTCAGTTCAACACCACATTAAGGGAAACACAATGACGATAATAAAAAGCTATGCCGCCAAAGAGGCGGGCGGCGAGCTCGAACTCTATGAATATGATGCGGGAGAACTCCAACCGGAAGATGTCGAGGTACGGGTCGACTACTGCGGGATCTGCCATTCCGATCTGTCGATGATCGACAATGAATGGGGGTTCTCTCAATACCCTCTGGTTGCCGGACATGAGGTCATCGGTCGGGTAGCCGCGCTCGGCAGCGCGGCACAGGATAAGGGGCTAAAAGTCGGCCAGCGCGTTGGAATCGGCTGGACGGCGCGCAGCTGCGGACACTGCGATGCCTGTATCAGCGGCAATCAAATTAACTGCCAGGAAGGCGCAGTGCCCACTATCCTCAATCGTGGCGGTTTTGCCGAGAAGCTTCGCGCGGGCTGGCAGTGGGTAATTCCTCTTCCGGAGAATATAGATATGGCGTCCGCAGGCCCGCTGTTATGTGGCGGCATTACGGTCTTTAAACCGCTATTGATGCACCATATTACTGCTACCAGCCGCGTTGGCGTCATCGGTATTGGCGGGCTGGGGCATATCGCCATAAAGCTGTTACACGCAATGGGCTGCGAAGTCACCGCGTTCAGCTCCAATCCATCGAAAGAGCAGGAAGTGCTGGCGATGGGGGCCAATAACGTGGTGAACAGCCGCGATCCGGAAGCGTTAAAAGCACTGGCGGGCCAGTTCGATCTCATTATTAACACGGTCAACGTCGATCTCGACTGGCAGCCCTACTTCGAAGCGCTGACCTATGGCGGCAACTTCCATACCGTTGGGGCCGTATTGAAGCCGCTGCCCGTACCGGCGTTTACATTAATTGCCGGCGATCGCAGTATCTCAGGCTCGGCAACCGGAACGCCATATGAACTTCGCAAACTGATGAAATTCGCCGGACGCAGCAAAGTCGCGCCCACCACGGAACTGTTCGCAATGTCACAAATCAACGAGGCTATCCAGCACGTTCGCGACGGCAAAGCCCGCTATCGTGTAGTGCTAAAAGCTGACTTCTGACCGCCTGACTCAGCGCTTTGACAATGATCAGGAAGCGCTGAGTGCCTGACGAAAAGCCTGTACAGCCAGTCGGCACTGCTCCGTCACGTGCTCGATGTCATGATTAACATCGATACGCGCAATATCATGTTCATCGGCACACGGTCGCTCCAGCGCGTCAAACTGACTTTGCAGCAGGTCTGGCGGCATAAAATGCCCGGCACGACGCTGCATTCGCTGCAGAATGGTAGCGTAATCGCCATCCAGCCACAGGAAATGTACGTTAGGGCTGCTCTTACGTAAAATATCGCGGTACTGCTTTTTTAATGACGAGCAGACAATAAATCCCGTCTCATTTTTTTTATAAAGACTGTATGAAGCGTCATTTAATCGTTCCAGCCAGGGTAAGCGGTCTTCATCAGTTAACGGTATTCCCTGAGACATTTTATCAATGTTTTTCACCGGATGGAGATCATCGCCGTCAATAAACTTCGCAGAAAATAATGTTGCAATTTTGCTGCCTATTAAAGACTTACCACTACCTGAAACACCCATTAAAATATAGCTTTCCCCGGCCATTTAAATACCTCTGAGTCATATTCCACTCCACAATATTACGCCTCTACGTTCGACAATTTCACGTTTTTTAATTTCCATAGAGAAGAACTCTAAGGCACATCACGTTATGCGTAACATTGTAGTGTAACAATTTTCCAGCGTGACATAAGTCACAAATAGTGACAAATAAAACCGCTTAAATGCGTTCAGGGTAACTACCTGACCAGTGAGGAATTTATGGAAGTAAAAACTCAATCCTGCGTTGTTGCGGGTAAGCGTGCTGTTGCCGTTACGGAACAAAATATTGAATGGAATAATAAAGGAACACTCGTACAAATTACCCGAGGCGGCATTTGTGGGTCTGACTTACATTATTATCAGGAAGGCAAAGTCGGCAATTTTACAGTAAAAGCGCCAATGATTTTAGGTCATGAAGTGATTGGCAAAATCGTTCATAGCGACTCAGATTTATTACGTGAAGGACAACCGGTAGCGATTAATCCATCGAAGCCTTGCGGTCATTGCAAATACTGTCTGCAGCATGAAGAAAACCACTGTACTGAAATGCGTTTCTTTGGCAGCGCCATGTATTTTCCGCATGTCGATGGCGGTTTTACCCGATTTAAAGCTGTCGATACCGTTCAGTGCATTCCCTGGCCGGAACAGGCGGACGAAAAAGCCATGGCCTTTGCCGAGCCGCTGGCGGTTGCCATTCATGCGGCTCATGAGGCAGGCGATCTGCAGGGCAAACGCGTCTTTATCTCCGGCGTTGGTCCTATCGGCTGCCTGATTGTTAGCGCGGTAAAAACGCTGGGCGCGGCGGAAGTGGTATGTGCCGATATCAGTACCCGTTCTCTCTCGCTGGCCCGGCAGATGGGCGCGGATACGCTGGTGAACCCACAGCATGATTCTCTTGATGGCTGGAAAGCAGAAAAAGGGTATTTCGATATCAGTTTTGAAGTCTCTGGGCATCCTTCCTCAATCTCAACGTGTCTGGAAGTCACACGGGCCAAAGGCGTGATGGTGCAGGTTGGCATGGGCGGCGCAGTTCCCAACTTCCCGATGATGATGGTAATAAGCAAAGAAATCTCCCTGAAAGGCTCTTTCCGCTTTACTACCGAATTTAATACTGCGGTTTCCTGGCTTGCCAACCGCGTTATCAATCCGCTGCCGTTACTGAGCGCGGAATATCCATTTACCGACCTGGAAACGGCGCTGATCTTTGCCGGAGACAAAACACAGGCGGCAAAAGTTCAGCTCGTTTTCTGAGAAAGTAAAATAAGGGACACTATCATGAACGATCTTTTTTCACTGGCAGGTAAAAATATCCTTATCACCGGAGCCGCTCAGGGAATTGGTTATTTGCTGGCGACCGGCCTTGGTCGCTATGGCGCGCGCATTATTGTTAACGATATTACTCCGGAGCGCGCCGAAACAGCCGTGACGAAACTTCAGCAGGAAGGGATAAAGGCTATTGCCGCTCCCTTTAATGTCACCCATAAACAGGATATTGAAGCTGCGGTTGAACATATCGAAAAAGATATCGGCGTCATTGACGTCCTGATAAATAACGCCGGTATCCAGCGCCGTCATCCGTTTACTGAGTTTCCCGAACAGGAGTGGAATGACGTCATCGCCGTAAATCAGACCGCGGTTTTTCTCGTCTCTCAGGCCGTTACGCGCCGTATGGTGGCGCGGCAGGCAGGAAAAGTGATCAACATCTGTTCGATGCAAAGCGAGCTGGGCCGCGACACGATTACGCCATACGCCGCGTCGAAGGGTGCCGTGAAGATGCTGACTCGCGGCATGTGCGTGGAGCTGGCGCGTCATAATATCCAGGTCAACGGTATTGCGCCGGGATACTTCAAAACGGAGATGACCAAAGCGCTGGTTGAAGATGAAGCCTTCACCTCCTGGCTATGCAAACGTACGCCTGCCGCACGCTGGGGCGATCCCCAGGAGCTTATTGGCGCAGCGGTGTTTCTCTCGTCAAAAGCCTCCGACTTTGTTAACGGACATCTGCTGTTTGTCGATGGCGGTATGCTGGTTGCCGTCTGACCAGGGAAATACGACGCAGCGCGTAAGCGCTGCTATTTTGGCGCTAATAAGAGAGACGAATATGCCATTAATAATTATTGCGGCAGGCGTTGCGCTGCTGTTGGTTTTAATGATTGGCTTTAAAGTTAACGGCTTTATCGCCCTTGTTCTGGTTGCCGCCGTGGTGGGATTTGCCGAAGGGATGGGCGCGCAAGACGTCCTGCACTCCATACAAAACGGAATTGGCGGTACTCTGGGCGGACTCGCCATGATCCTCGGTTTTGGCGCGATGCTGGGAAGATTAATTTCCGATACCGGCGCCGCGCAGCGCATTGCGACGACGCTCATTAATACGTTCGGCAAAAAACGCGTGCAATGGGCGCTGGTGATCACCGGGCTTATCGTCGGCCTGGCAATGTTTTTTGAAGTCGGATTCGTACTGCTGTTGCCGCTCGTTTTTACGATTGTGGCCTCATCGGGACTGCCCTTGCTGTATGTCGGGGTTCCAATGGTCGCCGCCTTATCCGTTACGCACTGCTTCCTGCCGCCGCATCCCGGCCCTACCGCTATTGCGACAATTTTTGAGGCAAATCTCGGTACGACCCTGCTGTATGGGTTAATCATTACCATACCGACCGTGATTGTTGCCGGCCCGCTGTTTTCAAAATTGCTGGCGCGCTTTGAGAAAGCGCCGCCTGAAGGATTATTTAATCCTCATCTATTCAGTGAAGAAGAGATGCCGTCATTCTGGAACAGTATTTTTGCCGCCGTGATCCCGGTCATTCTGATGGCCATCGCAGCGGTATGTGAAATCACGCTGCCAAAAACGAATGCCGTGCGGGTTTTCTTCGAATTTATCGGTAATCCAGCAGTGGCGTTGTTTATTGCCATTATCATCGCCATTTTTACGCTGGGCCGACGCAATGGACGTACGGTTGAGCAGGTGATGGATATCGTCGGCGAGTCCATTGGCGCTATTGCGATGATTGTTTTTATCATCGCGGGCGGCGGCGCGTTTAAGCAAGTGCTGGTGGATAGCGGCGTGGGCCAATATATCTCGCAATTAATGACCGGCACCTCGCTATCTCCGTTATTAATGTGCTGGACGGTAGCCGCCGTGCTGCGTATTGCGTTAGGTTCCGCGACCGTGGCCGCGATAACCACAGCGGGCGTCGTATTGCCGATTATTAACGTAACCCACGCCGATCCGGCGTTAATGGTACTGGCGACAGGCGCGGGAAGCGTTATTGCATCACATGTTAACGATCCCGGTTTTTGGCTGTTTAAAGGGTATTTTAATCTTAGCGTCGGGGAAACCCTACGCACCTGGACCGTTATGGAAACATTGATTTCTGTCATGGGGTTGCTGGGCGTACTGGCGCTGAATGCGGTTCTGCATTAATTCATCATCCGCAGCCCAATTAACCATGGGGGCGACGTTCCCGCCCCCGGTACTGGAGAAAACATGAGGAATCACAGAATTTCTTTGCAGGATATCGCTACGCTTGCTGGCGTGACAAAAATGACGGTGAGCCGTTACATCCGCTCGCCGAAAAAAGTCGCCAGGGAAACCGGCGAGCGTATTGCGCAGATCATGGAGGAAATTAACTACATACCAAATCGCGCGCCAGCTATGCTGTTAAACGCGCAAAGTTACACTCTGGGCGTGCTAATCCCCTCTTTTCAGAACCAGTTGTTTGCCGACATTCTTGCCGGGATTGAATCCGTAACGTCGGGTCATAACTACCAAACTCTCATTGCGAATTACAATTACAATCGCGATTCGGAAGAAGAGTCCGTTATCAATTTACTGTCTTACAATATCGACGGCATTATTCTTTCAGAAAAATATCATACCCTCAGAACCGTCAAATTCCTGCGCTCAGCTACCCTTCCGATTGTAGAACTCATGGATATCCAGGGCGATCGCTTAGATATGGAGGTGGGGTTTGATAACCGTCAGGCCGCCTTTGATATGGTCAGCACCATGCTGGATAAACGCCAGCGGCGGAAAATTCTCTATCTGGGTTCAAAAGACGATATCCGTGATGAGCAGCGTTATCACGGCTACTGCGATGCGATGACGCGCCGGGGGCTAGCGCCGTTGCGTATCAATCCCCGCGCTATCTCCTCTATCCATCTGGGGATACAGCTAATGCGTGATGCGCTTACTGCGCACCCGGACGTGGATGGCGTCTTTTGTACTAACGACGATATCGCAATGGGCGCTCTACTGTGGTGCCGCGAGCGTCAACTGGCCGTACCGGAGCAGATCTCCATCGCCGGCTTCCACGGTCTGGAGATGGGCAGGCAAATGATACCGAGCCTCGCCAGCGTAATTACCCCTCGTTTTGAGATCGGGCGCAGAGCCGCGCAGATGTTGCTCAACAAAATTAAAAATAACGATCTCAACCATAATACGATTGATTTGGGTTATCAGATTTATCACGGCAGCACGTTATAAATTTTTTGATCTACTTTTTCCCGCAGCTTGCCTGAGCTTAACGCGTAGCCAAAAGCGCCACGCGTCAGGTTACGCGCTACATCATTCGAGGAATACCAGGCGGTCTGCCGGATGGCGGCGGAAAGGACTTATCAGGCCTACGGGTCCGGAGTAGGCCTGAAAAGCACAGCGCCATCAGGCCTACGATTACTGTGATTACGACTTACGCAGCATTAGCCACAGGCTAATCAGGAAGAAAGACGCGCTCGGCAGCAGCGCGCCGACAATCGGCGGAATGCCGTATACCAGCGTCAGCGGGCCAAAAATCTGGTCGAGAACGTAAAAGACGAAGCCGAAGCTAATCCCCGTCACCACGCGCACGCCCATCGGCACACTACGCAGCGGTCCAAAGATAAACGACAGCGCCATCAGCATCATCACCGCCACGGAGAGCGGCTGGAAGATTTTACTCCACATATTGAGCTGATAACGTCCGGCGTCCTGTCCGCTCGACTTCAGATATTTAACGTAGTTATGCAGACCGCTGATGGAAAGCGCGTCCGGGTCCAGCGCCACCACGCCTAACTTATCCGGCGTCAGATTCGTTTTCCAGGTGCCGCTCACCGTCTGCGAACCAGTGATCTGTTTCGGGTTTTGCAGATCGGACTCATCCACCTGCGACAAACGCCAGACCTTATGCTCCGGGTCGAATTTTGCCGAAGCGGCGTAACGCACTGACTGCAAACGACGCTGATCGTTGAAAGCGTAAATACTAATGCCGGCCAGCTCCTCGTCGCCCTTCACCCGTTCAATATAGACAAAGTTATTCCCGTCTTTCGCCCACAGACCTTGCTGGGTGGAAAGCAGCGAACCGCCATACATCGCCTGCGCACGATAGTTACGCGCCATCTGCTCGCCCTGCGGGGCGACCCATTCGCCGATCGCCATGGTTAACAGCACTAGAGGGATAGCCGTTTTCATCACCGACAGCGCCACCTGCATACGGGTGAAACCCGATGCCTGCATCACCACCAGTTCGCTACGCTGCGCCAGCATCCCCAGTCCCAGCAGCGCGCCAAGCAGCGCCGCCATAGGAAAGAAGATCTGGATATCCTTAGGTACGCTGAGCAGGGTGTACATACCCGCGCCCAGCGCGTCGTAGTTACCCTGCCCCGCTTTTTTCAGCTGATCGACAAACTTGATGATCCCGGAGAGCGACACCAGCATGAACAACGTCATCATGATGGTGGTAAAAATGGTTTTACCGATATAGCGGTCAAGTACACCAAATGGCTGCATTATACCGCTCCTTTACGCAGAAAACGGGCACGCAGGCGGCGGACCGGCACCGTATCCCACAGGTTTAAACCAATCGCCAACGCCAGATAGATCAGGTTGACCGCCCACATCCAGATAACCGGGTCCAGTTTGCCTTTACCGCCATTCGATTTAATGGAGGTCTGGATCAGGAAGAACAGCAGATAAAGCAGCATGGCGGGCAACATAGACAAGACACGCCCCTGACGTGGATTCACCACGCTGAGCGGCACGACCATCAGCGCCATCATAAATACGGTAAAGACTAACGTGATACGCCAGTGCAGCTCGGCGCGAGCGCGATCGTTGTCGGTATTCCACAGCGTGCGCATGTCCATCTGGTCGGTATCGTTCGGGTCCAGCGCCACGGCCTGATGGCCAATAATCGCCTGATAGTTCTGGAAGTCGGTGATGCGAAAATCGCGTAGCAACGCCGTCCCTTCAAAACGCGTCCCTTTGTTTAAGGTGACAACCTGAGAACCATCGCGCAACTGAGTAAGGTGTCCGGAATCGGCCACGACCACAGAAGGACGAGCATTGCCCTTAGGGCGAATTTGCGCCAGGAAAACATCGTGGAAGTCGCTGCCGTCAACGCTTTCGATAAACAGCACCGAGCTGCCGTTGGTCGCCTGCTGGAATTGCCCCTGCGCCAACGCCGCCATACCGGGGTTCGCTTTCGCCTCCGCCAGCACTTCATCCTGGTGTTTTGACGACCAGGGGCCGGCCCACATCACGTTAACCGCCGCAAGGATACCGGTAAATAACGCCAGTACCATGGCGGCCTTTACCAGCACGGCTTTGCTCAACCCACAGGCGTGCATGACCGTAATTTCACTTTCGGTATACAGTTTGCCCAGCGTCATCAGCAGCCCCAGGAACAGGCTTAAAGGCAGGATGAGCTGCGCCATTTCCGGTACGCCCAGCCCCAGAAGCGAGAGCACCAGATTTGCGGGAATATCGCCGTCAACCGCCGCGCCGAGAATCCTCACTAACTTTTGACAAAAGAAGATCAAAAGTAAGATGAAGAGTATCGCCAGCTGGCTTTTGAGCGTCTCCCGCACCAGATATCTTATGATTATCACTTTAAATACGCCCGTAAAAACCCATTTTTTTGCTGGAATTTAGCTTGTTTCATGGCTTAAACGTCATTTATTCTCTTGAGTCGTCGAAATCATCGCTAAGATCATTATACTCAGCGGATTCACCTCTCAGAACTTGTTCTGACGTGCCAATGCCGTAATAACGTTAAGATTAACACGAAGTCACCGCAACAGCGGATATGAGTTACGAAAGCTTTCAATTTCTATACTCTAATGGATTTCGAGTTGCAGGCAGGCGGCAAGACTGTGAAGCCCCGGAGCTTACATCAGGTAAGTAACAGGGATGAGCAGGCGCAGCCAACGCATCTGCAACTTGAAAGACGACGAGTATAGCTGTAGCCACCACTGTTGTCTTTAAGATTCAGGAGCATAGTGCATGGAGTTCAGTGTAAAAAGCGGTAGCCCGGAGAAACAGCGGAGTGCCTGCATTGTCGTGGGCGTCTTTGAACCGCGTCGCCTTTCTCCGATTGCAGAACAGCTCGACAAAATTAGCGACGGATACATCAGCGCATTGCTGCGTCGCGGCGAACTGGAAGGAAAACCGGGGCAGACTCTGTTGCTGCACCATGTTCCTAACGTTCTTTCCGAGCGAATCCTCCTCATTGGTTGCGGCAAAGAGCGCGAGCTTGATGAACGTCAGTATAAGCAGGTTATTCAGAAAACGATAAATACTCTGAATGATACCGGTTCGATGGAAGCCGTCTGTTTCCTGACCGAACTGCACGTCAAAGGCCGCAACAACTACTGGAAAGTGCGTCAGGCCGTCGAAACGGCCAAAGAGACGCTTTATAGCTTTGATCAACTCAAGACCAACAAGAGCGAGCCGCGCCGCCCGCTACGTAAGATGGTCTTTAATGTGCCGACCCGCCGTGAGCTCACCAGCGGCGAACGCGCCATTCAGCACGGTCTGGCCATCGCCGCCGGGATTAAGGCCGCGAAAGATCTCGGCAACATGCCGCCCAATATCTGTAACGCCGCCTACCTGGCGTCACAGGCGCGCCAGTTGGCTGACAGCTACAGCAAAAATGTCATCACCCGCGTCATCGGCGAACAGCAAATGCGCGAACTGGGTATGAACGCTTATCTGGCGGTCGGCCACGGTTCGCAGAATGAATCGCTGATGTCGGTGATTGAGTACAAGGGCAATCCATCCGAAGACGCGCGCCCGATCGTGCTGGTGGGTAAAGGCCTGACCTTCGACTCCGGCGGCATCTCCATCAAGCCGTCCGAAGGCATGGACGAGATGAAGTACGACATGTGTGGCGCGGCGGCGGTTTACGGCGTGATGCGTATGGTCGCCGAGCTTCAGCTACCGATTAACGTTATCGGCGTACTGGCGGGCTGTGAAAACATGCCGGGCGGACGCGCGTATCGTCCGGGCGACGTGCTGACCACCATGTCTGGTCAAACCGTTGAAGTCCTGAACACCGACGCCGAAGGCCGTCTGGTTTTGTGCGACGTGCTGACCTACGTTGAACGCTTCGAGCCGGAAGCCGTCATTGACGTGGCGACGCTAACCGGGGCCTGCGTGATTGCGCTGGGTCATCACATCACCGGTCTGATGTCGAACCATAACCCGCTGGCGCATGAACTGATCGGCGCGTCCGAGCAGGCGGGCGACCGCGCGTGGCGTCTGCCGCTGGGCGATGAGTTCCAGGAACAACTGGAGTCCAACTTTGCGGATATGGCGAATATTGGTGGTCGTCCTGGCGGCGCTATCACCGCGGGCTGCTTCCTGTCGCGCTTTACCCGTAAGTATAACTGGGCGCACCTGGATATCGCCGGCACCGCCTGGCGATCCGGCAAAGCGAAAGGCGCGACGGGTCGTCCGGTAGCGCTGCTGTCGCAGTTCCTGCTCAATCGTGCGGGCTTTAACGGCGAAGAGTAAGTTTGAGATTACCCCGTAGGCCTGATAAGGCGCATTAGCGCCGCCATCAGGCGTTTTGCCGGATGGCGCTGCGCTTATCCGGCCTACGGGAGGCATCATGGCAACGCATTTAAATCCACCACAAGAAGCCCCATATATGAAGAATGCGACGTTCTATCTTCTGGATAATGACACTACCGTCAACGGTTTAAGCGCCGTTGAACAACTGGTGTGTGAAATTGCCGCAGAACGTTGGCGCGCCGGCAAGCGCGTGCTGATCGCCTGCGAAGATGAGAAGCAGGCCATTCGGCTGGATGAAGCGCTGTGGGCGAGACCGGCGGAAAGTTTTGTCCCGCACAATCTGGCAGGCGAAGGCCCACGCGGCGGCGCGCCGGTTGAAATCGCCTGGCCGCAAAAACGCAACAGCAGCCCGCGCGATATTTTAATCAGCCTGCGTACAAGCTTTGCAGATTTTGCCACCGCTTTCACAGAAGTGGTAGACTTCGTCCCTTACGAAGAAACTTTGAAACAACTGGCGCGCGAACGCTACAAAGCCTACCGCGTGGCTGGTTTTAACCTGAATACGGCAACCTGGAAATAATGGAAAAGACATATAACCCCCAAGATATCGAACAGCCGCTTTACGAGCACTGGGAAAAGCAGGGCTATTTCAAGCCTAACGGCGACGAAAGCAAAGAGTCCTTCTGCATCATGATCCCGCCGCCGAACGTCACCGGCAGTTTGCATATGGGACATGCTTTCCAGCAAACCATCATGGATACCATGATCCGTTACCAGCGTATGCAGGGTAAAAACACCCTGTGGCAGGTCGGCACCGACCACGCCGGGATCGCAACCCAGATGGTGGTTGAGCGCAAGATTGCCGCTGAAGAAGGTAAAACCCGTCACGACTACGGCCGCGATGCGTTTATCGACAAAATCTGGCAGTGGAAAGCGGAATCCGGCGGCACCATTACCCGTCAGATGCGCCGTCTCGGCAACTCCGTTGACTGGGAGCGCGAGCGCTTCACCATGGACGAAGGTCTTTCCAATGCCGTGAAAGAAGTCTTTGTTCGCCTGTACAAAGAAGACCTGATTTACCGTGGCAAACGCCTGGTGAACTGGGACCCGAAGCTGCGCACCGCCATCTCTGACCTGGAAGTGGAAAACCGTGAGTCCAAAGGCTCCATGTGGCACATCCGCTATCCGCTTGCCGACGGCGCGAAAACCGCAGACGGTAAAGATTACCTGGTCGTCGCCACCACCCGTCCGGAAACCGTACTGGGCGACACCGGCGTGGCCGTGAACCCGGAAGATCCGCGTTATAAAGATCTGATCGGTAAATTCGTTATTCTGCCGCTGGTTAACCGCCGCATTCCGATTGTGGGCGACGAACATGCCGATATGGAAAAAGGCACCGGCTGCGTGAAGATCACCCCGGCGCACGACTTTAACGACTATGAAGTCGGGAAACGTCACGCCCTGCCGATGATCAACATCCTGACCTTTGACGGCGACATTCGCGAAAGCGCGGAAGTGTTCGATACCAAAGGTGAAGAGTCTGACGTTTATTCCAGCGAGATTCCGGCTGAGTTCCAAAAGCTGGAACGCTTTGCTGCCCGTAAAGCAGTCGTTGCTGCCGTTGACGCGCTGGGCCTGTTGGAAGAAATTAAACCGCACGATCTGACCGTTCCTTACGGCGACCGTGGCGGCGTGGTTATCGAACCGATGCTAACCGACCAGTGGTACGTCCGTGCAGACGTGCTGGCGAAACCGGCGGTGGAAGCGGTTGAAAACGGCGACATTCAGTTCGTGCCGAAGCAGTACGAAAACATGTACTTCTCCTGGATGCGTGATATCCAGGACTGGTGTATCTCTCGTCAGCTGTGGTGGGGTCACCGTATCCCGGCATGGTACGACGAAGCGGGCAACGTCTACGTTGGCCGCACCGAAGACGAAGTGCGTCAGGAAAATAACCTCGGTGCCGACGTTGCGCTTCGTCAGGACGAAGACGTTCTCGATACCTGGTTCTCCTCCGCGCTGTGGACCTTCTCTACGCTGGGCTGGCCGGAAAACACCGACGCGCTGCGTCAGTTCCACCCCACCAGCGTGATGGTGTCCGGCTTCGATATCATCTTCTTCTGGATTGCCCGCATGATCATGATGACCATGCACTTCATCAAAGATGAAAACGGCAAGCCGCAGGTGCCGTTCCATACCGTCTATATGACCGGTCTGATTCGCGACGACGAAGGCCAGAAGATGTCCAAATCCAAGGGTAACGTTATCGACCCGCTGGATATGGTGGACGGCATCTCCCTGCCGGAACTGCTGGAAAAACGCACCGGCAATATGATGCAGCCGCAGATGGCGGAGAAAATTCGCAAGCGTACCGAGAAGCAGTTCCCGAATGGCATCGAGCCGCACGGCACCGACGCCCTGCGCTTTACCCTGGCGGCGCTGGCCTCGACCGGCCGCGACATCAACTGGGATATGAAGCGTCTGGAAGGTTACCGTAACTTCTGTAACAAGCTGTGGAACGCCAGCCGCTTTGTGCTGATGAACACCGAAGAGCAGGATTGCGGCTTCAACGGCGGCGAAATGACTCTGTCGCTGGCGGACCGCTGGATCCTGGCGGAATTCAACCAGACCGTTAAAGCCTACCGCGACGCGCTGGACAGCTTCCGCTTCGACATCGCCGCGGGCATTCTGTATGAATTCACCTGGAACCAGTTCTGCGACTGGTATCTGGAGCTGACCAAGCCGGTAATGAGCGGTGGCAGCGAAGCCGAACTGCGCGGCACCCGCCATACGCTGGTCACCGTACTGGAAGGTCTGCTGCGCCTGGCGCACCCGATCATCCCGTTCATCACCGAAACCATCTGGCAGCGCGTGAAGGTCATTTGCGGTATTACCGCCGACACCATCATGCTGCAGCCGTTCCCGGAATATAACGCCGCACAGGTGGATGAAGCCGCGTTGGCCGATACCGAGTGGCTGAAGCAGGCGATCGTTGCGGTACGTAACATTCGTGCGGAAATGAACATCGCCCCGGGCAAACCGCTGGAACTGCTGCTGCGTGGTTGCAGCGCTGACGCGATGCGTCGCGTGAACGACAACCGTAGCTTCCTGCAAACCCTGGCGCGTCTGGAAAGCATCACCGTGCTGCCAGCCGATGACAAAGGTCCGGTTTCCGTGACCAAAATCATCGACGGCGCTGAACTGCTGATCCCGATGGCAGGCCTCATCAACAAAGACGATGAGCTGGCGCGTCTGGCGAAAGAAGTGGCGAAAATCGAAGGCGAGATTGCCCGTATCGAAGGCAAACTGTCCAACGAAGGTTTCGTCGCCCGTGCGCCGGAAGCGGTGATTGCCAAAGAGCGTGAGAAGCTGGACGGTTACGCAGAAGCCAAAGCGAAGCTGATTGAGCAGCAGGCGGTTATTAGCGCGCTGTAATCTGAAAGCCTGATGGCGCTTCGCTTACCAGGCCTACACGTTCGCTTATTGACATGGCGCGATCGGTAGGCCGGATAAGGCATTCACGCCGCCATCCGACAACATGAATTATGGGCCGACGAAAACGTCGGCCTTTTTACATCAGATAAACGGGAAGTAAGGCATGATGCCACGAGAAATCCACATTAGCGGGCTGTTTTCCAGCGGCTTCTCATCATTGGTTAACTCAAGCGAATCCAGATCGCCCTGGACCTGTGTATTCTGCGCCAGCCAGCTCACCAGCCAAATTTTCAACCACGGATAAGCCAGCCCTAAGGTCACGCCGGAAATCACAAACACCACCAGTAACCGACACAGCATACCGTGTGCAGTGACAGAGGAATGAAAACGAATCGAATCGTTCGCCAGTGACAAATTGTTTAAAAACAGGTTGCGTAACGCCACATATAAGTAACTGGTTACCACAATAATCGCGAGAAAATAGAGGAAATAACATGCCATTATCTGGCCATAATATTGCAGAATAAGCGCCCCTCCTGCCTGCGCATTCCCCATCATACTCAAAAGAATCATGTCGGTGAACACCGGCGCGATTAGATAACCAATCACGACAGCAAAAGGAAAAAGGGTCAACATTGCCAACACGCACCCTCTGATGCACGTTTTAACATTAACCTGAATCGAGAAACGATGAATGCCAAAGTTTGCGCCATTGCCAAACAAGGTCATCCATTTACTGTAGGTAATACCGTTAATGACCCCTATCCCAATAATAGCCAGCAAACCGAGAAAAACGATATTGAACACTAAACCGCCGACGGCGATGGTTACCAGTGAGATAATATAAAGAACAATATAAAGCGCCACCATCAGGAGTACCGGAAGAGCGAACATGTACCACCAGGCGCGCCGCATGGAACACTGGAATCCAAAATGTACGCCATTCAGTGAAGTCATCATCGCCTGATACTGTAATCCTTTCACCGCCATAAAAGGAATAATCGCAATTAATAAGCCGAATAGCGTAAAACCGAGACCGGGATGACCGTGTTCAATAAGAGAGAGGCTAACAATATAAATAATAAAAACTAACAACACACTAATAAATAATGCGCCGCCCGTGGCTTTGTAAGCAAAAGGCTGATTGTTTAGCGTCATATTAGTATAAATATAACGTCGACATTTCACCATCGCCCACGGCGCATAGATTCCCAACGTGATACACGTCAACAAGAAATTCACAAGGCAAATAACAAAATACTTTCCGCCCTTGCCTGTAAACACCAACGTGTGATTATGGTTATCTTTACTACTGATAACGTTATTCATGAATCATATCCCTGAATTACAATCTATTAGAATTAATAATAAAAACCAGTAAATTGTTACTGATTTGACTACGATACTATTTTTGTTTAATTTTTCCGCCTTTTATTTTGTCTGATTCAGGATCTCCTTGCGCGTAACTCAAGACGGTGGTATTAAAGTAATCTATAAATAAATTTTAAAAATTGAGCCATATTATGAATAATGTCGCCTCGCCAACGCTCACGGTGCGCCGAATCACTACCGCCGACAATGCCGCTATTGCCCGTGTCATCCGTCAGGTTTCAGCGGAATACGGACTTACCGCCGATAAAGGTTATACCGTTGCCGACCCCAATCTGGATGAACTGTATCAGGTTTATAGCCAACCGGGCGCGGCCTACTGGGTGGTAGAGCAAAACGGTTGTGTGGTGGGCGGCGGCGGCGTGGCGCCGTTATCCTGTAGCGAACCAGACATTTGTGAACTGCAAAAAATGTATTTTTTACCGGTGATTCGTGGTCAGGGGCTGGCGAAAAAGCTGGCGCTGATGGCTCTGGATCATGCCCGTGAACAGGGTTTTAAACGCTGCTATCTGGAAACAACGGCTTTTTTACGCGAGGCGATTGCGCTATACGAACGTTTAGGATTTGAACATATTAGCGAACCGCTCGGCTGCACCGGACATGTCGATTGCGAAGTGAGGATGTTAAAGGATCTCTGAAAACCAGGCGTTTATTTATCCTCGCCAGGTATTATTTTTGCTGATATAAGTAATCCCGGAAACATCCTGTTATCCGGGAATCACTTATTATTCAAGGAAGTTATAAATGAAACGCCTATTATCAGCAATTGTTTTCCCCGCTATGTTTATTAGTATCTCTAATGTATATGCATTAGATATACAGCCCGGCGAATGGAAAATGGAAAATATAGAAATGCGCACCATCAATCCAGATACAAAAGAAGTATTAATGGATGAAAAAAATTCGGGCATAGCGACGCTTATGTGTTATACCCCTAAAATGTCTGAAGATTCTAAAAAAATGGTGAAGGGTTTTTCTACCAGTGCAGGCGGTTGCACGACAACATTTGTAGAAAGTACGGATACCAAACTGATCAATGAGACTGTCTGTAATAATCCTGATGTCAAATCGCACTCTATTGTAGAAACGACGAAAATAAGCGATACAGAATTTGCGATGACCATGAAATCGGATGTCGATGCAGGAGGTAATAAAACAACCTCCATCAACAAAATTAAACAAACCTTTGTTGGCAAGACCTGCTCTGAAGCGTCAAAAGGCGTGAAACAGTAAGTATTTCAACACAAGAACCCGTAGTGATGATGCAAAAATGGCATTGTTCAAGGTCACCTTTCGGGAATATAACACTGAGTGAGTTCTTTTTGCCTGCCGCAGGGCAGGCTTTACTCAGGACAGAATATCATGAAAATGACTTTTTCTGCTCGCCAGCAGTTTGATGTCGGGCGGATGACCACGCAGGTGGCGACAGCGTAAAAGATAAAAACGCTAATCTTTAATTTTACCCTTTATCCGGCGGCTGGCACGCCGCTATGAAAACGAAACTCGCGGTCTGGCGACAAGATAAGGTCAGCTTCCACCTCGCCAAAATAGCGCACGCGCGCAGAAATGTCCTCGGCGGAAATCTGCTGCGCCAGCGCCAGGTAATCCTGATAATGCCGCGCTTCGGAGCGCAGAAGCGAGAGATAAAACGTCTGTAAATCCTCATCCAGCCAGGGCGCCAGAGCGGCAAAACGTTCGCAGGAGCGGGCTTCGATATACGCCCCGCAAATCAGCTTATCAATTAAGGTGAGCGGTTCGTGCGTGCGTACCGCTTTCAACATTCCTTTCGCGTAGCGGCTGGCGGTGATTTTCACATAAGGAATGTTTCTGGCCTGCATGACCTCGCGTACCTGCCAAAAATGGTGCAACTCCTCTTTAATCAATAACACCATACGGTCGATAAGCTGACGACCCCAGGGGTCATCAGTTTGCGGCATGGCGCTTTTGCTAATCTGTCTATGCAGGGCAACAAAATCCGGCTCCGGCCCCTGACGAAACGCGAACGCCTCGTAAGGTTGCAGCCAGGCGAGCAGCGCGTCGGCGCCAGATTTATCGGCGACATATTTACGCACCAACAGCAACGCGGTTTGCGCAGCCTTCAGTTCGCAGATCAAGTGATCGGTAAGCAGAAGAGGAAGATTTTGCGGATCGCGGGCCTGGACAATCCACGCCTGCGGCGTCGGGCAATGCAGGAAATTAAGCACCGGAGAGAGTATTTGCGGGTAATTCATACGTAACCTGTAAAAAAATACGACAGCAGACGCTGCCGTACCGTCATACTATGCAGCTTTAGTGACGCACGCCGTCGTCATCTTCATCGACATAATCGTCGTCGTCACCCTCTTCGCCATTAGGGTCTTCGAAATAGGTTCCCCAGCCGTCGTATTCGACATCATATTTTTCCGCCAGGTTCATCAGTTGCTCAACCTGAGCGTCGATGAGTTCGGCGTTCAACGCGCACTCGCTGAGGATGTCGCAACAAATAACCGTATCGCCCTCTTCCACTTCCAGCTCTTCCGGCTCCGTCACTTCATAGCCGAGTTTAAAGGCTTCTACCGCGGCTTTTTCCAACGTTTCGAAATCGTCAGCGGAAAGGTGATGCTCGATAGTGTACAGCGCATCCGGATCGCTGCCATCCTCAAGTAACTCTTCAATAATTAACCGCGTTTCTTCACGCTGCTCTTCCAGTAATTCCGGGTTTGCCATAGCTCGTTCCTCATAGATGTCCTGCCGATACTCTTATTGTCACATACCGCCGACGTTGCCTCCACCTTATCGAGAAAAGTTTTATCAAACAGGGTTGCAAATGAATAATCATCCATATAAAGTGAATTTTAATTCAATGAGAGGCCTAAGCCATGTGAGGGAAGTATGTCTACGTTTTACCAAAAACCTTTTTTAAAGTTACTTGATTTCACCGCCAGCGAGCTCACTGCTCTGTTGCAGCTTGCCGCCAAACTGAAAGCCGATAAGAAAAACGGTAAAGAAGAACAAAAGCTGGTGGGTAAGAATATTGCGCTCATCTTCGAAAAAGACTCGACCCGGACACGATGCTCTTTCGAAGTTGCCGCATACGATCAGGGGGCGCGCGTGACGTACCTGGGTTCCAGCGGGAGCCAGATCGGCCATAAAGAGTCCATCAAAGATACTGCCCGCGTCCTGGGCCGAATGTTTGACGGTATTCAGTATCGAGGATATGGCCAGGAGATCGTCGAAACGCTGGCTGAATATTCCGGTGTGCCGGTATGGAACGGTTTAACCGATGAGTATCACCCAACGCAATTACTGGCGGATCTGCTCACCATGCAGGAACATCTGCCGGGTAAAGCCTTTAACGAGATGACGTTGGTCTATGCCGGAGACGCGCGTAATAACATGGGTAACTCCATGCTGGAAGCCGCCGCGTTAACAGGATTGGATCTCCGTCTGGTCGCGCCAAAAGCCTGCTGGCCGCAAGCCGCGTTAGTGGCGGAGTGCAGCGCCATGGCGAAAAAGAACGGCGGCGCCATCACCCTGACCGAAGATATCGCCTCAGGCGTAAAAGGCGCGGATTTTATCTATACCGATGTTTGGGTTTCTATGGGCGAACCCAAAGAGAAATGGGCGGAGCGTATTGCCCTGCTGCGTGATTATCAGGTCAACAGCCAGATGATGGCGTTAACCGGCAATCCGCAGGTTAAGTTCCTGCATTGTCTGCCTGCGTTCCATGATGATGAAACCACGCTCGGCAAAAAAATGGCCGAAGAGTACGGTTTACATGGCGGGATGGAAGTGACCGACGAGGTTTTTGAGTCTGCGGCCTGCATTGTCTTTGATGAAGCGGAAAACCGAATGCATACCATCAAAGCAGTAATGGTAGCGACGCTGTCTAAATAATGTCGTTATGATGCCGGATGGCGGTTGGCCTACAAGATCGCAACGTGCAGGCGCCGCCATCCGGCACAAAAACATTACGCCATCAGCATCTTCACAACCGCTTTACGTACCCGCGCCGGTTCTCCCACCGCGCACAGGGGCTTATGCACTTCGCCGGGATAAAACACCACAAAGTCACCTTCGTTCAGGACGACGGTTTTCTCGTCGACGCTCGTCGGTAAAAATGCAATGTCTTTATCCGCCAGCCAGTCCGTGTGCGGCGTTCCCGCAGGCCGGGTACTGAATGCCATCCCTTCCTGACCTTGTAGCACAATCTGAATATCAAGATAACGGGCGTGATACTCTGCGCTGCGCGATTCGCCCGGCTCCGTCATATTTTCAGAAATCATATAAAACAGCCTGTCGCCGTCAATGTCATACTTACCTGGCGCGGTCGTTGCCGTGACATGCGCATTGACGTGCTCAATCGCCTGCCGTAACGCCGTCGGCAGCCAGGCCTCCAGATGTTCAATATTGCCAATAATCATCGCATCCCCTTAGTTAAAACAGCGTTTTATATTTCTCTTTATACGAGAAAAATGGCTGCCATACTACCCTTACTCTCATCGATTTTGCGCCAGCGCATGTTTATCGCCAGCGGTGTTTATATATTGTTAATAGTTCGCCCAACTTTATGCAGTACCTATGCATAAACCCCAGCGGCGCCAAATTGCCATCACTAACAACGCTTTGATATTAAAGGCGTTAACATAAAAACGTTTTAGCGATCACAATTCGCTCTCCCTGCATAAATGACTTCTCTATCCATAGTTATTTTTAAATTATTTAAATATCCCCGATAATAAAATCCCCCTCACGCATAGTTATGCAACCATTAAAAATAATCACTTTATTTTCAATGAGTTAAGATTTAAATATCATTCAATACAGCAAACAAATAATTAACAATAAAAAAATAACAAACCATATAGCTGCGTAGTAATTCATTTAATGCCTTATTGTTTTTTGAATTTATCTGACCCGGCTCATATATTAAGTAAGAAAAATAGCACTCCTTGATTGATGTGAATCTCATCACATTAACAACCCAAATAAAATTCAATCATTGCTCCCGAATTTAACTGAAACGCCGCGACTGCAAGCACGCTAAATATTTGCAGCCACTCCTTCTTTATTCTTGAAATTATGTAAAAGGTATAATGATGGAAAAGCATTTTGTCGGTTCTGAAATCGGTCAATTACGCAGCGTAATGTTGCATCGGCCCAATCTCAGCCTAAAAAGACTTACCCCTTCAAATTGTCAGGAATTACTTTTTGACGATGTATTATCCGTAGAGCGCGCTGGCGAAGAGCATGACATTTTTGCCAACACGCTGCGCCAGCAAGGGATAGAAGTGTTGCTGTTAACCGACCTGCTCACCCAAACGCTGGATGTGGCTGACGCTAAAGCCTGGCTACTGGACACGCAAATTTCCGATTATCGCCTTGGGCCCACCTTTGCTGCAGATATTCGCGCCTGGCTGGCGGATATGCCGCACCGTGAACTGGCTCGCCATTTAAGCGGCGGTTTAACTTACGGCGAAATCCCCGCCTCCATAAAAAATATGGTGGTCGATACTCACGATATTAATGACTTTATTATGAAGCCATTACCGAATCACCTATTTACCCGTGACACGTCCTGCTGGATATATAACGGCGTCTCAATTAACCCCATGGCGAAACCTGCACGCCAACGTGAAACGAATAATTTACGTGCTATTTATCGCTGGCATCCTCAATTCGCAGGCGGTGATTTCATTAAATATTTCGGCGACGAGGACATTAATTACGACCACGCCACTTTAGAGGGCGGCGATGTGCTGGTGATTGGCCGCGGCGCGGTGTTGATCGGTATGTCTGAACGTACTACGCCGCAGGGCGTTGAGTTCCTGGCGCAGGCATTGTTTAAACATCGTCAGGCGGAACGCGTCATTGCCGTTGAACTGCCAAAACATCGCTCCTGTATGCACCTTGATACCGTCATGACCCACATTGATATCGACACCTTCTCCGTCTATCCGGAAGTCGTTCGCCCGGACGTTCAGTGCTGGACGCTGACGCCAGACGGACGCGGCGGTCTGAAACGAACCCAGGAGAGCACGCTGGTTCATGCTCTTGAAACAGCGCTTGGCATCGATCAGGTGCGCTTAATCACCACTGGCGGCGACGCATTTGAAGCTGAGCGCGAACAGTGGAATGACGCCAATAACGTGCTCACCCTGCGTCCCGGCGTGGTGGTGGGCTATGAGCGCAACATCTGGACCAACGAAAAATACGACAAAGCTGGCATTACCGTCCTTCCCATTCCCGGCGATGAACTGGGTCGCGGGCGCGGGGGCGCACGCTGCATGAGCTGTCCACTGGAACGCGATGGTATTTAAAGGAGACGTTATGGAAAACAAACGCACACTGGTCGTCGCGCTGGGCGGCAATGCGCTGCTCAAACGCGGCGAACCGCTGGAGGCTGATATTCAGCGTAAAAATATCGAACTGGCGGCCAGAACCATCGCCCAGCTTACCCGGCAATGGCGCGTGGTGTTAGTGCACGGCAACGGCCCACAGGTAGGACTGCTGGCGCTACAAAATAGCGCCTACGCTAACGTTACGCCCTATCCGCTCGATATTCTCGGTGCGGAAAGCCAGGGCATGATTGGCTACATGCTGCAACAGGCGCTGAAGAATCATCTGCCGGAGCGTGAAATCAGCGTCCTGCTCACCCAGGTCGAAGTCGATGCCAACGACCCGGCATTCCTCAATCCAACCAAATATATCGGACCGATTTACGACGAAGCGCAGGCCCGTGCGTTACAGGCAGAAAAGGGCTGGGTATTCAAAGCCGACGGTAACGCCTTCCGCCGCGTTGTGCCCTCCCCGCAGCCGAAACGCATTGTGGAAAACGATGCCATCCGCGCGCTGATTAGCCGCGATCACCTGGTTATCTGTAACGGCGGCGGCGGCGTGCCGGTCGTGGAAAAAGCCGATGGCTACCACGGTATCGAGGCGGTGATCGACAAAGATCTGTCCGCCGCCCTGCTTGCCAGCCAAATTCACGCCGACGCGCTGCTCATTCTGACCGATGCCGACGCGGTGTATCTCGACTGGGGCAAGCCCACCCAACGCCCGTTGGCGCAGGTTACGCCGGAGCTGCTTCGTGAAATGCAGTTCGACGCCGGTTCGATGGGCCCGAAAGTGACCGCCTGCGCTGAGTTTGTCAGCCATTGCCGCGGCATTGCCGGAATCGGCTCGCTGGCGGATGGGCAAGCCATTCTCGCGGGCGAGAAAGGTACTTTGATTCGGTGTGAAACCGCCGACGTTGACGCATAAGGCTTTTTACCGGATGGCGGCTTCCGCCTTATTCGGCCTACAGAGCGCGCATAACCGTGGGCCGGATAAGCGCAGCGCCATCAGGCAATTCATTTTAACAAGGATATTGTAATGGTTATTTCACTGAAAAATCGTAACTTTTTGAAGCTGCTTGACTACACCCCGGCGGAAATCCAACACCTCATCGATCTGGCTATTGAGCTGAAAGCCGCAAAAAAAGCCGGATGCGAAAAGCAAACACTGATCGGCAAAAACATCGCGCTGATTTTTGAAAAAACCTCTACCCGCACCCGATGCGCGTTTGAAGTCGCCGCGTTCGACCAGGGCGCGCAGGTGACTTATCTCGGCCCAAGCGGCTCGCAGATCGGCCATAAAGAGTCCATGAAAGATACTGCTCGCGTCCTGGGGCGGATGTATGACGGCATCGAATATCGCGGTTTTGGTCAACACATTGTGGAAGAGCTGGGGGAATACGCGGGCGTTCCCGTCTGGAACGGCCTGACCGATGAATTTCACCCCACACAGATCCTGGCCGATCTGATGACCATGCTGGAACACGCGCCGGGTAAAACGCTGCCGGAACTGAGCTTCGCCTACCTGGGCGACGCGCGCAACAACATGGGCAACTCGCTGATGGTGGGCGCGGCGAAGATGGGCATGGATATCCGCCTGATAGCGCCAAAGTCCTTCTGGCCTGATGCCGCGCTGGTCGCGCAGTGCCGGGAAATCGCCAGCGTTACTGGCGCTCGTATCACCTTAACGGAGAGCGTTGAAGACGGCGTTCACGGTGTGGATTTCCTCTATACCGACGTCTGGGTCTCGATGGGAGAACCCAAAGAAGCCTGGGCGGAGCGCGTCAGTCTGATGACGCCATATCAGGTCAACCAGCAGGTGGTAAACGCTACCGGTAATCCTGATGTGAAGTTTATGCACTGCCTGCCCGCCTTCCATAACGAGCACACCAAAGTGGGACGCGAAATCGAAATGGCTTACGGCCTGAAAGGACTGGAGGTCACGGAAGAGGTGTTCGAGTCCGCAGGCTCGATAGTCTTCGATGAAGCGGAAAACCGGATGCACACCATCAAAGCAGTCATGGTGGCGACGCTCGGCGACTAATCCCACAGGATATGCGCCCTCGCGGCGCATATCCGTGATATCAGGAGAGAACATCATGGGTAAATTTAAATTTCCCACCGCTTATACCATCCTGTTTATTCTTATTGCCCTGGTCGCGGTGATGACCTGGATTGTGCCGGCGGGAAAATACCAAATGGCGATGAACGCCACGCTGGGAAAAGAGGTGCCGGTGGCGGGAACGTATGCCCCCGTGGACGCGCATCCGCAAGGGATTACCGCTGTTTTACTGGCGCCGATTGACGGCCTCTATAACCACGAAACCTACACCGCTGGCGCCATTGACGTCGCGCTGTTTGTCTTGATTATCGGCGGCTTTCTGGGGGTGGTGAATAAAACGGGGGCGATTGATGCCGGTATTGAACGGGTAACTATCAAACTCAACGGCAAAGATGAGTGGATGATCCCCATTCTGATGGCGCTGTTCGCCGCAGGCGGCACTATCTATGGCATGGCGGAGGAGTCGTTGCCCTTCTACACGCTGCTGGTACCGGTCATGATGGCGGCCCGCTTCGATCCGTTAGTGGCGGCGGCAACCGTACTGCTCGGCGCAGGGATAGGCACGCTCGGTTCGACCATTAACCCTTTCGCCACGGTCATTGCCGCCAACGCCGCCGGCATCCCTTTTACTCAGGGAATGCTGATGCGCGTACTGCTGTTAATCGTCGGCTACGTATTGTGCGTGTTTTGGGTAATGCGCTATGCGCGCAAAGTCCGCGCCCATCCTGAGCTTTCTATCGTGGCGGATAAAATGGAGGAAAATCGCGCCCATTTCCTTGGCAATCGCGCCAATACACTGCTGGAGTTTACGGCTACCCGGAAATGGGTGCTGCTGATCTTCGCCGCCTCTTTCGCGGTGATGATTTACGGCGTGGCGGTTCTCGGCTGGTGGATGGCGGAAATCTCCGGCGTTTTTCTGGCGGCGGCGATTATCGTTGGCGTGATAACGCGGATGGGCGAGGAAGCGTTCACCAGTACCTTTATCAATGGCGCGCGGGATTTGCTCGGCGTGGCGCTAATTATTGGTATCGCGCGCGGCATTGTGGTGGTCATGGATAACGGTATGATTACCCACACTATTTTGCACAGCGCGGAAAGTCTGGTTTCCGGCCTCTCTACCACCATTTTCATAAACGTAACCTACTGGCTGGAAGTATTGCTCTCCTTCCTGGTGCCCTCCTCTTCCGGTCTTGCCGTATTGACAATGCCCATTATGGCGCCGTTAGCGGATTTTGCCCACGTACAGCGGGATTTGGTCGTAACCGCCTACCAGTCGGCCTCCGGGATTGTGAACCTGGTTACTCCCACCTCCGCCGTGGTCATGGGCGGTCTGGCGATCGCGCGGGTTCCCTATGTCCGCTATCTGAAATGGGTCGCGCCGCTGTTGCTGATCCTGACATTGCTGAATATGGCGGTACTGAGCATCGGAGCGATGATGTAACGAGCCAGATGGCGACGCGTCTTATCCGACAGGACTGATAAGCACAGCGCCATCAGGCACGCCGTCACCTTTTTTGATCGGCTTCTCATTTTCCTGCAAAACCGCCCGATTGATCCGCAATCGATGTGACAAATGTGATGAATTTCGCCAGTCCGTTGATATTAATAATAAAGATAAGGTGCATTTATGAAGGAATACGATGATTACTCCGCCAAAGAACAACAGCAACTGGCGGTTTGTCAGCGCCTGATTAGTGAAAAAAGTTACCTGTCCCAGGAGGAGATTCGCCGCGATTTACAAAATGAGGGATTTGAAGGTATCAGTCAGTCTACGGTTTCGCGCCTGCTCAAGCTGCTGGGCGCAATAAAAATCAGAAATACGAAGGGACAAAAGATTTATTCCGTAAATCCCCAGCGGCGTCCTTCGCCGGATGCCGGACGTTCAATAGCCGAAATGGTCGTCAGCGTTGAACATAATAGCGAATTTATCCTTATCCATACGGCAGCAGGTTATGGTCGCGCCGTCGCAAGAATTCTGGATTACCACGCATTGCCGGAAATTCTCGGCGTCGTTGCCGGTAGCAGTATTGTCTGGGTCGCACCACGGGTCGTTCAGCGCACGGCGCTGGTACACAAACAAATTAATTATTTGCTTAAAATGAATTTAAATTCATAAGAACCGTTTGCGATGAGTAAATCATGCATTAATCGCTTGATCCCCAAACAGAGCTGAGTATAATCGCGGACAATTTGCCGGGAGGAAGCATGGTTCAGTGTGTACGACATTCTGTCTTACCGCGTCTGAAAAAGGACGCAGGCCTGCCGTTTTTCTTTCCGTTGAAAACCAATACCAAGCCCCTCAATTGAGGGGCTTTTTTTTGCCCAGGCGTCAGGAGATAAACATGGCTAACCCGCTATATCAAAAACATATCATTTCCATAAACGACCTCAGCCGCGACGATCTTAATCTGGTACTGGCGACGGCGGCGAAATTAAAAGCCAACCCGCAGCCGGAGCTATTGAAACATAAAGTGATCGCCAGCTGCTTTTTCGAAGCCTCCACGCGTACCCGCCTGTCGTTTGAAACCTCAATGCATCGCCTGGGCGCCAGCGTAGTGGGCTTCTCCGACAGCGCCAACACGTCGCTGGGGAAAAAAGGAGAAACGTTAGCCGACACGATCTCAGTGATTAGCACTTACGTGGACGCGATTGTGATGCGCCATCCGCAAGAAGGCGCGGCACGTCTGGCGACGGAGTTTTCCGGTCAGGTGCCGGTGCTCAATGCGGGCGACGGTTCGAACCAGCATCCGACGCAGACCCTGTTGGATCTGTTTACCATCCAGGAAACGCAGGGCCGTCTGGATAACCTGCATATCGCGATGGTCGGCGATCTGAAATATGGCCGCACCGTGCATTCGCTAACCCAGGCGCTGGCGAAATTTAGCGGCAACCGTTTTTATTTTATCGCGCCGGACGCGCTGGCGATGCCGCAGTACATTCTGGATATGCTGGATGAAAAAGGGATGGCCTGGAGCCTGCATGGTTCTATTGAAGAGGTCATGGCCGACGTCGACATCCTCTATATGACTCGCGTACAGAAAGAGCGTCTCGACCCGTCGGAGTACGCCAATGTGAAGGCGCAGTTTGTTCTGCGCGCCAGCGACCTGAACGGCGCGCGTGAAAATATGAAAGTGCTGCACCCGCTGCCGCGGATTGATGAAATCACCACGGATGTGGATAAAACGCCACACGCCTGGTACTTCCAACAGGCGGGCAACGGTATTTTCGCTCGCCAGGCGTTACTGGCGTTGGTACTGAATAGCGAACTGAGTCTGTAAGGGAGAAAAGCGATGACACACGATAACAAACTGCAGGTTGAAGCCATTAAATGCGGCACCGTGATTGACCATATCCCTGCGCAGGTAGGCTTTAAACTGCTGAGTCTGTTTAAATTGACCGAGACCGATCAGCGAATCACTATCGGTCTGAATCTCCCGTCTGGCGAGATGGGGCGTAAAGACTTAATCAAAATAGAAAACACCTTTCTCACCGATGAGCAGGTTAACCAACTTGCTCTGTACGCGCCGCAGGCCACCGTTAACCGCATCGACAACTACGACGTAGTCGGGAAATCACGCCCCAGCCTGCCAGAGCGTATTAATAATGTGCTGGTTTGCCCGAACAGCAACTGCATCAGCCACGCGGAACCAGTATCCTCCAGCTTTGCAGTGAAAAAACGCGCCAATGATATCGCCCTCAAATGCAAATACTGTGAAAAAGAGTTTTCGCATTATGTGGTGCTGGCCAACTAATTTGGGTTGGTTATGAGATCCCGGCTCCCTATAATGAGCGGGGACATTCTATTACCGCTGTAATTCAGGAGAAATCATGAGCAAAACTATTGCGACGGAAAATGCACCAGCAGCAATCGGCCCATACGTACAGGGCGTTGACCTGGGTAGCATGGTAATCACTTCCGGTCAGATTCCGGTCGATCCGAAAACCGGCGCCGTAGCGGAAGACGTATCCGCTCAGGCACGTCAGTCGCTGGAAAACGTTAAAGCTATCGTGGAAGCCGCTGGCCTGAAAGTAGGCGACATTGTGAAAACGACCGTATTCGTGAAAGACCTGAACGATTTCGCGACCGTCAACGCCACCTACGAAGCCTTCTTCACCGAGCACAACGCCACCTTCCCGGCGCGTTCCTGCGTGGAAGTTGCCCGTCTGCCGAAAGACGTGAAAATTGAGATTGAAGCGATCGCTGTTCGTCGCTAACGCTCGTTTATAGATAGTGGCCGGATGGCGCTATCGCTTATTCGGCCTGGTATGCCATCCAGGCCGATAATGCACAATACTTCGACGCTTACTGCCAGCCATAACGTCGGCTGTAAAACCCTTTCACTAACTGGGTTAACGTCATATAGCCCGCCAGAATGGCAATCAGCCACGGGAAATAGCTTAACGGCAGCGCCTGCAACTGCAGGTAAGACGCCAGCGGCGAAAACGGCAACGAGACTCCCACCACCATCACCAACAACGTCATCGCCATCAGCGGCCAGGCGGCGCGACTTTGAATAAACGGCAGACGGCGGGTACGGATCATATGCACAATCAGCGTTTGCGACAGTAATCCCACCACAAACCAGCCGGACTGGAACAAAGTTTGCGTTTCTGGCGTATTCGCATGAAATACCCACCACATCAGACAAAAGGTCAAAATGTCAAAAATCGAGCTGATCGGACCGAAAAAGACCATAAAGCGCCCCAAATCTGCCGGATTCCAGCGCTGCGGCTTTTGAATTTGTTCTTCATCGACATTATCAAACGGAATCGCCACCTGGGATACATCGTACAGTAGGTTTTGAATCAGCAAGTGCAGCGGCAGCATTGGCAGGAACGGCAAAAAGGCGCTCGCCACCAGTACGCTAAACACGTTACCGAAATTTGAGCTGGCCGTCATCTTGATATATTTCAACATATTAGAAAAAGTACGACGACCTTCAATGACGCCTTCTTCCAGCACCATCAGGCTCTTTTCCAGCAGAATAATATCGGCGGCTTCACGGGCGATGTCCACCGCGCCATCTACCGAGATACCAATATCCGCCGCCCGCAACGCCGGGGCATCGTTAATCCCGTCGCCCATAAAACCGACCACATGCCCCTCGCGTTTGAGTAAAGTGACAATGCGCTCTTTATGCATCGGCGTCAGACGCGCAAACAACGTCGTACGGGCGGCCAGCGCCGCCAGCGCGTCGTCGCTTAACCCTTCAATATCACTGCCAATAACGACATCGCCCGCATCCAGCCCAACCTCATGGCAAACCTTTGCCGCTACCAGCTCGCTGTCGCCGGTGAGAATTTTCACCGTAATTCCGCTCGCCTTCAGCGCTTTCAGCGCCGGCGCGGTGGTCTCTTTCGGCGGATCGAGAAAAGCAATATACCCTTCCAGGATCAGGTCAGACTCATCGATACGCTGGTAATCGCCCTCACGCGCAGGCAGGTATTTGGTCGCGACGGCGACCACGCGTAGCCCCTGACGGTTCAGCGTGTCGGTAACGCGTTTCACCCGGCGCAGCATATTGTCGTCCAGCGGCACAATATCGCCGTTGTGGCGCACCTGAGTACACACGTTCAGGATCTCCTGTAACGCGCCTTTGCAGACCAGTTGATGCACGTTCGAATCTTCGGCGACCACCACCGACATCCGGCGACGCTCAAAATCAAACGGGATCTCATCGATTTTCTGCCAGCGTCCGGAGAGCTGACGCGCGGCGGTTTCGTCTACTCCCTCCAGGACCGCCGTATCCAGTAAATTTTTTAGACCGGTCTGATAATGGCTGTTCAGCCAGGCGCAATGCAGTACATGCTCGCTGGGCTTACCAGAAATATCCGTATGATTCTCCAGCACAATTTTATCCTTCGTCAGAGTGCCGGTTTTATCGGTGCACAGAATATCCATCGCGCCGAAGTTCTGAATCGCATCAAGGTGCTTCACGATAACTTTCTGTTTCGAGAGTTTCACCGCCCCGCGCGCGAGGGTAGAGGTGACGATCATCGGCAACATTTCCGGGGTGAGTCCTACCGCGACCGAAAGCGCAAATAACGCCGCTTCCCACCAGTCACCTTTCGTGTAACCATTAATAATCAGTACTACCGGCGCCATGACCAGCATAAAGCGGATCAGCAACATACTGACGCGGCTAATTCCTTTCTGGAAAGCGTTCTGCTCGTTATCTTGTTCCGACACGCGCCCCGCCAATTGACCAAACCAGGTGTCGGCGCCGGTCGCCATCACCACGGCCTGCGCCGTTCCGCTCACGACGTTCGTCCCCATAAAGCACAGCGTGTCGCACTCAAGCGGGTTATTTTGCCGGGGCTCACGCGTCGCGGCGACTTTCTCGACCGGCAGAGATTCGCCGGTCAGCGACGCCTGGGCGACAAACAGATCGCGCGCCTGGATAATCCGTAAATCCGCCGGGATCATATCCCCCGCCGCCAGCTTAATAATATCGCCGGGCACCAGTTGATCGATGGGTAATTCCAGCCAGGCATTTTCGCCATTTTCATTAATAACCCGCAGTACGGTAGCGGTATTGCTCACCATCGCTTTTAGCGCGTCCGCCGCTTTTGTCGAGCGCGCTTCCTGCACAAAATTCAGCAGCGTTGAGATACCGACCATCAGGGCGATAACGCCTGCGGCAAACAGATCCTCCGTGGCATAAGAAATGCCGCCAAGAATCGTGAGTAAGATGTTGAAAGGATTGCGATAACATACCCACAGATGCACCCACCACGGCGAGGGTTTCTGTGCCGGAAGACGGTTTTCGCCATGCTTTTCACGCGCGCGCGTCACCTCGGCGGCGTTTAATCCCTCCGGGTGCGTATCAAAAACGCGCCAGAGAGTCTCCTGCTCCATTGCCGCGACTTTCAGACAGCGCTCGCTCAGCGAAGGCGGGATAGTCGCATTTACCGCGGTCTGCGCGCCGGGCAGCGGATCGCGGTGAACCAGACGATAAGGCAAATGACGATTAAGCCGGGCAAAAAGCTGGCGGGTAATGGTTTTTAGCATAGGTAATCCCTCCGCGCCGAAGTCAGGCGCAGAAAATTCTTCAGGCGCGGCAAAGCCTTGCCCGATGAGCAATGTTTAAATAAAAACAGGGACGTTATCGTGTCACTGTCTTACACACCGGTAAGACAGCAGAGGCAGGCTTACCGGAAAAGGAAAATTCTCCATCGCGGGAGAGGGGTGGGTTCAGGGTCCATGTCGCCTCCGGTAAGTAAATAATTTGCGCCGCGGATTATACGCATAAATCCATAAGTTTTGTGGCAATTATGGCGGTATCATACCGTTACGTAATTAAACCAACGATAAACCAGACTTTGCCCATTGCCCTTCGCTTGAGTAAAGTTACTCTTTTTATCACCATCAGCGTCACGCCACGGGAAAACAGGATGCAAAACCGGCTCACTATCAAAGACATCGCCCGCCTGAGCGGCGTAGGGAAATCAACCGTTTCCCGCGTGCTTAACAATGAAAGCGGCGTAAGCGAACGTACCCGCGAGCGTGTCGAAGCGGTGATGAATCAACACGGTTTCTCCCCGTCCCGCTCCGCCCGCGCGATGCGGGGACAAAGCGATAAAGTGGTCGCTATTATCGTCACTCGCCTTGATTCGTTGTCTGAAAACCTCGCGGTTCAGACCATGCTGCCTGCGTTTTACGAACAGGGCTACGACCCTATTATGATGGAAAGTCAGTTCTCGCCGACGCTGGTAATGGAACATCTGGGCATGCTCAGACGACGTAACATTGATGGCGTGGTGCTGTTTGGCTTTACCGGCATCACAGAAGAGTTGATCGCCCCCTGGAAAGCCTCGCTGGTGCTGCTGGCAAGAGATGCGCAAGGTTTTGCCTCCGTTTGTTACGACGACGAGGGCGCGATTCATATCCTTATGCAGCGGCTGTATGAGCAGGGACACCGCAACATTAGCTTTCTGGGCGTTCCCCATAGCGATATTACCACCGGCAAACGTCGGCATGACGCATACCTGGCGTTTTGCAAAAAACATAAACTTCATCCCGTCGCCGCCCTGCCCGGTCTTGCCATGAAGCAGGGCTATGAGCATACGGCAAGTGTCATCATGCCGGATACCACCGCGTTAGTCTGCGCCACCGATACGCTGGCGTTGGGCGCCAGTAAGTATTTACAGGAGCAACGTATTGAGACGCTGCAACTGGCAAGCGTCGGGAACACGCCGCTGATAAAATTCCTGCACCCGGAGATCGTCACTGTCGATCCTGGCTATGCTGAAGCCGGACGGCAGGCGGCTTCGCAGCTGATCGAACAGATCAATGGCCGCTGCGATCCGCGCCGGATCGTCATTCCTTCTACCCTCGCCTGAGTGACTAATTAAACGGAATACCACGAGTAATTTGTGATCGTCGCTGCGTTTCGGGAACGTTCCCATTTTTAAACCAACGTTGAAGAGCTACTCTTGCGCCAACCCATAACTTACCTCCTCTGCCATGAGGCTTTACGATGAGCAAAGTAAAACAAGCCGATATCGACCGGCTGATTGACCTGGTCGGCGGGCGTGACAACATCGCCACGGTGAGCCATTGCATTACTCGCCTGCGCTTTGTGCTCCACCAGCCCGCGAACGCCAGGCCAAAAGAGATCGAACAATTACCGATGGTTAAAGGCTGTTTCACCAACGCCGGGCAGTTTCAGGTGGTGATCGGCACCGAAGTCGGCGATTACTATAACGCGCTGCTGGAGACCACCGGCAAAGCGTATGCTGATAAAGAGCAGGCCAAAAAAGCCGCTCGCCAGAACATGAAATGGCATGAGCAGTTAATTTCCCACTTCGCGGAGATCTTCTTTCCGCTACTACCGGCGTTGATCAGCGGCGGTTTGATCTTAGGCTTTCGTAACGTGATCGGCGATGTGCCGATGAGCAACGGCCAAACGCTGGCGCAGATGCATCCAGCGCTAAAAACGCTTTATGATTTTTTATGGTTGATCGGCGAAGCGATCTTTTTCTATCTGCCGGTGGGGATCTGCTGGTCGGCGGTGAAAAAAATGGGCGGCACGCCGATTCTTGGTATCGTGCTCGGCGTGACACTGGTGTCGCCGCAGTTGATGAATGCGTATCTGCTGGGCCAGCAAACGCCGGACGTCTGGAACTTCGGCTTATTTAGCATTGAGAAAGTGGGCTACCAGGCGCAGGTTATCCCGGCGTTATTGGCAGGGCTGGCGCTTGGGTTTATTGAAACGCAGTTGAAACGCATCGTGCCGGATTATCTCTACCTGGTCGTCGTCCCGGTGTGTTCGTTAATACTGGCCGTCTTTCTCGCCCACACCTTTATCGGCCCCTTTGGTCGTATGATCGGCGACGGCGTGGCCTTTGCGGTACGTTATCTGATGACCGGCAGTTTCGCCCCGATAGGCGCGGCGCTGTTCGGCTTCCTGTATGCCCCGTTGGTCATTACCGGCGTCCACCAGACAACGCTCGCTATCGATATGCAGATGATCCAGAGCATGGGCGGTACGCCAGTCTGGCCGCTGATTGCGCTGTCGAATATCGCGCAGGCCTCCGCCGTGGTGGGCATCATCATCTCCAGCCGTAAACACAATGAACGCGAGATCTCCGTTCCTGCCGCCATTTCCGCTTACCTTGGGGTAACCGAACCGGCGATGTACGGTATCAACCTGAAGTATCGTTTTCCAATGCTGTGCGCGATGATCGGCTCTGGTCTGGCGGGACTGCTCTGCGGTCTGAACGGCGTCATCGCCAACGGTATCGGCGTGGGCGGCCTGCCGGGTATCCTGTCTATACCGCCGCGCTACTGGCAGGTGTACGGCATGGCGATGGTTATCGCGATCGTTATCCCGGTGATTCTGACCACCTTTATCTATCAGCGTAAGCATCGTCAGGGCACATTACAAATTGTCTAATACTTCTTCGGGGCGCAGTTGCGTCCCAACGCACTTGCAGGAAACAACAATGACTATTCCCCTCTGGTGGCAAAACGGCGTTATCTATCAGATCTACCCGAAAAGTTTTCAGGACACGACCGGCAGCGGCACCGGCGATTTACGCGGCGTCACGCAGCACCTTGACTATCTACAGCGACTCGGCGTAGATGCCATCTGGCTCACGCCGTTTTATATCTCGCCGCAGGTGGATAACGGTTATGACGTCGCAAATTATACGGCTATCGACCCGACCTACGGCACGCTGGATGATTTTGACGAGCTGGTCGCGCAGGCGAAAGCACGCGGTATTCGTATCATCCTGGATATGGTGTTTAACCATACTTCTACCCAGCACGCCTGGTTTCGCGAAGCGCTGAACAAAGAGAGTCCATACCGTCAGTTTTATATCTGGCGCGATGGCACGCCGGAGGTCTGCCCGAATAACTGGCAATCCAAATTTGGCGGCAGCGCCTGGCGCTGGCATAGCCAGAGCGAACAATATTATTTACACCTTTTCGCGCCTGAACAGGCCGACCTGAGCTGGGAAAATCCCGCCGTGCGCGCCGAGCTGAAAAAGGTCTGCGAATTCTGGGCCGATCGCGGCGTGGATGGCCTGCGTCTGGACGTGGTGAACCTGATCGCCAAAGATCAGGATTTTCCTGACGATCCGACGGGCGACGGACGCCGCTTTTATACCGACGGGCCGCGCGCGCATACGTTTTTACGCGAAATGAACCGTGACGTTTTTACGCCGCGTAATCTGATGACGGTAGGCGAAATGTCCTCTACCACGCTGGAAAACTGCCAGCAATATGCCGCGCTTAGCGGCGACGAACTCTCGATGACCTTCAATTTTCATCATCTGAAGGTGGATTACCCCAATGGCGAAAAGTGGACGCTGGCAAAACCTGATTATGTGGCGCTGAAAGCGTTGTTCCGCCACTGGCAACAGGGGATGCATAACGTCGCCTGGAACGCGTTATTCTGGTGTAATCACGATCAGCCGCGCATCGTTTCCCGCTTTGGCGACGAGGGTGAATACCGGATTCCAGCCGCGAAAATGTTGGCGATGGCGCTGCACGGTATGCAAGGGACGCCTTATATCTATCAGGGCGAAGAAATCGGCATGACCAACCCACACTTTACCCGCATCACCGATTATCGCGACGTGGAAAGTCATAATATGTTTGCCGCGCTACGCGCCGCCGGGCGCGACCCCGACGAACTGCTGGCTATCCTGGCCAGTAAATCCCGCGACAACAGCCGCACGCCGATGCAGTGGGACAACGGTAAAAACGCCGGTTTCACCCAGGGCGAGCCGTGGATAAGCCTGTGCGATAACTATACGGAGGTTAATGTCGCGGCGGCATTACGCGATGAAAACTCGGTGTTTTACACCTATCAAAAGCTGATTGCGCTACGTAAAACCCAGCCTGTACTGATCTGGGGCGATTATCAGGATCTCCTCCCGGATAGCCCATCAGTATGGTGTTATCGCCGCCAGTGGCAGGGGCAAACCCTGCTGGTTGTCGCCAATCTGAGCGACCAGTGCCAGGAGTGGCATCCGCCGCATATCAAAGGACAGTGGCAGGCGCTACTGCATAATTATGGCGAGGTCGCCAGCCAGCCAGCGGCGATGACGCTCCGCCCATTTGAAGCCATCTGGTGGTTACAACGCTAACGCGACGTCCTTATACGGATAAACGCCACAAACCTATTGACACGGGCTGTGGCGTTGCTCCAGGTTACTGTCTGTTTTTGTTGAATAATTAATCAGATTTTTCTTGCTATCTTTTACAAACGCTACAGCGCCCGCCATCTGTACGCTCTGATTTTTACCTTGTTCTACATCAATAAAATTGCAAACATCCTTGATGCAAATCACTACATATAGACTTTAAAATGCACGCCGACCCAATATGTTGTATTAATTGACTACAATTGCTACAACACCTGTTCACTCGACACAAGGTGAATTGTGGATAACCTGGGTCAGGATTGCGGGAAGTCGTTGGAAAAGAGATGAATAAACCTGTTATGGCTTCCCCGGCCTCTGTGGATAACCTGTTCTTACAAATATGGAGTGATCATGACACCGCATGTGATGAAACGAGATGGCTGTAAAGTGCCATTCAAATCAGAGCGCATTAAGGAAGCCATTCTACGTGCAGCTAAAGCAGCGGGAGTCGATGACGCAGATTACTGTGCCACCGTCGCAGAAGTCGTTAGCAGCCAAATGAACGCACGCAGTCAGGTGGATATTAACGAGATCCAGACTGCGGTTGAAAACCAACTGATGTCCGGCCCGTACAAACAGCTTGCCCGCGCCTACATCGAATACCGTCACGATCGCGACATTCAGCGTGAAAAGCGTGGTCGTCTGAACCAGGAGATTCGCGGCCTGGTAGAGCAAACTAACTCCGCGTTGCTCAATGAAAACGCCAACAAAGACAGTAAAGTCATTCCCACCCAGCGCGATTTGCTGGCCGGGATTGTCGCCAAACACTATGCCCGCCAGCACCTGTTGCCGCGTGACGTAGTACAAGCGCATGAGCGCGGCGATATCCACTATCACGATCTCGACTATTCGCCGTTCTTCCCGATGTTCAACTGTATGTTGATCGACCTGAAAGGCATGTTGACCCAGGGCTTTAAGATGGGTAACGCCGAGATCGAACCGCCGAAATCAATCTCTACCGCCACTGCCGTTACCGCGCAGATTATCGCGCAGGTCGCCAGCCATATTTATGGCGGCACCACCATTAACCGTATCGACGAAGTGCTGGCGCCGTTTGTCACCGAAAGCTACAACAAGCACCGCAAAACCGCCGATGAGTGGCAGATCCCGGATGCCGAAGGGTATGCGCGTTCTCGCACCGAAAAAGAGTGCTACGACGCCTTCCAGTCGCTGGAATACGAAGTTAACACGCTGCACACCGCTAACGGCCAGACGCCTTTCGTGACCTTTGGTTTTGGCCTCGGCACCAGTTGGGAGTCGCGTCTGATCCAGGCGTCTATTTTGCGTAACCGTATCGCCGGTCTGGGTAAAAATCGCAAAACCGCCGTGTTCCCGAAACTGGTCTTCGCTATCCGCGATGGTTTGAACCACAAGTTTGGCGATCCGAACTACGACATTAAACAACTGGCGCTGGAGTGCGCGAGCAAGCGCATGTATCCGGACATCCTCAACTACGATCAGGTGGTCAAAGTCACCGGTTCGTTCAAAACGCCAATGGGCTGCCGCAGCTTCCTCGGCGTGTGGGAGAACGAAAACGGCGAGCAGATCCACGACGGGCGTAACAACCTGGGCGTGATTAGCCTTAACCTGCCGCGCATCGCGCTGGAAGCAAAAGGCGACGAAACCGCATTCTGGAAACTGCTGGATGAACGTCTGGCGCTGGCGCGGAAGGCGCTGATGACCCGTATCGCCCGCCTTGAAGGCGTGAAAGCCCGCGTCGCGCCTATCCTGTATATGGAAGGCGCCTGCGGCGTGCGGCTGAAAGCGGACGACGACGTGTCTGAAATCTTTAAAAATGGTCGTGCGTCCATCTCTCTGGGCTACATTGGTATCCATGAAACCATTAACGCGCTGTTCGGCGGCGAACACCTGTACGACAGCGAGCAGCTTCGCGCTAAAGGCATTGCAATTGTGGAGCGTCTGCGCCAGGCCGTGGATCAGTGGAAAGAAGAGACTGGCTACGGCTTTAGCCTGTACAGCACGCCAAGTGAAAACCTCTGTGACCGCTTCTGCCGTCTGGATACCGCCGAGTTCGGCGTAGTGCCGGGCGTAACCGATAAAGGTTACTACACCAACAGCTTCCACCTCGACGTGGAGAAGAAGGTTAACCCGTACGACAAAATCGATTTCGAAGCGCCGTATCCGCCGCTGGCGAACGGGGGTTTCATTTGCTACGGCGAATACCCGAACATTCAGCACAACCTGAAAGCGCTGGAAGATGTCTGGGATTACAGCTATCAGCATGTACCGTATTACGGCACCAACACGCCGATCGATGAATGCTACGAGTGCGGCTTTACCGGCGAGTTCGAATGTACCAGTAAAGGTTTCACCTGCCCGAAATGCGGCAACCACGACGCCGCGCGCGTCTCGGTCACCCGCCGCGTGTGCGGTTATTTAGGCAGCCCGGACGCACGCCCGTTTAACGCCGGTAAGCAGGAAGAAGTGAAGCGCCGCGTGAAGCATTTAGGCAATGGGCAGATAGGTTAATCCTCCGTTTGCAATGCGTAAATGCCGGATGGCGGTGTAAACACCTTATCCGGCCTATAACCGCTGGCTATAGTTCCAATTTCATGAGTTTCCTCTAAGCAGTTGGTGTTGTAGCAAGGCGGCAAACGAACGAATCCCAGGGAGCTTACATAAGTAAGTGACCTGGGTAAGTGAGAGCGGCCAACGCCGCTACAGCGCCAAATGCAACGAGGAAACATGAACTTTCACCAATACTACCCCGTAGACATCGTTAACGGCCCCGGCACCCGCTGCACCCTGTTTGTGTCAGGGTGCGTGCACGAATGTCCTGGCTGCTATAACAAAAGCACCTGGCGGCTGAACTCCGGCCAGCCGTTTACCAAAGAGATGGAAGATAAGATCATTGCCGATCTGAACGACACGCGCATTCACCGTCAGGGGATCTCGCTGTCGGGCGGCGATCCGCTGCATCCGCAAAACGTACCGGATATCCTGGCACTGGTACAACGCATCCGCGCAGAGTGCCCGGGGAAAGATATCTGGGTGTGGACCGGCTACAAGCTCAATGAACTCAACGCCGCGCAAATGCAGGTGGTCAATCTCATCAACGTGCTGGTCGATGGCAAATTTGTGCAGGATCTGAAAGACCCGGCGCTTATCTGGCGCGGTAGCAGCAACCAGGTAGTGCATCATTTGCGTTGATGCGGGGATATTGGGTCAAAACCGTTACTCGTCCGCTACTTTTACGCCCTTCTTTCGCCTCCTGCTTACAGGTATATGCATATGCCTATACATATGTCACGCACAGGCATATAATTAACTCCGACACTGGCCTATAACATCACGCCCACAAGGGCAGGAGACGACCATGCGAACCGTATCTGTATTTAAAAATGGCAATAACCGCGCGATCCGCCTTCCACGCGATCTGGATTTTGACGGCGTCAACGAACTTGAAATCTTCCGCGAAGGCGACACGATTATACTGCGCCCCGCCCGCCCTTCCTGGGGATCATTCCGTCATGAGGAAAAAGCCAGCCCAGACTTTCTGACGGAACGCGAAGACATCATCAGCGATGAGGGACGCTTTGAACTATGAGTAAAACCTACATGCTGGATACCTGCATCTGTTCTTTCATTATGCGCGAACAGCCGGAAGCTGTGCTGAAACGCCTTGAGCAGGCAGTGCTGCGCCGCCATCGTATTGTGGTGTCGGCGATTACCTACGCCGAAATGCGTTTTGGCTGTACGGGCAAAAAGGCCTCGCCGCGCCATGCCCAACTGGTTGATGCATTCTGTAGTCGCCTGGATGCCGTGCTGGCCTGGGACCGGGCGGCAGTGGATGCCACCACAGAGATCCGTGCCGTACTGGCCGCCGTCGGTACGCCGATTGGATCAAACGATGCGGCTATCGCCGGCCATGCCATTGCGTCCGGGGCGATACTGGTCACTAATAACGTGAGGGAGTTTGAGCGGGTACCGGGTTTGCAGTACGAAGATTGGGTAAAATAACCCGTGCTGGCATACCGACAAGTACATAAATCTTCTTAACAATGACGTGACGGGAAAGTGTCAAAAACGACTCACACACTCCATCGCGACCGTTTTAAATTGCGTAAAATTCTGACATGCGCAGAGGCGCGTCATAGCGCGTTCGCGCAGGAAAGTGACGAAAATATCGTAGATGGCCATCGCCTCTTCATATTCACTTTTGCTGATGGCGAGTAAAAAAATAACGTGCGCCGTTTCATCACCCCAGGCAATCCCCTGTGGCGCGAGCACCGTATAAACCACCGTTTTCTTCGCCAGCAGCCCCAGCGCGTGTGGCAAGGCAATCCCGTCGCCTAATAACGTACTGACGATAGCTTCACGTTCAATAACCGAATCGAGAAACGCCGCATCAACAAAGCCTTCCTCGTGCAACTGATCGCACAGCGTTTTAAACAGCGTCTGTTGATCTATTTCCCCTTCCACAATGCGAAAATGCGAGGCATCGAAATATTTATCCAGCATCCACGGACGGGTTCTGTCCACCAGCACCAGCTTACCGATCTGCTCCAATTGATAGTCGGTAGGAAAGGGGGCGATCATAATGACCGGTTTATCTTTTTCGCCGATCCGCGCCGTGGAAATCACAAAATCCTCCACAATACTGTCCCGCGCCTCATAGTCGCGTAGCGTCAAAGTGCGGGCTATCTCAATCTGCGGGTATTTCCGCGCCAGTACCGCTTCAATCATCCGCACCATCGCATTACCAGCATCACACACCAGCAGTACCTGCGGCTGCCGCTGGTAGCCAATGTTGTAACTACGTTCCAGCCCAACGCCAATATGCAGCACCAGAAAACCGATTTCGTTTTCGCTAATGGTATACGGCGTGTATTTTCCCCAACTCGATATCGCCGCCAATGTCATATCCCACGCCATCGGATAGTGCTGCTTAATATTTTCCAGTAGTGGGTTGGGGATCATGATCTGGTAGCGCACGCGGGTGATCATCGTTTTGATGTGGGTCAGCAAGTCCGCGTGAAGCTGTTTATCATTCAATAGGTTATAGTTGTACTGGGTATTAATAAAATTGAGGATATAGCGCACCAGCGCCTCTTCATTATCGGCATTAATGGCGCTGGGGGCAATCTCCTGTACCTGGCGGGCGGCAATATGCACCTTCAGCCAGCTTACTTCCGGCTCCGACAGCGGCTTGTCGGCCAGCTGTTGTAGTAGCTCCGCAATCTCATGCGCCGCATGGCGCACCTTTTCATCGACCTCCTCCGCCACGCATTCCGATAACGGATACCCCTCGCGAATACGCCGTACCGCCACCGCGCAGTATAAACGCAGAAACAGTTCGCTCTCATCGGTCAGGCGGATTTGACAATGAGAGAAAATATCCGGCAAAAGAGACTGCAGCCGTTGAGACACCTCGGTGTTCAGCGTGGTACTAACAATTAACGGATGGGAGGGCTCCTGCTGCGCCAGCGTCCATAAAAGGTCGGTCAGACAGGCGCGAATCGCCATCTCTCCGCCAAACAGTTTCATGCCATGACGCGGACGCGTTTCCAGCGTCAGATGATAACGCAGCAAATGCTCGCGCACGTCCGCCATGTCGTTCTGCAGCGTCGCACGGCTGACAAACCATTCATCTGCCAAATCCTCCAGCTTCAGCGAGAAGGCGGAGGTTAAAAAACGCGCCAGCAAATAGTGTATCCGCTCCTGGCTGGTGCGCGGACCGCGCGCCAGGGCGGGAGATTGCTGCGTTTGCAGGGATTGATAACGTGCCGGATCATCAATTTTGAGCTGATACCCGTTGCCGCGGCTGAGAGTAAATTGCGCGCCATGCGGCGTCAGCAACATGTTCAGCGCGGCGATATCCGCCCGAACGGTACGCGTGGAGACCGACAACCGCTGCGCCAGTTCGTCCTGCGGCAGCATCTCGTTTTGCAGCATCGCAAATAGCTGCGCTAAACGTTGGTTGGGGAATCGCACGTCTCTCTCCTCATGATTAGCCGACACGCGACCGGACGATAGCGAGTAACTGACGCACATCGTCCGCACGGGTGTTGCCGCTCACCTTATCAATAATCGAACTATAAATGTGAGGAATGATTTTGCTTACACCTGCATCAAGGGCGATGTGCAGAATCTCGGCGAAGTTTTCCAGATCGATACCGCCCGTCGGTTCCAGCCAGAAATCATGGCGGGCGCAGGCCTCAGCTACCGCTTTATACTCGTCGCGACAGGTGAGCCCTCCCATCGGAAAGTATTTAACGGAGCTGCCGCCCATGTCTTTGAGTAGCGCAATCGCCGTTTCTATGGGTACGATGCCGTCCGGCGCGCGGCTACTTAGCGGGCCGGTGGAAATTTTCACCAGTCCCGGCGTGCCGGTCGGCGAGACAAGACCGTTCACCACCGTCTCATTTTGCCCCAGCAGCGCCCGGCTGGCCCCTACGCCGGTAAACACCTGGTTGACATGCTGCGGCTGTACCTGACGCGAGATTTCGCTCACCATCGCCGACTGGTTAGGATCGCCTGCCCCCAGTCCGACGGAGAGCGCATTGTCGATAAGCGCCGCATATTCACGCATATCCGCGACTGCGCTTGCCACATCCGGATAGTTTTTGGAGAGCACGCCAACCAGCACATGACCTTCCGCCGCCGCGTAGATTTCCCGGGCGTTATCTTTCGAACCGGCCAGTACGTTCAGGCAAACGCGATCGCGGTAAAAGTTAGGGGTCAGTTTCATGCTTGTTTCTCCTGATTAATCACCTCGCCAATACGACGCGCCACAATCGCTAACTGCGCGCGATCGACGCTGCGGACATCCGCTTCAATAATTCCTTCGTTGGCTTTGTATCCGCGAAAGTAAATCGCGTATTCCCCTTGCTTCAGCGCGTCTACCAGTTCGCCAGTGGCGATGCCGGTAACGGCTTCATCAAACTTAATTTCCGTGCGCGCGATGTCGCGTCCGGCGCTGTCCCACACCACACGGGCGCTGACGCCGTTAAACGTGTTCAACGTGTCGATAAAGGGCGCCATTTTTTCTACCATCTCCGCGCCGCTCTCTTTTTGCGCCCGCAGGTACAATTCAATGGCACAGGTCAGGCCAACAATTCCCTCTTTGCCGACCTTCATCGCCCGGCCTATGCCCGCTGACTGACGTTTTACCCACTCAACATACTGCGTTTTACCAATCACCAGCCCGCTGGTCGGCCCTTCAATCGCTTTCGCGCCGCTATAGATAACGAGATCTGCGCCCACGCGGTAGTAGCACTGCAAATCTTCTTCCGCCGCCGCGTCCACAATCAGCGGGAGATTATGCGTACGCGCCACCACCGCAGCCTGCTCCACGCTGAGCATACTTTTCTGTACGCAGTGGTGAGATTTGATATAGAGAATAGCCGCCGTGCGCGGCGTAATGGCCGCCGCCAACTGCGCGGCGGAACATTCGTTGGCGTAACCGGCTTCCACCAGTTTGCCGCCGCCCAGCGCCACCATCGTTCCCACCGGCGCGCCAAAGTTGACGTTGTGGCCCTTTGGCAGGACGATTTCGTTATTTTCAATCGGTGTAACGTGCAGGTTTTCCAGCAGCCAGTCGCTGTCCTGAACCAGTACCGCGGCAACCGACTGGGCAAGACCCGCACTGGCGCAGGAGACTACCGTCGCCCCTTCCACCTCCAGCAATTTCGCAATGTACTCGCCGGTTTTATTCACCAGATCTTTCATCTCGAAATACTGATTCATTCCGGCCATCGCCGCGTCTATCACTTCCGGGCGCGGCGTAGAGACGCCGAGCGCCGTCATACGTCCGGAGACGTTAATCACCTGTTTTAATTGATACTTCTCAAAAATCGAAGGCATGTTCCGCGCTCCCTTGTTCGGTCATATAGCCCTTGCCTGCGCGTATCGCGGCAAGCGGCGTCAGCAATTCTTCAGCCTGTAAGCTGTCGTTTTCCGCGTCTACCAACACGGTGGGCTGGCGTTTAAGTGTAAAGAGGGTCAGGTCGGCATCCAGACCAGGCTGAAGACGACCTTTGGTTTTCAGATTCAGGCTATCGGCGGCATTGGCCGTCACGCACGCAATGACCTGCGGCAGCGACATGCCGATGGTGAGGAATTTCGACATCACATTAGCCAGCGAATGCACCGGGCCATTGATGCGGTTACGGCAGTAGATATCGGAACTGATGGTATGCGGTAAAATCCCCAGGCTAATGGCGCGTTTCGCCACCGCAAAGCTCAGGCTGGCGGTACCATGTCCGACGTCCAGACGCACGCCGCGCGCCAGCGCTCGTGTCACCGAGGCGCGCAGCTCGCCTTCCGGCGTCAGAATACGGTTCGGCTTACCGTTGTAACAGTGGGTAATGATATCGCCCGCCGTCAGACGCTCCGCTATTTCGTCCAGATCCGGCGGGTTATTGCCAATATGCACCATCAACGGCAGGTTGCCGTTTTCTTGCTGCATGGCTTTAGCGCGTTCCAGCGGCGTGATGCCGTTAACGCCTACCACGCTGCTGCTCATCCGCGCCTTGAGGCCGACGATAAAATCCGGGTGGCGTTTTACCGCCTGCCGGACCGCATCGGCGTCAATATTGGCCATGTTAGCCAGCTCGTTTTGGGCAATAAGCCCAACGCGTGAAACATTCAATAGCGCATAAACGTCGGTGGTCGCGTCACGGGTCAGGGTGTAAAAATCGTCAATATCATCTGCGCCAGTGCTGCCTGCATCCACCACTGTGGTAACGCCAGTGGCAATACCCACGCTGTCCGGTTCGTCGTGGTAAATCGGCGATGTCGGGTAGCAGTGAACGTGAGAATCAATCCAACCCGCGCTGACAAAACACTCGCCGCGCAGGTCAATGGTTTTCAGCGCCGGACCATCAACGTCACCCAACGCCGCGATTTTGCCATCTTGCAGGGCAATATTAGTCAGCGTGTCATCGACCAGACGCGCATGGCGCAGGAGTAAATCAAACATCGCTCTCTCCTTTGCCGGATGGCGGCGCAACCGCCTTATCCGGCCTACAAATCAACAATTAGCTAATCGCAACCGGGAAGATGGAACCGAGGATCATCGCGCCTAAAATCGCGCCGCCGGTAATCGGCTTCTGCCAGATATAAAACAGCAGCGCGCCCACCAGAGAGCCCAGACCAATGGGAATCGATGCCGTCATGGCGCTGAGGATAATCAACGGCCCCAGAAAACGGCCTGAAGTGTTACCGGCCCCCATCATGACGTCCGCTCCGTACGTGGAGTCGCTCTGATTGATGGTGAACTTACGCGCCAGAATAATGATGTAGCCAATCGCCAGGCCAATCACCAGACCGGTTATCAGCGAAGCGATAAAGTTCGCCACCGGGAAGACAAAGCCAGCCCCCAGCAGTAACGCCGGAACCCCTAAGCCCACGCCAGTCTGAATTGCCCCGCCGATATCCAGAATTCCGACCAGCGAACCTTCGATAATGCGGGCAAATAAAAAGCTGGCGCCGAAAGCGGCGACCGCGCCGTAGACGCCGGTATCCATCCCCGCTTTCAACATCGCCACAAAAGCAACTTCGTTAAATGCGCCGATACCGTACAGATAGTACATATGCGTCCCGGCGAAAACGCCGGAGGAGAGCAGGCCAACAAAGATCGGGAACGACCAGTCGGCATACCAAAAACCTTTATTCTCTTCCATTGTGGCCTCCGTTATTTGCCGCTGAGCGAGTTGTGGATCAGTTCAAGCCAGTTCGGTACCGTCATGTTGAAAGACTCGATCATTTTCATGTCGAAGCCGCGGAAGAAGCCGCTCAACACAAACAGCAAAACGATGGCGACCATCATCACTTTGGTGACATGGTTCCAGCCGCTCTCTTCTACGCCTTTGCCGATCAAAATACCCAGTACCAACCCCGGTACGGCGTTCCCCATGATGAGCTGCGCCGCGCCGCCGAAAACGGTGGCCCAGAAGCCCGATTTTTTACCAGCGTCGATCGCCGCTAACCAGAAGATCACAGGCATGACGATGTTGACCAGCAGGTTTGCCGCCGGTACCAGCACCTTAACCGCCGTCACCTGTAGCGCTTCTGGCACGGATGAGGCGGTCAGGTTAAGGAACGTCACGACGATCATGCCGATGACGGCGCAGGCGATCGCCATTTTTTTCGGGTCGTGCAGCGTCTCGCCGACGTTACGGTTTTTGATCATTAGCGCCGCCGCGCCCCAGTTAGGGATGATGCGGTGATCGACATCCTGGGTGAACGATCCGGCCGCCACAGACGAGGCCCAGGCGTTAAAGAAGAACCCCAGCCCAAAGGAGAAGTGAGATGCCGGGTCGCCTTCACAAGAGTTGAGTTCGCCCAACGTACGGAACGCGCCCATCCCCTGCGTGGTTGGCGCGTGAAACATGCGTGCAGCCCCAGCGCCCACCCCTACGCCGACCAGCGCGCCGATAATGAGCGATTTAATTAGTATTATCAGGAACATAACTATGCCTTTTTAATAAAAATCAGCGTTTCGCGACGAAATCCACCCTGTCGAGATTGATGGCGGTCACGTTGACGGTCACATCCAGCTCCACGCTGTAAGTGCGTCGTTCCCGGCGCAAAAAGAAAAACAGAAAGGCCTCTTTACGCACCGACTCATGCGCCTGAACAATCCGCACATCCTGTGGCTCAATACGCAGTAAGATATACGGCGACTCTCTCATCACCGCCGACTGAACATGGTTCAGCGCATCGGCAAAGGCGCGTGCTTTGGCGTCGCCCTTGCCTTTTACTCTCACCGTGGTGGTGAATTGCTCTTTCATCATCAGGCGCCGTATTTCTTTTGCCACGCCTGCACCAGGCGCTCGCCGAGCTCTTCTTTATCCATAAAGCCGAAACCCAACACGTTGCAGCCTTCATTAATAGCGGTGACGCCTTCATCCACTGACCGCATGCCATATTTGGCTTTGTAGCCATGCTTGTTTTGCGCGGTGATAGCGCCCGCGCCGCCGCTGCCGCAAAATGAAATGCCGAAGGTGGCGTTTTCCGCTTTCATCACATCGCCCAGCTTCATGTCTGCCGCGACGCCCGGTACGACGACCGCGCGACCGCCCGCTTTTTCCACGCCTGCCGCCACTTTCTGGCCTTTACCCAGGCGATCGCCAATCACGACGGTAATCTGTTCCATTTTTTGCTCCTTAGAGGTTGTCTTTCGCGACTTCAAAATGTACCGATAATAGCCAGGCCTCTTCGTCAGGAAGGTTGCCAAACGCCGCCACGATTTCGCGGGCGAGCGCCATTGATTCGGCTGAGATTTCATCAAACAAGCTGGCATCGACTTCCGGTAAAGGCTCGCCGGTAATTGACCGGTGCGCCATCGCGCGAACGTGCGAGGTCAGCATTTGCGTCTGTACCGCATTGGGGACAATGTGATGCCGCCCCAGCAGGCCATCCACCTGCGTTAACACCTGTTCAGCCAGTTCGTTAATTCGCTCACCAGCATCGTGTTTTACTGCTCCGTTATCCACGCGTCTCACCCCGTTAATGGCAATGAGATAAAACTAGCGGTAAGGGTTAAAAGTTTGTAGCGAGTTATTTTCCACCTCGAAGTGGAAACGCGAGTGGGATAGGTGATCTGCGCCACAGAAAAGGCGGCATTAATGAATTATCGCCGGGAAAGTGTGAGATCTATCGCAGCATAAAGAGGAAATGGCGAAACAATAACGTTGTCGTATAAAGTGAGAAAGTGTGATGGGTATTACATTTTGCCGGATGGCGACCTGCGGATAAAGCGAAGCCGCCATCCCACAAAAATTAACGATACTTCTTATGATACGTATTGCGGGTGGTTTTTAGCGCTTCCGCCGCCGCTTTCGCTTCTTTAACGTTACCTTCGTTCGCCAGCTTCAGCGCGCCATCAATTTGGCCGACCAGAATGTCAAAACCGTGACGAAAATCCTTCATTTCCGGGCTATCCGGCGCTTTATCTTCCAGCTTTGGCGGCGTAGCTTTTTGAGCATCCAGCGCGGCCGCGCGCATTTTGGTTAATGCCGCTTTCAGTTCAGGGGCACTATCCGTTTTCTCAACAACTTTCAGGTTATCATTGAGAATATCCATATTATCTTCAAGATCGGCAGCAAAAACAGCCGAACCGAATACCAGCGATGACACAGCAAGAATAGCTAACAGGCTTTTACGCATTGCTCACTTCCTTTTTTATTATTAACGATAAGTGTAATACCCTGAATAATTCGGGTCGCAGGCAGCCAACGCGCCTGCAGCCTGAAGTATGACGGGTATTATTGTCCGGCGATTTTCATCTCCGGTAACAATACCGAACCACACTGTATATTACTGCGCGTTTCAATATCATCACCTACGGTGACAATATTACGCCACATCTCTTTTAAATTACCGGCAATGGTAATTTCACTTACCGGGTACTGGATTTCACCATTTTCAACCCAGAATCCCGCAGCGCCGCGGGAGTAGTCGCCGGTAATACCGCTGACGCCCTGGCCCATCAGTTCCGTCACCACCAGGCCGGTGCCCATCTCTTTTAGCAACTGCTCAAAGTTCAGCCCCTGCCCGGCGATACGCCAGTTATGAATGCCGCCGGCATGACCGGTACTTTTCAGCCCCAGTTTGCGGGCAGAATAGTTGGTCAGCAACCATTGCGTCAGTACGCCATCCTTCACAATGTCCCGGCGCTCCGTACGCACGCCTTCGCTGTCGAACGGTGAAGACGCCAGCCCTTTTAGCAGATGCGGGTGTTCTTCGATGGTTAACCATTCCGGCAGAATTTGTTTGCCCAGCGAGTCGAGCAGAAAAGTGGATTTACGGTAGACCGCGCCGCCGGCAATCGCCCCGACCAGATGACCAAATAGCCCTGTCGCCACTTCATTGGCGAAAATGACCGGCGCTTTCATGGTGGAGAGCTTGCGCGGCGACAGGCGGGATAAGGTGCGGCGCGCGCACTCGGCCCCGACCCATTCCGGCGCTTGCAGATCCGCCATTGCCCGACCGATGGTGTAAGCGTAATCACGCTCCATGTCGCCGTTCTCTTCAGCGATGACGCAGCTTGAGAGCGAATGGCGCGTGGAGCAATATCCCTGCAACATGCCGTGACTGTTGCCGAACACTTTAATGCCGTAATGGCTGTTAAAGCTCCCGCCTTCGGTATTGGTGATGCGTTTATCCGCCTTTAGAGAAGCCTGTTCCGCACGCGCGGCCAGTTCAATGGCTTCGTCTGGCGTAACCTCTGCCGGGTGGAACAAGTCCAGATCCGGCGCGTCAAACGCCAGCAGTTCTTTGTCCGCCACGCCTGCGCACGGGTCCGGCGACGTGTAACGCGCGATATCCAGCGCGGCCTGCACGGTACGGGCAATCGCCTGCGGGCTTAAATCCGTCGAAGAGGCGCTGCCTTTGCGGTTCTGGTGATACACCGTAATGCCCAGCGCGCCGTCGCTATTAAATTCGACATTCTCTACTTCACCATAACGGGTGCTGACGCTAATGCCGGTGGTCTTGCTGACGGCGACTTCCGCCCCATCCGATTTGCCTGAGGCTAACTCCAGCGCTGTCGAAACTGCTTCTTCCAGAATCTTACGCTGCGCTTCAACTTGTGAGATTACTTTCATTGCAAATGCCATAATGTAGAGAGAGTTTCTCTGAAGTCTAACAGAGAACCGTTTTTCAGTGCGCATCTTAACTGGTAACATTAGCCTCTTTTTTTAAGGAGCCTGACATGACAAAGCAGCCCGAAGACTGGCTCGACGACGTTCCCGGTGATGACATCGAAGACGAAGACGATGAAATTATCTGGGTCAGTAAAAGTGAAATTAAACGCGATGCCGAGGAATTAAAACGCCTGGGCGCGGAACTGGTGGATCTGGGGAAAAACGCGCTGGATAAGATCCCGCTGGACGCCGATCTGCGCGACGCCATTGAACTGGCCCAGCGTATCAAAATGGAAGGACGCCGCCGCCAGTTGCAGCTTATCGGAAAAATGCTGCGCCAACGCGACGTTGAACCTATTCGCCAGGCGCTGGACAAGCTGAAGAACCGCCATAATCAGCAGGTGGTGCTGTTTCACAAGCTTGAGCATCTGCGCGATCGTCTGATCGTCGAAGGCGATGACGCGGTAGCCGAAGTACTGGCCCTGTGGCCGCACGCCGATCGTCAACAGCTTCGTTCATTGATCCGCAATGCGAAGAAAGAGAAAGAAGGCAACAAACCGCCGAAATCAGCGCGTCAGATCTTCCAGTATCTGCGCGAGCTGGCGGAAAACGAAGGGTAATTGCCGCAAATGACCGCGCCAGCCTGTGGCGCGGTACAGGCAAATCCACCCGTTTTTAACGTCCGAGTAGCTCCCGCTCGATCCGCTCGCGCGTTTCCACCGCCTGAACACTCATTTTTTCAGGATAACCAAACAGCGACGTGGTGATAATTGCCTCACCCCCCACCTTAAACGTGCGGTTTGCAAAATCCATTTCACGCAGCGCCTGGAATAGCGCGTCAAAATCGACCTCACCTTCTCCCAGCCCGATGTGCTGATGAATCGTCGCATTCACGCCAGGCGGGTTCATGATATAGCGGCAGGGAAGCGTGTGGTTGTGCGTATCGGCCAGCAGAACATGCGAAAGATCGGCCCCGGCATAGTTCAGCATCCTTGCGACGTCGCCCTGCCCTTTATCGTAAAAGAAGCCATGCGGTGCGCTGTACAGATAGGTCACGTTATCACTACGCAAAGACTGCACCATGTCGACCGTCTCATCGTTCAGTTCGCAGAAATCCCAGGGGTGAGACTGAATTTCGATTCGAATTCCCTCTCGTTCCACGATCGGCAGCAGTTCCTCCATGGAGCGATACCACATCTCTTCACAAATCTCCGGCTCATCCGGCGTCCCGGAAAGCTCGGTATTAATCACCTGTACGCCCATATCAACGGCAATCTCAATCATCCGCTTCCAGTTGGTTACCGCGGCGCGCCGACGCTCTTCATCGGGGCCGGACCAACGATAAACCACAATAAATGACGAGATTTCCACACCGTAGTTCTGCAAGGCGCGTTTATACTCCTGCATGGTATCGCGACCAGCTTTAGGGTGTTTATAAAACGGATTAATACGCGGGTGCGGCGACTGCTCAATATATTTATACCCCCACTCGGAAACCTGCCGTACCATTTGGGTAATGGGTAAATGTTTAATAACATCGACATCAAAAGCAATTTTCATTGTAAATACCACGCTGCGGAAACTGAAAACGGTCACCTGGAAATTAGCTGTATCATTGCAACAGCAATGACACGCTGCGATTAATTTGTTCCTCTATTTCCGCCTCACTCCAGGAAGCCAACTGGGAAGAAAAAGGTTCAAAAGCGTAAATACCGCGATATCCCATATTTTCCAGACGCTGCACCTGCTGGTAATTCTGCATTACATCCTTTTCACTCAGCATAATACGCTGCTCATCAGCCAATGCTTCCGTTGGTCGGGTGTCTTCCACACCGGACAAATGCACCAACCCGATAGCAGAAATATCAATGCGCGACGCAAACTCCTTTTCGGCCTCTTCGTACAGATGATGATGGAAGGTATCCAGCAAAACCTTAAAGGGGGAACCTGCTTCCCGGATCAGTTGCTGAGCCCAGACGGCAGAACGCAGCGAACTTACGCGGAATCCCAAAGGTTCAACCAGCCCCTGAATATCATACCGGGCAAAGAGATCGCTCAGTCGTTTTATTGCCTCAACCGTAACCTCCGGCGGCACAATCGTTCCATCATTCAGCGGACAAAGAACTAATGCCCGCGCGCCGACTCCCTGTGCGTCTCGTAATAATCCTTCCGTTTTTTTTACGACCTCCTCGGTCAGTTGGTTGAAGGGATAGACCGCATTAATTGTGACAATTTCAAGTCCATACTTTTCTGCCAGGTTACGCACCTGATTATAATTCAAGTCATCAGTAACGCTGCCGCTTGGCATATCATTACGCAATTCCACTTTATTAAAATCAAGACGTTTAACCAGTCGAAAGAATGCTTCTATGCTTAGACCCGGTGCAATTTTCCGGTTAATACAAAACCGTGTTTTTTCGATATTCATTATTTTCTCCCTGAACGTATATGAGTGGGTAAATAACCGTAATCCGTTAGTACAATTTAACGTAGGGTGAAAAAACCGGCTTTATCAATCTTGATAAAAACCGGTTTAATTTAGTGATGAACATCACAGGCTATAAGGGATTTTTGAAGAATATTTGAAGCTATTTCTCGCCAGGTACTTTAAGAAACTGCACCAGAATGCCGCTGAATAAATAGAGCCCCGCCATAGTATACATCACCACGCCGGTGCCGAACCCTGCCAGAACAGAGACCAGCGCTGGCCCAACGAAATTCCCCAGGCCGGAGCCAAAGTTCACGGCCGAGTTCGCCGCCCCCTTCTTATCCGGCGCCATCATCGGCACCAGCGGCGTCATTGGCACAAAGCCAGCCAGCCCGGCTCCCCACAAACACATCGCCAGCATAAAGGCGACATAGTTATGCCCCCATATCATCGGCACCCAGTAAACAATCAGCGTAGCGACACCGGTCAGGATGCTGCCAAAAATCTGGATGGTTCGGCGAAAACCAATTTTATCGCCCATCCAGCCAAAGATAATGTTGAAGACCTGGTTAGAGATAAAGGTAATCCCCCAAATACTCGCCCATTCCTCAAGCGTAAAGTGCTTATCCAGCAGAAATAGAGGTAATACGACAACAAAACCATAGGTGCCAAGACCGTTAATAGTTTTGACAATCACCGCCAGACCGATCCGTGGCCGTTCATACATAATGGAGATACCCGCAGATAACTCTTTGAAGACCGGCGTCGTTCGCGGTTTCAGAATGAATTCATTGCGTTCCAGCACCAGCATGAAGAGAACCCCCAGCAGCGCAACGCCCATCCCGGCCCACATCACGTTGATATGCCCCAACGCAGGAATTAACGACGCCGCCACCACCGGCCCAATGATGGTAAAACCAAGGTTATAGACCACCCAAAATAGCGAGGTGCCGATCCCTTGCTGGTGATTATCCAACTGGATGGTCAGGCGTACCAGGAAGGAGTAACAGACCAGCGGATACCCCACGCCACGCAGCATATAGGTCACGAGAATGGCGCCAAAATCATGGCTGGGTAGCGCAAAGTTCAGAAACGCGACGGAAGCCAGAAGATAGACGATAAAACCGGTAACCATCACCTTTTTAGGACCAAAAACGTCCACACAGACGCCGGATAGCCAGGAGGTGATCGCGACCACAATCCCATACCCGGCAAAAATCTGCCCGATATGCGCTTGATCAAATCCCTGCGTATTTAACCAGGCAGATAACCAGCTGTTCTCAATACAGCCGCCCAACATAAATAAAAATGTTCCCAGGTAGCTCCAGATAAACTTACCTGGTTTTATATAAAATGTCTGGGGCAGCGTTGCCTGCATTTCTTTCATTTTATTACCCTCGGTATAGAAAAGCTCTCACACTTTTCAGTGCGAGAGTTTATTCATTATTAACAGATGCAGTTAAAGATAAATATCGCTTGTTATTTTCACCGGCAGCCCGCTTTTTAATGATTGCTGCGCGGCAATAGCGATACGCTGGGCCAATAATGCGTCTTCGCCGGTACAGACAACCGGCGTATGATGCAGGACTGAATCAATAAAGTGTAATATTTCCGTTCGGTAAGCTTCGCGATAACGAACCGTGAAATCAGGAAGGGGATTTTTCATTATGCAGTGCTGGCTGTTGAAAACTTTCACCGTCGATTCACTAACGTTATCCGCATACGCCATCCCTTCTGAGCCAAAAACCTCCACCCGTTGGTCATAGCCATATACCGCCCGACGGCTGTTATCAATGAGCGCGTAGCCGCCGTTTCTGAAAGTCAGCATCACCGCAAGCGTATCAACATCATCAATATTTTTCAGGCTGGGATCAATCAGCGTATTGCCCTTAACATAGACTTCGCTGACTTCATCCTGCATCATAAAACGAGCCATATCAAAGTCATGCATGGTGAAGTCAAAAATCAGACCGCCAATACGTTTGATCAGATCATGGGGTAGCAGGTCCGGATCGCGGGAGGTGATTTTTATCATCTGGGGCCGACCAATCTTGCCGCTGCGCACCAGCTCAAAGACCTCGTGAAACTGAGGATCAAAACGGCGGTTAAAGGCAACCTGCAGCGTCACCCCCTTCTCTTTCACTTTTCTCAGCACCGCCATTGAGGCCTGCTCATCTTCATTCATGCTGAGCGGTTTTTCACAAAAAATGTGCTTCCCCGCCTGCGCTGCCGCCGTGACGATCTCTTCGTGCATATCCGTTGAGGTGAAAATAAAAACTGCCTCTATATCATCACGCTGTAAAAGTTCCTGATAATTTTTATACCCTGAAGTTATATTTACCGAATAAAGCCAATCGCTCATCTCCTCAATAAAATAATCGGCGGCGCAGATAATATCTAATTGAGGCAGTAAATACATATTTTCAACATGCATTTTACCTACCCGACCAAGGCCAATAACACCACATCGAAGCTTTTTCATTCGTACCTCTTAATCTCATGAATAGTAAATTTAAAACCGCAAAAGAAAAGCATCCGTAATTCTGCGAAAAACGGATCGTTTTATTTTGCCGTTCTGAAAAGCAAACAATGCGTTGACGCTGTATCGTTCAGGTTGCAGAACAATAACCACACCTCTGCAACCTGAACGACGGCAAATTAATCAGTACTGCCGGGCCTGTCCGATATGTTCCTCAAGCATACGCGCTACCGCCTGGATACGTTCGCTACGGGATACCTGCGCCCCGCCAACGCGCCACCAGCTCAGGTACTTATGCACCATCGTTTTGGGAAGCACTTTTATGTCTATCAGCGTGCTCACGGTCTGTTTACGAGCATCTTCCAACGCTTCATGTAGTTGTTCAATGGTGGTGACGCGATAGCTTTTACAGCCATATCCTTCAGCGATGCGAGCGAAATCGACCGGGATAAACCCGCCTTCCTGACGACCGCTCTCCTGCTGATGGAAACGAAACTCGGTGAAGTAACTGTCCATACCGTGTTCCATTTGCAGATTATTGATACAGCCGTTGGTCATGTTATCGAGCAAAATGACGGTAATCTTTTTCCCCATCTGGACGGAAGTGACCAACTCAGAGTGCAGCATCATGAACGAACCGTCGCCCACGAAGCTGTACACCTCGCGCTCCGGCTGCGCCAGTTTGGCCCCCAATGCGGCATTGACTTCGTAGCCCATACAGGAGTAGCCGTACTCGACGTGGTAATCATTCTCGCCGCGGCTTTGCCAGACACGCTGGAGGTCGCCCGGCAGGCTGCCCGCCGCCGCCACCACCAGCGCGTTTTCCGGCAACATCCGGTTAAGCACGCCCAACACGCGCGTCTGGGTCAGCCACGACCGCGTAATCTCATTAAACTCTTCAAACACCTTTTGAGTATCCATATGATCCTCAATTTCAGGTTTGAAGTCCTCTCCGCTATATTCCACAGCATAGACGCGCTCAACTTCCGCCATATATTGCGAGCGGACGCGGTGAATAGTCTCACCCCATTGCGAAGCATAATGCTCCTGGGCCAGCCGTTCGCTAAGCTGCGTCAGGGCGACGCGAGCGTCACCCTGCATCTGTACGCCATCCAGCTTGAAGACATCAAAGCGGCTAACGTTGATATTTAAGTAGCGCACGTCGGGATTCTGGAAGATCCACTTTGAGGAGGTGGTGAAATCGGTATAGCGCGTCCCCACACCGATAATCAGATCGGCTTCCTGCGCCAGCAGATTCGCCGCCAGTGAACCGGTTTCGCCAATCCCGCCGACGTTCAGCGGATGTGCAGAACTGAGCGCTCCCTTGCCAGCCTGGGTTTCAGCAATCGGCAGATGACAGCGTTCGGCAAATCTCAGCAGCGCCTCTTCAGCCTGCGAGTACTTCACGCCCCCGCCGCAAACGATCAGCGGCCGCTGGTGGCGGCGAATCAGCGCAACCGCCTCGTTCAGCATCGGCTCCGTCGGCGCGTGACGCTCAAGACGATAGACCCGGCGAGCGAAAAAATAATCCGGATAATCCCAGGCTTCACCCTGCACATCCTGTGGCAGGCAAAGCGTCACGGCCCCCGTATCCGCCGGATCGGTTAACACCCGCATCGCGCTGATACAGGCGCTCATTAGCTGTTCCGGACGCGTAATGCGATCCCAGTAGCGGCTAACTGCACGGAAAGCGTCATTGGTGCTCAGCGTCAGATCGTGTTCTTGTTCAACCTGTTGCAAAACCGGGTCGGGTTGACGAGATGCGTACACATCGCCCGGCAGCAAAAGCAGTGGAATACGGTTAGCCGTCGCGGTCGCCGCTGCGGTGATCATATTGGCGGCCCCTGGCCCCACTGAGGAGGTGCAGGCATAAATCTGATGGCGACGCATCTGGCGGGCAAACCCCGTCGCGATATGCGCCATTCCCTGTTCGTTACGCCCTTGATGAACGCTAAGTTGGCCACAGTCCTCTTCCAGCGCTTGCCCCAATCCGACGACGTTCCCGTGGCCAAAAATGGCGAAAATCCCTTTTACAAATTTGATTTCGCTGCCGTCTACGTCGATGTACTGATTATCAAGAAAGCGCACCAAAGCCTGCGCCATGGTCAACCTGATTGTTTTCATGTACCCCACCTGCTTTTATCAACCGTTCGGCTGTCGTTGCCTGCTTATGCATCGCTTCAGCCCCAAAAACACAGAGACTTATCATAGGATCAAAATTTCCGTTCTCACAATTATATGGAATTTATATTTCATTTATGGGAAGGAGATCAAAAAACGGTTAAAAAATTTCGCCATTCAGGCGTATTTTTCATGAAAATGAAATTTATCTTCCATGTGCTTTTAAAAGAAATAACACATTAATAATCAATCAATTAAAACAAAAAAACACAACAAAAAACGATCATACGCGTTGCCCGGAAATGCCATTTCTGTGATCTTGTTCAAACAATAAATGAAAACATTATTTCCATTTTTATTGAAAATGAAATCACCAAACCTTAGTATGGGCAAAAATAACACCGTCTTCTGTTAGGGGATATGTCAATGAATAAAGCAGTCAGTAGTGAGCAAAAGCCGCTGGACGTTATCTGTCTGGGACGAGTCGCCGTTGATTTGTATGGTCAACAAATCGGGTCGCGGCTGGAGGATATGACGACTTTCGCTAAATATTTAGGGGGATCGTCAGGCAATGTTGCCTACGGCACGGCCATTCAGGGATTACGTTCCGCTATGCTGGCCCGCGTCGGCGATGAGCATATGGGACGTTTCGTTCGTGAAGAATTAAACCGCGTTGGTGTGGATACGCAGTGCCTGCTGTCGGATCGCGATCGTCTGACCGCGTTGGTGATCCTCGGCATTAAAGATCAGGACACCTTTCCTCTGATCTTCTACCGCGATAACTGCGCGGACATGGCGCTAACACCCGAGGATATCCGCGAAGATTACATCGCTTCTTCACGCGCATTAGCCGTCACCGGTACCCATCTTTCTCACCCCAATACGCGCGCCGCCGTTCTTAAAGCGCTGGAGTATGCGCAAAAACACGGGCTGCGGCGGGCGCTGGATATCGACTACCGCCCCGTACTGTGGGGTCTGACGTCGCTAGGAGACGGTGAAACACGTTTCATCGCCTCATCACAGGTTACCGAACAGCTCCAGCAGGTATTGCGCCATTTCGATCTGATCGTTGGGACCGAAGAAGAATTCCATATCGCCGGCGGCAGTACCGACACGCTGACCGCCCTGCGGCGCGTCCGTCAGTTGACCCAGGCCGTACTGGTGTGCAAACGCGGCGCGCTGGGCTGCTCAGTCTTTGAAGGCAACATCGCCGATGACTGGTCGCAGGTGAAGATACATAGCGGCGTTCGCGTAGACGTTCTGAACGTTCTGGGCGCGGGCGATGCCTTTATGTCAGGACTGCTGCGGGGATACCTGAACGATGAAAGCTGGGAGCAAGCCTGCCGTTATGCAAACGCCTGCGGCGCGTTAGTGGTATCGCGCCACGGTTGTGCCCCCGCCATGCCAACCAAAAAAGAGCTGGACGACTACCTCGTGCGTGAACAATCCATCACCCGGCCAGACAAAGACCTGCGGCTGAATCACCTTCATCGGGTCACAACCCGTAAACAGCACTGGCCGGAGCTGTGCGTATTCGCCTTTGACCATCGCAAGCAACTGGTGGATATCGCAAATGAAGTCGGCGCCAGTGAATCCGCAATCCCCCCCCTGAAGATGCTACTGCTGGAAGGGGCACGTCAGGCGGCGCTTGAGGCCGGTTTACAGAATAATAGCGGCATCCTTGCCGATACCACCTTTGGTCAGCAGGCGCTTAACGACGTGACCGGCCAGGGATGGTGGATTGGCCGACCGGTTGAGATGCCCGGTTCGTATCCGCTGAAGCTGGAACATGGCGATATTGGCTCTCAGCTTGTCAGCTGGCCGCAAGAGCACGTCGTGAAATGTCTGGTCTTCTATCATCCACTCGATGCAGAGTCGGTACGTCTTGAACAAGAGGCGCTCATTGACGAGGTTTACCGCGCCTGCTGCCAGTCTGGTCACGATCTGCTGCTGGAAGTCATCTTGCCGCGCGATGCGGCAGACCAAAATGAGCAATACTATCCCCAGATTGTGGAACGTTTTTATCAACTGGGGATCCTGCCGGACTGGTGGAAACTGCCGCCGTTGAGCCCTGATCGTTGGCGAGAAATCAGCCAGCATATTGAGCATTATGACCCTGAATGTCGCGGTATATTGATACTTGGCCTGGACGCACCGGAAAGCGAGTTGAAGTCAGGATTCGCCGCAGCAGCGGATATGCCCTGGGTGAAAGGTTTCGCCGTCGGCCGGACCATCTTTGGCGAACCGTCTCGCCAGTGGTTAGGCGGCCAGCTTAACGATGAACAGCTCATCGCAACGGTGAAACAAAAATACCGCATGCTTATCGACTACTGGCGCGAATACCGCCCGGCACGTTAATGCCTGCCTCATCACGCCCCGTGTCTGCATCGGACAAGGGGCGTGTTCAAGGACGATTCCATGCCAGCTCTCACACAACATTCCACATCGATCACGCTGTTTCGCATCAGCGCCGCGATGTTTCTCAACTATCTGACTATTGGCATCCCGTTAGTCATGCTGCCGCTGTACGTTCAGCAGCAGTTGCATCTGAGCGATCTGTTGATCGGTATCGCGGTAGGCAGCCAGTTTATCGCCACCTTGCTTACCCGGGGCGCCGCGGGTCGAAAAGCCGACACGTCAGGCGGACGTCGGACGGTTATCACCGGTCAGTTCTACTGCGCCGCATCAGGTCTGCTGATGCTGGTCAGTCTAATCGCTCACCCGGTTCCGCTGCTCGCATGGGCCATACTGATTGTTGGTCGTGTGCTGCTGGGCATCGGTGAAAGTTTCATTTTGACCGGTAATTTAACCTGGGGGATGTGGCTGGCGGGCTCGACCCACGCGGGTCAGGTTATTTCCTGGAACGGCATGGCGACCTACGGTGCGCTGGCTATCGGCGCGCCGCTGGGGCTGTCGCTTTACGCCAGGGCCGGCCTGGCGCTTCCGGCGCTCCTCGTCGTGCTGTTGCCGATCATCGCCAGCGGAGTCATCTATGGCATTCCGGGGAATATCCCAACAGCCCGTCCCCGCGTGCCAGTGCTACGGGTAGTCGGCCTGGTGTGGCGGCCCGGAACAGGGCTTGTGCTCCAGGGCATTGGTTTTGCCACCCTAAGCGCGTTTACCGCCCTCTGGTTCAACGAGCGTCACTGGGATAACACCGGTTTTGCGATGACGCTATTTGGCATTGCGTTTATCGCTGTCCGCTTTTTCTGCGCCAAATTTCCCGACCGTTACGGCGGCGCCACGGTCGCAACCTTTTCACTACTGGTAGAGGGGACCGGACTGGCGGTAATGTGGGCCGCTCCGTCAGCAGGCGCTGCGCTGATTGGCGCGGCGATTACCGGCTGCGGCTGTTCGCTGATGTTCCCATCGCTGGGCGTAGAGGTTGTGCGCAGAGTGCCACCGGAGATTCGTGGTACGGCCCTCGGCGTCTGGTCAGCGTTTCAGGATCTGGCCTACGGATTTACCGGACCAATAGCGGGCCTGCTGACGCCGTTTATCGGCTATCAGCAGGTCTTTCTTCTGGCCGCGGCCTGCGCGCTGCTGGGCGCGGCGGTTGTCCATCTCCTGCTGCGGCAACATTAAGCTGTTAAGAAGGGGCGAGTCTTTTCCGCCCCTATCGCAAAGACTTCGCTGGCCGCCATCTGCCAGTAGCCAGGGTTAAACAGTTCCAGCGAACAGATCCCCTCATAGCCCTTCTGCACTAGCTCATGCGTGATCTCATGCAGTGGGATCACGCCGTTGCCAGGAAACAGACGATGGCAATGCTCCAGCGTTGCCAGCGGCAGATTATCGGCGTCATCAATATGGTAAACGAAGATCTTTTCCACAGGGATCTGGCGAAGCGTGGTCAGATCCCGCCATTGATCGTGCAGGTAAAGATTAAAGGCATCGACGACCAGCCCGACGTTACTGCGATCGACCGCATCTACGATCTCCATCGCCATGGCAAGACTGCGCACACAGCATCCTGCGGAACCGATCGGCTCAAAGGCCAGGCGCATCTGGCTTTCTTCCGCCACTGCCGCCATCTCGCGCAGACGCTTCACTGAATCTTTCACCGTTTCCCCTGGCGGAAAATTTCCCCCCTGACGAATGGTGGGCACCACAACCAGACAATCACCCCCCACCACTGAGCCAGCATGGCAGGCGAAAGCCAACTGCCGCCGTTTCTCCGCCCAGCTTTTGCTATCACAAAACGTAATGTCTTCCAGCGAATTGTAGCCCCAGGGCTTAAGGTGGCCGACGGCAAAAATGTCTGCCAGCTCGCTTAACGTATGTTTCTGTAACCACTCCTGCAACATATCCAGACGGATTTCGATGTAGTCATAGCCAAAACGTTCCGCCAACACAACATCCTGTGCCAGCGTGGAGTTTCGCATACAGGTCGCTTCATTAAATCCCAGCTTCATCATTCAGATCGACTCCTGCCGCCATAGCAACGTACTGGCGCCTGACGGCGGCAGCGTTAACACGATCTCTTTATCGCCATCCAGCACCCGGCAACGCCTTTCCTGTACATCGCGGTTATACACCACCAGCACACGCTCGCCGTCGGGATTCACAAATCCCACCTCTTCCAGAAGATTATCGTAACTTGAAGAAAGCATGACCCTCGCCCCCGGACGCACATAGCGGCAGAAGTGGCCAATACCATACCAGGAGTGGTTACGCCGCAGCACGTCGTTTTGCGCATCGTATTGAATGGGCGCTTCACACAGATTACCCTGATGATTCGGCCCACCCTCACTGTTCAACAGCAGATTCCAGTCGATAAACCCGCTACAACCCGATTTGAAATTACCAATCATGTCATGGAGATAGGTATGCCAGTGGCGAATCTGGCTACCGGCATCGCTCTCCATTGGCACACAGCCTTCGGAAAACAGGAGTTTTTTATCCGGCAGGCACTGGGCCAGATACTGTATTTGCGAAAAATGGTCGCCGGTATACCAGTGGAATGCCAGCCCGTTAATTCCCTTATAATTAGCTTCGTCAGCAAAGGCGATTTCAGCCCAGTCTACCAGGCCATCTTTATCGTGATCCCAGATATAGATCTCCATCTCATCCATACCCTGCCGGGCGAGGCGCGGACGCAGATACTGCACGGCAAAGGCTGTCTCCTCTTCCACGCTATACAGACAGGAGTCCCAGGTTTTTACCGCCACCGGCTCATTCTGCACGGAAAGCGCCTGCACATTAATGCCGTGGCGGCGGTATTCCAGCAGGTAGTTGATAATGATATCGGCCCAGTCGGCGTAGCATTCGCGCCGCAGCTTGCCGCCACCGTTCATATCGTTATTAGTTTTCATAAACGCCGGCGGACTCCACGGCGAAGCCATCAGCTTCATTTGTGGATTTAACCGCAACGCCCCGGAAATCAGCGGTATTAAATGCGCTTCATCGCGGGAAAAGGAGAGTCGTCCCTGTCGCAGGTCAGCGCTGGAATCGACATACGCGTAATTGCCCAGGGAAAAATCACAGCTCTGAATTGGCATCCGCGCCAGAGTGTAATTATGTTCCTGAGCAGAAAAATAAAGGGAAAGAAATTGCGCCTTCGTCTTTTCGCTCATGCTGTTGAATACCACACCCGCACCTTCGGTAAAGCTGCCGCCGAATCCGTCAATCTGCTGTAACGTGTGGCGCGGTAAGACGCTGATTAATTCACTGCAATCACGCTGACGATGCGAAAAAGAGACCGCACGCTCAACAAGGAATTGCTGACGATACGGATCGGAAGAGATGAGTCTGCCTTTCATAGGGAAGTTCCGGATAAAAGAAGATAATAAATTGTGATATGCCGGATAGGACGCTTAAGCATCGCTATCCGGCAGAAGGTTTTAATACGCGGAAGGTTTATTTGTAGAAATCAGGTTTTGAGGGTAATTCAACAATCTCGGTATTCCCTGTTTCCTGAGACTTCACGCAGGCATCAGCGGTAACCGCAGCCAGATAACCATCCCATGACGTTGGGCCTGCCGGCGGCAATCCTGCGTTCAGGCGATCGAAGAAATCCTGGAACTCAATGTCGTAGGCATCAATAAAGCGCTGTTTCCAGTCAACCAGGATGTCGGTGCTATACTTCGCCGCTTTCCGTACCGCGGCGCTGGCGACGGTTGGCAGCTCCGCCATTCCTTTCTCGCCGGTAACATCGCAGTGAATGTCGTAGCCATACTGGCAGTTCACAAACACTTCAACCACAATATTGATGCCGGAGGTGGTTTCCATTACAACCAGCTGCGGATCACGCAGAGTGGTCACCAGGCTGGACTGACGCGGGAAGTAAACCTTAACGGTTTTATAATCTTCGTTAAGCAGCCAGTGCATAACGTCAATTTCATGAATCAATGTTTCATAGATAGCCTGTGGCGTTTTGTATTCTGGCACCGTGCTGGCATTGTAATGACGTCCATGAACCATTAATGGCTGACCGATTTCGCCGCTGTCGATAATATTTTTCAGCTGAACGTAACCTTTGTCGTAGCGGCGCATAAAACCAATCTGCACCATGCGCTTACCATTTTTCTGCTCTGCTTCAATCACACGCTGACAATCCGCAGCCGTCACCGCTAACGGTTTTTCGCAGAAAACATATTTGTTAGCATTTAGCGCGGCAACGGCCACATCGGCATGCGCCTCATTTGATGCGGTAATGATGACCACTTCAACGTCTTTATCATTAATCAGATCGTGATAGTCATTATAATCTTTGGCTTCGATCGCATACTTATCCAGCGCCGCCTGCGCCCTACCCGCGACGATATCACATACGGCAACAACCTCTACACCCGACACGGTGTTGGCCAGACGTCTTAAGTGATCGGAGCCGATCATGCCGATACCTACAATACCTGCTTTTAAAGTCATTTTCTGTTTCCTTTTCAATTAAAGATAATTTTTCAGTAACTCATCAATATGCTTTTTACCTTTTTGCGCATATTCCAATGGGTTATATTTCTTAGGATCCTGCTCGGCCTCAACAACAATCCAGCCAGAATATTGATGCCCGACCAGATAAGCTAATACGGATTTAAAATCAATATTTCCATCGCCGGGGACGGTAAACACACCATCAAGGAAAGAATTGAGGAAGGATTTCTTCGCGAGGCGACATGCTTTAAGTTTTTCATTACGCACATCTTTAAAATGAACGTGTTTAATACGATCAAAATGTTTACTCAGTAGCGGCATGACATCGCCGTCAGAAACATATATATGCCCGGTATCAAACAGCAGATGTACAAATTGCGGATCGGTATTCTCCATGAGTCGATCCACTTCTGGCAGAGTCTGCACACCGGTGCCCATATGATGATGGAAAGCGAGCTTCAGCCCGTGCGCATTGGCAATCTTCCCAAGCGCATTAAGTCCTTCGCATAAAAGCTGCCATTCGCTGTCGCTGAAGTTAGGCTTCTCTGTATAAACGCACTTATCGATAATACCTTGAATACTATAAGTTTGTTCAGAAACAACGGCGACATATGCATGTATTGCCTGCAAATAAGCACAATGCTGTTCAAAAGCATTCATCGCAGATGCAATACCATCGCGAATAATAAAGGAAGAAAACCACTGGCCTGGTATTTCCAGTCCGCGAAGCATTAACTCTTTATTTAACTCAGCAGGATCCTGCGGATAACAACCGCCAACTTCTGTCCCGGAAAAACCGGTAAGCGCGGCATCACTAAGTATTTGTTTATATGTATTTTCTTTACCAATCTCAGGAATATCATCATTGCGCCAACCGATAGGCGCAATCCCCAACTTAATGCTCTTTTTTACATTGTACATGTTGCTGGCTCCCACTTAATGAAACGCTTTTACTGCATACCGCGATGCAAATTAACCTTTGATGGACAACATATTACTTTTTGTAGCCTGAAAAACTTTATCTATCCTGGTTGAAGAAGTGGGATAAATGCGTCAGGTATCACAAAAAAATCATCACTCTTTAATGATATTGCCAGACTTTTCGCGCTATAGATAAACGCATAAAATATACCGACAAATAAAAAATGGCCGCAGTATTGCGACCATTCTCATGACGATTAAATTTTAGCAAGCATTAATATTCAAATAATAAATAATTAGCTTTACGATAGTCCTTGCGATATTGACCGGGCGTTTTCCCTACTTTATTTTTGAAGTAATTCTGAAAATGACTAAGGTTGCTAAAGCCAACACGATAAGCAATAGAGGTGATCTTTTCGCGCCCGCCTTCATCCGTGGTTAGTAACGATTGCGCCTCCCCCAGCCTACGTTTTATCAGGTAATCCATCGGTGAATAACCATAGCGGCGTTTAAATTCATGGGAAACATAATAAGGACTGACATTAAATTTCGTCGCCAGCGTATCCAGCCGAATTGGCTCATAGAAATTGCGATCAATATAGGATTTTATTGAATCAAGTAAATTTTCATGGCGCTGTATGGCATCGTTACCTGTGCGCAATAAGACATTTCCCTCAATGTATTTGAGTACTACCTGGGTCAATAGCTGCGCCATTGCTGGCCCTTCTACCGCATGCTGATTAATAACGGTAAACACGGAGCTCATCAGTTTTTCCACCGTCGCATAATGGTGATACAGTGGAATAACCGGCACAATATCATCCGGTATTAGCGCATTCTCACGTAGACCCGGACACGAAATATTGTTAATCCCACAACAAATAGTGCCAATTGGCCGCCCGCTTTCCAGATACTCATCATGCACCACCTGGCTGTTATAAATGACCAGGTCGCCTTTACGAACCGGGTAGATGCGATCGCCAATGAAATACTCCCCGTCTCCTTCGGTGATAAGAATCAGTTCAACGGTCTGTGGGTGCATATGCATGAACCGGACAAACGGACCATTGCTCTCACTGACCTGACTCACATACGCCAACTGGGGCTGAGCCTTATTCTCTCGTTCTGAAGGACAGAAGCACAAGCGCATGATTTACCCTCCAATATCCGAAACTGTGGTGCCGAAACACCCCTGAAATTTGAATTTTTATACCACACCAAATGAAACAAAAATGCTATATAGATCATAATTTTTTCCAAATCTTTCCTCGTCACAACAGACAATCATTGATACCACACCAAATAAAAACGATAAAAATCAATAAGTTAATTATATTTTTGATTTCTTACTGCACATACCCTCGTATAAAAATCAGCCGTCAAATTTTCAAAATAAAATTTCATAAAAATAAATTTGAAATTTTTAATCCTAAAATTTACATTGAATACGGTATGCGTTTTAGGCTGAAGATAACCAGGCTTTCCTGTGACCGCTCAGTCAGAACGTCGTCAACATCGGTTTAAGAGGATAAAAAAGAGATGGAAACAGTCGGCAATTTTATTCATGGTAAAACGACACTGAGCAGCAGCGGCGAGACGCTACCGGTGACTAATCCGGCCACCGGTAAAGTAATTCGTCAGGTCACCCAGAGCACCCGAGAGGAGATGCTGGCGGCAATTCAAAGCGCACATGAGGCTTTTCCGGCATGGAGTAAAATGACTCCGCTACGCCGGGCACGTATCCTTTTTGAATTCAAAGTATTACTGGAAAAGCATCGGGAGGAACTGGCGGCGCTGATCGTCAGCGAGCATGGCAAGGTCTGGTCAGATGCGCTTGGCGAACTGACGCGCGGCATAGAGGTTGTCGAATTTGCCTGCGGGATCCCGCACCTCAGCAAAGGAGAGTACTCCTTTAACGTCGGCTCAGGCGTTGACAGCTTTTCATTAATGCAGCCGCTTGGGGTTGTGGCAGGCATCACACCGTTTAACTTCCCGGCAATGGTGCCTATGTGGATGTTCCCGGTTGCTCTGGCTTGCGGCAATACCTTCGTTCTGAAGCCGCCCGCACTGGTGCCGTCCGCATCGTTACGTATGGCGCAGCTTCTACAGGAGGCTGGCCTGCCGGACGGCGTGTTTAACGTTGTTCACTGTGGCAATGAGGCGGCTAGCCTGTTGACCAGCGACCCTCGCGTACAGGCCGTCAGCTTTGTCGGTTCCTCCGCCGTCGCGGAACATATCTATACCACCGCCAGCGCCCATGGCAAACGCGTACAGGCCTTCGGGGCCGCCAAAAATCACGCAATCGTCATGCCGGATGCAGACCTGGACGCCACCGTCAACGCCATTATGGGCGGAGCATTTGGTTCCGCGGGCGAACGCTGTATGGCGCTGCCGGTAGTGGTCGCGGTGGGCGATGAAACGGCGGACCGTCTGATCGAACGCCTGAAACCGCTGATTGCGGCGCTACGTATCGGCCCGGGAGAGTTGCGCGGCAAAGATGAAAATGAAATGGGCCCGGTTGTTTCACGTGCTCACCAACAGAAAGTGTTGGGTTACATCGACAAAGGGGTTAGCGAGGGAGCAACTCTGGTCATGGATGGCCGCAACTATAGCGTGGCGGGATATCCTGAAGGCTTTTATGTCGGCGGCACTCTGTTTGATAACGTCACGCCTGAGATGACCATCTGGCGTGAAGAAATTTTTGGCCCGGTTCTCGGAATTGTGCGCGTCCCGGATTATGCCACCGCCATTAGCACGGTAAACTCCCATGAATTCGGCAACGGCAGCGTGATTTTCACCACCAACGGTCACTATGCGCGCGAATTCGCCCAGTCGGTTGAAGCCGGGATGGTCGGTATTAATATTCCAGTTCCGGTTCCGATGGCATTTCACTCTTTTGGCGGCTGGAAGCGCTCGGTGTTTGGCGCCCTGAACGTCCATGGGCCGGATGGCGTGCGCTTCTATACCCGGATGAAAACCGTTACCTCGCGTTGGCCGAACGGACAGCAGATCGTATCGGAGTTCAGTATGCCGACTCTCGGTTAATACGCTTTCAGGAAGGAGAAGATTATGGCCAACTTGCTGAGTACCTGTACCTCTGAGTCGGGAAATATCCAACACATTTCCCCTCAAAATGCAGGCTGGGAGTATGTCGGTTTTGATGTCTGGCAGTTGAAGGCTGGAGAGTCGATAACCCTGCCGTCCGATGAGCGTGAACGCTGTCTGGTGCTGGTTGCCGGGCTGGCCAGCGTTAAGGCCGCCGACAGTTTTTTCTATCGGATTGGTCAGCGCATGAGTCCGTTTGAACGCATTCCGGCTTATTCGGTTTACCTCCCCCATCATACGGAGGCGAAAGTGACAGCCGAAACCGACCTTGAGCTGGCCGTATGCAGCGCGCCGGGATTCGGAGAGCTTCCGGTACGTCTGATCTCGCCACAAGAGGTCGGGGTAGAGCATCGGGGAAAAGGGCGCAATCAGCGCCTGGTGCATAACATCCTTCCTGATAGCCAGCTCGCCGACAGCCTGCTAGTCGTTGAAGTGTACACTAATGAAGGCGATACCAGCTCCTGGCCCGCGCACAAGCACGATACGGCAGTTGAAGGCCAGGAGACCTATCTGGAAGAGACGTACTATCACCGTTTCAATCCACCTCAGGGATTCTGCTTACAGCGCGTCTACACCGACGATCGCAGCCTGGATGAATGTATGGCGGTCTATAACCGGGATGTAGTGAAAGTACCTAAGGGCTACCACCCGGTTGCCACCATCGCGGGTTACGATAACTACTATCTGAACGTGATGGCCGGCCCGCTACGAAAATGGCGTTTCACCTGGGAAGAGAACCACGCGTGGATTAACTCACCAGACTACCCGCGATAACACTTCGTTGAGTGGTACTTTGCCAGCCGTCCTCTGCGGCTGGCTTTTTTATTCAACTCTGCGCCACACACGCTCATAAGATCGCTATCCGCCTTCTCTTAAATTATTTCCCTGTTTTGTATATAGCGTATTTACGGCACGGCCCCCACCAGGAATACGCAATAAAATAATGATGCAGAAGAAGACTTACCCTATTTGCCGATATTATTATAGATCAATTAGTTACGTAGAGGTGGTAAACACTGGGGAGGTTTCAACAGGGTATATCCTGTGCGCACTCGCTGGAGGGAGTAAAGGTTGTGTAACCAGCGGAGAATATCTCTGGATATTCTCCGCTAATATTGGAGAGGTATCAGGCTATTACATCGCGACGTTTCCCCTGAATTTCACGCAGCTTGTTCTCGGCCAGCCGTTCAATTTCTGTTAGCGGCACCCCTTTTGTTTCCGGCACATAACGAGAAATAAAGACATAGCAGACCAAATTAAAGACGACAAAAATCCACATCGAGAAAGCGCCGCCGAAGGTCTCCTGCAGCCAGGCGTTATCATTTATGACCGGGAACAACAGTGAGATGAGGAAGTTGGCTATCCACATCAGACTCACCGCCAGCCCCATCCCAAAACCTTTTATCTTTTCAGGGAAAACCTCAGAAATCAGTACCCATGCGCCAACGCTCCAGCTGACGGCAAACAGCAGCATAAAAAACAGGATGCCAAAGATGGTAATGTAACCTGTATCATGGGTGTACAAACCGTATGACGCGATCAACAGGCCGACAATTGAGCCGATGGTACCAATTTTCATAATCGGTATACGGCCATAGCGGTCGAACAGGATCATGCCGATAAAACTGCCCACCACATTACATACCGCGATAAAAATGGTCTGGAACATAACCACTTCGGTACTGCTGTTCTGCAACACCAGCGGCGCATAATAGTTCATTACGTTAACGCCTGTGAACTGTTGCAAAACGGCGATACAGCATCCAACCAACAGAATATAGCGGAGCACCGGCGAGCTTTTCAGGTTGGTGCGTTCTCCCCCGGCGACGTTGTCCTGTGGACGTACGGTTTCTTTCATGCTGTCAAAAATAGCGGCCACATCTGTGGCCGTTAATCCACTGTAGATCCGGGTAAGCACCTTTATCGAACGAGCTTCGCTGCGGTTGTTACGGGCGCACCATGCCGGTGATTCGGGTAGGAAAAGCGTAATCGCTAACATCGCAATGGAGGGTACCACTTGGGCAAAAAGCATAGTCTTCCAGCCCTGGGAAACCAGCACATCAGCAGGCATTCCTTTTGCTATCAGATAGTTGACTATAAACACGATAACCTGGCCAGATACCACGGAAATATTGTAAATGCCCAGCGCTTTGCCGCGAATTTCAGCAGGCGCCAGTTCAGACATATACATGGTGGATGCCGTTCCGGCCATCCCAACCGCAAAACCACACACAATGCGGGAAAGGGAGAAGATCATAAACGATTCACTCATCGCCGCCCCTAAGGAAGAAGCGATAAAAATGATCGCAATGATCAGAAGCGCAGGTTTACGCCCCAGTTTATCGGCAATTTTTCCACCGACCAGCGCGCCGATGATACAACCAATCACGATACTGGAAACGGCCCATCCGGTCTCGGTTGGCGTCAGTTGGTAATACTGCTGTAAAGGCAATACCACCCCGGTAATCACCGCCGTTGAATAACCAAACATCAATCCAGCCAGCGCCGCAATACAACACAGGACGTACACATAGGCCGAATTGTACTTACTTCTCTGAGACATAATCCCTCCCTTGCCTGTTGAGGAAACAACACACCAATGAAATTTTTCATTTTATTTTTGCATTCATTAGAAGAAAAATTCCATGCAAAAGATCACGAAATGGAGATATTCCAGGAAAGAACAAAAAGTACGGCCCCTGACAAATTGAACTCAGGCACTGTCAAGAAAACAATAAAACAAAGTAAATTCATCAAGATACAGGGGAGCACTGCGCAAAACGCAGCATCTTAACGATAAAAAACGCCAGGATTATGAAATTCGAAATGTGATACCCATAACAAAACATAAGTTTCATTATTGATCGTTTTGAAATTAAAACATAGGTTGTGAAACGAGAGTTCTCAATAGCTATAAGATCGTCGGCAGAGCTACGGCAATGACCGACATAAGATGAATTTGTCTATTTGTTCACTAAATTCAAACAGATAGATGAAGTTTATTCTGGAGATAATCTACCTATGTCCACATCAGATAGTTGTTATAATACGGGTTACATATTACGCATCTGCGCGATTGCCGCACTGGGCGGAATATTATTTGGCTACGATACTGCTGTTATTTCAGGTGCGATTGGTTCACTGACCAGCTACTTTCATCTATCTCCTGCTGAGACCGGCTGGGCGGTTTCCTGCGTTGTGGTGGGGTGCGTTATTGGTTCGTTTAGCGCCGGATATTTATCCAAACGTTTTGGACGCAAGAAATCATTGATGGTTTCAGCGCTGTTATTCACTATTTCCGCAGTGGGCACCTCCCTCTCCTACACGTTCACCCATTTTGTGATTTATCGCATTATCGGTGGACTGGCAGTCGGCCTGGCGGCAACAGTATCACCGATGTATATGTCTGAAGTCTCACCGAAAAACATGCGCGGCAGAGCATTAAGTATGCAGCAGTTCGCTATCGTTTTCGGTCAGATTCTGATCTTCTACGTTAACTACAAAATAGCATCGATTGCAGCGGATACCTGGCTCATTGAACTTGGCTGGCGCTATATGTTTGCTGCGGGCATTATTCCCTGCATTTTGTTCTGTATTTTAGTCTTTTTAATCCCGGAATCTCCCCGCTGGATGATGATGATTGGTCGCGAGGAGGAGACGCTAAAAATACTGACCAAAATATCCAACGAAGAACATGCCAGACATCTTCTTGCCGATATAAAAACCTCACTGCAAAACGACCAACTAAACGCCCATCAAAAACTCAATTACCGCGACGGGAACGTGCGTTTCATCCTGATTCTGGGCTGCATGATCGCTATGCTGCAACAGGTAACAGGGGTTAACGTCATGATGTATTACGCGCCAATCGTCCTTAAGGATGTGACCGGTAGCGCCCAGGAGGCCCTGTTCCAGACAATCTGGATCGGCGTGATTCAGCTTATCGGTTCCATTATTGGCGCAATGATTATGGATAAGATGGGGCGTTTGTCGCTGATGCGTAAAGGCACTATTGGCAGCATCATCGGCTTGTTGCTCACCTCATGGGCGCTGTACAGCCAGGCAACCGGTTATTTCGCGCTATTCGGTATGCTGTTCTTTATGATTTTCTACGCGCTTTCCTGGGGCGTGGGCGCATGGGTGCTTATTTCTGAAATATTCCCTAACCGGATGAGGTCGCAGGGAATGAGTATTTCGGTCGGATTTATGTGGATGGCAAACTTTTTAGTTTCGCAATTCTTCCCGATGATTAATGAAAACCCGTATTTACTTTCGCATTTCCACGGCGCATTTCCAATGTGGATATTCGCCATCTGCTGCATCTTCAGTTACTTCTTTATCTGCCGTTACCTGCCGGAAACAAAAGGCATTTCGCTGGAGAAAATGGAGAGCGTAGTGTTAGCAAAACGCAGAAAAAAACCGCAGCCAATTCAAACCGAACGTTATTCTGATTAAGTTTCACCACAATGCCGATGATCGCTAAATACGATCATCGGCTTGTTTTTTTACTCCGTCGCCAGCGCCAGTGAAACCGCTAACGTTTGCGCCAGACACATGGACGCGACCTGAGAACGGAAACCATCGACCTGCGCTTCACGTACCACAAAACAGACTTCACTGAACGCTGCCAGCGGGCTGACCTGGCTATCGGTTATCGCAATATGGTGCGCACCGCGTTTCGCGCCAAGCTCGACTAATTCCACCACTTCCTGCGCGTAAGGCGAGTAGCTGATGGCAATAACAACATCGTCGGGGCTGACCATACTTAGCTGTTCAGAGAACATTCCGCCAATACCGTCAATTAAAAATGCCCGTCTCTCCAGATGACGCAATGCGTAGGTTAAATAACTGGCCACGCTAAACGAACGACGTAATCCAATCACATAAATATTGTCGGCTTTCGCTAACAGATTGACCGCCGCATCCAACTGCTCATTTTTAATCTGCACCGGTAATTGTTGTAATACCTGTGCATTCACCATTGAAAATAGCTTCAGAATTTCACCCGGCTTTTCCGGGGTAGGTTCCCCTTCATCCGCATTTTTCTGTCTGAACAGACGCGCCCGCTCGGTATAGCTTACTGTTTCCTCCATCAGGTGCTGGCGAAATACCTGTTTCATTTCATTAAATCCGCTAAAACCAAACGCATTAGCAAAACGAATCAGTGTCGAAGGGGGAACATCGGCATGTTGCGCGATGGAAGCGACCGTGTCAAAAGCAACGCTATTACTATTATCCAGAATATACTGAGCAACTTGTTTAAGACGTTTGCTAAGGCTGTCATAGCGACTGCGGATATCATCCTGCAGTAAGGAAAGTTGAGTTTGATGTTTAGACATGCATGATACTCTAATAGAACGAAAATTTCGTAAATAACCATATTAGCACAAATGAACTGAACATACAGTTAACAACATTCAAATTGCGCTGTGGTTACCTTCAGTACAGAATTTGCTGGCGGGCTGGGTTCTGAGCAATCTGAATCTGACCGCATAAATGCGACAGGATCAGCATTGTTATGACTGGACGATGCCCGCAGCCAGGCGGCATCGCAAACGTTGAAAGGCAGAAGGTGACGTTTATAAATCACGAAACCTTCATCTGTTATTGCGAACTGGCTCTTTTCGTCCCGCATACGGCAACCGGCGGAACACTCTTAGTGTATTACACTGATTACTTTAAGGATATGCGTCTACTCTTTTTCAATACTGAGCGGCAAATGATTTTTCAGTATTGCTTTAACGTCTCCCGGCGAGCGGAATGCGCTTTCGATGGCAAGATGCCCCATATAAAACAGCCAGCCACAAGGCTGGCTGACCGCATAGTCATTTAATACGCTGTTACGTTCTGAGCTTTTTTCGCCAGCCCATCCAGCAATTTCTGATGGATGCCGCCGAAACCGCCGTTGCTCATCACCAGGATGTGATCGCCAGGCTGTGCGGTTTTCACCACCATTTCCGCCAGCGTATCGACATCGCCACTCCAGTGAGCAGGCTGTACGCAGGCTTCGGCGACTTCCGCCACTTGCCACGGAATATGCGGCGGCTGCAGCAGGAACACTTCATCCGCACGCCCTAACGACGGTGCCAGGTCATCCTTGCATAACCCCATCTTCATCGTGTTAGAGCGCGGCTCCAGCACTGCGATAATGCGCGCGGTGCCGCCCACTTTACCGCGCAGCGCCGCCAGCGTGGCCAGAATTGCCGTCGGATGGTGAGCAAAATCGTCATACACCGTCACGCCGTTCGCTTCACCGCGTAGCTCCAGACGGCGGCGGGCGTTAATAAATGACCCCAGCGCACTGGCAGCTTCTGCGGGCGCGACGCCCACGTGGCGCACGGCGGCAATCGCCATCAGACCGTTGTGCATGTTATGTTCGCCGACCAGGCCCCATTTCACATCGCCGACTTTTTCGCCGTCCAGCCACACTTCCCACTCGGAAGCATCCGTAGTCAGCTTCTTCGCCTGCCAGTGTCCCTGCTCGCCCACCAGCTCTTGCTCGCTCCAGCAGCCCAGCGCCATGGTCTGTTTCAGGTTGATGTCGTTTTCCGGCCAGATGATGCGCCCCTGCCCCGGCACGATGCGCACCAGATGGTGGAACTGCTTCTGGATCGCTTTCAGATCGTCGAAGATGTCGGCATGATCAAACTCAAGGTTGTTGAGGATCAGCGTCCGCGGGCAGTAATGCACAAATTTAGAACGTTTATCAAAGAACGCGCAGTCGTACTCATCCGCTTCGATAACAAAGAACGGGCTCTCGCCCAGGCGCGCGGAAACCTCAAAGTTGCCCGGTACGCCGCCGATCACGAAGCCCGGTTTGTACCCGCACGCTTCCAGTATCCAGGTCGCCATGCCTGCGGTCGTGGTTTTGCCGTGGGTACCGGCGACCGCCAGTACCCAGCGATCGCGCAACACAAAGTCGTGCAGCCACTGTGGACCAGACATAAAGGGAATATTTTTTTCCAGCACCGCTTCCACGCACGGATTCCCGCGCGTCATCGCATTGCCGATAATCACCAGATCCGGCTGCGGATCGAGCTGGCTGGCGTCATAACCCTGGATCAGATCAATGCCTTGCTTCTCAAGTAAGGTACTCATCGGCGGATACACATTGGCGTCCGAACCCGTTACTTCATGACCAAGCGAGCGAGCCAGCATCGCCAGCCCCCCCATGAAAGTGCCACAAATTCCCAAAATATGAATGCGCATACGTCACTATCCTTTTTTTATCTGCGAGCCATTTTACGCACATGTCTGGCAAGTGAGAAACGCATTTCAGGTAAATCTGTACTTTGCTGGCGCGATTCACCTGAGCGCATCATCTGAAATGTTTGTTAAGATTGTTACGGTCGCTTTACTCCAATCAATTGCAGGGAAAGTGTTATGAAAACGTTAGGTGAATTTATTGTCGAAAAGCAGCACGAGTTCTCTCAGGCTACCGGTGAGCTCACTGCTTTGCTGTCGGCAATAAAATTGGGCGCCAAGATCATCCACCGCGATATCAACAAGGCCGGTCTGGTCGATATCCTGGGTGCCAGCGGTGCTGAGAACGTACAGGGCGAGGTTCAGCAGAAACTCGATCTGTTCGCGAACGAGAAACTGAAAGCTGCACTAAAAGCGCGCGATATTGTAGCGGGCATCGCATCGGAAGAAGAGGACGAAATTGTCGTCTTTGAAGGCTGCGAACACGCGAAATATGTGGTGCTGATGGACCCTCTGGATGGCTCTTCTAACATCGACGTTAACGTCTCTGTCGGTACGATTTTCTCGATTTATCGCCGCGTGACGCCCGTCGGCACGCCGGTCACCGAAGAAGATTTCCTGCAACCCGGCAACAAACAGGTCGCTGCGGGATATGTCGTGTATGGCTCGTCCACCATGCTGGTTTACACCACCGGCTGCGGCGTACACGCTTTCACCTACGATCCGTCGTTAGGCGTGTTCTGTCTGTGCCAGGAACGTATGCGTTTCCCGGAAAAGGGTAAAACCTACTCCATTAACGAAGGCAACTACATTAAATTCCCGAATGGCGTGAAGAAGTACATCAAATTCTGCCAGGAAGAGGATAGTTCAACAAGTCGCCCTTATACCTCACGTTACATTGGCTCTCTGGTGGCCGATTTCCACCGCAACCTGCTGAAAGGCGGCATCTATCTCTACCCCAGCACCGCCAGCCATCCGCAGGGGAAACTGCGTCTGCTGTATGAATGCAACCCGATGGCGTTCCTCGCGGAACAGGCCGGCGGCAAAGCAAGCGATGGTAAAGAACGTATTCTGGATATCATTCCGGAAAGCCTGCACCAGCGCCGCTCGTTCTTCGTCGGCAACCGCCATATGGTTGACGATGTGGAACGCTTTATCCGCGAATACCCGGACGCGTAATCTTTACCACCATGCGGACTAACGCATGAAGCCGCCATTGGGCAATAACATGTCCGATGGCGGCGTTGCCTTATCAGGCCCGTGATTTTTCCGGTTCTTAACCTTTGTCGTTTATGCTCCGCAACGACGCGCCAGATGAGGCGGAAACGAAAACAAGCGAAGACTTTCGGCGTGAGTTGGCTATAATACTCGCCACTTGTTTGTCATAAATTCAAAGGAAACAGACATGAGCTTACTCAACGTCCCGGCGGGTAAAGAACTGCCGGAAGATATCTACGTCGTTATCGAGATCCCGGCTAACGCAGATCCGATCAAATACGAAGTTGACAAAGAGAGCGGCGCGCTGTTCGTTGACCGCTTCATGTCCACCGCGATGTTCTATCCGTGCAACTACGGTTACATCAACCATACCCTGTCTCTGGACGGCGACCCGGTAGACGTTCTGGTCCCGACGCCGTACCCGCTGCAGCCAGGCGCCGTCATCCGTTGCCGTCCGGTTGGCGTACTGAAAATGACCGACGAATCCGGTGAAGATGCGAAACTGGTTGCCGTACCGCACACCAAACTGAGCAAAGAGTACGATCACATTAAAGATGTGAACGATCTGCCGGAACTGCTGAAAGCGCAGATCACTCATTTCTTCGAGCATTATAAAGATCTCGAAAAAGGCAAATGGGTGAAAGTTGACGGTTGGGACAACGCCGAAGCGGCTAAAGCGGAAATCGTTGCCTCCTTCGAGCGCGCAGCGAAGAAATAAGTTCGCTTTTACATAATCGTCAAGATAAAGGCTCTCATAGTAATGAGGGCCTTTTTATTGGCTAATGAATAGAACACAATTTTTATCATTATTAGTTTAACATTCACGGAATGAATAAAACTCTACCTTATTTTTTATTAAAAAGGGTTGAATACGCTCACGGTTTCTCTAAAAAGCTCAAGATAATAATTGTTTTGTGAATGCCCGCAGACTCCCATGGACTTACGCCCTAAATATTAGCAAGCGCTAAATTCTTATTTAGTGCATAAGCCCGATTACCTTTTTAATAAGGTATCCTAAGCTCTCCCTACCAATAACCGTATTTTTAATCCAACATAACATCCGCTCAAAACACACTTTTTAATATATTTTTAAGGGCTGCCATAATTATTTACTACTTTAAGAGATTATGATGAAAAATGATATATTAATTACCGGTGGACATATCATCGATCCCGCTCGTAATATTAATGACATTAACAATTTACGCATCATTAACGATATTATCGTTGATGCCGATAAATATCCTGTAACTTCGGAGACCCGGATTATCCATGCCGACGGCATGATCGTCACTCCCGGTCTTATCGATTATCACGCGCATGTTTTTTATGACGCGACGGAAGGCGGCGTCAGGCCTGATATGTACATGCCGCCGAATGGCGTCACCACCGTCGTGGATGCAGGTTCTGCCGGTACGGCAAACTTTGATGCCTTCTACCGAACGGTGATTTGCGCCAGCAAAGTTCGAATCAAAGCGTTTCTGACCGTGTCGCCGCCGGGCCAAACCTGGTCACAAGAAAATTATGATCCTGACAATATTGATGAAAATAAGATCCACGCGCTGTTTCGCCAGTATCGCAACGTTCTTCAGGGATTAAAACTCAAGGTTCAGACTGAGGACATTGCTGAATATGGATTAAAACCGCTGACTGAATCCCTTCGTATTGCCAACGATTTAAGGTGCCCCGTGGCAATACACTCGACTCATCCCGTCGTTCCCATGAAAGAACTTGTCTCCTTGCTACGCCGCGGCGATATTATCGCTCATGCGTTTCACGGCAAAGGTAGCACCATTCTTACTGATGAAGGCGCTGTCTTAGCCGAAGTCCGTCAGGCAAGGGAAAGAGGCGTTATATTTGATGCCGCCAATGGTCGCAGCCATTTTTCAATGAACACGGCACGCCGAGCCATCGCCAATGGCTTTCTTCCGGATATCATCAGTAGCGATCTCTCAACCATCACTAAACTCGCCTGGCCTGTTTACGCCTTACCATGGATTTTATCGAAATATTTAGCACTCGGCGTCGCGCTTACCGATGTCATTAACGCCTGTACCCATACCCCAGCAGTTTTATTGGGCATGGCAGCAGAAATTGGTACGCTGGCCCCTGGGGCATTTGCCGATATCGCCATCTTTAAATTAAAAAACAGGCATGTTGAATTTGCCGATATTCATGGTGAAACGCTCACGGGGACGCATGTGCTGGTACCACAAATGACCATAAAATCCGGTGAGATATTATTTCGTCAAATTGATTTTGGCGCGCGGCCAAACGGAGTTGAAAAATGACCTCAATGCAAAAATGGCTACGGATCGGCGCAACATTAATGTTCGGCCTTTTTGTTGCTTATCTTGACCGTTCTAATCTTTCCGTTACGTTACCTACGATTACACACGACCTGAATATTGATGGCGCAACGGCCAGCATTGTATTAACCATATTTCTTATTGGCTATGCCTTTTCAAATATTTTTGGCGGCGTATTTACCCAGCGATACGATCCGAAAAAAATAGTCATTCTGATGGTGCTAATCTGGTCGATTGCGACCGTTTTTGTCGGATTTACCTCGTCAGTGTACGTTATTTTGATTTGTCGGCTGGTGCTTGGCATTACCGAAGGCATTTATTGGCCGCAGCAGTCCCGCTTCGCCAGCGACTGGTTTTCAGACAAAGAACGGACGCAGGCGAACAGCATTATCCAGTATTATGGACAGTTCCTGGCATTAGGCCTGGGATTTATGATTTTGTCTCCGCTGGATGCTGCCTTCGGTTGGCGAAATGTTTTTATTATCACTGGTGTGATCGGCATTGTTGTTGTGGTTCCACTTTATATAACAATGCTGAAAAAACAGGAAGAAGCGCCTTATTATCGTGCGCCGGCGCCAACAGAGAAAACTAAACTTACCCTGGAATCGCTGGGCGGAACCCCCTTCCTACTCCTTATTTTTACCTACATCACTCAAGGGATGTTGTTCTGGGGAATTACGTTATGGATCCCCATGGTTGTCAATTCTCTCGGCTATACCGGATTCAGTAAAGCATTGGTCAGTTCTCTGCCTTATCTGACTGCGGTTATACTGGCAATCCCTATCTCATGGATCAGTGATAAGACACAAAAGCGTGTACTTATTGCTTCACTGGGCCTACTAATCCCCGGCGTGATGTTATTTCTCCTGCCATTTGTCGATGCGCCGGGCTTTAAAATCACGCTCATTACCCTGGCGATGGGTTATTATGCCGCCAGCTTTACCCCCAATATCTGGTCGATTATCCAGTCGAACGTTAAACCCCATGCGATTGGCCCAGCCTCCGGTATTATTAATGGCATCGGCGCCGGCGGCGGCGGTACGCTGGCAGGCCTTATGGTCGGCTATTTTTACCGGACAACCGGCAGCTATATGCAGGGATTTATGGTTCTCGGATGCATTGTTATCCTGGGCGGCGCGTCATTATTGATCTACGGCAGAATAAGAGCTCATCGTGCCCGGCGCTAGCGCCATCAGCCAGAATGTAAAAAACAACGCCACCCGAGGGTGGCGTGTTCAGTTCAGGGCTGGTTTCTGTCTAACCAGTCACCGCTTTCAATCAGAGTTAACCCATCAACAGGACGTTGATATACATACATCCATGCGCTGCCGTAAGGCGTCTGGATTAACTGGCGTGCGTATTCACCGCCCCTGGTGCGCAAAGCATCAAGTTCGGCCAGCGTGGCGTTATCAATTCGATAAACTTCACCGTATACCGCTCCGTTTCCCGGAACTGCGCCTGGATAGTGGCCCAGACTATACAACTGGTAGTTATCGATACGGTAATCGCCAAGCAATTGGGCATTGGTCATCCAGTGACTGTTGCCTTGTTTCTGTCGTAAACTGCCATAGACAAATATTCGCATTGCTAAAACTCAAACTGATAGAGCAAATCAAGTGCCTGATCTACGCCAGACACTGCTTCCAGATATAGCTTAGGCATCAGGCGATAACGTAACGTGAGCGTCGCCAGAGAGTCAAATATCCCTACACCATACTTCACCTGTAGACCCGGCAGTACATAGCCGCTGACCACAACCTGGGACGAATCGCCCACCCCTTGCGTGTCCAGCGCCAGATTACTTACACCGAATGTCTCTCCGATTTTACCCACAACCTGACCACTTTGCGCAACCCCCAGGCCAATAAGCATGGAAGTCATTGCTGCGCTATCACTCTGATTGCTGTCCAACCCCTGCCCACGCAGCAGATAAGAAAGCGCTTCAGCCTGCGGCATCGCCGGATCGGAGAAGATTTCCGCTTTGGGTTCATCAGCAGTGCCTGTGACACGCACGCCCGCAATGACATCGTCTTCGGTGGCGTCAGGGTTACGGATCGCTTCGATATTGAGCAGCGGCTGATCCGGCGGGCCGGAGAACAGCAGCTCGCCTTTACGGACAAGCAGGTCCTGGCCGTAGGCGCGGAATCGGCCGTCAGGAATATTGATTTGACCATTCAGCCCCAGCCCCTGCTTATCCTGCGCGACTTTCAAATCGCCGGTCAAACGCGCTTTAAGCCCGAAGGCGTCGATGCGCACGTTGTTGCCGACGTGGACCGTCAGATTACTGTTGATGGGAATAGACGCTGTCTGCGGCGTTTCTGGTTGCAAGTCATTGTTGAGCATAACCACATCGCTGGAGACGCCGACCGCGCTCTCCGGCAGGTCGTGCACCACAATTCGCGCCCACGGAACGTCCACACGCCCATCCAACGTGAACAGCGAAGGCGTCGCGTCAAAGACCACATCCGGCGAGACATCCAGGCGCACCATCGGCGGAACGGTAATCCGCACCCGGCTGCCTTTCGCCGTCACCCGCGCGCGCCAGTTGTCAATCTGACTCCAGTCGGCGTTACCGTTCAGGTTAATTTGCCCTTGTTGTGTTCGCACGATACCGGCGAGCGTCGAACGCGTCCCGCTAAAGTTCATGGTGAGCTGGCTCGGCTGCATCTCAAACGGCATAAAATTACCGTCAATATCCAGCGCGCTAAGCTGCAACTGACCAAACAACTGCGGGCTTTGCACATCGCCGCCCAGACGTAGCCTGGCGTTTAACATTCCCGCCGCTTTTTCGCCGCGCGAAAAGACAGGGTTGACCATCGCCAGATTGAGATTGCGCATGTTGACGTTACCGCCGAGATTGCGCCGCCCCTGAGGATCGGTTACCTGCACCTGGCCATCGAATTGACCATTGTTCGTCAGGCGAATCAGCCATCCCAGCTCGGCGCGATTATTGTGCAGATCGGCGCTGAGGTTCAGCGTCTCAAACGCGACCGGTAACGGCGCGTCATTGACGGTCTGCGTGACCTTCACGTTACGACCGGAAAGCGTGACCTTCCCCTGCGGCAATCCCTCCTGGGTGGTGTCCCACGACACGTCCGCTTTCCCGCTAAAGATCCCACTGGCCTGAGTGGTATCAGGCATAAATGGCTTCAGCATCGCCAGATCAAAGCGGTTGAGATTGACCACCGCCCGTCCTGCGGCGCCCGCATCAATGGTTTGCGGTACGCACAGCTCGGCGTTCGGGTTCAGCCAACAATGCGGCCCGATACTGATTTTCTGTTCTTTATTACGGTAGTCCAGCGTAATCGCGCGGGTCAACGACCATGGCCCCACTGGCGTCTGGAAACGGGTGTCGCTTAACGTCCCTTTCCAGCGCGCCGCCTCGCGATCAAAACTGCCTGTCAGGGAGAGTTGACCGGATACCGGTTCTCCCTGAACACGGAGCTGTAGCTGATGCTGCTTCTCGCTGCCTTTGGCGTCAAGCGTCACCAGATTGATGTTAACGTCGGGCTGCGAAATCCGCTCTACGCGAACGTTGAGATGGCCCGCTATCTGATCGGTGGATTTAATATCGCCCTCAATGCGCGCCTGGGCGACAGACAGCTCCTGCCAGCGCAAGCCGCGGGCGGTGATATCCGCCAACAACTGCGGCGCTTCTACCGTACCGCGGACTTTAACGACTCCTTTTGCCATGCCGCCCAGCCCTGGCAGCGCATTATCCAGCCCTGGCGCATCGATGGCGGCGTCAAGATTCAGCTCCTTAACGCCAAGCTCGCCTTTTATATCGGCGCTGTTTGGGCCCAGCGCAAGGTGCAGCCCCGGGATCGTCCACTGCATGTAGCTGTTGCCCTTTAGCGTCCCGTTGACGTTAACGCTGTTCTGCTTCACATTGCCGGTCAGCTTGAGCTCCGGAACATCCATCTGCCAGGTACCGCCGTAGAGGCTGCCTTTGGTTTTCATGACGCCGTTAAGCTTCGCGGGCCAGTCCGGGATCTCTTTAGCGGTATTGATGCCATTCAGCGTCAGTTCGCCACGCCAGCTAATCGCCTGCTGCCAGTCCACCAGCGCTTTCAGTTCGGTTTTTCCCTCCAGAGCGGCGACGGTGAGTTTATCGAGATTAATCTGCCGCGCATTCCCTTTGGCATCCAGCGTGATGGTCGCCGGCGGAATATCTTGTCCTTTCACGGCGGTTCGCATCGACAACGTATAGTCGGTCATCTTACCGCTCAGTTTGAGCTTCAGATCGTCAGCCTGAAACTGGGTATCACCCGTCAATGGCCAGGCAATGCGTTGGCTGACGACTTCAAGATTGAGCGGTAAACCGGCCTCCGCCAGCCGCGTCTGGGCGCGAAGCGCGACATCCATCGGCCCGGAAAGGTTCACCCCGACCTCCAGTTGTTCGCGTAACGCGCCGCCGACCTTGAGTTTTATCTTTTCACCCTTTAGCGGATCGATATTCAGCGTACTGTTGAGCGTAATATCAACCGGCCAGTTATTGGCGAGCTGCGCCGTACCGGAGGCTTTCACCGTGCCCTGGTTGGCGTCGATATCCAGAGTATCCAGCTTCATATTACCGTCGATACTGCTGACTTTAAGCAGCATCGTGCGCACCGTCAGATCGGTATCGCCGGTGATGCGTAGCTGCTCGCCGCGAAATGACTCGATATTCAGATTGAGCGGCAGGTGAACATCAGTCATCTCCGGCATTACTGGTTTTGCAAACAGATCTTTTAGCGTTTCGCCAAGCGGCTTTTCATCCGGTTGAGGTTTCTCGATTTTGGGTTCAACCACCTCTTCCTGCGCCACGTCAGCGACCTTCGGCAGCGCGATCAGCAATCCCTGAAGCCGCGTCGGTTTCAGGGTCAGGTTTTTCTCCTGCCATGCCAGCCCGGAGGTAAAATCCAGCACCGAAACGGTAGTGTCATCAATCTTGATATTGATGTTATTCAACGCCACGCGCGACAGCGTGATGGGCCAAGGGGTGGAGAGGTTCAGCGGTCCGCTTTCTTCCTCTTCTTGCGCCGGTTCGGAGGGTGGCATTTTTTTGCTGTCGATAGCGACATTAATATCTTTTAGCGCCAGATCATTGACGCACAGGCTACTGCGCCACAGGCAATCAAGCCCAACGGCCAGATGAATTTCGCCCGCATTTACCGCAACGCCCGGCTGCTCATAGCGGATATTTTTTAACGATAAGTCCCGCCAGCCGCCGGTAACCTGCCCAATCTCCAGCCCCGGCACCCAGCGGTTCGCCGCACTGAATACCAGATGCAGCCCCGTCGTCGTCCCGACCAGAAACGCAACGCTCGCCAGTAACACCACAATGAAAATCAACACGCCGAGGCTTATTTTCTTCCATAAACTCATAATTCAGGCCCCAGACCGATATAAAACTGTAAACCGTGTTCGTCTTTGTCGCCGACCGGTACGGCAAAATCGAGTTTGATAGGCCCAACCGGCGACGCCCAGCGCACGCCGACCCCGGTCCCGGTTTTGAAATCGCTACGGCGAATATCACTCACCGCCTCGCCGCTATCGACAAACACTGCCCCCCACCATTTGCCGGTGACGTTATACTGGTACTCCAGCGATCCGGTTGCCAGTTTTGAGGCGCCTTTAAGATTGCCGTCGCTATCTTTAGGCGAAATAGATTTGTATTTATAGCCGCGAATACTGCGGTCGCCCCCGGCGAAGAAACGTAAATCCGGCGGAACTTTGTCGAAATCACCGGTTTCTATCCAGCCCAAATTGGCGCGCATCACAAAACGGTGGCGATCGTACAAAGTCCGAATCCAGACGTTTTGCGCCTGCAGCACGGAGAAATCCACGTCGGAACCCCAGGCCGTATTCGAATAGTCTACCGAGTAGCGCTGCGAATCGCCCCAGGTTGGCATCAGTCCCCCTCGCGAGCGGGTTCGGCTGATCATCACGCCCGGGTAGAACAGCATGGTGGTATTGGTGACGTTCCCCTGGGTAAAGTGGTCGAAACTCCAGCGCAGGTTAATCGCCCGCTGCCAACCGCTGGAAAGGTCCCAGTAACGCGACACGGCAAGCGTGGTCGAGTCCTGCTCCGTATCATTCAAATCGGTACGTTTAAAGCCGCCCTGTACCAGATAGTATTGCTCCAGCGGGTTTTTCAGCAGCGGCATTTTATAACTAAAATCCAGCACCTGTTCCGGCGCAGAAATACTGGTGCTGGTGGTCAGACTATGACCGTAAGAGTTCATCCACGGTTTTTTCCACGACGCTTTCACGCGCGGCCCGACGTCGGTGGAGTACCCCACCCCGGTTTCAATCGTATTTTCGGTTCGCGGCGATACCACGCCTTTTAACGGCAGAATTTTTGTTTTACGCGATTTCTCAAATTCCGGCGCCACCACGACAGAATTAAACCATCCGGTAGCGGAAAGTCGGCGGTTTAGTTCCGCCAAATCTTTCGACTCGTACTCATCGCCCTCTTTAAACGGCAACAGATTTTGTAAATATTCATCACGAATCTGCGAACCTTCGAAGGTGACAGGTCCGAAGCGATAGCGCTCACCGCTATCATAATCAATATCCCAAAACGCCTGATGACGGCCCAGAGCAATTCCCAACTGACTTTTAACGAATTCGCTGTCGAAATAGCCTTTACGTAGCGACACGCTGGTTAACGACTTCTTAAAATTGTCATAGTCTCCCTGGTTCAGCACCGTGCCGATTGCCGGACGCGTTTTTAGTAAGGCCAGATAATCTTTGTCCGTACGCGCGCCGCCGCGTAAAATGACTTCTGTACCGCCAATCAACACCGGCTGGCCGGGCGTAACCCTGGCGATTAATACCTGCCGTCCTTTCGCAGGCGGTGGAAGCAAGTCGAATTTGATAGTGGGTTCGTAATAGCCTAACGCTTTAAGCCCTTCGCGAATCGCATCATCAACTCGGGCGCGAAAGCGCCGATCCGGCGTCACCTCATCGCTCTGAATCGTAGAGAGCTGTGCGCGAACGTTTTTTTCCAGCTCTCCGGATAGCCCTTCGACTTTCAGACGAACATTTGCGGCTACCGCAGAACTGCTCAGGCACAGTAAGCTAACCCAACATAACTGACGGATATGTGGCACATTTTCTCCTGAATATCCCCTATTCCCACCCCTGGAAAAAATCACACTACCGCTCCGCGGCTTAACATAAAATCAACAATTGCGATTGAAAAGCAGACGACTGCCCAAATATTTCTTATGGTTAAATCCAGATACATTAATGTTGTTATTGTGTGCAAAGATGCGTCTCGTTACAACCTTAACGCCAATTAACGCTTTCGGGAGAATAGCTCATGAGTTTATTTGATAAAAAACATCTGGTTACTCAAGCAGATGCGTTACCAGGACGCAACACCCCGATGCCGATCGCCACTCTGCATGCGGTAAATGAACACTCTATGACCAATGTCCCTGCCGGGATGGAGATCGCCTACTTCGCTATGGGCTGTTTCTGGGGCGTAGAACGTTTATTCTGGCAATTGCCCGGCGTATATAGCACCGCGGCAGGGTATGCGGGCGGTTACACGCCTAATCCAACCTACCGGGAAGTCTGCTCCGGGCAGACCGGTCATGCCGAAGCGGTACGGATAGTGTACGATCCTGCCGTTATCCGTTATGAGCAGCTTTTACAGATTTTCTGGGAAAATCACGATCCAACGCAGGGGATGCAACAGGGTAACGATCACGGTACGCAATACCGTTCTGCGATTTATCCCTTGACGCCGGAACAGAGTGCCGCTGCTCACGCCAGTCGCGAGCGCTTTCAGTCGGCAATGGCCGCCGCCGGAAACCATCGCCCTATTACCACGGAAATCGCCCATGCGACGCCGTTTTACTACGCCGAAGATGAACACCAACAGTATCTGCACAAAAATCCATACGGTTACTGCGGGATTGGCGGGATCGGCGTTTGCCTGCCGCCTGACGCGTGACGACGCTGGCGTAGGGGGAACTTGTCGGAGTTGAAAATGAACCCTCTGGCGACTTTACAGTAGCTTACGCTATACTAGCCCTGAACTTATCGGCTCACTGCTACGAGCCGGTTTTCATTAAACGTTACCACACGGATTTATAAACTTCCCTTCCGAGGATCTGGCGTTTCGCCGGATAAGATATGTTAAACAGTATATTCATTATATTCTGCCTGATCGCTGTAAGTGCGTTCTTCTCCATCTCCGAGATCTCGCTTGCCGCATCACGTAAGATTAAACTTAAGTTATTAGCTGATGAAGGCAGTATCAACGCACAACGCGTATTGAAAATGCAGGAAAATCCCGGCATGTTTTTCACCGTTGTGCAAATTGGCCTGAACGCCGTCGCTATTCTTGGCGGTATCGTCGGCGATGCAGCATTTTCGCCCGCCTTTTCCGCCCTTTTCTCGCACTATATGTCGCCAGAACTCTCCGAGCAGCTGAGCTTTATTCTCTCTTTCTCGCTGGTGACGGGGCTGTTTATCCTGTTCGCGGATTTAACCCCGAAACGCATCGGTATGATTGCGCCAGAAGCTGTGGCTTTGCGTATCATCAACCCGATGCGCTTCTGCCTGTTCGTTTTTCGCCCGCTGGTGTGGCTGTTTAACGGCATGGCAAACAACATCTTCCGCCTGTTCAAAATTCCAATGGTGCGGAAAGACGACATTACTTCTGATGATATTTACGCAGTGGTGGAAGCCGGCGCGCTGGCGGGCGTCTTGCGCAAGCAAGAGCACGAACTGATTGAAAATGTGTTTGAACTTGAATCCCGCACTGTACCGTCTTCCATGACGCCGCGCGAAAGTATCATCTGGTTTGATCTGCACGAAGACGAACAAAGCCTGAAGAAAAAGGTCGCCGAACATCCGCACTCAAAATTTTTGGTGTGTAATGAAGATATCGACCACATCATCGGCTATGTAGACTCCAAAGATCTGCTGAACCGCGTGCTGGCGAACCAAAGTATGGCACTGAATGGCGGCGTGCAAATTCGCAATACCTTGATTGTGCCGGATACGCTGACCCTTTCTGAGGCGCTGGAAAGTTTCAAAACGGCGGGCGAGGATTTCGCGGTCATTATGAATGAATACGCGCTGGTCGTCGGTATCATTACGCTGAACGATGTGATGACCACGCTAATGGGTGACCTGGTCGGCCAGGGACTGGAAGAGCAAATTGTGGCGCGCGATGAAAATTCCTGGCTGGTTGACGGCGGCACGCCGATTGACGACGTCATGCGCGTGCTGGATATCGATGAGTTTCCGCAATCCGGCAACTATGAAACCATTGGCGGCTTTATGATGTTTATGCTGCGCAAGATCCCAAAACGCACTGATTCGGTGAAGTTTTCCGGCTACAAATTTGAAGTGGTGGATATCGACAACTACCGTATCGATCAGTTGCTGGTGACGCGTCTCGACAATAAAAGCAACGTACCGGCGCCGAAACTGCCCGATGCGCAAGGTAAAGAAGACAGCGCGGCCTGAAATCCGTTTGCCAGAAACATCAACGGCTCCTGATTCAGGAGCCGTTTTTTTTACTTTTTTAACCTACTGCATAGCACTTTTGGTTACGCCATCTCAGTTTGCAGACGCATAACCTGACGGTTAACTTCAGACATCACAGACAAGTGCTGCTTGTCTCTCACTTTTGGGATAAGAATCTTACCCTTATCGAACTCAAAAGCGCCAACATCCTTGATATATAACCGTCCACGGAACAGGATCTTCACGTACTTCGCCACCTGTAGCGGGTTGTAGCGTTGGAAAATTTTCATTGTTGTCTCCTGCAGAGTATTACGCCCTTGCGGTGCCACAATCGGCCCAACAGTTTTAAGGCGCAAATTTTAATGCCATATGACTATAGACCATATCTACGTCGTTTCCAGTGTGCATAAGTATATTTACCTTTTGATTACAGTTATTCAGAATTATCTAAACATCAGCTCATTTTTCTCAGTATATGCCTTCATTTTTCACAGGAAGTGTGCGCCCGCCCGCAAACTGGCATCCCCTTTGCGGGAAAAAGCATCAATCGCACATATGATTAACTATCGGCCCAAAGTGGTCGGATCACCTGCAAAAAAATAAAGAAGGAATGACCATGACCCTACGTAAAATTCTGGCGATGTCGTGTCTGCTACTCCCCATAATGGCTTGTGCGCATAACCTTGAAGTTAACCAACGGGTGCCGCCGGTAGGCATTGCCGACCGTGGCGAACTGACGTTGAATAAAGATGAGTTTAGTTATAAAAATTGGAATAGCGCGCAGCTGGCGGGAAAAGTGCGCGTCCTGCTGCACATTGCGGGTCGAACGTCAGCGAAGGAAAAAAACGCCACGCTGATTGAAGCGATTAAATCCGCCGGGCTCCCGCATGACAGATACCAGACGACCACAATTGTGAACACCGATGATGCGATCCCCGGCTCCGGTATGTTCGTGCGTAGCAGTATAGAAAGTAATAAAAAGCTCTACCCGTGGTCGCAATTTATTGTCGACAGCAATGGCGTGGCGCGTAACGCCTGGCAATTAAAAGAAGAGGGGTCCGCCGTCATCGTGCTTGACAAAGACGGTCGGGTTCAATGGGTGAAAGATGGCGCGTTAACCCAGCAAGAGGTACAGCAGGTGGTCGACCTGCTGCATAAGCTCCTCAGTAAATAGTCACCCGGAAGCCGGGGTTAAGGAACGACTCACGAGGGGTATAGTCCAGCGTTTTTCCCTGCCAGTCGTGAACGTGCGCCCCGGCTGCAACGGCAATGGCATGACCTGCGGCAGTGTCCCAGACGCTGGTCGGCCCAAATCTGGGGTAAAGCTGCGCCTGGCCTTCCGCCACAAGACAGAATTTCAGCGAGGAACCAATAGAGGTGGTCTGATGTTCGCCAAGCTGTTGGAGATATTCGGTGAGTTCATCATCCGTATGCGAACGGCTAATCACCACCAGCGGCGGGCGGGCATCCCGGACCTGAATCTGCTTACGCACCCCGCACTCCTCTTTCCAGGCCTTACCTTCCGCCGCGTAGTACATCACTTTCAGCACCGGCGCATAGACCACGCCCAACACCGGCTTGCCCTGCTCAATCAGCGCGATATTGACCGTGAATTCGCCATTGCGCTTGATGAACTCTTTGGTGCCGTCGAGCGGATCGACCAGCCAGTAGCGCTGCCAGTGCTGGCGCACTTCCCAGGCAGGCGGATCTTCTTCTGAAAGCACCGGAATATCCGGCGTGAGCGTGCGTAACCCTTCGAGAATCACGGTATGTGCAGCGATATCCGCCGCAGTGACTGGAGAATCGTCCTGCTTGCGGACGTACTCCATCGGTTTGGCTCCATCATAAACCTGCATAATGGCATCGCCCGCGTTCCGTGCAAGCTGGCATACTTGTTCTAACATTCTCCACCTCTTTATGACAGGGGCGTTAACTCGTTGTTTTACTTATACCCGATCGTTAAGGGTTCCGCCAACTGTGATACCGTCTGCGGTTTTGATAATACCTTTCATGGCATGATTCACCCTTCTGTGAACACTCGCAAAAAATCGGCCGGATGGGGCGGTTTCGCCTTCTTCTGGCGACGGTCGGAACGATATCGGGTTTCACTGTTTATCATCGCTATTTTTCACTATCCGGCTTTTCTATTGCGTTCTTAAAAGGTGCCTCTGATGATTAAGTTTAGTGCAACGCTTCTGGCTACGCTGATCGCCGCCAGCGTGAATGCGGCCACCGTCGATCTCCGCATCATGGAAACTACTGATTTACATAGCAACATGATGGATTTCGATTATTACAAGGATACCGCAACCGAAAAATTCGGATTGGTACGTACCGCAAGTTTGATTCATGCCGCCCGAAATGAAGTCAAAAACAGCGTGCTGGTGGATAACGGCGACCTGATTCAGGGGAGCCCTCTGGGCGATTATATGGCGGCAAAAGGGCTCAAAGACGGTGATGTTCACCCGGTCTATAAAGCGCTCAACACTCTGGATTACGCGGTTGGAAACCTCGGCAACCATGAGTTTAATTATGGTCTGAACTATCTGCATAACGCGCTGGCTGGCGCGAAATTCCCTTATGTTAACGCCAATATTATCGACGTTAAAACCCAAAAGCCGCTCTTTACGCCTTATCTGATTAAAGAGACGAACGTTATTGATAAAGACGGCAACCCGCAAACTCTGAAAATCGGCTATATCGGCTTTGTTCCGCCGCAAATCATGATTTGGGATAAAGCGAACCTGAGCGGCAAAGTTACCGTCAATGACATTACGGAAACCGCCCGGAAATATGTGCCCGAAATGCGCGAGAAAGGCGCAGATATCGTGGTAGTCATTGCTCATTCAGGCCTTTCTGCCGATCCGTACCACAGCATGGCGGAAAACTCGGTTTATTACCTCAGCGAAGTTCCCGGCGTCGACGCGATTATGTTTGGCCACGCTCACGCCGTCTTCCCCGGTAAAGATTTTGCCGACATCAAAGGCGCGGATATCGCCAAAGGTACGCTTAACGGCATTCCTGCGGTAATGCCTGGCATGTGGGGCGACCATCTGGGAGTGGTCGATCTGGTGCTCAATAACGACAGCGGCAAATGGCAGGTTACGCAGGCGAAAGCGGAAGCGCGGCCTATTTACGACGCCGCCGCTAAAAAGTCGCTGGCAGCGGAAGACAGTAAGCTGGTCGGTATTCTGAAAGCCGATCACGATGCCACCCGCGAGTTTGTCAGCAAGCCTATCGGTAAATCCGCCGATAACATGTACAGTTATCTTGCTCTGGTGCAGGACGATCCTACCGTACAGGTGGTGAATAACGCGCAAAAAGCGTATGTGGAACACTTTATTCAGGGCGATCCGGATCTGGCGAAACTGCCGGTGCTGTCCGCCGCCGCGCCGTTTAAAGTTGGCGGGCGTAAGAACGATCCTGCCAGCTTTGTCGAGGTGGAAAAAGGCCAGTTGACCTTCCGTAACGCCGCCGATCTTTATCTCTATCCGAATACGCTGGTGGTGGTGAAAGCCAGCGGCAAAGAGGTAAAAGAGTGGCTGGAATGTTCTGCCGGACAGTTTAATCAGATTGATATTCACAGCAACAAACCGCAATCGTTGATCAATTGGGATGGCTTTCGCACCTATAATTTCGATGTCATTGACGGCGTGAATTATCAAATCGATGTGTCACAGCCCGCCCGCTATGATGGCGAATGCCAGATGGTGAATCCGCAGGCGGAACGTATTAAAAACCTGACCTTTAACGGTAAGCCTGTCGACCCGAACGCTACGTTCCTGGTCGCCACGAATAACTATCGCGCTTACGGCGGCAAGTTTGCCGGCACGGGCGACAGCCATATCGCCTTTGCGTCTCCGGATGAAAATCGCGCCGTGCTGGCGGCATGGATTGGCGCAGAATCAAAACGCGCGGGCGAAATCCATCCGGCGGCGGATAATAACTGGCGTCTGGCGCCAATCCACAGCGATACGGCGCTGGATATCCGCTTTGAAACATCGCCAGGCGATAAAGCCGCTGCCTTCATTAAAGCGAAAGGGCAGTATCCGATGAAGAAGGTTGCCGTCGATGATATCGGTTTTGCCATTTATCAGGTGGATTTAAGCAAGTAACGTGTGTCCCGTATGGCGCTACGTTTATTCGGCCTGCCAGTCAGGCCGAATAAAGCGCTAGCCGCCATCTGATAAACGGTCCCGCTGCGCCAATACCTGCGGCAAATTCAGTTCTATCCAGTCCGCCAGCGCGGCGACTTTATCACTCACCTGCTCGCCAAGCGGCGTCAGGCTGTACTCCACATGCGGCGGAACAACTGGATATGACACCCGGTTGAGAAATCCGTCCTGTTCAAGCGCCTGTAACGACTGCGCCAGCATCTTTTCACTCACGCCTCCCATCTTGCGGCGCAGGTCGCTAAAACGGTGTGTACCGTCGCGTAACGCGACCAGAATCAGTACCCCCCAGCGACTGGTGACATGTTTTAACACCTCACGGGACGGGCACTGTTCAGCAAAGAGATTGCCTTCACGCAACTGCCGGGAAAGAGTATGAGCGCGCATTGATACTTACCTTTTTGTACGTACTTACTAAAAGTAAGTTTAGGTGGTAGCGTAATAAAACACAAGACCAACACTGAGGAGTTCACCATGATTGCTATCACTGGCGCAACAGGCCAACTGGGCCAACACGTTATTGAAAACCTGCTAAAAACGACGCCCGCCAGCCACCTCGTCGCGATCGTCCGTAACCCGAAAAAAGCCGCCCCGCTCAGTCAGCGCGGGATCACCGTTCGCCAGGCGGATTACGCTAACGAAGCCGCGCTGACCACCGCCTTACAGGGCGTTGATAAACTGCTGCTTATATCATCCAGCGAAGTGGGACAACGCACCGCGCAGCACCGCAACGTTATTCAGGCCGCCATTGCCGCGAAGGTGAAATTCATCGCCTATACCAGCCTGCTACATGCGGATAAATCGCCGCTGGCGCTCGCCGATGAACATATTGAAACGGAAAAGATGCTGGCTGAGTCAGGTATTCCTCACACGCTATTACGTAACGGCTGGTATACGGAAAACTACCTGGCGAGCGTCCCTGCCGCGCTGAAGCATGGCGTCTTTATTGGCGCGGCGGGAGAAGGGAAAATCGCCTCCGCAATGCGCGCTGACTATGCCGCCGCCGCCGCGCGCGTCATCTGTGAAGAGGGTCACGCCGGGAATGTCTACGAGCTGGCGGGTGATGACGCCTGGACATTACGCCAGTTGGCGGATGAACTTACTCATCAGAGCGGAAAAAAAATCGTCTACCAGAACCTGAGCGAAGTCGATTTTGCCGCCGCGCTGAAAGGCGCAGGCCTGCCTGACGGACTGGCGGATATGTTGGCCAATTCTGACGCTGGCGCGGCGAAAGGCGGCCTGTTTGATGACAGCCATACGCTGCGTAAACTCATCGGTCGCCCGACGACGACGCTCACAGAAAGCCTTCGCTTCGTACTGTAAGTGTTAAAATTTAGTTAATTTATGTAGCATCCTCATAGACCTTCTCTGATAATGACGGAACGGTTTATGAGGAGAATCTGATGATTAGCGGCGTGCTATACGCCCTGCTGGCAGGGCTAATGTGGGGATTGATTTTCGTCGGCCCGTTAATCGTGCCGGATTACCCGGCCCTCTTACAGTCAATGGGACGCTATCTGGCGCTGGGACTGATTGCCCTGCCAATTGCCTGGTTAGGCCGCACACGGTTACGCCAGTTGACGCGCAAAGACTGGTCCACCGCCCTGTCGCTGACCCTGATGGGCAATGTAATCTATTACGCCTGCCTCGCCAGCGCCATTCAGCGAACCGGCGCGCCGGTGTCGACGATGATCATCGGGACATTGCCAGTCGTCATTCCGCTTTTCGCTAACGTTCTCTATAGCCAACGAGACGGCAGATTATCCTGGCGGCGTTTAGCGCCCGCGCTGGCGCTTATCGGTTTTGGCCTGCTGTGCGTCAATATTGCTGAACTTAGCCAGGGATTGTCCGATGTTAGCGGCTGGCGCTATGGTTCAGGCATTGTGCTGGCGCTGATTTCCGTAGCGTGCTGGGCATGGTATGCGCTGCGCAACGCCCGCTGGCTGCGGGAAAATCCCGACAAACATCCCATGATGTGGGCAACGGCGCAGGCGCTGGTTACGCTGCCGGTCTCGTTAATCGGCTATGCGGCGGTCTGTCTGTGGCTGAGTATCCAGAAACCGCTGTTTACCCTGCCCTTTGGCCCGCATCCCGCGCTGTTTATCGGTCTGATGATCGCCATCGCGGTGCTGTGTTCCTGGGTGGGCGCGCTGTGCTGGAATATCGCCAGCCAAAAATTGCCAACCGTTATTTTAGGGCCGCTGATTGTTTTTGAGACGTTGGCGGGACTGCTCTATACCTTCATTCTGCGCCAGGAAATCCCGCCATTCCTGACGTTAAGCGGCATTGCGCTCCTGGTGGCGGGCGTGGTCATTGCCGTGAGAGCGAAACCGGAAAAAGCGACCGTCGTTCCGGTCACGGAACGCTAATCTGATACTGGCTTAAATTATACGCACCCCGAAAGAGTTATAGCCTCGCCTTAAAGAGGCATTTAAAATACAACTTATATTATTGCAAATGAGGTAACGGCTATGGCTTATCGCGATCAACCTTTAGGCGAACTGGCGCTCTCTATTCCCCGCGCATCGGCGCTGTTTCGCCAGTACGATATGGATTACTGCTGCGGCGGAAAACAGACGCTGGCGCGCGCCGCCGCGCGTCACGACGTCGATATTGACATCATAGAAGCGCAACTGGCGCAATTGGCTGAACAGCCCATCGAAAAAGACTGGCGCGCCGTTCCGCTGGCGGACATTATTGACCATATCGTTGTGCGCTATCATGACCGACACCGCGAGCAACTGCCGGAGCTTATCCTGCAGGCAACCAAAGTGGAACGCGTCCACGCGGATAAGCCAAACGTCCCACGCGGCCTGACAAAATATCTCACCGCGCTGCATGAAGAGCTTTCCAGCCATATGATGAAAGAAGAACAGATCCTGTTCCCCATGATCAAACAGGGTATGGGTCGCCAGGCAACAGGCCCGATAAGCGTAATGGAAAGCGAGCATGACGAGGCGGGAGAGCTGGTAGACGTCATCAAACACGTCACCCAAAATGTAACGCCGCCGCCAGAAGCCTGCACCACCTGGAAAGCGATGTATAACGGCATTAATGAGATGATTGATGATCTGATGGAGCACATCAGCCTGGAGAATAACGTGCTGTTCCCACGCGCGCTGGCCGGGGAATAATCCATCGCCAATAAACGATCCTGAACGTATAGGCAGGATCGTTTATTCTGAATCGACTAACGCTTTTTAGCGAGAGGTGAATGCATTATTAATAACCTCATATTTCCCCTCCTCAGTGACCAGATAATAACCGCTCTTGTCGATATGCGCAGTATCCAGCGTCCGCGTGACGTTACGCCGTTGCCCGCTATCCACCAGCGTATCACCGAAGAAATAGAGATAACGATCGTCATGAGCAAAAACATCAGAAAATGAACCATCGGGATTTTTAAACCACACCAATGGTCCAATAGGGTCGATAATCTGCACGCCCCCATCGCCGATAAAATAGATCTGTTTACCCACCAAATTAGCGCCAGCTTTCAGCTGTACCTGCGGATCAGGCAAGCGGGTGATGGTTAATACCCTGTCGACCGGAGAGACATACTTCGCCTGGTACAATAGATCTTTGTACTGTGCTACCGTCCAATTGTAATGAATGGGATGGAAATATTCTGGATCAACATTGGGAATAGTCGCTATTCGGCAGTCATCGCCTCGGCGCGATGCCTCTCGCGTCATCCATGTCACCTTATCCCGCTGTACATTAAACGTATTGAGACAGTCTTTGCCGAAGTAATAGCGTTTTACGCCTGCTTTGTCGCGATAGAGTAACTGCACGCCAGCGACCCAGCGCACAACATGAAAAGAGTTCGGATCGGCATCAATTGCCACACCATTAACAAAAACCTGCGTGGCGGTACGTAGAATAGTGTCCCACGGGCCAGGATTAGATGTAGTATCGCAGCTGGTCGGCGAAAACAGAATATTACGCTGCTCCCAGGATTTAACGCCCAGGATGGAATATCCCTGCGCACTAGCCAGCCAGCGTCCCTGAAAGTAGAGGTTGCGCCTGTCTTTAAGCACATCGCCGGAGTCGTTTAATTTGATGTTGCCGCCGACCTGCTGCAACGAATCTATATCGACCCTTTTTTCACCATGATTATCATCTGTGCGCTCGCCGTCGAAGTAAAGACTATCTTTATCAGCGGCAAAGCGTCCATACGCCCGAAAAGTCGCTGCATCCACTGGCGGCTTACCCGGTGGATTTTGTACGATTTTCCCAGCCCATAAAATATGCTGGCCGTCGGTTAGCCAATAAAACTGCCAGAAATCATTTTTTATTAGCGATGAAAAAGCGGCGACATGAACAAAATCATTACTCATTTTTCCACGGTCATTATATTCATTAACAATGCGGTCAGGAACGTGCCGTAGTTGACTAAATTTTACCTCTCGAATTTCAATATCTTTAAAATTAATACCATAATCATAATCTTCTTCAACTACATATTTCGTTCCCTGCCCCCACGGCTGATAGTGAAACAAAGCATATGGAATGCCGGAACAGGCCAGAGCTAACACTGGTGCCAGCATTAATAAAATCGATAAACAGAACTGTTTTATTCTCAACATTGCGCCATCCTGCGCTAGTGGTAATCAGAGGGAAGCAAAGAGATAACGTCAGTGGGCGCTGGTGATACCGTCGTCCACTCTGTTAATATCGGGTTATAGCGCTGCCATTGATCACGTGAGATCTGGCGATATAATTGCCCATCCGCGGACAAAGCCAGATGGTAGTAATTATAGGTAACTCTATCTATTTTCAGCGCCGGAAGTTTTTCCTGCGACGTAAAAATGCGCAGTACCCCCTCGCCCAACGCATTCGTGCTCACCTGATAAATACGATCCTTATACCAACCGGTGTTCCCGTTCAGACGAAAAAAATACTCCGGATCGACACCCGGCAGGGTTTCCACCTTACAACTGCTCCCGGCGTTGGTTGCCTCATGCTTCAGCCATGTCACCTCACGCAGGCCAATATTAAAATAGCCGCAGTACCGACTGGAATTATCAATCTCATAGTCATGCTTACCGGTTTTATCACGATAAATTAGTACCTCGCCAGGCATCCAGCGAATGATTTGAAATGTATTAGCATCAGCGGTAATGGGTATGCCGTTCACAATCACCCGTTGCGCCGTCGTCACAATAAACTCCCTTGCCGAAGTGGAATCCAGCCTCAACACGCGAAACCCATCGGCCCGCCCCAGCCAGCGGCCTTCATAATAGAGATTATTTTTATCCCGCAGCAGATTCCAGATTTTCGTCTCTGCCAGAGTTGCCATATCCACACGTTTTTCACCCGCATTGCTATCACGACGTTTACCATCAAAATAGAGACCGTGTTTATCGGCGGCAAAGGCGCCAAAAGACTGAAAGCTGGCAACATCAACGGCAGGCTCATCCCCGGTATTCTGGACGATTTTGCCTGCCCACAGGATAAAGCGCCCATCGCTGAGATAAGCGTGCTGACAAATATGATTGTCGTCGCAGTTATGGCTGTCGGGATTGATTTCTATTAACGGGCGAGGGTCTTGCGGGTGAGATAAATCGGCAATACGCCGTAAATGCGAATAGCTAACGTCAGGCAGTCGTGAGAGAATTTGCGGTTCGTCGTCGGCGGTATAAAAAACGCCGTCCTTATCCTGCTGATACTGAAAATCTGCGAACGCAGGAACAGGCAGCAGCAAAAGCGTAGCGCTTAAAATCCAGCGTCGAATGGTCATAATTACAGTTTGAAATAGGAGATTAATTTGTTACTTAAACCACTTTTTCAACGTATTATCCAGCGCGAGCCGCCATTATAGGAATTCATCAAGGCGGCACTTACCGTCAGCCTGCAATTTACAGCTGCCCTTCCTGAAGAAACGTTTTTCGCGTCTTTGCATCAGCGGACAAACACTCATTTCCTGAGCTTTTCATCTCCATACGCTATCAAATGTGGCGAGAAAAATAGCTCGTTAAGGAGCGGGAAGCGACAAAATGGGGCGTAAAAATGAAGAAAGCGCCCCGGTGGGTACGTTATGCGCATACCCCCTCGCCTAAGCGAGAGGGATAAATCCGTCATTTAGCCAGTTTGTTCTTACGCAGGAACAGCCAGCCCAGACCCAACGCGATAAACCACAGCGGCGTCACGATCAGCGCCTGGCGCGTATCGTCTTCCAGCGTCAGTAATACCAGCACGAACGCAAAGAACGCCATGCAGACCCAGCACATCAGCTTACCGAGCGGCATCTTATAGATGGATTTTTCATGCAGGTGGGGACGCTTTTTGCGGTACACCAGGTATGAACACAGAATGATGGTCCAGACAAACATAAACAGGATGGCCGAAACCGTAGTGATCATGGTGAATGCGCCAATCACGCTCGGGTTGACCATCAGCATAACCACGCCGCCCAGCAGGCAGATACAGGAGAAGGTCAGGCCTTTCGCCGGTACCGCGCGTTTTGATAGCTTAGCGAACGCTTTTGGCGCCACGCCTTCTTGCGCCAGGCCAAACAGCATACGGCTGGTCGAGAAGACGCCGCTGTTGGCGGAAGACGCCGCCGAGGTCAGCACAACAAAGTTGATCACGCTCGCGGCGGCAGGCAGACCCACCAGTACAAACAGCTCAACAAACGGGCTCTTATCCGGCACCACGGAACTCCACGGCGTCACCGACATAATGACAATCAGCGCAAAGACGTAGAACATGATGATACGGATCGGTATTGAGTTAATCGCGCGCGGCAGCGATTTTTCCGGATCTTTAGTTTCTGCGGCGGTAGTACCGACCAGCTCAATGCCCACGAAGGCGAACACCGCAATCTGGAAACCGGCAAAGAACCCGCTAATACCTTTCGGGAACCAGCCGCCGTCATTCCACAGATGCGCGAAAGACGCTTCAACGCCGGTCGGCGATTTAAAGTGCATCGCAATCATCACCAGCCCGACCACAATCAACGCCACGATGGCGACGATTTTGACCATAGCAAACCAAAATTCCATTTCACCAAACATTTTAACGGTGGCGAGGTTGAGGCTTAGCAGCAGGATCACTACCGCCAGCGAGGCGACCCAATCGGAAAGGCCGGGAAACCAGAACTGCGCGTAGGCGGTAATCGCCACCACGTCAGCCATACCGGTCACTACCCAGCAAAACCAGTACGTCCAGCCGGTGAAATATCCCGCCCAGGGGCCAAGCAGGTCGGAAGCAAAATCGCTAAACGATTTATATTCCAGATTCGAGAGCAGCAATTCCCCCATGGCGCGCATCACGAAAAAAAGCATAAAACCGATGATCATATACACAAAAATGATCGACGGTCCGGCGAGACTGATCGTTTTACCCGATCCCATAAACAGACCGGTACCAATAGCGCCGCCAATAGCGATAAGCTGTATATGACGGTTTGTAAGATTGCGCCGTAGCGACTGTTCAGCCGGAGCCTGTTCGTCGGCTGCGACTTTTACCTGATCTACCATGTTTTTCTTCCTGTACCTGTCTGTGTTGTGCGGGCTCTACGGCCTTTGGTCTATGATACGACGATCCTGTTATCAGGACTCATCGATATTAGGTAAGAATCGGCGGGATGAATACTAAGATTCAAATACAATGTTAATTTTATGTTTAAAATGAGTGTTATATCACTTTGATAATGCGAATTAGCTCACAAAAATACACGTAACGACGCCATTTGCAAAATAAAATATTGGCATTTGCTGAAGTCAGGGTTGCCGGATAAGGCGTTTACGCCATCATCCGGCAAACCCGGGGCGCTTACAGAATTTCCAGCAGTTCCACCTCAAACACCAGGGTGCTGAATGGCGGAATAGATGCCCCGGCCCCACGCTCGCCATAGGCCAGCTCCTGTGGGATAGTCAGTTCCCATTTGGAACCTACCGGCATCAGAGTCAGCGCTTCAATCCAGCCGGCGATCACGCCATTTACCGGGAATTCAGCCGGTTCGCCGCGCGCGACGGAGCTGTCAAATACGGTGCCATCAATAAGCTTACCGGTGTAATGCACGCGTACGCGGTCGGTACGCGCCGGAATCGCGCCTTCGCCCTGCGTCAGAACGCGGAACTGTAAACCAGATTCAGTACTGTTCACACCGTCTTTTTCGCGGTTTTCTTCCAGGTATTTCACGCCTTCGGCCGCCATCGCTTTGAAACGCTCACGACGCACCGCGTCCGCACGCTCATGAATTTCACGCAGCGCACGATGCACCACATCAACAGGAACCGCCGGGTGTTTACCTTCCAGCGCATCAGCAATGCCTGCAACCAGCGCTTCAGGCAACAGCCCTTCAAGACCGGATTCGCTGAGCTGCTGCCCTACCTGCAAACCAATGCCGTAGCTCGCTTGCGCTTCAATAGTGTCAAAAGTCGGGGTGGCCATTATTTTTCCTTCATCGGATATCAAAAAAGTAGCGGGCAGCATAACAGCCACGCTTCTTCTGGTAAAACTTTGTCTCAGGGAGGATGACAAATCGCAGGGAAAAAGAAACAATAGATTATCCGTATTGATGTCACGAAAGCGGATAGCACTACCAGTATCATAGCGTTAGCCATCTATACTCTATGATTAAGGAACGAGATGCGGAGCAGGAGGTAAACCATGCCCGGGCGCTTTGAATTAAAACCAACCCTGGCGAAAATCTGGCACGCGCCGGATAATTTTCGCATCATGGAGCCGCTGCCGCCTATGCATCGTCGTGGCATTATCATTGCCGCTATCGTGCTGGTGATCGGTTTCCTGCTGCCCGCCAGCGAGACCAGCGACTCGCCTGTCGTCACGCGGGAAGCGCAATTGGATCTGCAATCGCAATCACAGCCGCCGACAGAGGCCCAGCTTCAGGCGCAGCTGGTCGCGCCGCAAAACGATCCGGATCAGGTGGCGCCCGTTGCGCCGGAACCTATCCAGGAAGGCCAGCCGGAAGAACAAAACCAGCCGCAGACGCAGCCTTTCCAGCAGGATAGCGGCATCGGTCAACAGTGGCGCTCGTACCGGGTTGAGCCTGGTAAAACTCTGGCGCAACTGTTCCGTGACCACGGACTGCCCCCGACAGACGTTTATGCAATGGCGCAGGTAGAAGGTGCTGGCAAGCCGCTGAGTAATCTCAAAAATGGTCAAATGATTAAAATTCGCCAGAATGCCAGCGGGGTGGTGACAGGTTTAACGATAGATGGCGATAACGGTCAACAGGTGCTGTTTACGCGTCAGCCTGACGGCAGTTTTATTCGCGCGCAGTAACGCCGGCTACGCCTTATCCCGCCTGTACCCCATTCGTTCAGGTGAAGCATTACCGCTTCACCTTATTCACCCACCAAATCCCCGAACACACCAGCACCAGCGCAATCATGTATTTCCACTCCAATATATTCTCGCCGAGAAAAATAGCCGAAAGAGCAGCGCCGGAAACCGGGATCAGAAAGTTAAACGGCGCAATCATCCCCACGCGATTATATTTGAGTAAAATGCTCCATAGCGCAAAAGCGACCGACGAGAGCAACGTCAGGTAGACTAAAATCGCCACCGACGAGAAGCCATGTATCGTCAGCGTACCGCCAAAAACGTAACCGCCAATGACCAGTACCAGACCGCCAATCCCCAATTGATAGCCAGTCATGACCATCGGATCGACCGTCTGCGAGAGACGTTTGCCATACAATGTGGCCGCAGAAAGAATAAACGCCGCCAGCACCACGGAGCCTTCCCCCGGCAGATTAAAGCTGAAATCCAGGCCATTGCTGACGTTCACCACCATGACGCCCGCAAAGCCCAGAATACAGCCGAGCGTTTTGTTGTAGCTCAATCGGTCGTTCTGATAAATAAAGTGCGCCAGCAATACGCTGAAGAATGTGCCTGTCGCATTCATGATTGAGCCTTTCACGCCGGTGGTGAACGCAAGGCCGATATAGAAAAAGAGATATTGCAGCGACGTCTGGGTCAGACCCAGTAACGTTAACTGAGCAAACTGGCGCGGACGAAACCGACCAATCGGTTTACGCTGAAGCAGCGCGAACAGTAGCAGCAACCCACCCGCAAACAAAAAACGATAACCAGCAAAAACAATTTTAGAAGGGATATCATCGGTGGCTATCTGAAAGAGGTCATAACCGCTTTTGATGGCTGGATAAGCGCTGCCCCATAGCAGGCAACAAAATGCGGCACACACATAAACGACGTTTTTGCGGGCAAACGGGGAGGCCTGGCGTTGGGTATCCATTCTTTCACCAAGAAATTAAAATAATGTTTTATTTTTGATTATCGCGAAAAGAGGGGGAGATAGCCAGTCGAAAAGCGATGGGGTTAAAAAAGCAAAACGTCGGCGCTGGGCCGACGTTTCGTTGCTAGCAAAAACGAGAATGACTGATTACTCAGCAACCACGTTGATGATAACTTTTGCGAATACTTCGCTGTGAACCTGGAAGTTCACTTCGTGTTCGCCAGTGGTACGCAGAACGCCGTTCGGCAGACGAACTTCGCTCTTAGCCACGTCAACGCCAGCTGCAGTCACAGCGTCAGCGATGTCGCGAGTACCGATGGAACCGAACAGTTTACCTTCGTCGCCTGCTTTAGACGCGATAGTAACGGTTTCCAGGGCGTTGATTTTCTCTGCGCGTGCATTTGCAGCAGCCAGAACGTCAGCCAGTTTAGCTTCCAGTTCAGCGCGACGTGCTTCGAAGTATTCAACGTTTTTCTTGGTAGCCGGAACAGCTTTACCCTGTGGTACCAGGAAGTTACGAGCATAGCCCGCTTTAACGTTAACCTGATCACCCAGGCTACCCAGGTTTGCTACTTTATCAAGCAGAATAACTTGCATTACCTTATCCTCTCAAAGTCGTATTAATGGACCGTGACCGATTACTGATGGCGATCAGTGTACGGCAGCAGAGACAGGTAGCGAGCGCGTTTGATAGCGCGAGCCAGCTGACGCTGGTATTTTGCACGGGTACCGGTGATACGGCTTGGGACAATCTTACCGCTTTCGGTGATGTAGTTTTTCAGCGTAGCGATATCTTTATAGTCGATCTCTTGAACGCCTTCCGCGGTGAAACGGCAGAACTTGCGACGACGGAAATAACGTGCCATATGGCTAGTCTCCAGAATCTATCAATTCAATCTGCTCGGCATGCAGAACCATTTTGCTCAGACCGTTCTTTGCCTTGTGGCAAGAAATAAACCCCTGAACGGTTATGCGGCTGCCGACCGTTATACTGTGAGTAATGGCCTGGTTTTCGTGTCCGCTAACAATAACGGGCATTTGGCACCACGCCTGCCGGTGAAAGCCGGCTTCCTCTTGCACAGAACGATGCTCAAGCACGAACTGGCAATGCGGAATTCCTGATGGACTGACCTTTCGAAGGGGGGCCCTGCACACGGTGCCGGACAACGCCAGACGGTTGGTCATCAGAAATTACTCTTCAGAATCCCCAGCTTCAGCATCATCTGCGGTTTCGTTAGCGAAATCATCGCGACGCTCACGGCGCTCGTCTTTCGCTTTAACCATCGGAGAAGCTTCGGTAACAGCGTGCTTAGTACGCATAACCATGCTGCGGATAACGGCATCGTTGAAGCGGAAGGTAGTTTCCAGCTCATCGATCACTTCCTGCGGCGCTTCAACGTTCATCAGAACGTAGTGCGCTTTGTGCAGTTTGTTGATCGGGTAAGCCAGCTGACGGCGGCCCCAGTCTTCCAGACGGTGGATCTTGCCTTCTGCGCCAGTGATGGCAGCAGAGTAACGCTCGATCATACCCGGAACCTGTTCGCTCTGGTCAGGATGGACCATAAAAACGATTTCGTAATGACGCATCGAATTGCTCCTTACGGATTATTCAGCCTCCTGTCTGGGTCAGCCGCGGCCCATGGAGGCAAGGAACGTGTTAAAGGTCGGCTGAAAAATGACGCGTTATAATACTGGCGCCTGCGGGCAAACTCAAGGTGATTGTACAATTATTTATCGTGCCGAACGTAACGCCTGTCCCGTCGCATTTTGCTGCTGAGATATTAACGTTATATCGCGCGCCACTATAAACGGCCTGTTGCGGCAGAAAAATTGACACTGTGGTCAGCGCACTTTTTTGCCACACAGGGTTTCTTAAACATAGCGGCATACATCAATGGGTTGTTAATCAGGTAAAAAACGACAATACGATAATTTTTTGAACAACAGCATCAGAAAAGGTCGCCATCTCTGCGGCGGGTTATGGTTAAAATTAAACCAGAAGCGATTCACTAAAGGGGGATATCGCCAACCAGACCGCGCTGCTGAGGAGGTACTCTATGCGAGCCCGGATAATGTTATTTCTGGCTGCGCTTTTGCCTGGCATAACGGCAACGGCAGCCATCGAGTTAAATAATCATCAGGCCAGAAATATGGATGATGTGCGCAGCTTAGGCGTGATCTACATCAACCACAACTTCGCCACGGAAAGTGAAGCCAATCTGGCGCTGAATGAAGAGGCTGACGTGCGAAACGCAATGTATTATCACGTCATACTTATCCGGGAACCGGGTAGCAATGGCAATATACACGCCAGCGCGAATATTTATCGCTAGCATCAGGAAAACCAACGAAAAAGCCATAGTTGATTTGCCCCCTGAACAGGGGGCTTTTTTCGCGGAAAGATGGCTCCGGAATTAGACCTGTGACATCCCGATAATATTCACATTCCGGAGCTCATACTTCACTTCTGCCCGTAATACGCATTCGGGCCATGCTTACGCATGAAGTGTTTATTCATCAGATAATCGTCGATGGGATTCAGCGCCGGGTTAATACCGCGCGCAATCCACGCCATTCGCGCCACTTCCTCCATGACGACCGCGTTATGTACCGCATCGTGCGCATCTTTCCCCCAGGCGAACGGCCCGTGTTGATACACGACAATGCCTGGCGTATGCAGCGGTTCCACCTCGCCCAGCGTTTCGATGATCACCTTACCGGTGTTCAGCTCGTACTCGCCCTGCACTTCTTCTTCGCTTAACGCTCTGGTACAAGGAATATCGCCAAAGAAATAGTCCGCGTGCGTGGTACCGAGCGCCGGAATAGCCATCCCCGCCTGCGCCCATGCCGTGGCGTGGGTGGAGTGGGTATGAACGACGCCGCCAAGCGACGGATAGCGTTGATACAGCGCCAGATGGGTAGCGGTATCGGAAGAAGGACGATAACGTCCCTCCACCACTTTGCCATCCATATCCACCACCACCATGTCATCTACCTTCATGGTTTCATAGGCGACACCGCTTGGCTTAATCACCACCAATCCGCGTTCGCGATCGATAGCGCTGACGTTGCCCCAGGTAAACGTCACCAGTCCATAACGGGGCAAATCCATGTTAGCGTCAAATACCTGCTGCTTGAGCTTTTGCATTAGGCTGCCTCCACCAGACCGGCGCTGGCCATGCGCGCTTTCACCCAGTCACGCGCTTTCGCTACCTCTGCCGCCGGGTTCTCTGCTGTTTCACTCCACATCTCAATCAGATAGGGCCCGCAATAGCCACTCTGTTTGAGCGTTTCGAAGCAGCGTTCGAAATCGACAACGCCTTCGCCAAACGGCACATTTTTGAACACGCCGGGTTTAGTATCTTTGACGTGTACCGCGACGATATGCCCGATTCCCGCCTGTAGCTCCATCTGTACGTCGTTATCCCAGGCAGACAGATTGCCGATATCCGGATAGAGCTGGAACCACGGGTTATTGAGGTAGTGAGCATAGCCCAGCGCTTTACTGATGGAATTCATCAATGGGTAATCCATGATCTCCATCGCCAGCGTCACCTGGGCGCGGCTGGCCATATCAACGCTCTCTTTTAACCCATCGCGGAAGCGGCAACGCGTTTCGTCATTGGCCTGCTGATAGTAAACGTCGTACCCCGCCAGTTGAATGACGCGAATCCCGACGTCCTGCGCAAACTGAATCGCTTTACGCATAATCTCCAGCCCCTGCGCCCGTACCGCGTCATCTTCGCTACCGAGCGGAAAACGACGATGCGCGCTCAGACACATGGACGGCACGCGCACGCCGGTTTCAGCAACCGCGCTCACCAGCGCCAGGCGCTGCTCGCGACTCCAGTCGAGCCGCGCCAGTCGGGCGTCGGTCTCGTCCACCGACATTTCAACGAAGTCAAAACCCAGCGTTTTCGCCAGCCGCAGGCGCTCCAGCCAGCACTCCCCGGCAGGGAGCGCTTTTTCATAGATGCCGAGCGGAATTTGTTTCGACAGCATAGCCGCTCCTTAGCCCCACAGTTGGGCAATGGAGCGTTTGAACTGCCGTGCGGCTTCTACCGGCGATTCGGCATCGCGAATGCTACGCCCCGCGATAAAGACATGGATCGGAATGCCTTTGAACAGCGGCAGGTCTTCCAGCGCCAGTCCGCCGGTCACGGTCACTTTAAAGCCCATATCGGACAGCCGTTTAATCGCGGTAATATCCGCCTCGCCCCACGCCACGCCTGCCGCCTGCGCATCGCGGCTGCGGTGATAAACCACTTGCTGAATGCCCGCATCGCGCCACTGCTGCGCCTGTTCCCAGGTCCAGTAACCGGTCAGTTCGATCTGCACGTCGCCGTTAAACTCTTTCGCCACATCCAGCGCGCCTTTCGCAGTGTTGATATCCGCACAGCAAATCACGGTCACCCAGTCCGCGTTGGCTTCGAAACACATACGGGAGAGGATCTTACCGGCATCGGCAATTTTGGCGTCCGCCAGCACGATTTTGTGCGGGTAAAGCGCTTTCAGATCGCGAACGGCACGCACGCCTTCGCCCACGCACAGAATGGTGCCCACTTCAATAATATCCACCTCTTCGGCAATCAGGCGGGTGGTTTCATAGGCGCTATCCATAGTCTGGTTGTCCAGCGCGACCTGCAACATTGGTAATGACATTTTCAATTCCTTCTTAAGCTGCCGCGTTGGTGCGGTCAATGAGATCCAGGACTTCCTGCGCGGTGCGGCAGGCGCGTAAACGGTCAAAATTAGCTTCGTCTTCAAACAGGTTGACGATCTGCATGATGCCCACTTCCTGGTGAGTGTTGGCATCAACCGCCGCCATGGTGATCAGAATATCGACCGGGTCGTTATCTTCGTGGTTGAACTCCAGCGGCTTTTTCAGGGTCACCAGCGAAAAACCGGTTTTCTTCACCCCTTCTTCCGGGCGGCCATGCGGCATCGCCAGGCCGGGGGCAATCACAAAATAGGGGCCAAACTGCTCAACGCCATCGAGAATGGCCTGGTAATAGCGTGGCTCCACCACGTCGGCAGCCACCAGTAAATCGACGCCGATCTTAACGGCTTCCTGCCAGGTATTCGCTTCAGCCTGCAGGCGGATAGAATTATTCTCCGCCAGTGAATCACGTAATTTCATGTTGCATCCTTACTTCACGTCTTGCGGGAAATGTTCTTTGATCACTTCCAGCAGTTTCGGGCCGAAGTCAGCAGGAGAGAGCATGTTACGCACGCCAACCACATATTTGTTGCCGGTCACGGTGATTTCGCCCGCAATATGGGTAGAAGCGATGATGATATCCGCGCCGCTCAACTCGCTTTTGTACTCGCCAACCGCGCAGCTGTTTACCGTGTGGTCAATGTTTGATTGGGTTAAAAACTGGTCCACTTTCATTTTCATGATCATGGAACTGCCTTGTCCGTTGCCACACACAGCCAGAATACGTACGGTCATAATCAAAACTCCTTATTAAGCAGACTGTTCTGCCAGTTGTTTTTCTGCATCTTCTTCTGCGCGCAGTGCGCGGCCAGCGAAGAACATATAAGCCAGTGCAATTACAATGATGACGGCCATAAAGGCGATACCGAGGGAGAAGAAGCCCTGCATCATCGGCGGTGCCAGAATCGACCAGTCCGCCATACCCATCCAGGCGCTCATACCGGTGAGTTTCACCGCCCAGACGCAACCAAAGATTTCGATCATCCCCATCACCAGACAAATTTTCAGCGCCGCACGCCAGCCGCCGAAGTGGTTAGCGAACACGCCGATAGTGGCGTTAGAGAAGAACATCGGGATAAAGCCAGGAATAATCAGGATCGAGGAGCCGCAGGCAACCAGGATGCCAACCGCAATCAGCTGACCGATGGTGCCCCACATAAAGCCCCAGACCACCGCGTTCGGCGCGAAGCTATAAATAGCCGCGCAGTCAATCGCCAGTACTGCGCCCGGAATCAGACGCTGGGAGATACCGTTAAACGCTTCAGAGAGCTCGGCGACAAACATACGCACGCCCTGAGTAATAATGAAAATCGCCACCGCAAAGGAGAAACCGGTTTGCAGGATGTAGACCGTCCAGTGCACTTTGCCCGCCATCGCCTGCACGGTGTCGATACCGAAGGAGAGCAGAATGGCACCAAAGAAGATGGTCATTACAATCGCCGTGGAGACGATGTTGTCATGGAAAATGTTCAGCCAGCCCGGCAGTTTGAGGTCTTCAACGCTTTCCTCTTTTTTGCCCAGGAACGGCGCGACTTTATAGGCAATCCAGGAAGCAAACTGCTGCTGGTGACCGATGGAGAAACCGCAGCCGTCCGTCACTTCCTGAGTCGGCTTGTACATCATGTTGGAGGTAATACCCCAGTACAGGGAAACCAGTATCGCCGTGCAGATAATGGTGGTCCACATGGAATAGCCGAAGATATAGAAAGAGACCGCAATCAGCCCCGCCTGCTGGAACATGATGTGCCCGGTCAACATGATGGTGCGAATACCGGTAATGCGTCGCAACAAGACGTAACAAATATTCAGCGCCAGCGCGAGCAACACCGCGTAGCCTACCCAACTATACGCATCACCCATCCGTTCGATCGTTGCCATCATCGAAGCATAGGTATCGGAAATCGCGCCGTTGATGCCGTAGACCTCAGACATTTTCGCCACCACCGGTTTAAAGGTGCTGGTCAGAATGCCGGACCCGGCCTGTAGCAGCATGAAGCCAATGATGGTTTTGATCGTCCCTTTGATGATCACGCTGACGCTTTTACGCAGCAGGATATAGCCCAGGCAGGTCACAATACCCAGTAATAGCGGGGCATTGGTCATTACCTGATTAAAGAAAATGGTAAAGATGTTGTAGAGGATCTCCATAACGATCTCCGGTAGACAAGGTTGCTGAGTCGCAGGCGCTCAGAATAATGTCCCTCCACTGTAATTTTCAAAAGTAATCACAACAAGATTGAATTTGATTAAATGTGACGTAGCGCGCAAATAATTAGCACACTTAATACATGGTTTACTTATAAATAACTCATTTCTTCATTAAAATAAGTAAAATCATAAAGATGAATACATCACCATGACGCCAGAAAAGATTAAATTTTCTTCTGGCTGCGTTCTCCCCTACCCAAAAGTCAAAAAATAGCCCATTGCCTTCTTGAGAAAATAGTGTCAGGATTAATCAAAACAAATCACGTTTTGAACCATTTTGAACAAACATGAAGGTAAATGCGATGAGTAAAGTACAAAGCATCACGCGTGAATCATGGATTCTGAGCACGTTTCCGGAGTGGGGAAGCTGGCTGAACGAAGAGATTGAGCAAGAGCAGGTCGCGCCGGGTACGTTCGCTATGTGGTGGCTGGGCTGTACCGGTATCTGGCTAAAATCTGAAGGCGGCACTAACGTATGCGTCGATTTCTGGTGCGGTACCGGTAAACAGAGCCACGGTAATCCGTTGATGAAAACCGGCCATCAGATGCAGCGTATGGCTGGCGTCAAAAAATTACAGCCTAACCTGCGCACCACGCCGTTTGTTCTCGATCCTTTCGCTATCCGTCAGATTGACGCCGTACTGGCGACCCACGACCATAACGATCACATTGACGTCAATGTCGCGGCTGCCGTAATGCAGAATTGCGCCGATGATGTTCCGTTTATCGGCCCGCAGACCTGCGTGGATTTATGGGTTGGCTGGGGCGTGCCGAAAGAACGCTGCATCGTGGTAAAACCGGGCGATGTCGTGAAAGTGAAAGATATTGAAATTCATGCGCTTGATGCCTTTGACCGCACCGCATTAATCACCCTGCCCGCCGATCAGAAAGCCGCTGGCGTACTGCCGGACGGCATGGATGTACGCGCGGTTAACTATCTGTTTAAAACGCCGGGCGGCAATCTCTATCACAGCGGCGATTCTCACTATTCCAACTACTACGCGAAACACGGCAACGAACATCAAATTGATGTCGCGCTCGGTTCTTACGGTGAAAACCCGCGCGGTATTACGGACAAAATGACCAGCGCGGATATTTTACGCATGGCGGAATCGCTGAATACCAAAGTGGTGATCCCGTTCCATCACGATATCTGGTCGAACTTCCAGGCCGATCCGCAAGAGATCCGCGTGCTATGGGAAATGAAGAAAGATCGCCTGAAGTATGGTTTTAAACCGTTTATCTGGCAGGTTGGCGGCAAGTTTACCTGGCCGCTGGATAAAGACAATTTCGAATACCACTATCCGCGTGGGTTTGACGATTGCTTTACCATTGAACCCGATCTACCGTTCAAATCCTTCCTGTGAGTCGATATCATGCCGGGATTACCCGGCATTTTTTCCATTTACTTTAGTATTTCCAGGCTATTTCAAATATCATCTTTTCAAATCAATTTGTATCGGAATAGCTCATGACTGAAGCACAAAGACATCAAATACTGCTGGATATGCTGGCACAGTTGGGCTTTGTTACCGTCGAAAACGTGATTGAGCGTCTGGGGATCTCCCCGGCGACAGCGCGCCGCGACATCAACAAGCTCGACGAAAGCGGGAAACTTAAAAAAGTGCGCAACGGCGCAGAGGCCATTACCCAACAGCGGCCCCGCTGGACGCCGATGAATCTGCACCAGGCGCAAAACCACGATGAAAAAGTACGCATCGCGAAAGCGGCGTCGCAGCTGGTAAACCCGGGTGAAAGCGTAGTGATTAACTGCGGCTCCACCGCTTTCCTGCTGGGGCGTGAAATGTGCGGGAAGCCGGTACAGATCATTACCAACTATCTGCCGCTGGCGAATTATCTGATCGATCAAGAGCATGACAGCGTGATTATCATGGGGGGTCAGTACAACAAAAGCCAGTCGATTACCCTGAGCCCGCAGGGAAGTGAAAACAGTCTCTATGCGGGCCACTGGATGTTTACCAGCGGAAAGGGCTTAACTGCGGATGGCCTGTACAAAACCGATATGCTAACCGCCATGGCGGAACAAAAAATGCTCAGCGTCGTCGGGAAACTGGTCGCGCTGGTCGATAGCAGTAAAATTGGCGAGCGCGCGGGAATGCTGTTCAGCCGCGCCGATCAGATCGCTATGCTGATTACCGGCAAAAATGCCAATCCGCAGGTTTTGCAACAGCTTGAAGCCCAGGGTGTAAACATACTCCGCGTTTAAAGATGCTGTCGGAAAAACGCTACCGTCGCCGACAACGCTTCTGGCGTAATGCGATGCCGCACGCCTGCGGCCCATAAACAGGTCACATGCTTATCCAGCTTCGCCCCGGCGAGTGCCTGCTGGAGCCGGAAGGTTTCGATAGCAGGCACCACGTCATCCTCCTGACCATGCCACAACAGAAGCGGCCTGTCGGCCAGTCGCTCTAACTGGTGTGTGACTTCCCATTCACGTAGCGGCGCGATGATATTGTCGAATTCCGCCTGCTGTGCCGGGTTCTGCGGGGATAACGGCGGGAAAAGCGTCCGGGCGAGCCCGGTAAAATAGCCCGACCCCATTAAACTGGCCCCGCATTTTACCTCACGGTGACGCGTCATAATGCCCAGCGCTGTCATACCGCCCATGGATGCGCCGCCCACCGCCAACCGCCCGTCAAGTAGCCAGTTTTCCGCCTGAATCGCCGCACGTAACGTCGTAAATTCCTGCATGTTTTGGTGCAGAATCTGCCAGAATCGGTGTATCCGTCCCTGTGAGTCGCCGCCGAAGCGAGCGCCATGCCCCGGCGCATCCGGCATGACTACCCGGAATCCTGCCTGTGCCAGGGCAACGGCAAAATAACTATAAACCAGGCTGGAGGAGGTGAAACCATGATAGAACACCACACAGGGAAGCGGCACAGCGCGTTTCCCTTCCGGGAAGGCATGTAGTACGACGCCTCCGGCTAATTGTCGTGTTTCAATCGCTATCATTATTCTCTCCTTTTTATCCGGTATGCCACGGAGAAATACTTAACGCAAGTTTATGGATAGCGCAATAATTCATAATGTTTGAGAACTGGGTTACGCTTTCGCAACGTTTTCATTCGAAAATCGCGTGACAGGTAACACTTCGGGAACATTCCCCCTAAAGGGAAATCAATAAGGCATTACACTATGATTATCAGGAAACGAGATAGAGTTATGCGTCGGTTTGCTTCATTGATAGCAGCGCTGTTATTAAGCGCGTGTAGCGTGCTGCAGGGTACGCCGCAACCTGCGCCGCCTGTCGCCGATCACCCGCAGGAAATCCGTCGCGATCAAACGCAAGGACTACAGCGGATGGGGACCGTAAGCGCGCTGGTTCGGGGCTCCCCGGATGATGCAATAGATGAAATCAGAGCGAAAGCCGTCGCTGCGAAAGCCGATTATTACGTTATCTTAATGGTTGATGAAACGGTTGTAACCGGCCAGTGGTATTCACAAGCCATTTTGTATCGTCAATAACAGTAGATTGATTTTTAGTCAGTTTTACATTGCTTTGCGTCCCTATGCGTTTACCTGTGCACAATACACAAACAGGTTTACCGTGATGGAGCGTCCTGTTAAATGCGGGGTATGTAATAAGGAGCTGACGATGAAACAAGAACTTGCCTTATCCTCACTGCTGCTTTCTGCCGGACTGGTGAGTACGACGGCACAGTCTGCCGAATTCGCCAGTGCTGACTGCGTAACGGGTCTGAATGAAATCGGCCTGATCTCGGTCAGTAATGTTGCAGGAAACCCACAGGATGTAGAGCGGATTATCGCCCTGAAAGCCGATGAACAGGGTGCGTCCTGGTACAGAATTATTCAAATGTATGAAGAACAACAGTCGGATAACTGGCGCGTACAGGCGATACTCTATGCCTGATGCCGCGTGGCTCGCGCCGGATGGCATGTACCACAGGCCAAACGTTACCGCAGTCCCCCGGTCGCCCTTAACAGTAAATCATTTTGTACCTGGGCAGACAGCGGCATTTCGCCGCGTGTATCCAGCATCATCTGACACCACGCTTGCGCCAGCGGCGGCGAGGCATGACGCAGCATTTCCGCTCCGCATCCCAGCAAGAAAAGCTGCTGCGTAATCTCTCTGCCCATTGCTTCGTCCGGTTTGCGTAAACGTTGCTGTAGCTGACGTACCGCGCGGTCGTAATGGCGATCCTGACCTTTGACTTCCGCAAAAGCTTCACTCAATACGTCATAGACGCCGTGTTGTTTTGTCAGCACCCGAAGTACATCCAGACACATGATATTGCCGGAACCTTCCCAGATACTGTTCACCGGCATTTCACGGTACAGGCGAGGGAGTTCGCTCTCTTCGCAATACCCCATCCCGCCGAGAACCTCCATCGCCTCAGCCACAAAAGGGATTCCCTGCTTACAGATGGCGAATTTCGCCGCTGGCGTGAATAATCGCGCCCATAATGCCTCTTTCGCCTCGCGACGTTGCTCCCAGGCGCGCGCCAGCCGAAACAAAAGCGCCGTCTGCCCCTCCAGGCATAGCGCCATACGACTTAAGGTTTGTCGCATCAACGGTTGTTCGATCAGCGGCTTACCAAAAGCCTGACGCTGATGAGCATGGTAAATCGCGACTGAAAATGCGCGCCGCATTAAGCCATGACTCCCGAGCGCGCAATCAAGACGCGTCATACCGCCCATCTTTAAGATATGCCGAATCCCTTCGCCCTCTTCTCCCAGCCGCCAGCCGACGGCATCCTGAAACTCGACTTCGGCGCTGGCATTAGATCGATTACCGAGTTTATCTTTCAGGCGCTCAAGACGAACAGAGTTCCGTTGCCCGTCTGGCAGGAAACGCGGCACAAAGAAACAGGATAGTCCTCCTTTTGCCTGCGCCAGCACGAGGTGCGCATCACTTTGCGGCACAGAGAAAAACCATTTATGTCCCACCAGCCGATATGAATCATCCGCCAGCCGCTCCGCGTGGGTCGTATTACTGAGTACGTCAGATCCGCCCTGCTTTTCCGTCATTCCCATGCCGATGAGCAGGCCCCGTTTTTGCCCGCCCGGCAGCAAATGCGAATCGTAGCGATCGCTGCGCAGCGGCGCCAGCCAGTCATGGAAAGTGGCGGGAAGCATCTGCAATAGCAACGGTGTCGCGGCAAAGGTCATCGTGACAGGACAGAGTGTTCCCGCTTCTACCTGAGCATGTAATACAAAACGCGCCGCCCGGGCGACAAAACTTCCCGCCCTTGCCTCTTCCTCCCAGGCCAGGTTATGTACCCGATTAGCGCAAAGCCCCTGCATCAACAGGTGCCAGGCGGGGTGAAAGCGAACGTCATCCAGGCGCTGTCCCTGGGGATCGTAACGCAGCAACTCAGGAGGATGCGCGTTCGCCAGACGCCCCAGTTCCAGTGATTCCGCCGTTCCCAGTTGTTGGCCAATGCTGGCGAGAAGATCGCTATCCCATCCCGCGCCTTCCCGGGAAACCGCTTCACACAGCGCGCCATCAGACAGGAATAAGTTGCTGTTATTGAGCGGAGCTGGTTGATTAAAGACGGTATGTGTTTGCCAGGACATGGTGTCTCCCTCCTTCAATGGCGCTGAAGTCAAGTATGGTCATGACTGCGCCATTGACGCCGGAGCAAGATCACAAAAGTATGATTAACCGGCAATATAATGTGGGACGAAACGGGAAGTGTCTTTGGTAATTAGCGTATTGTCCTCGCGAATCCCCATCCCGGAGGCTTCATCGTCAATGATCCAACTGCCAATCAGCGTATAGCTATCGCCAAAGCGCGGCAAAGGCTGAAACGCCTGGTAAATCATCGGCTCGTCAGCGTAGTCGCCGTCGGCATGATCGATAACATTTTGCCGCTCGTCGAAAATCGTGACGTTGCCGCCTTCACGTGAATAAATCGGCTTCCGCACGCTGCTTTCGCCTGGCGCTGCGAGCGATTTTTCGCCCTCAAACCAGGCCGGCAGAAGATTCGGATGGCCAGGGAAAAAGCGCCACAATAACGGCAACAGCCCTTTGTTACTCAGAATACTTTTCCACAATGGCTCAATCCATTGCTCACGACGTTTTCGCAACAGCGGGCCGTTGTCATCGCGCATCATCCATTCCAGCGGGTAGAGCTTAAAGGCGCGGCGAATCACGTTATCGTCCAGATCGGTCAGCACACCGCCTACGCCAAGTCCCAGTTCTTCAATATAGATAAATCGCGTTTCCTGGCCCGCCTGCTGCGCGCAATCCTGAAGGTACAGCACCGTCGTGCGATCTTCGTCGGTATCTTCACAACAGCAAAAGTAGAGCGGTTCCCGACTGTACAGCTCGCTGAAGCGGGCGATCAGCCGCTCCTGTATCGCGTTGTATTGATCGGCATCACGCGGGATGGCGCCGCTACGACGAGCATCCTCCAGCCATAGCCATTGAAAGTAGGAGGACTCATAGAGCGACGTCGGCGTATCCGCATTGTATTCCAGCAATTTAACCGGATCTTTGCCGCACCAGACGAAATCCATCCGCCCGTAAAGCGAAGGATCGCGGCTGCGCCAACTTTCGGCGATGACATCCCAGTACAATGGCGGGATCGCCAGCTGCTGCATGATCTGCTCATCCCGGACGGCCCGCTCGACAATCTCCAGACACATCTGATGAAGCTCTGCGGTCGGTTTTTCGATCTGTTCTTCAATTTGCCGTAATGTAAAACGGTAGGCCCGGCTTTCATCCCAGTAAATTTCGTTATCGATAACATGAAAGTCAAAACCGTGATCGCAGGCGATCTTATCCAGATCCCGGCGTATCGGTACGTTGTGTCGTAGCATGGTTAGCCTCCCCAGTGCCCGCGGGCGCTGGAAGAACGGCCATAGCCGCCGCGGGAGACGGTGGACGCTTTCCGTGTGATATAACCAGGGCTGGTCACGGTATCGCTTTTCCCTGTGCCGCTGCGCCACGCATAATCGCCGGATGTGGTGCGCCAGACGGGACGGGAGACGTAAGATGAACCGCCGCTGCTATAGATGTATTGTTCATCACGGTTCTGACGAATCGCGCGGCTGAGTAAAAAGCCGCTTAATACCGGAACCCAGCTCCGCTCGGTGATATCAAAGTAACAATCGCCAAACTGCGACTGACAGCGCTCCTGCGTCAATTGCTTAGGCACATTAGCGTAAAATTCTGTTTTCGCATTATTCCAGCCGTCAGCGCAAACGCTGGCGCTATTGCCATCGTCAATACAGTCGTTCACCGTGGCGTAAAACGTCCCATCGCCGTCGTTGTCACTATTGCCGCCATCACCGCACCCTTTCAGGAGAAAAAAGGCCGCTCCGCCCATAATCGCCAGCGTCAGGCATTTTGGCGTGTAGCGATTTCGTTGCCGCTCAAAGGGATTGACCGGTTCGGCTATCCGTCTTATTGCCGAATGGCCTACGCCGGATGTGCTTCTGGATTTTCGTTTTTTTGCCATGATCTTCCGTTACCATGTCATACAGGCAGCGTTAAAAATACCGCCAGCCAGCGCTGCGGTTCCCATAAATAGCCCCGCCGCCACGTTGTGATTAATAATTTTTTCGCTCAGCGTAGGCATGTATAACCTTACGCAACCATAAATCAGCAGCTGAATAACCAGCGCAATGCCGCCCCAGGCAAAATAGTCCGGGATACTGACCGAGTTTATCGCCGCGCTGGATAAGGGGATGACATAACCCAGCAACGTACCACTAAAGGCCAGCGATGCCGCAGTATTGTTATTTTTTATCAACTGCCATTCATTATGCGGCGTTATCTTTGAGTAAATAAAAAGAAATACAATGACCATTGCCGCGCCAATAAAAAAATAGGCGCAGAAAGCCAGTAATGCGTCCAGTATATGCATAATTTCCCTGTATGTGCTTAACCAATAACCGTCAGTGAAGTGAGCGGGATATCCACGCCGAGGGCGCGTGAAAACACCCATTCAGGCTCACCGCGCTCGTTAAATGATTCTTCCCCGTTCAATAGAAGATACTCCCAGGCGTCATCCGTCACCTGGCGCTGGAAGCCCATCGTAAAATTGTGAACGTCCCATTTCTCTGCCTGCTGATTTTCAACCTTTTCCAGCATGTAGACAGGTTCAATATTGCCCGGCTCTTCATGGTTAAAAAAACGCTGCCAGCGCCGTTCTTGCCAGTTGAGCGTCATCGGCCCTATTGCCGCTGGCGCAATGGCTGAACGCCAGTGACGTTCCTCGTTAATACCGAAACTTTCCTCATATACAAAAAGTTTGATGTCATCAATGTCGTCAACATCCGTGCCGCCAGTGGTGTTAATTTGTAGAAACTCATCGCCAGAGGTGTAGTAGCGAAAAATCTGACTGCCGCCGCCTAAATCTATGCGACTCGCTGCCGCGACAGTGTATTTTTCACCTGGTAGCGCCACCAGCAATGACGACTCCAGTAGCCGGAATGCCAGCGTATCCAGCGTGAAACCAGCGTTAAGATGTAATCCTAATGGTCCGCGAATCGGCGCTGGCGCGCTTGTTTTACCGAGCAAACGCTGAAAAAATTGCATCATAGGGGAACCTCTATCTCTTGCCATGCGACCTCTTCAGCCAGAATGCGATTATTACCGACCAGATGTAGCCACATACCGCCTCTGACTTCAGTTGAAATCACCGGATTCAATTCCATACCACGACCATTCTTACAGTGACTGATCCCCAGCACCGTCGCGTCATGATGAAGCTTCATATAACGCATTAGCGCGCCGTATCGCATAGGCGCGACAGAAGCCGGGACAGGCAACGCGAATCCGGTATCGCCCAGCATCGGATTCATAATGGAAGCGACAGATTGCGATGATCCTGGGTCCTGAATGGAACGGGAAAGTTGTTCAGCGGAAAGGTTACGGACTATCTCCATGCGCGGGCAGTGGGTTTCCAGTAATCCGGCATAACGCTCGTCTTCCAGATAAACCACAATATGGCACTGCGCGGGTACATAGTCTGCCAGCGAGAGCGCCGCCGTGAAGGTCTGCTCATCGGTACGAGCGAAAATAATCACGCTCTGGCACTGCTCCAGCCCCATGCGCTGGTGTTCCTGCGGATCGTTAAAGTTGCTGATGCGGATAAAATCCACCCAGTTATTACCCGGCAGCGGATGCTGAATATCTTCCAGTTCGCACAGCAGAACCCGTTCAAAGGCACGCCGCTTGTCATATAGCAGCAATGAGATCATCTTTTCGGTTTGATGACCCCGCCAGCCAATCACCAGCATATGATGGTGTAAATGGCGATAATCGCCCATGCCCGTTATTCCTTTCGCTAACATTCCCTGCACCTGCGCAATCACTTTTCCCATTAACGCGCCGAACAACCCAACGCTAACCGGAATTTGCCACAGCGCGGTGAACAGACGTCCTGGCGCCGTCTGCGGGCTAAGATCGCCAAAACCTAATGTGGAACCCACCACCGAGCAGTAATAGATAAAATCGCTTAACTGGCTCACCAACGCGCTTTCGCGCAACAGGCGCAGCACCAGATAACAAAGCAGATACTGCCCGATAAACAGGCCCAGCAAAGCGGGCCAGGTCAGTCTGGACAAATGACGCTGGCAGGTTTTGACAATCCACGTAAAGAGCATTATTCGCCTTGTTGACGCTGTAAACGCGCCAACACATCCTGAGCATTGCTTTTATTGGTTGCGCCAATACCCGCCTGCGCCAGTTTTTCGTCCAGGTCGCGTCCATCGGCGACTTTTTCCAGCTGCGCGGCGGCATCCAGCCGGGCCTGGCGTTCAGCCTGACGCGTTTGTAAACGTTTAAGCGACTCCGCCGCCGTAGACACATTCGACGCGGCTCCGACGGTCGAGGTCGTCACCGCCTGCTGCGCGCGCTGCATGGCTTCTGTCGCCTTAACCACTTCAAGTTGCTGCTCAAACTGCGCAATCCGCTGGCCTGTCGCCGTTACGGCCTTCTCCACCGCATCGCGAGAGGCTTCCAGATTAGTCAGCACCTGTTCTTCGGCAAGAATGGCATTTTCCAGACGGGCTATTTCTTCCGCCACTTCGTTGAGTAAAGCGGCGTCGACATTCTTACTCATTGCCGCCAACGCCCGCGTTTCAAGGCTGGCTTTACGCTCACGTAAATCATTCAGCTTGTCATGGCTTAACTTCACCCGCGCCAATAAATCCACTCTGGATTTACCCGCTTTATCCAGCTCGGCTTTTGCGTCGCGAATATGCTGCTCCAGCATACGTACACCCTGTGCTTCATCAATGGCTTCTTCTGCCTGAGCAACGAATGATTTACCTAACGTGAACAAACTTTTTAAAATTCCCATGTAAGCCGCCTGTATTATTCCTGTGAATAGACTTGTGTTATTTCAGCGATATCCAACGCATTTTCTACAAGCGTGGTGATTTCCAGCGTCACGTCGGCAAGCGACGAATTTAACGACAACGCGCCAAAAGCGACATAATATTCCTCCTGTTTTACCTGGGTAATACCGACCGAAGACAGCGGTAAAACCTTCTGATTTCTCAGTAAGAAAAGATTAAATTCCGCGGTATCTCTAATCGTATTTACCGGACAGATATAAGTCTCGATAACTATTTGTTGCGAGGTAAATAAAACCGCCAGTGGTAAATCGCCATAATCATTCATTTTTATTATTAATGAAGATTCATTATTTTCTATATCAATATCTAATTCGGCGATGTTGTTTAACGCATCCGCCAGCGTCCGTGGAGTCCATGCCATATTTTTATCTCTATCTCATTTTTTATAAATAAAAGAAATTACAGGGTAGGTTTTTCTTTTTATATTACCAGCCAGAGATAAAAAAAAACCATCCATAATCGGATGGTTTTTTCTTAAAAAATACTATTAGCGTCAGGTTCGCTGGCGAACGGCTTCAAACAGACAAATCCCGGTCGCAACAGAGACATTCAGCGACGACACGCTACCGGCCATAGGAATGCTGATCAGCTCATCGCAGTGCTCACGGGTCAGACGACGCATACCTTCACCTTCTGCGCCCATGACCAGCGCCATGCGGCCAGGCATTTTGCTCTGATACAGCGTATGGTCAGCCTCGCCCGCCGTTCCGACAATCCAGATATTCTCTTCCTGCAACATGCGCATCGTGCGCGCCAGGTTGGTGACGCGGATCAACGGCACGCTTTCCGCTGCGCCGCAGGCGACTTTCTTCGCCGTCGCGTTAAGTTGCGCGGAGCGGTCTTTCGGCACGATTACCGCATGTACGCCAGCGGCATCGGCGCTGCGCAGACAGGCGCCAAGATTATGCGGATCGGTGACGCCATCGAGGATCAACAAAAAGGGGCGATCGTGTAATGCGATCAGATCCGGCAGATCGTTTTCCTGATACTGCCGGCCTGGTTTCACACGAGCGATAATGCCCTGATGCACGGCACCGTCGCTTTTCTCGTCGAGATATTGGCGGTTTGCCAGCTGGATAACCACGCCCTGGGACTCAAGGGCGTGAATCAGCGGCAACAGACGTTTATCTTCACGGCCTTTTAAAATAAAGACTTCCTGAAAACGTTCAGGGGCGCGCTCCAGCAGGGCCTGCACTGCGTGGATGCCGTAAATCATTTCGCTCATTAATGTACTCGTTATTTACGTTTTGCCGGGGGCGCTACGCTTGCCCGGCCTACAGATAATTCACCCTCTTCTGTTTGAAGAGGGTATTGCTCACTCTGCCGCTTTTTTCTTCGCCGCACGCTTCGCTTTGGTCGCTGCGGCTATTTTCTGCGTTTTAGCCGATGGCTTTTTTGCTTTTCTCGCGTCTTTCTTTGCTGCTTTCGGCTTCGCTTTTTTCTCGCCGCGGAAGGCGCTATCAGGCTCGAAGTTAACTTTTTTACCTACCTGACGACGTTTACCGGCGTTTTTACTTTCACCTTTTTTCGCTTTTTCACGCGCCGTTTTGCCGACGTTACGCGGTGCGCGCTCGCTGGAGATCAGGCTAAAGTCAATTTTCCGTTCGTCCATATTCACCGCTTCGACGCGTACCTCGACCCGGTCGCCCAGGCGATATGTCTGCCCGCCGGACTCGCCAATCAGACGTTGCCCTACCTGATCGAAGCGATAGTAATCGTTATCCAGTGAGGAAACGTGTACCAGCCCATCGATAAACAGTTCATCAAGACGGACAAAGAAGCCGAAACCGGTGACGCTGGCAATCACGCCCTTAAAGATGTTGCCTACCTGATCCAGCATAAAGTCACATTTCAGCCAGTCGGAGACATCACGCGTCGCTTCATCAGCGCGGCGTTCCGCCATCGAACAGTGCTGGCCGAGCTGCAACATCTCTTCCATCGAGTAGTGATAACCGCCCGTTTCTGTGGTGTTGCCCTTATTCCCTTGCTCTTTCGCCAGCAGGTACTTAATGGCGCGGTGCAAAGAAAGATCCGGATAGCGGCGAATCGGCGAGGTAAAGTGTGCATAAGACTGCAACGCCAGGCCAAAGTGCCCGCGGTTTTCCGGATCGTAAATCGCCTGCTTCATTGAACGCAGCAGCATAGTTTGCAGCATTTCGGCGTCCGGCCGGTCGGCAATCGATTCAAGCAGTTCGGCATAATCGCGCGGTTCCGGTTTATTTCCGCCCGGCAGCTCCAACCCCAGCTCCGCCAGTACGGAGCGGAATGAGGTGATCGCTTCGGTGGTGGGCTTATCATGAATACGGAATAACGCCGGCTCTTTAGCTTTTTCGACAAAGCGCGCCGCCGAGATATTCGCCATGATCATGCACTCTTCGATAAGCTTATGCGCGTCATTACGCTGGGTCTGTTCGATACGCTCAATGCGACGATCGGCATTAAAGATAAATTTCGCCTCTTCGCTCTCAAACGAGATCCCCCCGCGCTCTTCACGCGCTTTATCCAGCACTTTGTAGAGGTTGTGCAGCTCTTCAATATGCTTCACCAGCGGCGCATATTGTTCACGCAGATCCTGATCGCCCTGCAGCATATGCCAGACTTTGGTATAGGTCAGACGCGCATGGGAGCTCATCACCGCTTCATAGAATTTGTAGCCGGTCAGCCGACCTTTCGCCGAGATGGTCATTTCACAGACCATACACAGCCTGTCAACCTGCGGGTTTAGCGAACACAGGCCGTTGGAGAGCACCTCCGGCAACATTGGGACAACCTGTGACGGGAAGTAAACCGACGTGCCGCGATTGCGCGCCTCGCGATCCAGCGGCGTTGGCGGCCGTACATAATAGCTCACGTCAGCAATAGCGACCCACAAACGCCAGCCGCCGCCGCGTTTTTTCTCACAGTAAACCGCGTCGTCAAAGTCACGGGCATCTTCGCCATCAATCGTGACCAGCGGCAAATCGCGCAGATCGACACGACCGACTTTCGCCTCTTCCGGCACCTCTTCTTTCAGCCCGGCGACCTGCTGCTCTACCGCCTGCGGCCAGATGTAAGGTATTTCATGGGTACGCAGCGCCATATCAACCGCCATACCGGTGCCCATATTGTCGCCCAGCACTTCGACGATTTTCCCTACCGCTTTAGTACGGCGAGTTGGACGTTGGGTCAGTTCAACCACGACCACGAACCCCATCCGCGCGCCCATGACGTCTTCTGGCGGGATAAGAATGTCGAAGCTGAGACGGCTGTCGTCCGGCACTACAAAGCCGACGCCCGCATCGGTGAAATAACGCCCGACTATCTGACTGGTTTTCGGTACCAGTACACGGACGATACGCGCTTCGCGGCGACCTTTACGATCGGCGCCCAACGGCTGCGCCAGCACCTGATCGCCATGAATACAGGTTTTCATCTGCTCGCTGGAAAGATACAGATCGTCTTTGCGGCCTTCGACACGTAAGAAACCGTAACCGTCACGATGACCGATCACGGTGCCTTTCAGCAGGTCGAGGCGTTCCGGCAGCGCATAGCACTGGCGGCGGGTAAAGACCAGTTGTCCGTCGCGCTCCATCGCGCGCAGACGGCGACGCAAGGCTTCAAGCTGCTCTTCGCCTTCAATATTCAGTTCTACGGCCAGTTCTTCGCGACTGGCCGGTTTTTCACGTTTCGTTAAATGTTCGAGGATAAATTCCCGGCTCGGGATAGGATTCGCGTATTTTTCTGCTTCGCGTTCCTGGAAAGGATCTTGTGACATTGAGGTTCCTCCATTGTCATCTCTAATGAAGTTTACTTCACTCCACCAGTAATAATTTATAAAGCGGTTGATTCTCTTCAACCAAATCGGCAAGCGTGTAGTTATCCAGCTCCTTGAGAAAACTCTGCACGGCCTTAGAAAGCGCCTGTTTCAGACGACAGGCAGGGGTGATGTGGCAAAATTCGCTGCTACAGTTGACCAGTGATAAGGGTTCCAGCTCACGCACCACATCGCCAATACAAATAGTATTAGCCGGTTTACCCAGGCGGATACCGCCATTTTTTCCCCGAACGGCGGTGACAAAGCCCGCCCGGCTAAGCTGATTGATAATTTTGACCATATGATTACGGGACACGCCGTAGACTTCTGTCACCTCAGAAATGCTGGTCATTCGTCCATCTGGTAACGACGCCATATAGATTAGCGCACGTAAGCCGTAATCGGTGAAACTCGTTAACTGCACATCAACCTCAGGAAAAGGGAAAACGGGATATAACTTATCTGTATTGATGATAAACCAGCCACCTGTCAGGCTGCTAATTTATTTCGGTTCAGGAAGGAAAAAAGCGGGGAACAATGACGCATTTGAGCCGAAGGGTGATGCAAAGCATCTTATCCGGCCAACAAATGCGTACTCATCATAGACCCGGTAAGCGTAGCGTTACCGGGCATCATCCATCAATTACGCGTCGAACGGATCGCGCAGAATCATCGTCTCAGTACGATCGGGGCCGGTAGAAATAATATCAATCGGCACGCCGGTCAGTTCTTCAATACGCTTGATGTAGTTCAGTGCCGCCTGCGGCAGACCGCTACGATCTTTCACGCCGAAGGTGGATTCAGACCAGCCCGGCATAGTTTCGTAAATCGGCTCTACACCTTTCCAGTCGTCAGCTGCCAGCGGAGTGGTAGTCACTTCGCGGCCATCCGGCATACGATAAGCCACGCAGAGTTTCACCTCTTTCAGGCCATCCAGCACGTCCAGTTTGGTCAGGCAGAAGCCAGACAGGGAGTTCAGCTGTACCGCACGACGAACGGCAACGGTGTCCAGCCAGCCGGTACGACGACGACGGCCGGTAGTAGCGCCGTATTCGTTACCCTGCTTGCAGAGGAACTCGCCGGTTTCATCAAACAGCTCAGTCGGGAACGGACCTGCACCTACACGAGTGGAGTAAGCTTTGAGGATACCCAGAACGTAATCAACATAACGCGGGCCCAGGCCGGAACCGGTCGCCACGCCACCTGCTGTGGTGTTAGAAGAAGTTACGTACGGATAAGTACCGTGGTCGATATCCAGCAGAGTACCCTGCGCACCTTCAAACATGACGAAATCGCCACGCTGACGCGCCTGGTCGAGCAGGTCCGAAACGTCAACAACCATAGAAGTCAGGATGTCGGCAACAGCCATCGTATCATCCAGAACTTTCTGGTAATCAACAGCTTCAGCTTTGTAGTAGTTAACCAACTGGAAGTTGTGATATTCCATCACTTCTTTCAGTTTTTCAGCGAAGGTTTCTTTGTCGAAAAGGTCACCAACACGCAGACCGCGACGTGCCACTTTATCTTCATAAGCAGGCCCGATTCCACGACCGGTGGTGCCGATCGCTTTCGCGCCACGCGCTTTCTCACGCGCGTTATCCAGCGCAACGTGATAATCAAGGATCAGCGGACAGGCTTCAGACAGCAGCAGACGCTCACGAACGGGGATGCCACGGTCTTCCAGTTCTTTCATCTCTTTCATCAGCGCGGCCGGAGACAGCACAACACCGTTACCGATGATGCTGGTTACATTCTCGCGAAGAATACCTGATGGAATAAGATGGAGAACGGTTTTTTCACCGTTGATTACGAGAGTATGGCCTGCGTTGTGACCGCCCTGGTAGCGTACAACATATTTAGCCCGTTCAGTCAGAAGATCGACGATCTTTCCTTTACCTTCGTCACCCCATTGGGTGCCCAGTACGACGACGTTGTTACCCATTTTTCAAAATCACCGTTTGCTTAAAAATGGATTCTACCATCGCTTTTTCAGATATACAGCACTTTTTGCACTCAATATGCGGCAAATCCGACCACTTTTTGCTCAGCCAATCGTTTTCCTCAACATGTAGTAGACCACAACTCCCGCGACCACAAGTCCGCCGCCGAAACGACGTAAAACATTTTCCGGCAGTTGCGCCAGTGCCGAAACCATTTTTTTCCATGCGCCGGGATACAGCATCGGTCCCAGCCCTTCGAGGACTAATACCAGAGCAAGCGCCAACCAGATTGTTGAATTCATTTATCGCCCTTATAAAAGAAAACCACCGGCATCCTTTGGATGCGGTGGTTTTGCTGGTCTAAAACCGCTGACGCTATTTTAGCGTGTCGTCGAACTCGGTGTCTTCATGTAGCGGAAGAAATCGCTGTCCGGGCTCAGTACCATCACGTCCTGATTACCTTCGAAGCTCTTCTCGTAAGCGCGCAGACTACGAATGAACGCGTAGAAATCAGGGTCCTGGCTGAACGCGTCGGCAAACAGCTTCGCGGCTTCAGCATCACCTTCACCACGCATGATACGCCCCTGACGCTCGGCTTCCGCCAGAGTTTTCGTCACCTCATAGTCAGCAGCCGCACGCAGTTTTTCCGCTTCTTCCTGACCTTGTGAGCGATGACGACGCGCGACCGCTTCACGCTCGGCGCGCATACGGTTGTAAATCGCCTCAGAAACCTCGGTCGGCAGGTTGATCTGCTTAATACGCACATCGACCACTTCGATACCCAACGCCGCCATACTGTTCGGGTTGATGACCGGTACTTTACCTTTGGTTTCCGCCGTGACGCGTTCCGCCGCTTCGGCAATCGCGTCATCCGCCGCCGGGGTCGCCACTTCATCATCGGTACCGGCTGAACCGGAGTTCAGCGCGTCGCGCACCTCCAGAGTCAGACGACCACGAGAATCGGTCACGATGTCTTTTACGTCCAGGCGACCAATCTCAGAACGCAAACGGTCCGAGAATTTACGTTTTAACAGCACTTCGGCTTGCGAAATATCGCCGCCGCCGGTCGCCAGATAGTAACGGCTAAAGTCGCTGATACGCCATTTGATGTAGGAGTCGACAATCAGGTCTTTCTTCTCTTTAGTCACAAAGCGATCGGCCTGGTTATCCATCGTCTGGATACGCGCATCAAGCATTTTCACTGATTCAATAAACGGGATCTTAAAGTGCAGACCCGGCGCGTAAACCAGCGGTTTGTTCTCATCGTCACGCAGAACTTTACCAAAACGCAGCGTAATGCCGCGCTCGCCCTCTTTGACCACAAAGACGGACATGTAGAGCACTACCAGCACGATGATGATAATCGCAATAACTGACTTACGCATCGTTATTCCCCCTGACGCTGGTAGTCGTTACGCTGCGCATTCGCGCGGCGTTGGTCCATAATATCGCCCTGATTTGAGGACGACGTGTTGCTTGCTCCGCTGGCGTTAGACTTTGTGGACGGCGGCAGGCGCAGCAGGTTGCTGGCGCTATTGTCGCTCTTTGCCGCCGGCGCATTCCCGCCTTTCAGCATCTGATCTAACGGCAGCACCATTAAATTACCGCTCTTGTCGTTAACCAGTACTTTACGGGTATGGCTCAGCACTTTTTCCATCGTTTCAATATACAGACGCTCGCGTGTAATCTGCGGCGCGGCTTTATATTCCGGCAAAATCTTCGCAAACCGGGCGACTTCACCCTGCGCTTCCAGGATAGTCTGGGTTTTATAGGCGCGTGCCTCTTCCAGAATACGCTGCGCCTGACCGTTGGCGCGCGGCTGAACTTCGTTGGTATACGCTTCCGCTTCACGAATGTACTGCTGCTCGTTTTCACGTGCGGCAATCGCGTCGTCAAAGGCGGCTTTCACCTCTTCCGGCGGACGCGCGGCCTGGAAGTTCACGTCCAGCAGGGTAATCCCCATGTTGTACGGTTTGATAGTCTCTTCCAGCTCGCGTTGGGTATCGCTACGAATAACGGTACGGCCTTCGGTCAGGATGCGATCCATCGTGTATTTACCAATGACGCCACGCAGCGCGCTGTCGGTGGCCTGACGCAGGCTATCGTCCGGGCTGGTCACGCTAAACAGATATTTCTGCGGATCGGTGACGCGGTATTGCACGTTCATTTCAACGCGCACGACGTTTTCATCAGACGTCAGCATCACGCCTGACGCCGCCAGTTCGCGCACCGCTTCGACGTTCACCGGCGTGACGTCGTCAATAAATGTCGGCTTCCAGTTCAGACCTGGCTCTACCAGATGGCTGAATTTACCAAAACGCGTCACAACGCCGCGCTCGGCTTCTTTAATGGTATAAAAACCGCTGGCCGCCCAGATAATGACTACTGCCGCCGCGGCGATGGCGACAATACGGCCTCCCAGTTGCGGACGCGGGCCTTGCGATGAGCTACCGCCGCCGGAACCGGTGCCTTTACCACCCCCAAAACCACCGAGTTTTTTACTCAGCTTACGGAAGATATCATCCAGATCGGGAGGTCCCTGATCGCGGCCACCTTTGTTTCCATTTCCCCCAGAGTTGCTGCCAGGTTTGCTGCTTCCCCACGGGTCGCGGTCCTGTCCGTTATTACCGGGCTGATTCCACGCCATGTTTGTGCTCCATATTTGTTATGCGGTGATCCCCGTTGTCTTTCGACCTCAGAGGATAAGGCGAAATTACTCCATGCTTCAGACGAACCGCCGTTACAGACATCATCTTTCAGGCTGCGTCCTGAGTGGCGGCTTTTTTACCCCAGGTCACTTAGTTGTGAGCTCCTGAAATTCTCTCAGCTACCGCTTCAATACGACCTGAATGACTTCGCGCCTAGATCACGTATTCGATCAACGCCGGTTCTTGTTTACAGAGGCGACGCCAGTCGACAATCGGCATTCGTACCTGCAGACTGACGCTACCGTCTTCCTCCATCCACTCTTTTTCTATTGCCTGAAGCTGATAAAACCGGCTTCTCAGACGCCCTTCCTGCGGCGGCAAACGCAGCGTATGCTGCGCCACCTCGCCGGAAAGACGCTCCGTCAAAGCCTGAAAAAGCTGTGGTATTCCCACGCCGCTTTGCGCTGAAAGCCAAACGCGGATGGGTTTATTCTCTTCATCTCTGTCGATACGCGGTTCAAAGTCGTCCAGCATATCGATTTTGTTCATCACCATTAAGGTGGGGATTTCGTGAGCGTCAATCTCTTCGAGAACGGTGTTTACCGCCTCGATGTTTTCCTGCACACGAACATCCGCCGCATCGACCACATGCAGCAGCAGCGTCGCCTGACGCGTCTCCTGCAGGGTAGCTTTAAAGGCAGCCACCAGATCGTGCGGTAAATGGCGGATAAAGCCTACCGTATCCGCCAGAACGGTTTCACCGACATCCGCTACATCAATACGACGTAACGTCGGGTCCAGCGTCGCAAATAGCTGATCTGCCGCATAGACCCGCGCTTCAGTGATCTGATTAAAAAGGGTGGATTTTCCGGCGTTGGTATAGCCCACCAGCGATACCGTCGGAACATCGGCCTTGATGCGCGACTGCCGCCCCTGCTCACGTTGCTTCTCAACTTTCTCCAGGCGCGACTGAATCTGCACAATGCGATTACGCAGTAAACGACGGTCGGTTTCGAGCTGGGTTTCACCCGGACCGCGCAAACCAATCCCGCCTTTCTGACGTTCAAGGTGGGTCCAGCCACGCACCAGACGCGTAGCCAGATGCCGTAGCTGCGCCAGCTCAACCTGCAACTTACCTTCGTGGGTTCGCGCACGTTGGGCAAAAATATCTAAGATAAGACCGGTGCGATCGATAACCCGGCACTCGCACAAACGCTCCAGGTTTCGCTCCTGGGCTGGACTCAATGCATGATCAAACAATACGACCGCTGCGCCAGTCGCTTTCACGGCTTCCGCAATTTCAACTGCCTTACCTTCACCTACAAAGTACTTCGGGTGCGGTGCTTTACGGCTACCGGTAATCACCTGCATTGCTTCGACACCGGCGGAAGAGACCAGAGATTCAAACTCCTGGAGGTCTTCCATATCTTTGTCTTGCGAAAAATAGATGTGTACCAGTACCGCCTGCTCACCGGCATCATAACGGTCAAACAAGCGTAAACCCTCTTAATAACCAGCGGGGGCGATTATCCGACGCCCCCGACATGGATAAACAGCGCGTGAACTTATTCAGTCTCTTCGCTGTCCTGTTGCGCAGTAGAACCCTGCGCGTTGCTACCGTGATGGTAGTTATTGCTGGCGCCGCCACCGGCATTGTTGCTGTGATGGGAAACCGGGCGAGACGGGACAACAGTAGAAATCGCGTGCTTATAAACCATCTGGCTGACCGTGTTTTTCAACAGGATCACGAACTGATCAAAGGACTCGATTTGACCTTGCAGCTTAATACCATTCACCAAATAAATAGAAACTGGAACACGTTCCCGACGCAATGCGTTCAGGAACGGATCTTGTAAAGATTGCCCCTTAGCCATTCTCTTTTCCTTATATGCTTATTTGTACTTTGAACCTTTCGATTCTGAAAAATTGCGCACGATACGTCTCAATTGTACACATTCAGTCTGCGATAGCACCAACAACCTGTAATACTTCTTTTCGCGCCCGATCGGGATTCTCACTGTCAAGCCAGCGCACCCCTTCCCAACCGCGCAACCAGGTCATCTGGCGCTTCGCCAACTGTCTCGTGGCGCAAACACCTCTATAAACCATTTCATCATATGAGATTTCGCCCTCAATGTATGACCACATCTGGCGGTATCCCACACAACGGATGGAAGGCAAGTCCGTATGCAAATCTCCTCGGGCAAAAAGCGCCCGGACTTCTGCTTCAAAACCTGAAGCCAACATCTGATGAAAACGCAGTTCAATGCGCTGATGGAGCAGTTCACGGCTCGCCGGGGCGATAGCGAACTGATGCACCTGGTACGGTAGCGCGTCTCCTGACGTTTGCGTTAGCTCCGTTAAAGTTTTACCCGAAATGAAAAAAACTTCCAGTGCCCGGGAAAGTCTTTGCGGATCATTTGGATGAATTCGCGCGGCGGCAACCGGATCTATCTCCTGAAGTTGCTGATGCAACGCCTCCCATCCAAGCTCCGCTGCTTGCTGCTCAATCCGGGATCTGACTTCCGGATCTGCTGAAGGCAGCGGCGATAACCCTTCCAGCAATGCCTTAAAATACAGCATGGTACCGCCCACTAACAGCGGGATACGCCCCGCAGCGGTGATCTCCGCCATTTGCGCTAACGCGTCGCGGCGAAAATCCGCCGCCGAATACGCCTGCGACGGGTCGCGTATATCTAACAGTCGATGCGGCGCCGCTTTCAGCTCATCGGCATTCGGCTTAGCCGTGCCAATATCCATTCCCCGATAAATGAGGGCGGAATCAACGCTTATCAACTCTACTGGCAAAACTTTACGCAGTTCTATCGCCAGCGCCGTTTTGCCGGAGGCCGTCGGCCCCATCAAAAATATCGCCTTAGGCAGGCTCGCCTTGCTTACATCATTCATGCTTCAGGGCGTTCATCGCCGAATGTAAATCAACAGGTTGTAACAGGCCACCCGGCGGCGCTTTTACCAGCTGCGGACATAGCCGCTCAACATCCGCCAGCAGCGATATGGCCTGCGCCATCGACCACTGCGGATGTTCGCTCTGCACATTACGCGCTATCCATTGTGCAATATTGACCGTTGCAAATGTGGTCTGTTGCGCCAGGTAGCCTATCAGTTCAGGAATCAAGATTTGTAAATTTTGTTGTCGTAAGGGTAAAGGCACCGCCCGAATGGTCACATGCTGCGCATCTGACTGAAATTCAATACCCAATTCTCCCAACAAAGATTGGGCTTTTTGCAGTGCGGCTTTTTCATCGGCGCTCACTTTTAAACGCAGCGGAATCAGCAACGGCTGCGCGCAAACCGGACTTTGACCCGGTGTAAGCTGCGCCTGACGCAGCCAACGCTCCGCAACCGGCAGTGACAAGAGCTGGATAGTCCCCGCGTGTTCCAGCAACGCGCAGTCACCGCCGACTATCGTCAGTACGCGACCAAAACTCTGGCTATGTCCGTCAAGCGCAGGCGCAACCGGCTCCGGCGCGGGGCTCGTCGTCGGCGTCTGTAAAAGCGTGCGATAAACCTCGCCCTGCTGCTTCTGATAACCTGGCTGCGCGTGCGGCCAACCACCTGCGGACTGACGCCCGCCGTTACCGCCCGATGCGCCGCCGGAATAACGCGGTGTCGCGGGCTCGCGCGCCGCAGTTGGCTCGGCGGGTACAGCAAAATGGTTGCGCCCGGCGGCGATACGGTTTTCCGGGACATGCCGCGGCGCTGGCGCAATCTCCTCCAGCGGCAGCGCCGTTTCCGTCTGCTGTTGCAGAACGCTCAGCACCCCTTGATAGATGAAGTCGTGCACCAGCCGGGATTGATGAAAACGCACTTCGTGCTTGGCGGGATGAACATTGACATCCACCTGATGCGGGTCAATCTCCAGATACAGCACAAACGCAGGCTGTTGGTCCGCGCCCAGTTTATCTTCACAGGCCTGGCGAATGGCATGGTTGATCAAGCGGTCGCGCATCATGCGGCCATTCACATAGCAGTACTGGATCTCCGTTAACGCCGTGGTGGTGTGATTCGGATCGGCGACCCAGCCGCGCAGGGTTAGATCGCCATGCTGCCACTCGATCGCCAGTGCCTGTTCGAGAAACGGCGTGCCGCAGATGGCGCCTAACCGGCGCTCTTTTTGCCCGTCCTTTGCGACAGCGCGATACTGCCGTACCAATTTGCCGTTGTGCGACAGGTTAAGCGTGACGTCAAAACGGGCCAATGCAATACGACGGATGATCTCATCGATATGATTAAATTCCGTTTTTTCGGTACGCATGAATTTGCGCCGGGCGGGCGTATTATAAAAGAGATCCAGAACTTCCAGGGTGGTGCCGACCGGGTGCGCAGCGGGTTTTACCGTCACGTCCATGTCGCGTCCTTCCGCATACGCCTGCCAGGCTTCCGCCTGCTCCGCCGTACGCGACGTTAGCGTCAAACGCGAGACCGAACTGATACTGGCCAGCGCTTCGCCGCGAAATCCCAGACTGATAATCGCTTCCAGATCGTCAAGCGAGGCGATTTTACTGGTGGCATGACGGGCCAGCGCCAGCGCCAGCTCCTCTTTTTTAATGCCGCAGCCATTGTCGCGAATACGAATAAGCTTCGCGCCGCCACGCTCGATGTCGATATCAACGCGGGTGGCGCCTGCATCCAGACTATTCTCTACCAGCTCTTTAACAACCGACGCAGGGCGTTCCACCACTTCGCCAGCGGCGATTTGGTTCGCAAGCTGCGGCGGCAGAACCTGAATCGGCATGAAATCTCCTTAATTCGCGGCGGTTATGGCGCCAGGCTGGTTGGTACTGGCCGTCTGGCCTGGGCCGCCCTGCGGCGCAGACTGGATCGGATGCGCTGCAAAGTACTTACGCAACCCCCGGTATATAGCGTCAGCAATCTGCTGCTGATAGCGGTCGCTCGCCAGCAATCGCTCTTCGCCGTGATTACTGATAAAGCCCGTCTCCACCAAAATGGACGGGATATCCGGCGAACGCAACACGCCCAGGCTAGCATGTTCCGGGCGACGTTTATGCAGCGACCCCACACCGTCGAGTTGGCTTAGCACGTTCGTCGCCACATCATACCCTACCCGCTGCGAATGACCGAATTGCAAATCCAGTACCGCCTGGCTCAGATAAGGGTCTGACTGACTGTTCGCCAGCACATCGCCAGCGCCGCCTAACAGTTCGGATTGCTTCTCATGCTGCTCAAGCCAGTTTGCCATTTCGCTGTTCGCGCGACGATTGGACAATACCCAGACGGAGGCGCCGGTGGCGTCTCGATTTGGCGCGGCATCCGCATGAATAGAGACAAGGAAGTTAGCGTTTTGCTTACGCGCCACGTCAGACCGCCCCATCACCGAAATAAAATAGTCGCCGTCACGCGTCAGCACGCCTTTAAACATCGGATCGTTATTCAGCAATGTGCGTAACTTACGCGCGATGGCGATGGTGACATTTTTCTCGCGCGTACCGCCCGGGCCTATCGCGCCGGGGTCCTGGCCTCCATGTCCGGCATCAATAGCAATCACCACTTTATCGCCAGCGCCTGCCGACGCGCGCGCCGCAGGCCGCGTAACGGTATTGCTGCTGGTTGCGCCGGTCAGGCGATCATCAGAAGATTTAAACGGATTACGGGCAGGCTCCGTCGGGCGGGGCGCGCTTTCAACCCGTTTCGCGACGACAGGCGGTGGCGGCGGCGGAACATCGGCATTAATGGTGAAAATGACCGTATAGTTGCCGCCGTTTTGCCGCTTCACCGCCTCGGTTTTACCATTTTCCGTCAGATCGACAAGCAACCGTAAAGATTGCGCATCTTTCGGCGTTCCGGCACGGATCGTTTTCACCAGATTGTTACCGCTAAACTGAAGCGGCAGCCCCTGAATCACGCCGGTCTGCCTGATATCCAGCGCCACGGTCCGTTTACCGTCCTGTGAGTAAGCATATTCCGGCTCGCCGATAAAACTCAGCGTAATGCGCGCCTGCTGCTCGCCGTTGGACACCTGAATATCAGAGAGACTGGCGGCGCCCGCCTGCGCGCACAGCAGGATTAAGGCTGCTATTACGGCATTTTTGATGCGATAAATCATCCCGCCACCTTTATAGCTAATCGGCTAAACGCGCCAGTAACGAATGACCCGATGAGGATACCGCGCTTACGCGAGCCTCACGCCCCTGCGCCTGGTAATCAATATGGATTTCGACGTCCGGGTCGGGGAGAACGCCTTTACCTTGTTGCGGCCACTCCACCAGACAAATGGCGTCGTTGGCGAAATAATCGCGAATGCCCATAAACTCCAGCTCCTCCGGGTCCGCAAGACGGTATAAGTCGAAGTGATATACCATCATGTTATCAAGCGCATAAGGCTCTACCAGCGTATAGGTGGGGCTTTTTACATTACCGTTATGGCCTAACGCCTGTAAAAATCCCCGGCTAAACGTCGTTTTACCGGCACCTAAATCGCCATACAGATAAATAACGGTCGCGCCATCGCAGGCGTTGGCTACCCGTTGCCCCAGGTCTAGCGTCGCCTGTTCGTCAGGTAGCGGAATTACTCGATTCATCATGGTTTACGTCAATCACATCAGGGTTAACAATACGCCGCAGCGTAGTAAAAAGATCGGTCGCCAACATGCCGCGAGCGCCATAACGCGCTGCCAGTAAGTCCGCCGCCGCGCCGTGAGCCACACATCCCACACATGCCGCATCATACGGGGTAAACTTCTGTCCGAGCAATGCGCCGATGATGCCGGACAGGACATCGCCCATCCCGCCGCTCGCCATCCCCGCATTACCAGCGTCAATGATAGCCAGAGGGTGGTGTTCAGCGGCAATAATCGTTCCTGCGCCTTTTAACACGACCACGCCTCCATACCGTTTTACCAGACGCTGTGCTGAAAGTAAGCGATCACTTTCAATTTCTGCCACAGAACATCCTAACAGGCGGGCCGCCTCTCCCGGATGCGGCGTAATCACGCGATTGTGACGTTTATCAGGATTGATTGCCAGTAGGTTCAACGCATCCGCATCCCACAGCATAGGTTTACGGACGTTTTCTACTTTCTGTAAGGCTTTTTTGCCCCATTCCTGCTGTCCAAGCCCCGGGCCGATCACCACAACGTCAGTCCAGGTCAGGCTCTCTTCCAGCGACTGAGGCGTGAGTTCATGTACCATCAGTTCCGGGCGGGCCGTCAGCAACGGCGCGATGTTTTCACCGCGAGTCAGAACTCTGACCAACCCAGCCCCCGTACGCAGCGCCGCCTCGCCAGCCATCCGAATTGCGCCCGCTGTTCCCTGGTCGCCGCCGATAATCGCCAGACGACCATGATCGCCCTTATGCGAGGTCGGTCGACGCGGCGTTAACCATTGCCCCAACTGCGTCGCGTCAAAACGCCGGAGCGGCGGCGTCTGGCTCGCCAGCCAGCCTTCCAGTCCCAACGCGTCATAATGCAATATGCCGGTAACGTCACGCGCTTTGCCGGTCAGCAGGCCTGGTTTCAGGGCGATAAACGTGACCGTATGCGCGGCGCTTATCACCGCGCCAGGCGTGGCGCCCGTTTGCGCCAGCAGGCCTGACGGGATATCGACGGCGACAACCGGCGCAGGATGGGCGTTCGCCTGTTCAATCAGACCGGCTACCGAGTCGCGCGGCGCCTGGGCTATGCCGGTGCCAAGCAGCGCGTCGATAATCAGATCCGTCGCTTCCGGCCAGATAATATCGGCAGCATGGATAATGCCGCCGGCATTCAGCCAGGCATCGCGCGCCTGCGCCGCTTCTTCAGGCAACGGTTTGTCGCTCTCCTGCGCCAGCAACGTTACGCTAATGCCCGCCGCTTGCGCTAGTCGCGCCACGACGTAACCATCGCCGCCGTTGTTGCCATGACCACACAACACCAGCCAGTGTCGGGTGTCAGGATAACTGTCACGGGCTACCCGAAATGCCGCGTCGCCAGCGCGCAGCATCAATTCATAGAGTGTGAGTCCGAAGGCATCCGCCGCATCGCGTTCCAGCCGTTTGATGTCATCGGCGGGCCAAATGGAGTGTGGTATACTTACAGGGTTTTTCTTCATGTTATGGTCCATCATGTCAAAGCCCCTCGATCTCAATCAGTTAGCGCAAAATATTAAGCAGTGGGGGCTGGAGCTGGGCTTTCAGCAGGTCGGTATTACTGATACCGATCTGCGCGCATCCGAACCTGCGCTGCAGGCGTGGCTGGACAAACAATACCACGGCGAGATGGCATGGATGGCGCGCCACGGTATGATGCGCGCCCGGCCTCATGAACTCTTACCCGGTACGCTACGTGTCATCAGCGTGCGCATGAACTATCTGCCCGCCAACGCCGCGTTTGCCAGTACGTTGAAGGATCCCACGCTGGGCTACGTTAGCCGATATGCGCTGGGGCGTGATTATCACAAGCTATTACGCAGCCGCCTTAAAAAACTGGGCGAGCAGATCCAGCAGTACTGCGGTTCGCTGAATTTTAGACCGTTTGTCGACTCTGCGCCTATTCTTGAACGCCCATTAGCGGAAAAAGCCGGACTTGGCTGGACGGGTAAGCACTCACTTATCCTTAATCGGGAGGCGGGCTCATTCTTTTTCCTGGGGGAATTGTTGATTGATTTACCGCTGCCGGTCGACCAGCCGGTCGAGGAAGGTTGCGGCAAATGCGTCGCCTGTATGACCATTTGCCCGACCGGGGCGATTGTCGAACCGTATACGGTGGACGCGCGGCGCTGTATTTCTTATCTCACCATTGAGCTGGAAGGCGCTATTCCGGAAGCATTTCGCCCACTGATAGGCAACCGTATTTACGGCTGCGATGACTGCCAGCTTATCTGTCCGTGGAATCGTTACTCTCAGTTGACCGACGAAGCAGATTTTAGCCCACGCAAGGCGCTGCATAACCCAGATTTGCTTGAGTTGTTTAGCTGGAGCGAAGCGCAGTTTCTGAAAGCCACTGAAGGTTCTGCGATTCGGCGCATTGGCCATTTACGCTGGCTGCGCAATGTTGCCGTCGCGCTGGGGAATGCGCCGTGGAGTAATGCCGTCATTACGGCGCTGGAAAGCCGCAAGGGTGAGCATCCACTTCTCGATGAGCATATCGAATGGGCGATTGCGCAACAAATTGAAAAGCGGAACGCCTGCATCATTGAAGTGCAGCTACCGAAAAAACAGCGTCTGGTCAGGGTGATTGAAAAAGGGCTGGTGCGCGATGCCTGAATTATTCACAGGCTGTGTATAAAAATAAAAACACATTGCGATTCAAGAGGGAAAAAAGGAATAGTCAATAACGCTAACGTTTTGAAATCTTATTTTTTCTATATTTTTCAGTAAATTATAGAAATTCTACGCGTCAGGTATAATTTTTTGCATTCCAGGAGTAATGGGCCGCCCTGTGGATAAGTCTGTTTACAAGGATCTGACGAAAGCGGAACAAAACGTGCCCCAACGCGATATTCGTTGTGGATAATTTTACTGTAGATAAGAATTGGAGCGGGAAACGAGACTCGAACTCGCGACCCCGACCTTGGCAAGGTCGTGCTCTACCAACTGAGCTATTCCCGCTTGGGTGCGTCTGTGCTTAACAAGCACTTTCAAATTTGGAGCGGGAAACGAGACTCGAACTCGCGACCCCGACCTTGGCAAGGTCGTGCTCTACCAACTGAGCTATTCCCGCATAATCTTCGTCTTTCGAACCGCTACTGCGTTGGCTGCCTTCACTCGCCTCAGTCACTTACTTCAGTAAGCTCCTGAGGACTCATTCAGTTGCCGCCTTGTCGCAATTCGAAATCCTGCGATTGGTGGTCTGTACTTAACAAGTACTTTCAAATTTTGGAGCGGGAAACGAGACTCGAACTCGCGACCCCGACCTTGGCAAGGTCGTGCTCTACCAACTGAGCTATTCCCGCAAATTTGTTGCTGTCGTAATTCGCATTTCTGCGTCGTTACGGGAGGCGCATTATACGAGAAATCCATTTAGCTGCAAGCCCCTGAACGCATTTTTTCGCGATTTTTGTTTGAATGCTGATTAAATCACCAAACAAGACAAAAAACGAGCAAAGCGTGCGCTATGCAACAAAAAACTTTTCACGCCACGCCTAAAGGCACAGAATCAGAATAGCACCCTGCGCCAAAAAAAGAATAGCACGGTGACCACAACATCCAATTGATATCAGGGATCAAGATGAAAAAAAAACTTATTGTCATGCTGTTAGCCAGCCTCTCCGTTCACGCTGCTTCCGTTTCCGCCAGAACATTACATTTTGGCACCTCCGCCACCTATGCGCCCTATGAGTTTGTCGATGCCGATAATAAAATTGTTGGTTTCGATATTGATGTCGCCAACGCGGTCTGCAAAGAGATGCAAGCGGAGTGCTCATTCACTAACCAGAGCTTTGATAGTCTGATCCCCGGCCTACGTTTCAAAAAGTTTGATGCGGTGATCGCCGGTATGGATATGACGCCCAAACGTGAACAGCAGGTCTCCTTTAGCCAACCCTATTACGAAGGTCTATCGGCGGTAGTCGTCACGCGTAAAGGGGCTTATCACACTTTTGCCGATCTGAAAGGCAAAAAAGTCGGACTGGAAAACGGTACAACGCATCAGCGCTATTTGCAGGATAAACAACAAGCTATCACGCCTGTCGCCTATGACAGCTATCTAAACGCTTTTACCGATCTGAAAAATAACCGTCTTGAGGGCGTGTTTGGCGATGTCGCCGCAATTGGTAAATGGCTAAAAAACAATCCGGATTACGCCATCATGGATGAACGCGCCAGCGATCCTGACTACTACGGAAAAGGGTTAGGCATTGCGGTACGCAAAGGCAACGACGCGCTATTGCAAGAAATTAATGCCGCGCTCGACAAGGTGAAAGCGTCGCCGGAATATGCGCAAATGCAGGAGAAATGGTTTACGCAGTAATTCAGTGGCGGGAGAGCTGCCGGATGAGACGCTCTGGCGTTGCCATCCGGCATGTTACGCCTCACAGCTTAATGAAATGCTCGCGGTAGTAAGCCAGCTCCGCCACCGACTCGCGAATATCATCCATCGCCTGGTGCGTGCCCTGCTTGGTAAAGCCGGCCAGAATCTCCGGCTTCCAGCGGCGCGCCAGTTCCTTGAGCGTACTGACATCCAGATAGCGATAGTGGAAGTAGGCCTCCAGTTCCGGCATATATTTAAACAGAAAACGACGATCCTGACCGATGCTGTTACCGCAAATCGGCGACTTACCCGCAGGCACCCACGTTTTCAGAAATTCAATCGTCGCCAGTTCAGCGTCTCGTTCGCCCATCGTACTTGCCTTAACGCGATCTACCAGGCCGCTGCCGGTATGGGTGCGCACGTTCCAGTCATCCATTAACGCCAGTTGCGCATCGGATTGATGTACCGCAATCGTCGGCCCTTCCGCCAGAATGTTCAGGCTGGCATCCGTCACCAGCGTGGCTATCTCAATAATGCGATCGCGTTCGGGGTCCAGACCTGTCATCTCCAGATCGATCCAAATCAGGTTGTTTTCATCGGCACTCATGCTATTTTCCACCCTTCAGAGGTCACATTCACTGTGACTATATTCATCTACAATTGCGTGTATCATAGATGTTTTGCCCACTATGGGCGACCAGGAGCCAGTACGATTGAGCAAAAATAAACTCTCCAAAGGCCAGCAGCGCCGTGTGAACGCCAATCACCAGCGTCGTTTAAAAACGTCCGCGGAGAAAGCCGACTACGATGACAACCTGTTTGGCGAGCCTGCAGAAGGTATCGTCATTAGCCGTTTTGGTATGCATGCCGATGTGGAGTCTGCTGACGGCGAGGTTCACCGCTGCAATATCCGCCGCACTATCCGTTCGCTGGTGACGGGCGATCGCGTCGTCTGGCGTCCGGGCAAAGCCGCCGCAGAGGGCGTCAACGTAAAAGGCATCGTTGAAGCGGTGCATGAGCGCACCTCGGTATTGACGCGCCCGGACTTCTACGACGGCGTGAAGCCTATTGCCGCCAACATTGACCAAATCGTTATCGTCTCCGCGATTTTGCCGGAGCTGTCGCTGAATATCATCGATCGCTATCTGGTCGGCTGTGAAACCCTACAGGTTGAGCCGCTTATCGTACTCAATAAAATTGATCTGCTGGACGACGAAGGTATGGACTTCGTTAATGAGCAGATGGATATCTACCGCAATATCGGCTATCGCGTGCTGATGGTCTCCAGCCATACGCAGGATGGTCTGAAACCGCTGGAAGAGGCGTTAACCGGTCGCATCAGTATTTTTGCCGGGCAGTCCGGCGTCGGAAAATCCAGTCTGCTAAACGCTCTGCTCGGCTTACAGAACGAGATTCTGACGAACGATGTGTCGAATGTCTCCGGTCTGGGTCAACATACCACTACCGCTGCTCGTCTGTATCATTTCCCGCATGGCGGCGATGTCATTGATTCCCCCGGCGTGCGCGAGTTCGGCTTATGGCATCTGGAGCCGGAACAAATCACCCAGGGCTTTGTCGAATTTCATGACTATTTGGGACATTGCAAATACCGGGACTGCAAGCATGACGCCGATCCAGGCTGCGCCATTCGCGAAGCGGTAGAGAACGGCGCTATTGCGGAAACCCGTTTCGAAAATTATCACCGAATTCTTGAAAGTATGGCGCAGGTAAAAACGCGTAAAAACTTTTCTGATACGGACGACTGACAGATACGCTAGGCGTCGTTAGAATCGTCCCCCTTTTTTCAGGATACCGGTATAACTGCCGGTTCAGGAACAACAATGGCCTGGAGGCTACCTTGTTAAACTCATTTAAACTTTCGCTACAATACATTCTGCCGAAACTATGGCTCACTCGCCTGGCGGGCTGGGGCGCAAGCAAACGAGCAGGATGGCTGACAAAACTGGTTATCGATCTCTTCGTAAAGTATTACAAAGTCGATATGACCGAGGCGCAAAAACCGGATACCGCCAGCTATCGTACGTTCAATGATTTCTTTGTTCGTCCGCTGCGTGATGACGTGCGTCCGCTCAATACCGATCCTAACATCCTGGTGATGCCTGCCGACGGCGTGATAAGCCAGTTGGGTCGTATCGAAGAAGATAAAATTTTGCAGGCCAAAGGCCATAATTACAGCCTTGAGGCGTTGCTGGCGGGTAACTACCTGATGGCGGATAAGTTCCGCAACGGCACGTTTGTAACCACTTACCTCTCCCCTCGCGACTACCATCGCGTGCATATGCCATGCAACGGCATCCTGCGCGAAATGATCTACGTACCGGGCGATCTGTTCTCCGTTAACCATCTGACCGCGCAAAACGTCCCCAACCTGTTTGCCCGCAACGAGCGCGTTATCTGTCTGTTTGATACCGAGTTCGGTCCTATGGCGCAAATTCTGGTCGGCGCAACTATTGTCGGCAGTATCGAAACCGTCTGGGCGGGGACCATTACCCCGCCGCGCGAAGGCATCATCAAGCGCTGGACCTGGCCAGAAGGCGAACATGAAGGGTCTGTCGCCTTGTTGAAAGGCCAGGAGATGGGGCGCTTTAAACTGGGTTCCACGGTCATCAACTTATTTGCGCCGGGGAAAGTGAATCTGATCGCGTCGCTGGCAAGCCTGTCCGTTACCAAAATTGGCCAACCGCTGGCGACGTCGACCGAAACATTCGTCGCGCCGGAGGTAGAACCTGCTCCGCTGCCGGCAGAAGAAATTAAAGCCGAACACGACGCCAGCCCGCTGGTTGACAATAAAAAAGACGACACCTAATCAAGAGAGAATGCTGACGTGCGCCTGATTATCGCTTTTCTGATGGCCTGGTGCCTCAGCACGGGGGCGTTCGCCGCAACGGCCCCCGACGCCAAACAAATCACGCAGGAACTGGAGCAGGCAAAAGCGGCGAAGCCCGCTCAGCCGGAAGCCGTTGAGGCGCTCCAGACTGCGTTAAACGCGCTTGAAGAGCGAAAAGGCTCGCTTGAGCGCGCGAAACAATATCAACACGTTATTGATAATTTCCCTAAGCTATCCGCCACCTTGCGCGCCCAGTTGAATAATCTGCGCGATGAACCTCGCAGCGTACCGCCAGAGATGTCCACCGAAGCGTTAAATCAGGAGATCTTGCAGGTTAGCAGCCAGCTACTGGATAAAACCCGCGAGGCGCAACAGGAGCAGGAGCGCGTCAGGGAGATCGCCGACTCGCTCAGCCAGCTTCCCCAACAGCAAAACGACGCCCGCCGCCAGCTTAATGAGATTGAGCGACGGCTCGGCGCCGCAGGCGGAAGTGCCGCGCTTAGCCAGGCGCAAAGTCTCAGTATGCAGGCGGAGTCCGCCAAACTAAAAGCGTTAGTCGACGAACTGGAGTTGGCGCAACTGTCCGCCAACAACCGGCAGGAACTGGCTCGTCTGCGTTCCGAGCTGGCGGAAAAACAGAGTCAGCAATTGGATGCGTATCTTCAGGCGCTGCGCAATCAGCTCAATAGCCTGCGCCAACGTGAAGCGGAACGCGCGCTGGAAAGCACTGAGCTGCTGGCGGAAAACAGCGCCGGTTTGCCGGAAGGCATCGTCGAACAATTTAAAGTCAACCGCGAGCTGTCACAGGCGCTTAATCAACAAGCGCAGCGGATGGATCTGGTCGCCTCGCAGCAGCGACAGGCCACCAGCCAAACGTTACAGGTGCGCCAGGCGCTCAATACGCTGCGGGAGCAGTCGCAATGGCTTGGCGTGTCCAACATGCTTGGCGAAGCGCTGCGCGCGCAGGTCGCCCGTCTGCCAGAGATGCCTAAGCCGCAGCAGCTTGATACGGAAATGGCGCAGCTACGCGTTCACCGAATGCGCTATGAAGAGTTACTCAATAAGCAGCCGCAGCTACGGCAAATACGTCAGGCCAATGGACAGCCGCTGACCGCCGAGCAAAACCAGATTCTTGACGCCCAGCTTCGCACTCAGCGCGAGCTGCTCAACTCGTTGTTACAGGGCGGCGATACGCTGATCCTGGAGCTGACCAAACTGAAAGTCTCCAACAGCCAACTGGAGGATGCGCTTAAAGAGGTTAATGAAGCGACCCACCGTTATCTGTTCTGGACCGCTGACGTTAGCCCGCTATCGCTCTCCTGGCCTGTTGATTTGGTTCAGGATTTACGCCGGCTTATCTCATTAGATACGTTTAATCAGTTAGGTAAAGCCAGCATCATGATGCTGACCAGCAAAGAGACGCTACTGCCGTTATTCGGCGCGCTGGCGCTGGTCGGGTTTAGCCTCTATTCACGCCAACACTTCAACCGGTTCCTTGAGCGCTCGGCCTCGCGCGTCGGGAAAGTCACCCAGGATCACTTCTCGCTGACGCTGCGAACGGTGTTCTGGTCGATTCTGGTCGCCTCGCCGCTGCCCGTCTTGTGGGCGACGCTCGGTTATGGTCTACAGGAAGCCTGGCCGTATCCGCTGGCCGTCGCCATCGGCGATGGCGTGACGGCGACAGTACCGCTGTTGTGGGTAGTCATGATTTGCGCCGCTTTTGCCCGTCCTAATGGCCTGTTTGTGGCGCATTTCGGCTGGCCGCGAAACCGGGTAGCGAAAGCGATGCGCTACTACCTGATGAGCATTGGGCTGATCGTGCCGCTCATTATGGCAGTGATCATGTTTGATAATCTTAACGATCGGGAGTTTTCCGGCTCGTTGGGCCGCCTTTGCTTCATCCTGATATGCGGCGCGCTGGCGCTGGTCACGCTGAGTCTGAAAAAAGCAGGCATCCCGCTCTATCTTGATAAAGAAGGCAACGGCGACAACATGGTCAACAGCCTGCTGTGGAATATGCTGATGGGCGCGCCGCTTATCGCGATTCTGGCGGCGGCGGTGGGTTATCTGGCCACGGCACAGGCGCTACTGGCGAGACTGGAAACCTCGGTCGCTATCTGGTTCCTGTTGCTGGTCATTTATCACGTCATTCGCCGCTGGATGCTGATCCAACGACGCCGACTGGCTTTTGACCGCGCCAAACATCGTCGGGCGGAAATGCTGGCGCAGCGCGCGCGCGGCGAAGAAGAACCGGCGCACTCCTCCAGCCTGGAAGGCGCGGTCGACATCGATGAAAGTGAAATCGATCTTGACGCTATTAGCGCTCAGTCGCTGCGTCTGGTCCGCTCAATTCTGATGCTTATCGCCCTGCTATCGGTAATTGTACTGTGGTCGGAAATCCACTCGGCATTCGGCTTCCTGGAGAATATTTCGCTGTGGGATGTCACCTCTACGGTGCAAGGCGTGGAAAGCCTGGAGCCGATTACCCTCGGGGCGGTGCTCATTGCGATTCTGGTCTTTATCATCACCACGCAGTTGGTGCGTAATCTGCCTGCGCTGCTGGAACTGGCGTTATTACAGCATCTCGATTTAACGCCTGGTACCGGTTACGCCATCACGACCATCACCAAATATCTGTTAATGCTAATTGGCGGGCTGGTCGGTTTCTCGATGATCGGCATTGAGTGGTCGAAGCTACAATGGCTGGTGGCCGCGCTCGGCGTTGGGCTTGGTTTTGGCCTGCAAGAAATTTTCGCTAACTTTATCTCCGGCCTGATTATTTTGTTTGAAAAGCCGATTCGTATCGGCGATACGGTGACCATTCGCGATCTCACCGGCAGCGTGACCAAAATCAATACCCGCGCCACCACCATCAGCGACTGGGATCGTAAAGAGATTATCGTGCCGAATAAAGCCTTTATCACCGAACAGTTTATCAACTGGTCGCTGTCTGACTCCGTTACGCGCGTGGTGTTAACCATCCCGGCACCGGCGGATGCCAATAGCGAAGAGGTGACGCAAATTCTGCTGACGGCGGCGCAGCGCTGTTCTTTGGTGCTTGATAACCCGCCGCCTGAAATCTTTCTGGTGGATCTCCAGCAGGGTATTCAGATTTTCGAACTGCGTATCTATGCCGCGGAAATGGGACACCGTATGCCATTACGCCATGAGATCCACCAATTGATTCTGGCTGGCTTCCGCGAGCACGGTATTGATATGCCGTTCCCGCCGTTCCAGATGCGTCTGGAGAGCCTCGGCGGTAAACAAACGGGGAGAACGTTAACGTCAGCGGGTAAAACCAGCCGCCCGGCGGGCAGTTTGTAAACGCAATGGCGCCGGATGACGCTAAAAGACTCGATGACATAGGCTTATCAGGTCTTTTAGCATAGATCACACACAAAACTGATAGCGCAAGAAGAATTGCCAGGACCAGTAAGCAAATATCACCAACGCGACACAGTACAAAAACCAACTACGTATTTTCTTATACACAGTAACGTAAAAAAACGGGAAAAACAGGGGCAGCGTCATCATCGCGCCAAAACCTCTGGAATCATCATTTTCGACAGTTCTCATCACATCACAAATGTTGTTTATCCCACTCTCGCCAATCATCCACTCTTTATCCAGGACTGAAAATACAGCGATGAGTGGGATAGCCAGTAAAATCCAGATAGCGCACAATGCAAACATTTTCGGACTCATTATAAATATCCTTTTCATAAAGCCGATGAGCTAACGCTATCCGGACAAAGATTACTCCGCCGCCCACTCCGGATCGGCGCTCATGCGGCTGCTGTAATTCTGATAAATCGCCATCGCCAGCAGCGAGAAGAAGATCGGGCCGCCGATCATCCACAAGGCGCTGTCCCAATCCCCAGCTTCAATCACCGGCTGGATGATGGTAAAGACGTTGGCAAACGTCACCACCAGCACCACAACACCCGTCGCGACCAGGGTAGAGGCTTTGGTTTTAAAGAGAACAAATGGCCGCTCCAGATCCTGACGCGCTTTAAAGAAGGGAAATGCCAGCGCAAGGAACAGGTATGGCAAGGTCATTGAGACGTTCGCCATCAGCGTGAGTTTGTTATAAAACGCCGATGCGGTGTCACCGCCAAAAGAGACCAGCAAAATAAACAGACTCACCAGCACGCACTGTAGCCACATAGCGGTCGCCGGCATACCGTTAGCGTTCAGTGTCGTCATCGGCGCGGGCCACAACGCTTTTGGCGTCCCCTGAATAATGGCTTTCAGCGGTGAATAGCTCAACGTAAAAAACGCGCCGGTATAAGCCAGAAACATAGAAAGGCCGGTGATACGCGCAAACCAGACGCCCACCGTCATCGCTGCGTCCGGAGAAAGGTTTAACGCGTTACCTAATGTCGTGCCTAAACTCGACATCAAAATGTAGGTGATATTCCCTAAGTTAACGGCGCTATTACTTAATATCTGTTGCCAGTTAGTGCTGACGCCCCATAAAAAGATCGCCAAAGAATAACCAATTGAAATCACAATAGCCGCGAAAACAATACCTTTCGCAAAATTCTTTTCCGGTTTCTCGGTTTTATCCACCAGTCCGCCGACAGCCTCAATACCGCCGTAAGCAAAAATAGCAAATACCACAAATGACAACATTGCCAGGCCGGAGTGATAACCCGGATTCGGTGACGAGGTAAAATTAATTTCTTGTGCAAAATGCCCACCATTTAATAACAAAATAGCGACACTCACTAACAATAAAACTAAATTAAGACACATTACGGCAATACCTCCGACCGCCGTAATTCGCGCAATTTTATTGATCCCTCTGGCGGCGACACACGTCACCAGAATCATCCAGCCAACGGCGAGCAGCCCGACAACCTGCGTAGGCTCAAGCCCCGCAATACGCCAGTGCTGCGTCATATCGGCGCCAAAAACAAAAGTAGAAAACGGTACCCAAATTTTTGCCGCCGTACTTACCATCCATATGACATACGATGAAAACCACATAAACGTGCCAATAAACGCATAACGCGGCCCCACGCTATTATTCATCCACGAATAGATCCCGCCCTCTTCTTTGCGATAAGCGGAACCCATTTCAGCCATCATCAAGGCGAATGGAATAAAAAACAGCAAGGCAGAAAATATATACCACGGGATTGCGCTATACCCCATTAAATAAAACGCCGACGGGCTATTCGCAAAACCAAAAACAGAAGTAAAAATCATCAGGATAAGCCCAATAAGGCTCATCTTTTTTATCGTGTGGGTCATTCAACCATCCCTTACGCTCGAGCGCGTTTGCCAGACGCCGCTCACCGATTGACGCCGCCTTCTTTTTTACAAAGGTCAGCGATAAAAAAATCAACACAGGATTGATACCTAAATGGCATCAAAGTTCCAGCCTTATGTTGTGGCAAATAGAGGATAATTGAAAAAATATGCTACAAAATGGCGCTTATTGCGCCATTTTATCTCGCGAAAGAGTGAATTTCAGATTTACGCCCGATCGACCGTAAAAGCAATCACGTCCGCCAGGCTTTCTGCTCCCAGCGCCAGCATCACCAGACGATCAACACCCAGCGCCACGCCGGAACAATCCGGTAGACCGGCGGCCAGCGCATCCAGTAGATTTTGGTCAATCGGCTGCTGCGGCAGACCGCGCGCGGCGCGCTTACGATTGTCCTGTTCAAAGCGCTGTTGTTGCTCACGTGCGTCCGTCAGTTCGTGGAAACCATTCGCCAGCTCAATACCTTTGTAGTACACCTCAAAGCGCTCGGCAACGCGATGATCCTCGGTACTGATTTGTGCCAGCGATGCCTGACTTGCCGGAAAGTGATAAATAAAGGTCGGCTTTTCTTTACCTATATGCGGCTCAACCCCCATCGTGAACAGCAGTTGCAGCAACGTATCACGGTCTTCTTCCGTATCGGCGATATTGCTTAAATCAAGCTTTGCCGCCGCCTCACGCAGTTGCGTTTTATCTGCTGATAACGGGTCAATCTCCAGATGGCGCTGAAACGCCTGTTGATAGGAGAGACTTTCCGCAGGTTGACAATCCAGCACTTGCTGAAGCAAATCATCCACTTCATTCATCAGGCGGTACATATCGTAATGCGGGCGATACCACTCCAGCATGGTGAATTCCGGATTATGATGTCGTCCCATCTCTTCATTACGGAAACTGCGGCATAGCTGGAAAACCGGACCGCACCCTGCCGCCAGCAGGCGTTTCATATGGTATTCCGGACTGGTCATTAAATAGAGGTTCATCCCCTGGGAATGGCCAGGTCCGACGAAACGCGTTTCGAACGGGAACAGATGAATGTCTGTGACCGTCGCCTGACTCATGCAGGGCGTCTCAACCTCAAGCACTCCACGATCGGCAAAGAAACGACGGATTTCCGCCATAATCGCCGCACGTTTTAATAAATTGGGGATGGACGCGCTCGGCTGCCAGGTTGCCGTTTCGCTCATGATTCTTTCTCCAGTTTAAGACAAGGTCACGAAGTCTACTCGCAACGCGCGGGCGAAACAAATTTTGCGCAGGCGTATCGGGCGCCTTCTGGAGGGTAAAAAAAGTGATTTCAGATGGTTTAGTAATTAAATTAATCAAAATCAATGATAATTCATCCCTCTGATACGCTAAAAAAATCGAACACGTCAAATTTCCCTGACATCCCTGAGACTATACTGTTGTACCCATAAAGGAGCAGTGGAAACGCATTCATACTTCGCAGAACCCAGAGGCTTTATCTGGCTGCGCGAGGGTGAAATTACAATAATCTGGAGGAATGTCGTGCAAACCTTTCAAGCCGATCTTGCCATTATAGGCGCCGGTGGCGCGGGATTACGTGCTGCAATTGCTGCCGCACAGGCGAATCCCAATGCTAAAATCGCACTGATCTCAAAAGTGTACCCGATGCGCAGCCACACCGTCGCTGCCGAAGGGGGTTCAGCCGCTGTCGCCCAGGATCATGACAGCTTTGACTACCATTTTCACGATACGGTAGCAGGCGGAGACTGGCTGTGTGAGCAGGATGTCGTGGATTACTTTGTCCACCATTGTCCCACTGAGATGACGCAGCTGGAGCAATGGGGCTGCCCGTGGAGCCGCCGTCCGGACGGTAGCGTTAACGTGCGTCGCTTCGGTGGTATGAAAATCGAGCGTACCTGGTTCGCCGCGGATAAAACCGGCTTCCATATGCTGCATACCCTGTTCCAGACTTCCCTGCAGTTCCCACAAATCCAGCGCTTTGACGAACATTTTGTGCTGGATATTCTGGTTGATGACAACCATGCGCGCGGCCTGGTGGCAATGAACATGATGGAAGGCACGCTGGTGCAAATCCGCGCCAACGCCGTGGTCATGGCGACAGGCGGCGCAGGCCGCGTATACCGCTATAACACCAACGGCGGCATCGTCACCGGCGACGGGATGGGCATGGCGCTGAGCCACGGCGTTCCGCTGCGTGATATGGAATTCGTTCAGTATCACCCGACCGGCCTGCCAGGTTCCGGTATCCTGATGACCGAAGGTTGCCGCGGCGAAGGCGGTATTCTGGTCAATAAAAATGGCTACCGTTACCTGCAAGACTACGGCATGGGCCCCGAAACGCCGCTGGGCGAGCCGAAAAACAAATATATGGAACTGGGGCCACGCGACAAAGTATCCCAGGCTTTCTGGCACGAATGGCGTAAAGGCAACACCATCTCCACGCCGCGCGGCGATGTGGTTCACCTCGACCTGCGTCATCTCGGCGAGAAGAAACTGCATGAACGTCTGCCGTTCATTTGCGAACTGGCGAAAGCCTATGTCGGCGTCGATCCGGTTAAAGAACCGATTCCAGTACGTCCGACCGCGCACTACACCATGGGCGGCATTGAAACCGACCAGAACTGTGAAAGCCGTGTCAAAGGGCTGTTTGCCGTTGGCGAATGCTCCTCTGTTGGCCTGCATGGCGCGAACCGCCTCGGTTCCAACTCGCTGGCGGAACTGGTGGTGTTTGGTCGTCTGGCTGGCGAACAAGCAATGGAACGCGCTGCGACGGCAGGTGCCGCAAATAGCGCCGCGCTCGACGCCCAGGTTGCCGATATTGAACAACGTCTGAAAAATCTGGTGAACCAGGAAGGCAACGAAAACTGGTCGAAGATCCGCGATGAGATGGGTCTGTCTATGGAAGAAGGTTGCGGTATTTACCGTACCCCGGAACTGATGCAGAAAACCATTGATAAACTGGCCGAGCTTCAGGAACGTTTCAAGCGCGTACGTATCTCCGATACCTCCAGCGTGTTCAACACTGACCTGCTGTATACCATTGAACTGGGTCATGGTCTGAACGTCGCCGAATGTATGGCGCACTCTGCGCTGGCGCGTAAAGAGTCCCGCGGCGCGCATCAGCGTCTGGATGAAGGCTGTACCGAGCGCGACGATGTGAACTTCCTCAAGCACACCCTCGCCTTCCGCGATGCTGATGGCACGACCCGTCTGGAATACAGCGACGTGAAAATCACCACCCTGCCGCCAGCCAAACGTGTTTACGGCGGTGAAGCGGAAGCAGCCGATAAGAAGGAGAAGGCGAATGGCTGAGATGAAAAACCTGAAAGTTGAGGTGGTGCGCTATAACCCGGAAACCGATACCGCGCCGCACAGTGCTTTCTATGAAGTTCCTTATGATGAAACAACATCGCTACTGGACGCGTTGGGCTACATCAAAGATAACCTGTCGCCAGACCTGAGCTACCGCTGGTCCTGCCGTATGGCGATCTGCGGCTCTTGCGGCATGATGGTCAACAACGTCCCTAAACTGGCGTGTAAAACCTTCCTGCGCGATTACACCAACGGTATGAAGGTGGAAGCGCTGGCGAACTTCCCGATTGAGCGCGATCTGGTTGTCGATATGACGCACTTTATCGAAAGCCTGGAAGCGATTAAACCGTACATTATTGGCAACTCTCGCACGCCAGATCAGGGGCCGAATGTCCAGACCCCGGCGCAAATGGCGAAGTATCACCAGTTCTCCGGTTGCATCAACTGTGGTCTGTGCTACGCCGCGTGCCCGCAGTTCGGTCTGAATCCTGAGTTTATCGGACCGGCTGCGATTACGCTGGCGCATCGCTATAACGAAGATAGCCGCGATCACGGTAAGAAGGAGCGTATGGCGCAGTTGAACAGTCCGAACGGCGTATGGACCTGTACTTTCGTGGGCTACTGCTCCGAAGTCTGTCCAAAACATGTCGATCCGGCTGCGGCCATTCAGCAGGGTAAAGTGGAAAGCTCGAAAGACTTTCTTATCGCCACCCTGAAACCACGCTAAGGAGTGCAACATGACGACTAAACGCAAACCCTATGTGCGGCCGATGACGTCCACCTGGTGGAAAAAACTGCCGTTTTATCGCTTTTATATGCTGCGCGAAGGCACAGCGGTGCCGGCAGTCTGGTTCAGTATTGAACTGATTTTCGGTCTGTTTGCGCTCAAACACGGCGCGGAATCCTGGATGGGATTCGTCGGCTTTTTACAAAACCCGGTGGTAGTGATCTTAAACCTGATCACCCTGGCGGCCGCGCTGCTGCACACCAAAACCTGGTTTGAACTGGCGCCGAAGGCGGCCAATATCATTGTAAAAGACGAAAAAATGGGGCCAGAGCCAATCATCAAAGGGCTTTGGGTGGTCACTGCGGTAGTCACCGTAGTCATTCTGTATGTTGCCCTGTTCTGGTAAGGAGTCCCGGATGATTAATCCAAACCCAAAACGTTCTGATGAACCCGTATTCTGGGGACTGTTTGGCGCAGGCGGTATGTGGGGCGCGATCATCGCGCCGGTGATCGTGCTACTGGTTGGCATCATGCTGCCGCTGGGGCTATTTCCGGGCGATGCCCTGAGTTTTGAGCGCGTACTGACGTTCGCCCAAAGCTTTATTGGTCGCGTTTTTCTGTTCCTGATGATCGTGCTGCCGCTATGGTGTGGCCTACACCGTATGCACCACGCGATGCATGACCTGAAAATCCACGTGCCCGCGGGCAAATGGGTCTTCTACGGTCTGGCGGCAATCCTGACCGTTGTGACGGCGATTGGCGTTATCACTCTCTAAGTTGCCACGACGCCCTCCTATCTACCCGATAAGAGGGCGTTTTTTCTTTTCCTGCCTCTCATTTTCCCGCCAGGTTCTACACTTAGAAAAAACACTGGAAGGAAAAACGCTATGCGCTTGCTGCCCGTCGTTGCTGCGGTTACTGCGGCATTTTTGGTTGTCGCCTGTAGTTCACCTACCCCGCCTAAAGGCGTTACCGTGGTAAATAACTTTGATGCCAAACGTTACCTCGGCACCTGGTATGAGATCGCACGCCTCGATCATCGATTTGAACGTGGACTGGAACAAGTCACGGCCACCTATAGTCTGCGTGACGATGGCGGGATTAATGTCATCAATAAAGGCTATAACCCGGATCGGGGAATGTGGCAAAAAACAGAAGGCAAAGCGTATTTTACCGGTAGTCCAAACCGCGCCGCGCTCAAGGTCTCTTTTTTCGGCCCGTTCTACGGCGGCTATAACGTGATTGCGCTTGACCGGGAATACCGTCATGCGCTGGTGTGCGGCCCGGATCGCGACTATCTGTGGATACTCTCTCGCACGCCAACGCTTTCTGAGGAAATAAAACAGCAAATGCTGGCCGTCGCGACCCGGGAGGGGTTTGACGTCAATAAATTAATTTGGGTAAAACAATCAGGTTCGTAGCAATATCAGCGACGAATTAATGCGCACTGAGTTTTAGCCCAATGATACCCGCGACGATCAAGCCAAGACTGAGCAAACGCGCCGGTGAGGCAGACTCGCCCAGCAGAAGGATACCGGTGATTGCCGCCCCGACGGCGCCGATGCCGGTCCAGATGGCGTACGCCGTTCCAACGGGCAGCGTTTTCATTGCCCAGGAAAGTAACGCCATACTGATAACCATGGCCGTAATGGTGATAATACTGGGGGTCAGACGAGAAAAACCGTGGGTATACTTCAGGCCGACAGCCCATACCACTTCAAGTAAACCAGCGATTAATAGAATGATCCAGGACATAGCAGGCTCCAGATAATTAATGGGGCCGTCCCCGGTGAGAATAGCGTTTACAGGTCGTCCTGTAACGTATACGGATGAAAAGCCATTTTTGCCTGAGAGAAAATGAATTTCAACCTTTTTATTTTTTTCCGTCTAAAGGCGGGAATTGGCCCTTTTAAGCCGCGTAGTTTTCGCATTTAGCGCCCACAGGAGTTCTCTATGATGGAACGCCTTCTGGGAAAGAAAGTGCTTTACTACTTCCGGGTGCAAAAAACTATGTTGAAAATTTTAGTGATAGACCGATGCCACTTTACCCGTACGGGCATGGAGGCCTGGCTTAATCACACTGATGTGCTCAGTTCTTCACTGCTGGTATCCGGGATGAATAACCTTATACTGGCGAAAGAACATATTCTGCAATGGAAGCCCCATCTGGTTATCGCTGATTTATATGGTTTTCTCAACGATGCCTTACCCGAGCAGCCTATCAATGCATTTTTTGCCGCCTGCAGGATGACGCCGTTGGTATTATTACAGTCAGGGAATATGCCGTACAGACCGCAATATGCCAGTCATGCGGTGTTATCTAAACACACGCCTTTACATGAGCTTGCACAACGAATTAAAGGAGCGCTATATACTCATCCACTGCAGGAAGCGCCGGAAAGCGCCACGCCATTGCTCTCTCCGCAGGAGGAAAAAGTGCTCGCGATGTGGACGGAAGGCACCAGCAATAAAGAGATTGCGTATGCGCTTGGCATTCACGGGAAAACGGTTTACACCTATAAGCGTAATATCCGTATGAAACTTCATATGGATAACCGGTATTCTCCCTTTCTTATGCTTCCGGAGAAAATCGATTAACGGTACGACGCCATGCCGTACCGTTGATGATTACTGCTGAGCTCTGGTTGCAGCGCCAGAGATCGCACTACCACCGTCCGAGATATCCTCGCCCACGCCGCGCGTGGTATTACAAGCAGTTAATACAGTGGAAAGTACCAAAACAGAAAAGATCGCTGCAATTGTCTTTTTAACCATAATGTCTTCCTTTTCTAGCCAATGTTGTTTGTGTATAGCAACTTAATAATAGACAACATCCCAGAAAATGACGGGCGATCGACTAATTTTAGGAAGACGAGAAGCGATTAGCTGGCTGCGCGGGAGATGGCGTGGCCAAGATGCTGAATATCTTCGCCGAAGCCGCGGGCGGTATTACATGCCGTTAATAATGTGCCGGTAAGAAGAACCAGCGCGACAAGGCCGATAAAGCGTTTCATCATTGAGGCGCGAAAAATAGGATGGCGCAGCATACGCTGCACCATTTTTCCCGATAACGTAAATTATTTTACGCGGGATACGTATTCGCCGGAACGGGTATCGACTTTGATCACTTCGCCAATCTGCACGAACAGCGGAACTTTAACCACTGCGCCAGTAGACAGCGTGGCTGGTTTGCCGCCAGTACCTGCGGTATCGCCCTTCAGACCTGGGTCGGTATCAACAATTTCCAGTTCAACAAAGTTCGGCGGAGTAACAGAGATAGGCTGACCGTTCCACAGGGTCACGATGCATTCCGCCTGATCCAACAGCCATTTTGCGTTGTCGCCGATAGCCTTGGCATCTGCAGACAGCTGCTCGAAGGTTTCGTTGTTCATGAAATGCCAGAACTCACCGTCGTTGTACAGGTAAGTCAGGTTCATATCGACTACATCCGCGCCTTCTGCGGAATCGGTCGATTTGAAGGTTTTCTCAACGCGCGTGCCGGTCAGCAGACGGCGCAGCTTAACGCGGGCAAACGCCTGGCCTTTACCCGGTTTCACGAATTCACTGGATTCAACCGCATAAGGTTCGCCATCCAACATGATTTTAAGACCGGAACGAAAATCGTTGCTATAGTAAGTCGCCATAAGGCCCTCTGAAATTGTTAACTGGTAGCTAAGCCACAAAATGGCGCATATTGTAACCCTAAATACCCCATTGCGAGAAGATTGGTTAGCGCAACTTGCCGATGTTGTGACCAATCCCGACGAACTGCTGCATCTTTTACAGATTGAAGCTGATGAAAACCTCCGGGCAGGACAGGACGCCAGGCGCTTGTTTGCCCTCCGCGTGCCGCGCGCTTTTATTGCGCGCATGGAGAAGGGCAACCCTGACGATCCTCTTTTACGTCAAGTGCTGACGTCCCGGGATGAATTTATTGTCGCCCCCGGTTTCTCCACCGACCCGCTGGAAGAGCAACACAGCGTGGTGCCAGGATTATTGCATAAATACCAAAACCGGGCGCTATTGCTGGTAAAAGGCGGATGTGCGGTAAATTGCCGCTACTGTTTCCGTCGTCACTTCCCATATGCGGAGAATCAAGGCAATAAGCGCAACTGGACAGTCGCGCTGGAGTATATCGCCGCACACCCGGAACTGGATGAGATCATCTTTTCCGGCGGCGATCCGCTGATGGCGAAAGATCATGAGCTGGACTGGCTGCTCACGCAACTGGAAGCCATTAAGCACGTCAAGCGGCTACGCATCCACAGTCGGTTGCCTATCGTCATCCCGGCACGCATTACTGACGAACTGGTCGCCCGCTTTGACCAGTCACGTCTGCAAATTTTGTTGGTGAACCATATCAACCACGCTAATGAAGTGGACGAGGCGTTCTGCCTGGCGATGAAAAAACTGCGCCACGTGGGCGTCACGCTTCTCAACCAGAGCGTCCTGCTGCGTGGCGTGAATGATAACGCGCAAACGCTGGCGAATCTGAGCAACGCGCTATTTGACGCCGGCGTGATGCCCTATTACCTGCATGTGCTGGATAAAGTGCAGGGCGCCGCGCATTTTATGGTCACCGATGACGAAGCCCGGCAAATCATGCGCGAACTGCTCACGCTGGTATCCGGCTATATGGTGCCAAGACTGGCGCGTGAAATCGGCGGCGAACCGAGCAAAACACCGCTGGATTTACAGCTTCGGCAGTGCTAATCCTCGCGGGCGCGTCAGGGACGACGAAAAATATTACCGCGCAATATCACGAGGAGATTCCCCCGCGATTCTCCTCACCCTCTGGCGACGATAAACTAACCTTCGTTAAATACACCTTCCCGGTCCTCTCTTTTCAATAAAGTCCGTTTTAGGACTCGCTTAGCGTGTACTGCATTTTCGAATTATACTGGTTCTCCTTTTTATAGGACGGCATAAACAATTTATATATCAAATACATTGCAGTAAAACATTTAATTATTTTATATTTGTGGAGAATTGACATGGCCTTAACGATTAAGGGACTAAATACCGGCGTTATTCGTCACAATGATAAGTTTATCGCGCTGGCGCTTAAGGTGAAGTCACTGAGAAATAAAGAAACACTGCTTTTCTTTCCTGTGCTCGCGCTGCGAGACTTGTTGATCGGCCTTGAACACCGGCTTTATTTACAACACTCGCTTCCGGAACAAGAGCAGGAAAAACGCCAGAAAGCCAAAAGCAGTCATGTGCTTAAAATGCATGAGAATATTCCGGCAATACTCCGTGAAGAGCTGGAAAACGCCGATGTTAATCAGCGTGTTGAATCTTTAGCGTTGAGCGATAATACAGAAAAAGTATTAACCTTTACGTTAAAGCTGCACAATGGTAGCCATCTTGATTTACAGGTCGGTGAGTGGCAGGTTGAAGTTCTGGTGATGGCTATTATTCACGCCATTAATAATGCCGAAATGCGTGAGCTCGCATTGCGTATTTCTTCAATGCTGGACTTTTTACCATTATACGATGCTGACTGCCTGGAAAACGGTAATATCGAATTCGATACCTATAATCAGCCTGACTGGAAACATAATCTGTATAACCATTATTTAGCGCTCGTTTATCGTTATACGGATGAGGCAGGACAATCGCATGATTGCGGCACCATCATTAAGACCCGTAGTCAGTCAGGCTCTAAAGAAGCTGAAGCGATATCACGCCGCTTGCTGAATTTCAGCCCGCGTCTTAAAAAGCTGGAAGGAAAACCGTGTAAGGTTTATGTCAGAACGCTTGGAACCGGTAAAGCAGCGCGTCTGACGCAAGATCAATGCATGCGCGCGTTGCATAATCTACGCATGGCGTCATCGCAGGAAAAACGCTAACCATATCGCCCTCTGAATCTTTCAGAGGGCGTTACGATTCAGACATATCAGTTCGGACATTTATAAACCTGGCCGTTCATCTCGCTGGCCGTCGGGACAAAACTGGACAACATGCCCTGTGACGGACTACTTACGCCATACAGCACGTTTCCACCCATCGCGGCCGCCTGATTACGCAGATCGTTCGCTGCGCCACGCATTGAGCCACCCTCTTCGCCGTGCTGGCCTGAAAACCAGTTACTCTGTTTACCGGTTGCCGTACCAATTAGCTGGCATTCCGCGCCTGGCTTATCTTCGACAAAGCGTACATTTTGGCCGGCAGCGGTGAGTTCGTTGCTGGAGCTACAACCCGCCATCAGCAGCGCGGCGCCAACGATCCCTGCTAAATATTTCACGTGCATGTTATTCCCCATAATCAATGAGCTGGACGTTTTGTCCGTATCTGAATCTTATACTAAAAAGATGACTAAAAGAAAAACCCCCGGTCATTTCTGCCCGGGGGTTTCTCAATTCTGGGAGATAAGCACCCAAATCATTCTGGTTGCAGGAAGGCGGTAATCCCCAGTCACTTACTCAAGGAAGTGACTGGGGTTAGCCAACGCATCTGCAGCCTGAAGGATGCAGGGTATGGGCAATGTCGGGTAGCAGCAGCGCATTACTGCGCCGCCGCCCCCTAAGAACCGTACGAGCGAGTTTCCCCGCATACGGCTCAAGCCTTAATAAGTTCAACCGACGGGTTGAACCGGCAGCGATGGTTAGTTTTTATCCTTGGGTGGACATGGATCATTACCGTATGAATCTTTAGCACGGATTTTTCCATCTCGCCCATGAATAACCAATTCGCTTTCTTGGTTCTTCGCGATCTTCCTTGCAGCATCAATAGCTTCTTGCTGTGTTGCATGGTGCGAAGTGTCCTTAGTGTTGTTTTCACCACGAACTGCCCAACCATCATCCCGTTTCACTACATGTTGATCTTTACCCATGATTACAACTCCATCCTCCAACCAGATAATTACCTAGTATCCTCTGGAGAATAGAGAGGGATACAGGTTGTCATTCCATCCATAACGTACAACTCAACCTATATGAATTCCCTATTAAAATTGGGGTTAGATACCTCAACTTCAACTCCTAATCATAAGAATTATTAACATGCCACTGGATGTGACAACCCGGATGCAGCATCACCAGATTCTCAAGCTCGTCACCGCCGCCCAGATGCTTCTGGTGCTTATGGTGAACGTGCCAGCCTGTCCCCGTTGTGATTAACTGGTTACAGAGCGGGCAGCGTTTTTCCTGCCTGAGCCAGAGCGCCAGCAACTTCTTCCTACCCTGCATGGTTTCCTTCCAGTGACGCTCAAGGCGCTGCTCGAAGTACAGTTCCCATTCAGGCAGATAAGGGTTAGCTTCCGCCTTTATCTTAGTGTGTCGTTTAATAACGGTGTCTTTTGCCCAGACCAGTGTTACCGGATTTTCCTTATCCTCCCGCCATTGAAACACCCAACGCCGGTTATTCACCGTATGAAAGTATTTAGCCTTCACCCAGCGTTTGTAGCGGTTTTTATGCCGCCTGCAACACCAGCGCCAGAGCAGCTTCCAGACACGGTAATCCACATAGCTGAACGTTTCTTTCGCCACCACATGCCGGTGATAGTTCGCCCAGCCCCGCAATACCGGGTTGAGCTGATGTATCAGCCAGTCCTGCGGCTGCGTCGGATGACGCTTCACGATGTCCCTCACTTTTGCCAGAAACGTTCGCAGATTCTTACGGGAAGGCTTTATCAGCATTTTCCCGCGATACTTGCGCACGTTCTGGCCGAGGAAGTCAAAACCCTGCTCAATATGCGTTATCACCGTTTTCTCCGGCGACAATTGCAGCCCCCGTTCCGCCATAAAGGCTTCAACGAGAGGTTTGACTTCATTTTCCAGCAGCTCTTGCGAGATACCAGTGATGATAAAGTCATCCGCGTAACGCACATAGTTGACCTTGGTCTTATAGCTGGCTTTGGTGTTTTTCACCCCAAATCGGGATGCAAGCACCGCTTCCAGTCCATCAAGCGCCATATTGGCCAACACCGGCGAGATGATGCCGCCCTGAGGCGTTCCCGCACCGGTTGCATGGTAATGACCAGATTCCATGTAGCCTGCCTTCAGCCATTTACCCAGCACCTGCTTATCCATCGGAATATGCGAGAGTAACCAGTCATGACTGATGTTATCAAAGCACCCTTTGATGTCGCCCTCCAGCACCCACTGCGCCGAGTTGCCCCGGCTGAGCGCTACAAAGCACTGTTCAATAGCGTCCGCCGTTGAACGCATCGGACGAAAACCATAACTGTTGCGGTCGGCTGTCGTTTCCGATACGGGTTCCAGCGCCAGCAGATATAACGCCTGCATGGCCCTGTCTCTCATAGTCGGTATCCCGAGCGGACGCAACTTGCCGTTCGACTTCGGGATATACACCCGCCGCAGCGGTTTAGGGTGATATCCGGTTCTCTTCATATCGAAGATGGCCTCCCATTTGGTTTTCGGGGTACTCCATAACTTTCCATCCACTCCGGGGGTATCCTTGCCCCGGTTTTCCGTGACTCGCCTGACCGCTAATGCCTTAGCCGCCAGCGAACGGGTCAGCATTCGTTGCAGCGCTTTTACCCGCCGCCACTCCTGCTGAAGCGCTGCCTTCGCAATGCGTACCTGTAGCTTTCTCACCGCTTCTGAGGTTTTACGCCAGTTAATGGCGTGCCACCTTTCCGGGCGGGAAGACGCAGATACCGCCTGCGATTCAACTCGCGTTTCGGTATTCACCTTGCTATCCTCCTGAATGCTCTGTCGAGAGCACCCTGAGGACGAACGTGGATTCCCCCCGAGGGAGAAATCACGTTTCGCCCCTCGGGGTTTTACATTCAATAAGCTTTACAAGCCTTATTACGATTTAAGACCAGTTGGAAGTCTGCCCCGTTTCCGGTGAGGCCCTGTTTCATGCCTCTATCCACGCCATTACAGCGCAGCGTTTGCTTTTTCCAACCTCCCTTACCCGCATACCCAACAGTTCGCCTTGCGACTCCCCTGCCTCAACGAGGCGAATATACGGGCTTACCGAGTTCCGTACAGATGACACGTATCGGTTAGGTTCTGCCTATCCACCGGTGGCGCTCATATCAGCGTATCCCCAGATGTAAAAGAGATAACCTGTCCACCCACCTTTTGGTCAAAGCGTATCAACGACTTACGCTCAATGCGGCTGACGGTGTTTAACAGCAGTTCACGTACGTTAACCTTACGATACAGCCTGGCCTCTCATGGTCATGTCGTTAGACCAATCCAGTTAATTTCCTCACGGATATCAACCGCCGCTTGCGCGGGAGTACGTTGTCAGGAAGCTCCGCACCCCACCGTTGCCAGTGACGCACTATCCCTAGGCTACCGTTGGCTGAACAACGGGTTCTTCTTCACTATTTCTGCTCAAGAAATAGCGACAGAACAATCACCCGTACAGCTTGCGCTGCATTCCTCTTGTAAAGATCGCGAGCAAAACGATCCCGTCCTGTTCATGAATCCATGAAAGGATGAAGTGATGATGTATGGCAAACCGCGCCATAATCGTTAAGGATGTAACATCGGTATGGGATTAGCCGATGCCTGCCCTGACGGGCATTCTGCGCAGAGTAAACTGCCGCAGATAACTGAGTGAAAGTAATGGGCGCGTTACTGCTCATCACTGAAAGGTAACCCAAACTACGGGCGCGTATTCCACCGCCGAAGCGACTCCACCTTATGCTACGCTAAAGGGTTTTGGGAGCGGGGCAAGCCCCGCTCACCGGGCACGCAAGCTAACTGCAAGAGAAAAATTCTCTATTTTATTCAGTTAGTTACGCAGAGGAATGCGACTCTCGTCGCATTACATCATGCCGCCCATACCACCCATACCACCCATGCCGCCAGCAGCGCCTAAATCAGGAGCATCGCTTTTCGGCAGGTCGGTCACCATGCACTCGGTAGTGATCATCAGACCAGCCACAGAAGCCGCGTACTGCAGCGCAGAACGGGTAACTTTGGTTGGGTCCAGGATACCCATATCGATCATGTTGCCGTATTCTTCAGTTGCTGCGTTGTAACCGTAGTTACCGTCGCCGCCTTTAACGGTGTTAGCGACAACAGACGGCTCTTCGCCGCAGTTCAGCACGATCTGACGCAGCGGAGCTTCCATTGCGCGCAGCGCAACTTTGATACCCACGTTCTGGTCTTCGTTCTGGCCTTTCAGGTCAGCAATTTTAGAAGCAACGCGGATCAGCGCAACGCCACCACCAGCAACCACGCCTTCTTCTACCGCAGCACGGGTCGCGTGCAGGGCATCTTCAACGCGGGCTTTCTTCTCTTTCATTTCAACTTCGGTCGCAGCGCCAACTTTGATAACCGCAACGCCGCCTGCCAGTTTCGCTACGCGCTCCTGCAGTTTTTCACGATCGTAGTCGGAGGTCGCTTCTTCAATCTGCTGACGGATCTGAGCAACACGGCCCTGGATGGCAGCTTCTTCACCCACGCCATCGATGATGGTGGTGGTGTCTTTGTTGATCACAACGCGTTTCGCCTGACCCAGGTCTTCCAGGGTTGCTTTTTCCAGCTCCATACCGATCTCTTCAGAGATTACGGTACCGCCGGTCAGGGTAGCGATATCCTGCAGCATCGCTTTACGACGATCGCCGAAGCCCGGTGCCTTAACAGCAGCCACTTTCACGATGCCACGCATGGTGTTAACAACCAGGGTAGCCAGCGCTTCGCCTTCAACATCTTCAGCGATGATCAGCAGCGGTTTGCCTGCTTTTGCAACGGCTTCCAGAACCGGCAGCATTTCGCGGATGTTGGAGATTTTCTTATCAGCCAGCAGGATGAACGGGCTTTCCAGTTCTACTGCGCCAGTTTCCGGCTTGTTGATGAAGTAAGGAGACAGGTAGCCGCGGTCAAACTGCATACCTTCAACCACGTCCAGTTCGTCCTGCAGACCGGTACCGTCTTCAACGGTGATGACGCCTTCTTTACCGACTTTATCCATCGCTTCCGCGATCAGTTTACCTACGGTTTCGTCGGAGTTAGCGGAGATAGTACCTACCTGAGCAATCGCTTTAGAGTCGGAGCACGGTACGGACAGCGCCTTCAGCTCTTCAACCGCAGCAGCAACCGCTTTGTCGATACCACGTTTCAGGTCCATCGGGTTCATGCCCGCAGCAACGGCTTTCAGGCCTTCGGTAATGATGGACTGCGCCAGTACGGTCGCGGTGGTGGTACCGTCGCCTGCAGCGTCGTTCGCTTTAGAGGCAACTTCTTTCACCATCTGCGCGCCCATGTTTTCAAACTTGTCTTCCAGTTCGATTTCACGCGCTACGGAAACACCATCTTTAGTGATAGTCGGCGCACCGAAAGATTTATCCAGAACCACGTTACGGCCTTTCGGACCGAGGGTGACTTTCACTGCATCTGCCAGTACGTTTACGCCGCGCAGCATTTTCACACGAGCGTCGTTACCGAATTTTACGTCTTTAGCTGCCATTTTCTCTTTCCCTTAAATTCGTATGTTCAGTGTCGTTCGCGGATTACGCTTCAACAATTGCCAGAATGTCGCTTTCAGACATGATCAACACTTCTTCATTGTCGATCTTTTCAGATTTCACACCGTAGCCATCGTTAAAAATAACGATGTCGCCAACTTTCACGTCCAGCGGCTGTACAGTACCGTTGTCCAGGATGCGACCCTTACCGACAGCGATGATTTCGCCACGAGTTGATTTACCCGCTGCGGAACCGGTCAGTACGATGCCGCCAGCAGATTTGGACTCAACTTCTTTACGTTTGACGATCACACGATCATGTAACGGACGAATACTCATTGATAGCTCTCCTTTGAGAAAGTCATTATCAGTTATGGGTGACGCCGGCCCGTAAACGGTTTCCCGGCTGGTGACCAGAGAGATGGGGATGGGGTTTTGCCCCTTCAAGGGGGGAGATGAAAAAAAATTCTTCTGAGCGAAAAAAGCGGTAAAAACGCTACTTATCTCACGTTTACCCAAGGTTTAGAACATCCTGCTATAAGAAAAGGCGTGTGTGATACGCTTAAAAATGTCTGTCGTCACCTGACGTTACAATGCCGCCGGATAATGAGCTGATGAATGAACTAAAAAAAGAGCTTGGATTGGTTCAGGGCGTTATCTTGTTAACCACATCATTATTAGGGACTGGCGTTTTTGCGCTTCCGGAGCTGGCTGCGCTGGCGGCAGGCAACATCAGCCTTTGGGCATGGCCGCTGCTCATTATTTTGATTTTCCCTATTGCGATTGTCTTTGCTGTGCTGGGGCGTCATTTTCCACACGCTGGCGGCGTAGCGCATTTTGTCGGGATGGCATTTGGCCCGCGTCTGCAACGGGTGATCAGTTGGCTGTTTTTATCAGTCATTCCTGTTAGTTTTCCCGCAGCCTTGCATATTGCGGTGGGTTTCGGCCAGGCGCTGTTTGGCTGGCAAAGCGAACAGCTCTTATTTGGGGAGCTGGGTACTCTAGGTTTACTATGGTTTATGGGATCGCGCGGCGCCAGCTCCAGCGCCAACCTGCAAGCCATTATCGCTGGATTAATTATCGCGCTTATTGCCGCCATTCTGTGGAAAGGCGCGATTAAACCTGCAGATATCACCTTCCCAGCCGCAAACGAAATTACCTTTTCCCGGCTGTGTACCGCCCTGGCGATCATGTTCTGGGGATTTGTGGGAATTGAGGCGTTTACGCATTTGTCATCTGAATTTAAAAATCCTGAACGTGATTTTCCGCGCGCATTGATCATTGGCCTGATGCTGGCCGGCGCCATTTATTGGGCCTGTACCGCCGTGGTGCTGCATTTTGGCGTCTATAGCGACAAGATAGCGGCAACAGCATCGCTACCGCTTATTATTGTTCATCTCTTCGGTATCCAGGCGTTGTGGGTAGCCTGCATTATTGGTTATCTCACCTGCTTTGCCAGCCTGAATGTGTATGCTCAGAGTTTTGCGCGTCTGATATGGACGCAAATGCAATATCAGCCCGATCACTATCTGGCTCAACTCTCTCCCGGGCGCCTTCCCTTGCACGCGTTGAACGTTATTCTGGTCTGTTGTTGCGTGAGTTCCCTGGTCGTCTACGCCCTGAAGATTAACCTCAATGCGCTGATCGTCTATGCTAACGGTATTTTTATTATGCTCTATCTGCTTTGTATGCTGGCGGGCTGTCGACTGTTGAAAGGGCGTTGCTATGCACTGGCGGTGACGGGTTGTCTACTGTGCCTGTTATTGCTGGCAATGCTGGGGTGGAAAAGCTTATATGCCATTATCATGCTGGCTGCATTATGGCTGTTTTTACCGAAGCGAAAACGCATGGCGTAAGACGCATCCGCTGGCCGGATAACGCCTCGTGCGACTTATCCGACCAACATTTCTACCTTTAATCCCGACGATCGTCTTTATGTTCAATACGATCGCGATCGTCATCTTTACGCTGATACTCGCCGTCAAATGTTTCGCCACCGCCAGTACCCGCGCTAAACCCGCCGCCCGGCATCCGGGAAAAACGTAAATGCGGCAGCAACTTCAGCGTCAAATGTTTTTGCACCGGCGGTAACAAAAGGAGAAGGCCGAGAAAATCGGTGAAAAACCCCGGCAACAGGAGCAGTAAGCCAGCGATGATCAGCGATACACTCTTAATCATTTCTGCCGCCGGGCTCTCACCGGCCGCCATTTTTTGTTGCATCAGCAAAAAGTTTTTAAAACCCTGGTTACGTACCAGCGATATACCGATAACAGACGTAAAAATCACCAGGATTAGCGTCATCAGGACACCAAGCACATGGGCGACCTGGATAAAGATAGAAATCTCAATGTAAACATAGAGAAAGACAGCTAAAAAGGGTATCCAGCGCAAAGGACTCTCCTGTAAGTCATGGCCGTCTGCGACGACCATTTGAATGGGGTTGCGATTCGCATCGATTCGATATGGTGGTGCGTAGCAAAATTTCAAGTGGTTTGTACACCTATTTTAGGTAGTAATACTAAAGCGGTGACCTATTTCACAAAATAATAAATAAGGGGTAAATTCCCACACTTTAAGTGATCCAGATTACGGTAGGAATTCTGAAGCAGCATATGATCTCGTTTATCAGGCCGATGGAGGGGATAATCGTCGGTCAGAAAACATTCGAAATCACATATATCCTGTGTGTTTTAAAGTAAAAATCATTGGCAGCTTGAAAAAGAAGGTTCACATGTCAAACAACATTCGTATCGAAGAAGATCTGTTGGGTACCAGGGAAGTTCCAGCTGAAGCCTACTATGGTGTTCACACTCTGAGAGCGATTGAAAACTTCTACATTAGCAATAACAAAATCAGCGACATCCCTGAATTTGTGCGTGGCATGGTTATGGTAAAAAAAGCGGCGGCGCTGGCCAACAAAGAGCTGCAAACCATTCCTAAGAGTGTGGCGAATGCCATCATTGCCGCATGTGATGAAGTCCTTAACAACGGTAAGTGCATGGACCAGTTCCCGGTAGATGTCTACCAGGGCGGCGCGGGCACTTCCGTCAACATGAATACCAACGAAGTGCTGGCCAACATCGGGCTGGAACTGATGGGTCATCAGAAAGGTGAATATCAGTACCTGAACCCGAACGACCACGTGAATAAATGTCAATCCACTAACGACGCCTATCCGACAGGCTTCCGTGTAGCGGTTTACGCCTCTATCGTCAAACTGATCGATGCCATCAACCAGTTGCGTGAAGGTTTCGAACGTAAAGCGGTTGAATTCCAGGACATCCTGAAAATGGGTCGTACCCAGTTGCAGGACGCCGTACCGATGACGCTTGGTCAAGAATTCCGTGCGTTCAGCATCCTGCTGAAAGAAGAAGTGAAAAGCATCGAGCGTACTGCTGAGCTGCTGCTGGAAGTCAACCTTGGCGCAACGGCAATCGGCACCGGTCTGAACACGCCGAAAGAATACTCTCCGCTGGCGGTGAAAAAACTGGCTGAAGTCACTGGTTTCGCCTGTGTTCCGGCTGAAGATCTGATTGAGGCGACATCTGACTGTGGCGCGTATGTTATGGTTCACAGCGCGCTGAAACGTCTGGCAGTGAAGATGTCCAAAATCTGTAACGACCTGCGCTTGCTCTCTTCTGGTCCTCGTGCCGGCCTGAACGAGATCAACCTGCCGGAACTGCAGGCGGGCTCTTCCATCATGCCAGCCAAAGTGAACCCGGTAGTACCGGAAGTCGTAAACCAGGTATGCTTTAAAGTCATCGGTAACGACACCACCGTTACGATGGCGGCGGAAGCCGGTCAGTTGCAGTTGAACGTTATGGAGCCGGTTATCGGTCAGGCGATGTTCGAATCCATCCACATTCTGAGCAACGCGTGCTACAACCTGCTGGAAAAATGCGTTAACGGCATTACCGCGAATAAAGAAGTGTGCGAAGGGTACGTTTATAACTCCATCGGTATCGTCACTTACCTCAACCCGTTCATCGGCCACCACAACGGCGACATCGTCGGTAAAATCTGTGCTGAAACCGGTAAGAGCGTACGTGAAGTTGTGCTGGAGCGCGGCCTGTTAACGGAAGCCGAGCTGGACGATATTTTCTCCGTACAGAACTTGATGCACCCGGCTTATAAAGCTAAACGTTATACTGATGAAAGCGAACAGTAATCGTACAGGGTAGTACCAAAGAGGCACGTCACGATGACGTGCCTTTTTCTTACAAGAAGTTACCAAATAACAACAATTTAATATCAACTTGTTAAACAACAAGGAAGGCTAATATGATAGTTGTCGAACTTATCATTGTTTTGCTGGCAATCTTTTTGGGCGCCAGACTTGGGGGCATCGGTATTGGATTCGCAGGTGGGCTGGGTGTTCTGGTACTTGCCGCCATCGGCGTGAAGCCAGGGACAATTCCATTCGATGTCATTTCCATCATCATGGCGGTTATCGCCGCGATCTCTGCTATGCAGGTCGCGGGCGGTCTGGATTATTTGGTAAACCAGACGGAAAAACTGCTGCGTAAGAACCCGAAATACATCACTATCCTCGCACCGATTGTGACCTATTTCCTGACTATTTTTGCTGGTACCGGGAACATTTCCCTGGCAACGCTGCCGGTTATTGCTGAAGTCGCGAAGGAGCAGGGAATCAAACCTTGCCGTCCGCTCTCGACCGCCGTGGTATCCGCGCAGATTGCGATTACCGCCTCGCCGATTTCTGCGGCCGTGGTGTATATGTCTTCTGTTATGGAAGGTCATGGCATTAGCTACATTCACCTGCTGTCCGTGGTTATCCCCTCTACGCTGCTGGCGGTGCTGGTGATGTCCTTCCTGGTCACGATGCTGTTCAACTCCAAACTGTCGGACGACCCGATTTACCGCAAGCGTCTGGAAGAAGGGCTGATTGAACTGCGTGGTGAAAAGCAGATTGAAATCAAACCGATGGCAAAAAATTCCGTCTGGCTGTTCCTGCTGGGCGTTATTTGCGTGGTTGTTTATGCGATTGTCAACAGTCCGAGCCTCGGCCTGGTTGAGAAACCGCTGATGAACACCACCAACGCTATTTTGATCATCATGTTGAGCGTCGCAACGCTGACCACCATCCTGTGTAAAGTGGAAACTGACGCCATCCTCAACTCCAGTACCTTTAAAGCAGGGATGAGCGCCTGTATCTGTATTCTGGGCGTGGCGTGGCTGGGCGATACTTTCGTATCCGCTAACATCGACTGGATCAAAGACACTGCGGGTAGCGTCATCCAGGGGCATCCGTGGCTGCTGGCCGTCATCTTCTTCTTTGCTTCCGCGCTGCTCTACTCTCAGGCGGCAACGGCGAAAGCGCTGATGCCGATGGCGCTGGCGCTGAACGTCTCTCCGCTGACGGCAGTCGCTTCCTTCGCCGCCGTTTCCGGCCTGTTCATTTTGCCGACCTACCCGACTCTGGTTGCGGCGGTACAGATGGATGACACCGGTACAACCCGTATCGGTAAATTCGTCTTTAACCACCCGTTCTTCATCCCAGGCACCCTGGGCGTCGTTCTGGCTGTCTGCTTCGGCTTCCTGCTGGGCAGCTTTATGCTGTAAGTGTTTCACCCGCGGGGCGTATCACGCCCCGCATTCTCCCGCCCTTTGACTAACATCCTGCCCTCGTCCGTTGTATAGTGACCGTTCACTTGCGGGTCTTTTTGTTCTTTCGAGGTGTTTATGCTTGATGTTAAGAGTCAGGATATTTCCATCCCCGAGGCCGTTGTGGTGCTTTGTACCGCCCCGGATGAAGCTACCGCCCAGGATCTGGCCGCCAAAGTGCTGGCGGAAAAACTGGCCGCCTGCGCCACCCTCCTCCCCGGCGCGACATCGCTGTACTACTGGGAAGGCAAACTGGAGCAGGAGTATGAAGTTCAAATGATCTTAAAAACCACCGTTTCACATCAGCAAGCGCTTATCGACTGCCTGAAGTCTCATCACCCGTATCAAACGCCTGAACTTCTGGTTTTACCTGTTACTCACGGAGATACTGATTACCTCTCATGGCTCAACGCATCTTTACGCTGATCCTGCTGCTGTGCAGCACATCCGCCTTCGCCGGATTATTCGACGCGCCGGGTCGCTCGCAGTTCGTCCCTGCCGACCGGGCGTTTGTTTTTGATTTTCAGCAAAATCAACACGATCTTACCCTCTCCTGGCAGGTAAAAGAGGGTTACTACCTTTACCGTAAACAAATCAGTATCACGCCGACGAAAGCGGATATCGCCGCAGTCCAACTCCCGGCAGGCGTCTGGCATGAAGATGAGTTCTACGGAAAAAGCGAAATCTACCGTAAGCGGCTAAACGTTCCGGTAACGGTTAACCAGGCGGCGGCTGGCGCGACATTAACGATAACGTACCAGGGGTGCGCCGATGCGGGATTCTGTTATCCGCCGGAAACGAAAACGGTGCCGCTAAGTGAAGTCGCCGCGGCAATAGACGCCACGCCGACGCCTGCTGTCACCCAGACGAGTGAGACGTCAAAACCCGCCGCCCAGCTACCGTTTTCCGCGCTCTGGGCGTTGCTGATCGGCATCGGTATCGCCTTTACGCCCTGCGTTTTACCCATGTATCCGCTGATTTCCGGTATTGTCCTGGGGGGAAGGCAGCGTTTGTCGACGGGGCGCGCACTGCTGCTGGCCTTTATCTATGTACAAGGGATGGCGCTGACCTATACCGCACTGGGTCTGGTCGTCGCCGCGGCGGGATTACAGTTTCAGGCGGCGCTGCAGCACCCTTATGTGTTAATCGGCCTTGCCATCGTGTTCACCCTGCTTGCGTTGTCGATGTTTGGCCTGTTCACACTACAGCTCCCCTCCTCACTGCAAACCCGGCTGACATTAATGAGTAATCGTCAGCAAGGCGGCTCGCCCGGCGGTGTTTTTGTTATGGGGGCGATTGCAGGATTAATTTGCTCGCCCTGTACCACAGCGCCGTTAAGCGCGATCCTGCTTTATATCGCTCAGAGCGGCAACATGTGGCTGGGCGGCGGTACGCTGTATTTGTATGCATTAGGTATGGGTCTGCCGCTAATTCTGGTCACCGTGTTTGGCAACCGTCTGCTACCGAAAAGCGGCCCGTGGATGGCGCATGTTAAAACCGCTTTTGGTTTCGTGATCCTCGCGTTACCGGTCTTTTTACTGGAGCGGATTATTGGCGAGGCTTGGGGTTTACGTCTGTGGTCGCTGCTGGGCGTCGCTTTCTTTGGTTGGGCCTTTATCACCAGCCTTCAGGCCAGACGAGCGTGGATGCGTATCGTACAGATTATCCTGCTGGCGGTAGCGCTCATTAGCGTGCGGCCTCTACAGGATTGGGCGTTCGGATCGCCATCCGCGCAAGCTCCAGCGCACCTCAATTTCACGGCTATTTCTACCGTGGATGAACTCAATCAGGCGCTGGCGCAGGCCAAAGGCAAACCCGTTATGCTGGATTTCTACGCCGATTGGTGCGTGGCCTGTAAAGAGTTTGAAAAGTATACCTTCAGCGATCCGCGGGTCCAGCAGGCGCTCGGCGACACGGTGCTCTTGCAGGCTAACGTCACCGCTAACAATGCGCAGGATGTCGCGCTGTTAAAGCATCTGCAAGTCCTCGGGCTGCCCACCATTCTGTTCTTTGATGCCCAAGGCCAGGAACAGCCGCAAGCGCGAGTCACCGGCTTTATGGACGCCGCCACCTTTAGCGCGCATTTGCACGATCGCCAACCGTGAGCGACACTTGCAAAAGCAAAGACGGAGGAGAATACCGTGCAACGTGAAGATATTCTGGGAGAAGCCCTGAAATTACTGGAGACGCAAGGGATAGCCGATACTACGCTGGAAATGGTGGCGGAGCGCGTAAATCGTCCACTCGACACATTACAGCGTTTCTGGCCAGATAAAGAAGCCATTTTATATGACGCGCTACGTTATCTGAGTCAGCAGGTAGATATCTGGCGACGCCAGCTTCTTCTTGATGAGACGCTTTCTGCTGAACAAAAGCTACTGGCACGCTACAGCGCGCTTTCGGAATGTGTCAGTAATAACCGTTATCCTGGTTGTCTGTTCATTGCCGCCTGTACGTTTTATCCCGATCCAACCCATCCGATTCACCAACTGGCTAATCAACAAAAACGCGCGGCACATGATTTTACCCATGAGCTACTGACCACGCTGGAAATTGACGATCCGGCGATGGTCGCAAGGCAGATGGAGCTGGTGCTGGAAGGTTGTCTCAGCCGAATGCTGGTCAACCGCAGTCAGGCTGATGTAGATACCGCTCAGCGGTTGGCGGAAGATATTCTGCGTTTTGCACAGTGCCGTCAGGGTGGAGCGCTCACCTGACGGGTACTGATTTTATGCATTTTGCCTGAAAAGCAGGCAGTCAGCGCGATTTTATCACTTTTTTCGTGTAAAGCCGTTGACGACCGCGCCCCTTTACGGTTTAATGCGCCCCGTTGCCCGGATAGCTCAGTCGGTAGAGCAGGGGATTGAAAATCCCCGTGTCCTTGGTTCGATTCCGAGTCCGGGCACCACTTATTCAGAAAACCCAGCCTATGGCTGGGTTTTTGCTTTTCTGGGAATGGAAATCCGTAGCCCCCATCTCTGGCCTGACTAGCTATAACGAGAAGGCCAGATTTTCTCTGGCGCAACGCCCAGCGCTTCGGCGATCAGCCGCTCATCTTTGGGCCAGGATCAAAAGCTTACTTAGCTACAGGGAGATTATTACCAGTAATAACGCGTATCACTCCATCTGACGGTTCGCTAACCCCGACAAGTGAATCCAATATCTCCGCTATGAACTTTTTCATCACTGATAACAATAATCCCTTCGCCAATTTTAGCATTTTTTCTTTTTCGGTTTCTTTATTCTTAAATACTGTTTCCGACTCTTGTTCATAATCATAAATTAATACTCAGCACATCATGACTGATGGTAGTTATCGGGGTAACAGAGCACATACTTTAAAATAATTATTCATACTGTGTTATTACGGAAAGATTTTAACCTAATGCGTGTCAATCAGGCACGCAGATAAAAAACAACCGGGGAGAAAATTTAAACAAAATGCTGTTAGCCGGAAGTACCGGTATTGTTCTGTTGTCCGCAGCAGTCAGTCCGGTATGGACAGACAATAATACCAGTGCAGCGTCCTGCTTTTTTACCTGTATGTTGAATAACCATTGCAATAAATCATTATAGGATTACATCTGTTTATTATTGCCTGATCCGGAGTGAGTCTTTATGAAAAGTCGTTATTTAGTATTTTTTCTACCACTGATCGTAGCTAAATATACATCAGCAGAAACAGTGCAACCCTTTCATTCTCCTGAAGAATCAGTGAACAGTCAGTTCTACTTACCACCACCGCCAGGTAATGATGATCCGGCTTTCCGCTATGATAAGGAGGCTTATTTTAAGGGCTATGCGATAAAGGGTTCCCCGCGATGGAAACAAGCTGCTGAGGATGCAGATGTAAGCGTGGAAAATATAGCCAGAATATTCTCGCCAGTAGTGGGTGCTAAAATTAACCCCAAAGATACGCCAGAAACCTGGAATATGTTAAAGAATCTTCTGACAATGGGCGGCTACTACGCTACTGCTTCGGCAAAAAAATATTATATGCGTACTCGTCCCTTTGTCTTATTTAATCATTCCACCTGCCGTCCTGAAGATGAGAATACTTTGCGAAAAGATGGCTCTTACCCTTCCGGGCATACTGCTTATGGTACACTTCTGGCATTAGTATTATCCCAGGCCAGACCGGAACGCGCGCAGGAGCTCGCCAGACGAGGATGGGAGTTCGGGCAAAGCAGAGTAATATGCGGTGCTCACTGGCAAAGTGATGTTGATGCTGGTCGTTATGTGGGAGCAGTAGAGTTTGCAAGACTGCAAACAATCCCGGCTTTTCAGAAGTCACTGGCAAAAGTCCGTGAGGAACTGAACGACAAAAATAATTTATTGAGTAAAGAAGAACGCCCCGAACTTAATTACTGAAGGTGAAAGTCTTCCCGCAAACTGGCCACAGCAAATGAAAGGAAGTGCAACTGCGTAGGGGCGACCGGGCGTGGAGAACGCCTTTGGTTTCCCCGATTCGCAAACCACCCGTTTGCAGTCCGTCCAGACCGTCATGACATCGTTGTCCGGCTGAAGCGGTAAAACCGGTCTGGCTCACTGACTATCCACAGCGAATTCCGGCCATCAGAAGCTATCCCCTCCGCCTGTGGAATGTCCCGCTCCAGACCACTGTGTCCCCGGCGCAGCGGCATCACCCTCCAGCCGCCCTCGGGGTCTGACACCATTACCAGGGCTGATTCATGGGAAAGCACATACAGCCGCCTGTTTTTCCTGTCGTAATGCAGGCCGGAGATATCCTTCAGGAACCACGGCAGGGACAACCGGTGTGTCAGTGAATCACTGACCGACAGAGAGTCATGGCTGTGGTCCGTTTCCAAAAAACGAAGCGGTTTCTTTTCCTGCGCCACTATCAGTGCATTCTCTCCCCGTCCACGGGCAAGGCCTTCAAAACCGGCATTGTCGCTTTTTCTGTCCACATCCAGGGTCAGGATGTATGACGCCGGCGGCAGGATAGACGTATTCCTGTCAATGTGGTGGGTGGTGAGTATCCGCTCCCGTTCCCGGGACAGGACATAGCGGTTCCGGCCGAGATACTCAATGGCCTCAAAATCATGGTCGCCATCCGATGGTATCACCCGCAGCACGTTCCCGTCCGTGTCCAGCTCCACCACCGACGACGGATGGTCGGTCACGGCAAACAGCGTTCCGCTGTCCGGGTTCCACGTCAGGCCGGAGAGACCGCCCTGTATACCGGGAATGTCTTTTTCTGTCGCAAGCTGCCACTGCGTTTCCTCCGGGTACCAGGTTTCCGGAAAATACAGTGTGGCCGCACCGGCCACCATCAGAAGAGCGCCAGCCAGCAGTGCCGGTTTTTGTTTAAGTAAACGTCTCAGAGTCATGGTTCCGGATGTTCAGTTCATCGCATTACATGCAGTCAATGACAAACCAGAGCATGGCCAGGGCTCCGGTCAGGAAGCCGGAGATAAAAGCGCTGGTCAGCAGCAGTAAAATCAGCGCCCGGAGCGAAAAGCGTCCCCCGCCATACCCGGCGCGTCTTTCGTCATCCGGCATGTTGTCCTTCTGCAAAAAAAATTCTCCGGGGAATTACCGGTATGGAAATGTCCGGATAAAAAGAGCTTTATTCCCGTAAGGCCTGTCATGCAGCCCCGGATTATATTCATTCAATATTCAGTAACAGAAATACCGATACAAAAAACACCAGTGACATCATGACGACAAAAGAAATACAGATGTAATAAATCATCTTCAGAAAGTTCATCAGTCAGTTACCGCAATATCTGTTCCGGCCACTTGTTCTCTCCATGCCCCTGTTTTACCGGATATCCGTCAGACCAGCCGCCATCGGCCGGACACGCCTTTACCTGCATTCATTTTCTCCACCACGCCGGCGTCCTCAAGCGTAACCAGATAAGCCCTGGCCTGGTATATTGTCAGCCCGGCCGCATCCGCAATACTCCGGGTTCTGACCGGTATATTTATCCTGCCGTTTGCCTGTGACTGCATAAAAGACAGAATTTTGTCGCAAGCGTCATTACTCATTTTGTTCTCCTGTGACTACGGGGAAGCAATGCTGTCCCGGAAGCTGAAATACCTGCCCCGGGTCTTCACATATCAGAACCGTTGTCCGGTTTCATCTGTAATCACCCCGGGTAACAGGCCGCTCGTGCACAGTACATGCAGGTTCTCCACCCCTGCATACTCCACCAGGCAGGCCCGGAGGTAATAATCCTTGCGTGATGCCGCCTTCAGTGAGGCATTCTTGTTTATGGCCGTACACAGGGATATCAAAGTCCGCTTTCGCAAGTCAGTCAGTTCACCTGAGCTTTCCGGCCCGGCTCTTCCCTTAAGCGCCTGACACAGCATGTCACGCAGCCGGAGGAGGCTGTCCCGGCCACTGATAACCTGCGCAGTTCCTCTCAGTAGCCGCATTTCCTGCAGCCGCGAAGGTACCAGAACAACCATGGGAACCGGACTGGCCGCGTGCAGCATTCTGATACCCTGCAGATGCCGCCCCCAGCCGGCCAGCGGCTCCGCACTCAGTGCCACCAGGGCCAGGTCATATGCCCCGGAAGGTGACATCTCCGGTCGCACCACGGCATACCCCATACCGGCAAGCAGATGTGACAGCCCCAGCAGTTCATATTCACAGTTCCCCGTCAGCAGTATGCGTTTCCGGCGGGACATGGCATTTTCCATTTATCCTGCCCCCGCTAACTTAACGCCGGGCTTATCAGCTCTGCCAGCATGGCTGCCAGTCCCACAAGAACCAGCAGATAAACCGTGACCAGTACACGTACAGATATTTTCATTACGATCCCTGCTCAGAAATAGTTCACTACCGGCATCAGGTTTCTCTGCGAGTGGTTGACATAACACAGTACCTGCATCAACAACCGACAGATAACAGCCACCGGCTTCATATAAGGCAGCAGAAAACTCAGACAGCGTCATTCTGGTCATGAATGTCGTGCCTTCCCCGAATACCAGCCTGACCCGGCCGTTATGTTCCTGCGCCTGCCGGATATCCCGGACACTCACAAAGAAAAACACGCCGTCGGCCCGCTCCAGCCCCATAAAAACGGCGGGGTCCGGAACGGGTGACCGGGGGCCTGCAGCCTTACCGGTATTCAATGCTCACCGCCAGGGAGGTATGCCAGCGGGACGGTACCGCCCCCTTAAAACGCAGCTCACCGCTGTCCGCCACCGTCTGTGCGCCGTATACCCCGTCAACCTGGCGCAGGGCGGCGTCACTGAACCGGCTCAGTCCGGACACGCTGCTGACCGTCATCTCCCGGAGCCAGACCGGGCCTTCACTGTCAAACAGGGTCTGCAGCACACCCGGCGTCTGCCCTGCCGGCATCACCTGCGTCTGTGGCGGCAAGCCGTTGCCCTGCAGGTCGCCATACAGCCCGGCATACTCCGCCCGGTCCCCCAGGACATGGCGCAGCACACCCGCCGCCTGCATCCGGAAGGTGAATGTCCCGGTACGGACATTTCCCTCCCCCGTCACAGGCAGTGTCACCGATGCCATACCCGGTGCCGTCCACGTCAGTGCAAAACCCTCGGTTTCCTTACCGTACGTCACCTGCGGCGCAAGCCCCTCCCGGCCGGCCGGGGTGGTCAGGATAGTTTTTCCCAGCAGGACCGTCATGGCCGGCAGGGGAACCGGTATTACCTGCTCCCCACTGCGCAGGACAGAGACAGCTTTCGTGTTTATCTGTGTGTTCCCTTCCCCGACCTTCCAGACCCAGGGATTACGGGTGCTGGTCACCGGCCCGCCCAGCTTCAGCTCTCCGCTGAAGTCTTCCCCCGGCGTGTTCCACGCCAGCACACAGGACGGCAGCAGACTGGCGGCCAGCAGTAAAATCGTCATTCGTTTCATTGTGTTCTTCCTCTCCCTGCCCGTTCTTTACTGGACCGTCACCGTCACACTCAGCCCGGCCTGCCACTGCGCCGGCGTGTTTTCTGTCGGCAGGCGCAGCTCAAAATCCGAGACGGCGGACGCATAGGCCGCCGCCAGCCGGGTCACCCGGCCGTCAGCCAGCACGCCCTGACTGATAACCTGACCGTTATCTGCCGTGCTCATTCCGTTACCGAAGCCCCGGTTCAGCATCAGCAGGGAAGGCAGACGGCTTTTGAGCCACTGCGGCAGGGTGCCGGCCTGCACACCGCTCACGCTCTGCCCGTTTACGAGCGACATGCCTGCCGGCAGAACCGCCCCGTCTTCCTGGTGTCCGGCGCTGACGGCCATTCCCTGGTCAAGGGTGAAAGAAAGCTGTCCCGCCACGTGACCGTTCTCCGGGTTACGTACCGGGACAGAGGCGCGGAAGTGTTGCGCCGTCGTGCTGCCGCCATCCGTCACGGAAAACGGCTGCCCGTTACTGCTGAAGGAGATAAAAGGGGTGAAGCCGGGACCACCGCGCTCTGCCACCTCATACAGATGGCCTTCCAGAAACGGCAGGGAGCCCTTGCCGCGTAAATCAAAAACCAGTTGTCCGTTCGCTGTACGGGCATCAGCGGTATCCACCGCCCATGTCTGGTCAGGGGAGCCCACCTGCCAGGTCCATTTCGGAGCCTCGTCAGTGACCAGACCGTGAAACTGTATTTCCCCGCCGTCAAGAATTCCGGCCCGGGGTGCTGCGGAATAAAACAGGGCCAGCGCGGCCAGGGCGGAAATAATAGATTTATAATGATGCGTTATTTTCATCGTTATTCACTCTGTTTTATCCGTTGGTCATAATTAATAAACAACGAGCATTCAGACAAGCTGAAAATAATAAACCCGGCACCGGCGTACGCGGACATTTCCTGGCTGACAGAGAAGCAGGAAATAACTATGCCGGAATACCGGGTTTATTACCGGTGAGCGGCCGTAAAGCAGAACACCGTTTTTAATAATCAGGCAAATTACTTTCTGTTATGCCTGACAACCTGATGTATTATTGATAGGTAACCGTAGCAGGCAAACCAATTTTCCATTTAAATGAAGCATCGGCACTAACGGGAGCATTCATGGTCATTTTAACTATACTATTTTTAGCAATTACAGAACCATAATAGGAAGAGAATTTCCAGTCAGATTCACTAAATGTCTCTGACCAAGTATTTCCCATTGAGCCACCTTCGGGGATAACAAAGTTCTTTGTAATATCAGGCCACCCCTCAAAAATGACACTGCGAACATCCGCAACACTACTAGGTGCTGTTGGAAGACCACCGAAGTACCCCTGCCCCTCATTTGCAGCCAGCAACCTCTGATAAGGACGGCTACCATCAAGCTTGGCTGCGGCCACGATTCCCTGAGCAGTTAAAGGGAAAACAGCCTTACCTATTACCTGTCCCGCTTCGTTCCGTACTGCTGCTGAAGCTGTTACAGAACTATTATTCCAGTCATCACCGATCCAGCCATACTTAATAGTTGGAACAATGCCAGCCCGACCTGTAAACTGCGCAGTAGAGCGAATGGCCAGGATAGGGAGGGTTTTTGGAACAGTAATCTCAAGTTTTGTGTCATTTTTCTGAACTTGACCGTTAAGGTTTGTGACAGCAGCACCGACTGCAGTTTCCCACGGAGTCGCTTTCGTCACTGGTGTCAGTGACCCGCCAATCTCAACCTGACCACCGCCGCCGTTTGCTGTCCACGCAGCCATAGCCGAGCCGGATACCACTGCAGATGCAGCCACTGCCAGTGCAATCAGTGTTTTTTTCATGAATTTATTCCTTTCAGTTTTATAAAACAATTAAAGAACTATTTTGTTATTAAATAGTAATTCCGTCTGTTACCCGGTCTTACCGCAAAGCCATCCCCTGCCACCTTATTCAGGTGGCATCACTGAGATATTTATCCCTGTAATACAGAATGGCTTTACGTTATTGCCGTAAATAACTGTGCGTCATTCACTCAGGTAATGCGTGGTGTCCTGCCGTTCTTTTTAACCGGCGCTTACTCCCTCCACTTCCACCGGCACCTGCACATTCCCCCGGTAGTTCGCCGGTACCTCCAGCTCCGCCGGCGCGTCACTTCTCAGCTCCACCTGCCGGATTGCCGCCGGCACCGTGATAACCACATCCTCTCCCCGCTGGCTGGCCGAGAGGGCCGCCCGCTGCCCGTCCACCATCAGGGTGGTCTTCAGCGTGAGCCGTGCGTCCCGGCCGTCTCCCAGGGGCCGTTTCACCGTGATATATGCCATGTTTCCGGATGCCGGACGACTTTCGGCATTGCGGATGACCAGCGTCTCCGGCAGCGGACCGTTGCTCTCCGTCCGGTACAGCACCGGGTCCGCCGGGGTGCGCGTCACCTTCACCACGCTGTTGCCCACCACCTGACCGTTCACCACGCCCAGGTACTGCGTCTTCTCGCTGTAATCCGCCGCCAGGACCGGCAGGGCGCTGAAGAGGGCCACCGCCATCAGTGCTTTTTTCATCATGGTTTCTCTTTATTCCGCAGGACCGGAAAGGGTTATTTTTTACCTGCTTTATCAGACGAATTAACCGCCGTATCAGATGTCTTCTGCCTGGGAGAAGTCGCCGTTTTTTTCTGGTTGATGGTCCAGGTCTGCAGCTCGCCGTAATCGTTCAGGGAATCCACCTTCACCACATTCCCCTTCACCTGCACCTCATCCCCCGGCATAAACATCAGCAGTTTCTGAGCCGTGTCGTTGTCCACCGCAACTTTTTTACCGTTCGCATCCAGCAGGCTGCCGATGGCGTAGATATACGGCGTGGTGTTGACCAGCATCGTCCGCCCGTCCGGACGGACCTGCAGGCTGATGCCTTCCTCGGCGCCTTTACGGTCCTTCAGCAGCGCCTCCGGGCGGTAGAACAGCTTCAGCTTCGTGCGCAGGGCAATGGCAATTCCGCTGCCCTTCAGCGCCGGCGGAATATCCTGCAGGTTCAGCCAGTACACTGACTCTTTATCCTTCGGCAGGTGGTCAGAGGCCATGATGATACGCAGCGTCTGCTGCCCCTGCGGTTTCACCTTAAAGAAGGAGGGCGTCACCACAAACGTCGGGCGGGTGTCTTTCTCCACAATATTGTCCACCCACGCCTGGCCGCCGAAAGTACGCTCCTTGTCATTGTTGGTCACCGTGATGGTCAGCGCGTCCTTGTCGCCGCGAAAAATATAGCGGGTCTGGTCCGCCGCCAGGGAAGCCAGCGCACTCTGGCTCGCCATCATCAGGGCCAGGGTCATTCCCAGCGCCTTCGTCACTCTGTTACGGAAAAAAGAACGCATTTTCTGGGTCTGTTTCATCGTCATCATTGTCCGGTTATGCTTATTCGCACGTAATTTCCTGTAGTTTCGCCGTCTCCTGCAGTTTCGCCGCAGGTATCCGGCACTGTCCCAGCGTGATATCGCCGGGGCGGTCCACCGCGTTAATCATCAGCACGCCGTTGTTCGCCACAAAGCCCAGCGGCGTGTTATTGCTGTCCCGTGCCCACGTGCCGCCCGGCACAAAGGCCCCGTCCGGCATCCTCACCTGCAGCAGGTAACGGTGCACCTTCAGCGCATCAAACGGCATCCACACCACCGCGTTGTCCGTCGGCACCACCTTCCGGCTGGTCGTGGACAGCTCCGTGTCCAGCGGCAGCGTGCCCGCATCTATGGTCACCGTATTCCAGTCATAGCTGTTCAGCGGCACTACCAGGTTTCCGTCACTGTCCGACGTTTCATTGCCGGACATCACCTTCACCCCCGGCGTGTCCTTCACGCTCACCACCGCCACCGTGTCCCCGGTGGTCCGGCTGAACATGATGTCCCGCGCCGCCGGCACCGCCAGTACCGAACCGCTGGCTGACACCGAACCACTGGTGCCCGAACCGGACGAGTGGTTCACCGTGCCGTTCAGGTTCGCCCGGTCGCCGCTGTAGGCGGCGTTCAGGTAACTGCTGATACCGCCGTCACTGTCACGGCCGCCGCCCAGACCGTAGCTGAACCGGTCGTTCAGGGCCCCGGAGATACCGGTACTGACGCCGGTGCCGCCATCTTTACCGGTGCTCACCGTGGTGCTGCTGCTGTACTTCCGCTCAAACAGGGTGAACGGCACAGACACCGACGCGGAGGCCGACCAGGTGTTCTCCCCGTTCATGTTCCGGGACCCGGACCAGCCCAGATTCAGGCTGACGCTTTTTATCTGTGTGCTCAGGGTACCGGTAATTCCTGTCTCCTTACCGTTGTCATCAGCGTACCGGTAACTGCCGGTCGTGGAGGCCGGGTAATAGCTCCGCTGCCATCCCGACGCCGACAGGCTGAACAGCCCTCCCACCGGCTGGCTGATGCCCGCATTCCACTCATCCCGGGTCCGGCGCCCCTGGTTCTGCTGCAGCCATGTTTCAGCCGGGTTAAAGGAGGACATGTCCTCATATTCCTCACTCTGATGTGACCAGCTCACCCGCAGTCCGGTGTTCGTCAGCGCCAGCTGTTTGCTCCAGGCCAGTTTCACCTTATTCCCGCTGCGGCTGCCGTCCCGGTACTTCGCCGTGGCATAAGCGCCGTCAGCGGAGAGCGCCCCCAGATACCCCAGCCCCAGAACCGCACCGGCACTGGCGCCCTGCCAGTCCTGGTTGAACACGCCCCCCGTGCGCAGCGTCAGCCCGTCCAGACCATATCCGTATGACGCGGCAAACACCCCGCCCTCCAGGTCGCTGTCGTCGTCCGGTATCCCGGCCGCCACGCTGAACTCGTGCTGCCCCGGACTCAGCTGCCCGGCCATTACCGACAGCGGGAAGACCTGCGTCTGCACCCGCCCGTCATCCCCGGTGACGGTCATCGTCACGTCCCCGCTGCTGTACAGCGGCACATCCGTGACGGAGAACGGCCCGGACGGCATCATCCCCGAGTACAGCATCCTGCCGTTCTGGGTCAGGGTCACCCTTGAGGGACCGTTCGCAATGCCGCTGAACACCGGGGTATACCCCAGGTTGCCCGGCTTCATGCTGTTGTTCCGCGACAGGGACACCCCGTACGTGCCGGTACTGCCCAGCAGGCTGTCACCGGTCGAGGTCTTCCCGACCGCCAGGTCCGCACTCAGGGAACGGATGGCCCGGGTGGCCGTGAACATGTTTATCGTGGCCTCGTTGCTCCCGCCATCCCCGGTGCTGGCCGTGGCTGACGAGCTCACCACCCAGCGACCGATGTTGGCCTTCAGGTCTGCTGAGCCGAACGCCGACGTGTTGTACCGCCCGCTGTTGGCGTTCGCGTTGTAGTTCATCCGGAACGCCTCCGTTCCGTAGTCCCACTCCACGTTCTCCGGCATTTTCACCAGTCCTTTCTGCGGAATGGCCAGCGACAGGCTCTGGGTGGCGACATCGAAGTCCACCTTCACCGCCGGCGCTTTCGCCAGCACCCAGCACTGCCGCGTGGCGTCATATCCCTTACGGAAGTACTCCGCGCTGACATAAATCCCGGCCTTTGCCAGCCACGCTTCTGACAGACACAGCGCTTCGCTGTCCTGTGGTGTTACGTCCAGGATCCGCTTCCCGATATCCTTCCCGTTCAGGGACAGGTCCACCAGGTAGCGCCCCGGCGCATAATCTCCGTTCAGCGCCGCCCAGACCTCAGAGTTAATCCCCGCCCCGCCCTGAATAAAGGACATGTCCAGTTTCTCTCCGGCACTTGCGGTACCGCTGCCCAGGGCAACCGCTATCGCAAATGCCAGCACGGCATGGTGAAAAGACATCTGGCAGGCTGGCTGTCTTACGTTATTCCCGTTCATCAGCATTCCTTACTGGTAGGTGACCACAAAGGTCAGGGCGCCGTTGTACTCACCCGCCTTCACGTCCGCCGGAAACACCGGCTGCGCACGAAACCGGAACTGCCCCTTCGCGGCAAAATCCACCGGGTACTTCACCTCATGATTTGCCTGCGTGATGCGCCCCCGGAAGTCCGCCTGCGTATCCGCGGCCCGCACATCGATACGGATACCGTCGCCGGCGCCACGGGTGACCACACCCTGTCCGTCCAGCTGGCCCGGGTTGCCGAAATTCAGGGTGGCGATCTGCCCGGCCAGAAAGGCCGAACAGCCCTGAACGGTGGCGCCGGTCTCATACAGACGCACGGTGAAATCACGCGGCGGCACGGGTGCAGCGGACGACTTACGGTATGTCCCGAACGTCAGACGGCTGCTGCCGGTACCGTCAGCATCCACCACCACATGACAGGCAGAGGCCACCACATCAGCACTGAACAGGGTTTTCTGAACGGAAGCGTGAGAAAGCCCGCCCCCTGCCAGCAGCAGAAGGAAAAGTATCTTTATTTTTTTCATCGCAAATCCGGAGCAGACGGTTCAGTCTGCTTTATCATTCATGATGGCTGTAATAACCCGCCAGTTTATGCACATTCCTGCTGATAAAATTCAGCCGGTTAACACTGGTGCTGAGATATCCGCCACTCATACCGTGGCGTTCGCACACAACCTTTCTGGAATACCCGGAAACGAAATAATCTTTCAGGGCCAGAATAATCTTTTCACTGTGTATCGGGGATATATCAACAAGTAGCCAGAACTGCTCTTCGGACACTGCCCCCGGTTCGAGTTCCCCGGCCCTCACTATCCTGACGCCGGAAAATGATTTTTTATTCAGTTTCAACGGAACTTCCTTCCTTAACTTTTCCTTAACCTTCCCGGCAAGGAAAACATGTAAAGGGAAGATAACTAATCTTTTCGCTTATTATATTTAAGAGATTAATGCTGAAAAGGCCATTTTTAACGATCTTTTAATCCATAGCAAAGCCAATATGTAACACTAAAAACCAAAAAAACAAACAAATAATAGATTAATACACCATAAAATAGCATTAAGCCAATACAAAAGATCGCCAAATAACCAGTCCACCATGCATTCCACTCCATTAAAAAATAAAGAATTAATTAACCAGAATCAAAAACAGAAAATAATAACGAAAAAGACAGAACTTTATGTAATAAAACTGAACATCACGATATAAAATACATTTAAATCAAATGGATATACAACAACCCCGCAGCATTTAAAAAAGACGTTGATTTATAGTTAAGCCGGAATCGACCGCAAACACAGAGGCTTCCCAGCCCCGAACAAGTACCGCAGGATATTATTCACTACGCAAGTATCTTCCTGTTTTTCAACAAAACGTAAAACAGTAACCGGGAATTAAAGGGGCCGGTGAACAGGGTATATAAAATACAGAATCATTAATGCCGGATAAAAACAACGTTCAGAAAACAGGCTGGGAGAGCATTAAATTATGTTCAGATATTAAAAAAAGGGAAATAAATAAAAAAAACGGACATGGTTGCCGTAATAAAATAACCTCCGTTCCATTCTTAAACATGGAACAGGTGGAAGAAGGGAAGGTGTTTACACACAGAGAAAACGTTCAGTCAGCAGATAAACAACCCGCAATGCCTGACTGCTGGAGCTTAAAGAGTCTCTCCGGGTTAATACATAATTAAACAACAGACAGTGTAATTTTCGACAGGAAAGGAATGATCAGGGGAGATATAACACGGCTCCGATAACGGTCAGGTGCAGGACACAAAGTTGCGCAAACCAGCGGCCACCGGGCAGCAAACCTGACAGCATCATCACGCCCCCGGACGGGATATTGAGCAGCAGGACAGACATCGTCAGTCTGGCGGCAGCCATCATCTTCGGACATCCGATCGTCAAAAAGAACAGAACACACAGTCTGGCCCGAGAATGTCTGCTGGTAAATACGCCCAACGCCTTTCAGGTTGCCAACATAGAATATGTCCTGTGAACCCAGATAACCGGGATGCGCCGTTTCGATTTCTCCACACGCCTCGTCGTCACTGGCTCTACGCTCCAGCGCTTTCAGGCGCTTTTTGAAGTTCTCAAGGTTATGGCGAAACCAAACAGAACGGGCACCGCTTCCAGAGATAAAGACTCTCTGTTTACGTAACTCATTACTGGTTCTGTGCTGACCTCTCTACTGCATAATAACAAGCGATAACTCTTATAAGTAACGTAGGACCAGGGTGTGTTTCGTAACTATTTTTTGTACAACTTGACGCTGCATATCGACGAAAACCCACTTAATTTGATGGAAAATGTTCAAAACTGAATTCGTTTTTTATTTCAGGGGCAATTTTCATCCGTAACTTGAAGTGTCTGTGAGGTTAATGGATACGTTCTGGAGTTTAAACACTCTCCACCAAATCCCCCAACGTCACCATCAACATCATCGGATCCATCGGCGATGGTTCAAACCCCACCCGCTGGTAAAATTCCCGCGCTTCATCCGACAGGGCGTGAACCAGCATCCCGCGAATGCCGATAGTCTCCGCCACCTGAATAACCCGCAGCCCTGCGTCGCGTACCAGCGCCCGACCAACGCCCTGCCCATGAAGCGATTTATCCACCGCCAGACGCCCCAATACCACAATCGGAATCGGGTCAGGCATATTGCGACGAAAGCGACCGGGGGCGGTATTCGTCGTGACCGCGCTGGACGCCAGCGAGTAATAGGCCAGTACGTTCGAATCGCTGCCACAACACACAAAGGTACGGGACGCACCAGTGGTCTGATTTTTCATCGCCCGCTGTTTCAGCCAGTTATCCATAGAATCCACACCGCAGCAAAACGGAGTAAGAATATGTCCGGCATGAAGCGGCTCAGGGGAGGAGATCATTTTTCCTGCTCCCACGGTGCAGGGGTCTGCATGGTTTTACGCAGTGCGGCATTAGGTGAAGGTGTTTGATCCAAACGAGCGAGAAATTCCTGATAAGCCTGTGGATCGGCCATAATGATGCGTTGTTCGATCAGCGCTTCCTCTGCGGCAGCGCGGGCAGCTTCCAGCACAAAGTCTGTGCGGTTTTTCCCTCTGGCTTTCGCCGCTCGATCAATAAGATCGCGCTCGGCGGGTTTGATACGCAGGTTCAGGGTTTCGCGTTTCATCGCCATACTGTTTGCGGCTGACATAGTGTTGTCCTCTTGTACTTCTGCGGATATTAAGTATACAACACGCGTAACGCAGATGTCATTACGATAAATTTAGAAGGAATAGAACCGGAGTATCGAACCGAAAGGTTTTCTACTCATTTAGAGATTCAGGACCGGGCTGTGCGCTGGCATTCGCTGTGAGTGATTCCTCCTCGGGGCCGACGCAGCAAAAGATTCAATACTGCCGCGCCAAAACACGCAACATTATACAATCCAGAAAGCATAAACCTAACGGATACGCACAGTAAGAACCTCAATAACGTGTTATACCGTTTTTCATAAAGCCAACCATTCGATTGAATGCTTCCCCTCCCCTAAAACTTCCGGATATCGCTACGCCATCTACCCGCCGCCGTATATATTTACCGCGTTGTATGCCTTTCCTGGCCGAGAGCGTTAATATTTACCTCCAGGATAAACCTTATCACAAATTAACATCAGATCTTAGACCTCATGCTAACTACCCCCATGAAATTAAAGAGCTATTCTCTAAAAGATTAAAGGCAATTATTACTTAATTCAAATTTTAAAGAGATAATTTGATAATAACATGAGCCAATTCTTGTAAATTTCCATCTTTTTTTTATACGCGACATAGTTTTTTAACGATACTATAATATGTAGAAATGCAATATAAAATAGCATTTTCCATAGAAAATGAAAAGATCGCCACCTGATACCTTAAGTTCGCAAATAATTATATAGCTATATATTAGTTTTCTTTTGAAATATTTTTCAGAATAATTTTTGATTTACACGCACATTTAATAAAAGGAAATTATCATGCTAAAAGTATTTAATCCCTCACCTGTCCAGGTGGGGAGCATTGAATGTTTACAATCAGCGCAAAAATGGCAGAGGAAATCCTTATCACTTCAGGGATTAAATTTACTGCAGTCCGTACTCATCAAGCTCACCACGGGTAAAATTTCAATTACGACATCGTCCGGGGAGTATATTACGGCATCAGGGCCAATGTTAATATTTTTAGCTAAAGATCAAACCATTCATATCACAATGGAAGAGACTCATGAACAGTTAAATTATAATTTAATTGAATTAGATTCAGCGTCAATAAAAAATGCTTATAATTTTTTTCTGTATGAACATGCAGACTTTTCGGCCCCATTAACAAAACCGATGACAAAACATCTGTTAGCGCCAATAGAAACAGGCGTAGCAAGAGTATTCAACCTCTTACACTCTTCAAATAAAAGCCAGAAATTATCCCAAGATAAAAAGGAATATTTAATAAGATTTCTCCTTTCAGAGTTCATCTATGAACCCGAAGCATTTGCTCTCTTCAGAGAACTATCGCAAAATACATTAGCCGAAAACATCTATAATATTATTATAAGCGACATAAGTCGAAAATGGGCGCTCAAGGATATTTCTGACTCACTCTATATGAGTTGCTCCACATTAAAAAGGAAATTGAAACAAGAGCACACCTCATTCAGCGAAGTTTACCTTAATGCGCGAATGAATAAAGCGACAAAACTTCTACGCAATAGTGAATATAATATTACCCGAGTGGCTTATATGTGTGGTTATGATAGTGCTTCTTATTTTACATGCGTTTTTAAAAAACATTTCAAAACTACACCATCGGAATTTTTAGCGTTTTTATCTTCCTCTCGTCATCAATATGTTAATTGAGATATCTGACAATGCAGTATAAGAACAAAGCAAAACATATTAATATAAGAGATGGGATTCTGTTGCTCGCTAAAAAATTCGATCTAACACTGAGCGAGAAAAAAGTTATTTATTACGTGGCAGCAGGATTATCTGTTAAAAGTTGCTCAAATTTATTAGATCGAAATATAAAAACGATTTCAACACAAAAGAGATCAGCCTATAAAAAAATGGATATTACTACTGACGTTGAATTAATGCATTTGATGCTGAATGAGTTTTACATATCAGTCGATATTACGTAATTTTTTCTAAAATGTTGCAGAGTGGTAGGCAAGGCAATTCTGGCTATCATCTTCAGAGATCGGTGTGATATCAAAATTGTATAATTTAACTGTTCCCGTATAGCAATGACTGGAATTTGATAGTGCTTTGATTAAAGAAGATTTACCTGAACCTGATGTACCGATAATACCCATAAAATCTCCGGGAACAGCAGTGAATGAAAGCTGTTCAATCAGTGTTCGTTCCGCAAACGCTATGGGGTAATTCTTCGCTGTCTATCGGCTGGCTGACGAGCGACTCTACTCCGCCAGTGTTGATAACGATACCGGTAACTGGCATGTTTCTGTTCCGCAATCCGCTATTCTGTCGGGGGCGAATCAGTACACCATAACGGCCACCGATCCCGCCGGTAATAGCGCCACAGCCAGTGGAACATTTACAGGCACATCGCCGACGGAAAACCCGGTTAACAAGAGCTCCGGCGTAGATAAAATGATTTCGCTTAGCGAGGTGACATGGCATTCGGTAAGTGTTGATGAAGAAAATCATGCCTGATAACTAAACATCACCATGCGAGGTCTCTTCGGAGGCCTGCTGAAAAAACAGAATAATATTCATTGTCTGTTAATTATTACAGAGAGAGTTAATTTATAAAAAAAAGCGGCAGACTACGCTGCCGCAAATATGAGGAGGACAATTACCGTTACGCTACACCACAAAGTAATCCGTTACTGAGGTAAGTAAAACATAAATATCCCCAACAATGAATCAACGAATCAAACAATCTTCAAATCATGGTATTAATAACCTTGTTCTGTTTTAGCATACTGTGACAGTAAAAATAGATTTTAGTCATTCTGTATATCACACGAAAATTTATAAAACAGATTTGGTTCACTCACAATATACAAATTATTTTCATTATCCATGGCAATCCCTTCTGGTTGGGGTATATCGTCTCTGAGCCCTGACCACTCCGCCGTCAGGAACAATCGATCGCGCACCCGCCACTCGGAACTGACCTCAAGAATCATTTTTGACTCGTCCGACAACACCAGCAGCGAATCCGTTGGGGCATGGTATTCAAGTCCGGAGACATCGCTCACACTTGCAGTGATGGCAGAAGGCAACGCTCTGGTGATACCATTTTTGCTCATCTCTACTTCTTTGATCATTATGGGTTTTCTTTCTTTTGCGGCATATAATCTCTCATTTTTCGCATCCCATGCCGTACCTTCCAGCCCTTTATTTTTTGCTTTGTCATAGCCCTCAAGCTTCACCATGGAGATTATCTGCATGGTGCCGCGCTGAATATCCACCTGTGTTTTATAGACCGCGCCATCTTTCTCACTGCCTATCTGGAACTGGTTGCCCCCACTCCATGCAATAGACTCCGGGTCGTGGATGCCCTGGAGCGGCATCCGCCCTACCAACTGCCCTTCTGTCGTTAACCAGACCAGTTCAGGGGGATTATTAATAACGGCGAAAAGCATCCTGTCTTCGGCGGAGTAGGTCAAACCTGAAAGGTTACTCTTAACTCCTGCGACTGGTTTTTGCTGAATAACCGCTTTATAGCTACTCAGTGCCAGCGCCGAGGGTTTATCACCATATTTGAGGATCAGTTGATAAACATAGCGTATATCGTCCCTGACCATAAATAAAATCACGCCCAAGAGTACAACCACAATAACGCGTTTTAGTAATCTCATAAAAAACCCATAGCAGATCGCGTCACGACTGATGTCGTAACGCATTTCTTAAAAATAAAGCCGATGTCCGATAGAATCGTTATTCGGTTATGGCGAGCGCCATTAGCATAGGCAAAATGAAATAGTGAGGGTTATCACAAAAAGCCCGATTTTAATCACTAACGTACCCTTTTTGTAAATTGACATAATCAAGAGGAGGGTAGTTTCGGCTAATTATTTAAATAGTACGTCTGCAAATTCGCCCCTGTATGCAGGGCAAATGACAAAAAGTGATAATTAATGAGATGTAACACCGCAATCTGATCTGCTATTGCTGCTCCCACTTCTATTCAACCGGGCAGCAAAAAAATGAAACTCAACCTTATTACCGTCAGCCTGGCTACGCTCGTTGCCGCTGGCGCATTCCCGGCCCATGCCGACCCTCAGGCACATGTCGTGTGCGGCTATCACCACACGCTGGGCGATGACGCGATTATGATGTTTGGTAAAGCGAATCAGGCGATGTGGCATGACTTTTTTGGCAACACCCACACCGACGCGGTCTCTACCTACCAGACGTTGCGCGCGCAACCCGATACCACCTGTGATAATAAAGCCGACAGCTCCGCTTACTGGGCGCCGTCCATGAAATTACCTGATGGTGAAATCGTAAATCCGGCCTACCAAAAGACCTATTATCAATCCACAAATGTAGCGCAATATCCGCTCCATCCATTCCCGGCCGGGCTGGAGTTACTGGCAGGCGATCATCACGGTACTGGCCCCAGTTCCGCAATCACCTTTTTATGTGCCAACGGCAAAGGTTACACCAACAAGATAGGCGAAATATGCGGCCTACGTAAAGCGGGCGATGCCGTCCAGTTTAATATCGGGATCGCTTTCCCCAACTGTTGGGATGGCGTCAACCTGAAACCAACCCATAGCCACAATAACGCTATCTATGCCGACCACGGGAAATGTTCCGCAGACTATCCGGTCAAAATCCCGACGGTTAATATGAACATCGCCTGGGTACTCCCGCAGATCTCCTCGCTGGATACGTCCAAAGTGGAATTGTCGATGGACCCGGTAATGCATGGCGAAACCCGGGAAGAGCGCTGGGGAAGTCTTTATACCGCCCATGCCGATTTTATGAATGGCTGGACGGAAGATGGCGCGCAGTTTATGACGGATCTGTGTATGAATCAGGGACTGGATTGCGGCACTACGGTTCCTTACGCCTACAGTAAAGCGGAAGAAAATACCTGGGTAAGTAGCGAAGACGACAAGCCTCATGCCAGCGTCGATACCTTGTACGTACAGGATGACTGGACAAATGGCGGACGCACGCAGCACCCGGAAACGCTCACGCTGGTGAAATTTAAGATCCCGCCCCTGCCTGCCAATATGGACGCTTCGCTATTCAAATACCGTATTCGCCTTTTTGGCGGCAAAACGGAAACGAACGGCGCCGATCAAATTTTCTTTTACCCGACCAGCAGTGACTGGCACGTCAGTACCGTGTCCTGGAACAATAAACCGGCGATCAACTACCGTTCCGATGCCGTGTTATATCTGGACCATTCACATGAGTATCGCATGGTTGATGTCGATAAAGCGGTGCGCAAAGCGCTGGCGGAAGGGAAAACGGAAATATCCTGGTATATCGGCGGCGACCGTCAGGGAAATCACTACGACTTCACGCCAGCGGACTCAAAACAGAGCCTGGTGCTGATGCTGACCGGTTTCAAAAAGACGCCGGAGCTGTAATAGTAAACTGTGCCCGCTGACGCAACAGCGGGCACGATGGCGGCACAAGTATTACGGCACGCCATCAAAACCCGACCAATACCTCAAAAAAACAACCGTTTATTCTCAGGCTGTAGTCCCTGTTGCTGCTGAACATCCTGCAGATAACAGGTCGCTACGACGGCAAGCCGGGCATAGAAGGCGCTAACGGTATTGCGTTGCAGCAATTCCAGATAGCGGAATCCCCAGGGCAGCAGATGCGCCTCCAGTAACCGGTTGGCCGCCACGTTGTCGCCTCGTGCCAGCAGATCGCTACAGGCTAATAGCATCAGGCCAAACTGATCTTCCGGCTCGCGTTCACGGTCAGTGAATACCATTCCCTGCGACTGTAAAAAAGCTCGATAATCGGCGGTGGTTTCCCCCATCAGCAAATTATCTTTTTCCAGATAGACCGATCCCCAGGGCGGGACGGGCATCTTTCCCTGGCCTTCAAACAACACAGAAAATTGCCATGTAAGCGCATCATCATCCGGTAGCGACCATGACGCACACAGTGATTCAATAGGTCCGCGATCGCGCCAGGGGTAAAGCTCAGGCAACGTTGGCAAACAACCGAACAACGCTTTCACCTCCGGCCTCGCAGGGGAGTAGTAAAACAGTGCGCCGAGGATACGCGGCAAAACAGCACGGGAAAGCATAGCAATAGCTCCTGAAATATCTCGCCTGATGACGCTACGCTGATCAGGCTTACATGGCATAAGCCGGGCAAAAACTACATTGGCAGCGTCCACAGATTGTAAAACGCAATCCTACCCGCCAACTCCGCCGCGATAACCACCACAGCCGTCATGGCCAGCACCGCAGCGCTCGATTTCAGGCGCGCGCAGACCACCACCCCGACCACGCCCGCCGCCAGCAATACCGCCTGGGCGGTAAACCAGCTATGCTGCGCGGCGGTCAGGGCGCTATCGGCGCTCATCAGCGTCGCCATATAGCCCGGGCGCAGACAAAAGCTCACCAAAATCGCCAACACGCTGACCAGTAGCCCCAGACGGCGCACGCCAAACAATGCCGCCAACGCGCCGCCGCCAATCAACGGCGTCAATATCATCATTGCCGTGGTGTAAGATGAACGCCAGGTCGCCACCGTCGGCAGTTGGTAAATCTGCGGAACGGCGTATAAGAAGACAACTCCGACTATCGCCGCCAACCAGACCAACGCGTTACACAGCGGCGTCGCCCGGTTCAGCAACAAACCGAGCGCCCCCAGCCCGCCGAGCGCCGCAAAAGCCGCCGACAGGACAATCTCGTTACTCATCGGCGAATGTCCGACGCGCAGCAGCATATTCAGCGCACGCAGCGGTTGCCCGACGTGGAAGGTGCCGACAATGACGCCCAGCCCAAACAGGCACATCACCGAGAACAGACCAATAGCCTTACGCCGCGGCGCGACCAGCCCCATTGCGCCGCCAATCAGCAGCAGAATAAACGCGCCGACCGCGCTCTGGGTAAAGACCGTAAAAAAGACCAGCGGTAACTCATGCATGGCGCACCTCCCGAATGTTCATGATTGCGCCTTCCGTATCACCTGTGGGTCTCGCTTTCGGATGCGGTTTAATAATGAGGTTAGGATGGGTGAACGACGCCGAAGGCAGCGGCGCAATTTGATTCTCCGTGCCATATTTTGCCCGTAATTCATCGACAGGGCCAAAATCCAGCGCTCGCTGCGGGCAAGAATCCACACAAATAGGGCGCAGATTGTTCTCCAGTCGGTCAAGACAACCGTCGCATTTACGCATCACGTTCGCCTGCGTATCAAACTGCGGCGCGCCGTAGGGGCAACGCATTTCACAATAGCGACAGCCGACGCATACGCTGTCATCCACCACGACCAGACCATCTTCTTTGCGTTTATGCATCGCCCCGGTCGGACAGCCGGAGACACATACCGGCTCATCGCAATGGTTACAAGCAATAGAGAGGTAGTAGGTAAAGGTGTCGTGATGCCAGCTTTCCCCCTCTTTCACCCAGCTTCCGCCGCCATATTCATAGACGCGGCGCAGTTTCGGACCGACATCCAGATCTTTATTATCCTTGCAGCTTACCTGGCAGGTTTTACAGCCTGAACAGCGCGAGGAGTCAACATAAAAGCCATACTGTTTCATCGTACATCACTCCTTAAGCGCGTTTAATTTCAACCAGATTGGTATGCTGCGGATTGCCTTTCGCCAGCGGCGAAGGATGGTGGCTGGTCAGCGTATTGATACAGCCGCCGACATCAACGCCGTTGCCGTCAAGCCGCGTCCACGCGCCCTGTGGCATCGCCGCCACGCCGGGTAAAATGCGCTGGGTCACTTTACAGGGAAGCTCCACCACGCCGCGGTCATTGAATACATGCACCCGATCGCCGGACTTCAATTGGCGGGCGCTGGCGTCAATCGGGTTAATCCAGACTTCATCCGGCACTGCCTCATGCAGCATCAGCACATTGCTGTAGGTCGAGTGGGTATGCCCTTTGGTATGGAAGCCGCTTAACTGTAACGGATACTTCGCCGTCAGCGCTTTGTTAAGATGCGACTCTTTCGCCGGACAAAATTCCGGCAATGCGGGAATTCGCTCGCCTTCTGGCAAAGTCCACGTTTGCGCCAGATCCGCCAGCGCCTGGGAGTAAATTTCAATTTTGCCCGACGGCGTGGAGAGTGGATTAGCCTCGGCGTCGGCGCGGAAATCGGCAAACGCAAGGCTCTGCTGCTCGGTAGCGATACGCTGGTCAATCACGCCCATCTCTTTCGCCACGCTCCACTCCGGCAGGTATGGACGTTTTTCACGGATCTGCTGATAGTGCATCTCCGCCCACTGCGCCTGAGTTCGGCCCTCGGTATATTGCTCGCGCAGTCCAAGATGCCCGGCGATATCCGCGCAGATGTCATACGTGCTGCGCACTTCCCACATCGGTTTAACGGTTTTCTGAATCGCAATCATATAGTTATGCGATCCCGCCGCATAGGAGCTGTCCACCAGGTCTTCCGCCTCAAGATAGCTGGTCTCCGGCAACAGCAGATCCGCATACATCGCGCTGGGCGTCATATGGTTTTCAATCACGATAATGGTTTCACACAGCGATTCATCCGCGAGAATTTGTCGGGTGCGGTTCGTTTCGCCGTGCTGATTCAGCAAGGTATTACCGGCCTGGTTGAAAAACAGCTTAATCCCGGTTTTTAGCCTGTCCGCGCCTTTCACGCCCATTGTCGTCGCGGTCATTTTCTCCGGATGCTGAATGGCGTCCGTCCACAGATAGCAAGGAATAGAGGTTGTGATCGGATTCTTACCGACAGGCAACAATGGCACGCCATACGGCGTACCGTAAGGCCAGTTGCCATTGTTGGTGCCGGGCCGCCCGAAGTGGCCGGTTAACGCTGGCAGCGTCTGAATAGCACGCACGGTTTGTTCGCCGTTGGCATGACGCTGCGGACCCCAGCCCTGGCAAATATAGCAGGCGCGCGCCGAGGCGATTTCGCGCGCCAGTTGGCGAATACGCGTTGCCGGAATACCGGTGATATCCGCCGCCCATTCCGGGTTTTTCGCGATACCGTCATCGCCCGTGCCAAGAACATAATCTTTATAGCTGGCGTTAGGCGCAGCCGTGTCCGGCAAGGTGCTACGGTCATAGCCGACGCAATAGCGGTTTACCAGCGCCTCGTCGAGAAGCTGTTCGGTAATCAGCGTATGCGCTATGCCGGCGACTAGCGCGGCGTCCGTGGTTGGGCGAATCGGTAGCCATTCGGCGTGTTCGGTAATCACCGAATCGGTATAGCGCGGATCGATAATAATGACCCGGGCTTTCGAGGTCTCCAGCGCCCGGCGCAGCTCTTCAACCTGGCCGCCGCCGGACATCCGCGTTTCTGAGAGATTCAGGCCAAATAGCACAACCAGATCGGAATGCGCGATCTGCGTAAAATGGCTACCGACATAATCACCGTGGGTATAAGGCGTGGCGGTGGCGATTTGCGCCGTGGAATAGGTGTTGTGATAATTTAAATAACCGCCGGTGAGATTTAGTAATCTTATCCAGGCGGGTCTACCCTGCGTGTGATAATACGCGCCGGATTGATAATTATAATAAATAGCTTCCCGGCCATATTTTTCGCTAACGCGCGTTAATTCCGCCGCAATAAAGGCCGTGGCCTCATCCCATGAAATACGTTTAAATTTTCCTTCGCCGCGTTTTCCCACTCTTTTCATCGGATACTTAATGCGATCCGGGCTATAGACCCGCCAGCGACTGGAACGCCCGCGCAGGCAGGGACGAATCTGATGCTCGCCGAATACCGCATCATCTTTCGCGTCTTCCGGCTCAATACGCACAATGCGATCATTTTTCACGATAACCTTAAGCGGGCATCGACTGCCACAGTTGACCAGACAGGCGCTGTGCCTGACGGTTTCGCCGTTGGCATCCTTCGGTATCGGGGTATCCTGCGCCTGGGCAGTGGTAGCAAAAGGCAGCGTAATCGCCTGGCTTAGCGTCACCGCCGCCCCTACTTTTGCAGTAGCGACAATAGCATCACGTCGGGTTATGGTTGTGTTCAGCCATTTTTTTATTTCCATTTTTTATTTCTCACATTGCTTCCATAATTATTAATAATATGTAATGAAAACTAATCATAATAGATTAAATATTTGTGCTGATTGATTGTGATCAAACGCATTCTGAACGTCAGTAAAAATAAAATGTGATACCGCATACGTTATTATAAAAATTAATGAAAAATTATTTTATGTAATTCTGATGAAAATAAATTACCCATCACGGTATCCGGCGATATTAATTAACGACATGAGCAGGTAGCGCGCCCTGCAAGACCAGACGGGCTTTTCAACACTGGAGCAACATCGCCTATACCTTTGAATTAGACGCCTCATCAGGGATAATAACCTTACGATTCGTCCGCTCAGGTCCACTATGAAACACTCCCTGCCATGCCGGGCGTTACGCAAACGCCCCATGAAACTCGGCACTACCGTCATTCTGATGGTCAGCGCCGTTTTGTTTTCGGTGCTCGTTGTGGTCCATCTGATCTATTTTTCGCAAATCAGCAGCATGACGCGCGACGCGCTGGCAGATAAAGCGCTGGCGGTGGCTCGCTCGCTGGCGGACTCTCCGGCAATTCGCGAGGGGCTGAAAAAACCGCCTGCGGAAAGCGGCATTCAGACGCTCGCCGAAGCGGTGAGCCAGCATAATGGCTTTTTGTTTATTGTGGTGACCAACATGCAGGGCATCCGTTATTCGCACCCAGAAACGCAGCGAATCGGTCAACCGTTCAAAGGCGATGACATTCTGCTCGCGCTGCAGGGAAAGGAAAACGTTGCCATTAATCGCGGCTTTCTTGCCAAAGCGCTGCGCGTTTTCACACCGGTTTATGATGAACGCCACCGGCAGATCGGCGTGGTAGCGATTGGCCTGGAACTCAGTCACGTTACGCAGCAGATCAACAATAGCCGCGGCAGTATTATCTGGTCCATTCTGTTCGGCGCTCTGGTGGGGTTATTAGGCACGTATGCGCTGGTCAAGGTGCTAAAACGTATCCTGTTTGGCCTCGAACCCTATGAGATCTCAACCCTGTTTGAACAACGCCAGGCAATGCTGCAGTCAATCAAAGAGGGCGTTATCGCCGTGGATGATAGCGGCGAAGTCACGTTAATTAACCATGCGGCGCAGGCGCTGCTCGATTATCGAAAAACGCAGGATGACGCCAGATTATCCACCCTGAGTCATGCCTGGTCGCAGGTGGTGGACATTAGCGAAGTGTTGCGTGACGGTACGCCGCGCCGCGATGAAGAGATCATCGTCAAAGGCCGCCTGCTGCTGGTGAATACCGTTCCGGTGCGCAGCAACGGCGAAATTATCGGCGCGATATCCACCTTCAGGGATAAAACAGAAGTTCGCCAACTGATGCAGAGGTTGGACGGGATGGTGAACTACGCGGATGCGCTCCGTGAACGATCCCACGAATTCATGAACAAATTACATGTGATTCTGGGATTATTGCACCTGAAGAGTTATAAGCAGCTTGAAGCGTATATTATCAAGACGGCCAATAACTATCAGGAAGAGATCGGTTTGCTGCTGGGTAAAATAAAGTCGCCGATTATCGCTGGCTTTTTGCTCAGTAAGATTACTCGCGCCTCTGATTTCGGGCACAGCCTGGTGATAAGCAGCGACAGCCAGTTACCGGATAATAACAATGAAGATCAGGTTACGGTGCTGATTACGGCGCTGGGTAATTTGATTGAAAACGCGCTGGAAGCATTGAGCCAGGAATCCGGCGGCGAAATCAGCGTCTCGTTACACTACCGTCATGGCTGGCTGCATTGCGAAGTGAGCGATGACGGTCCGGGTATCGAACCTGAGCGCATCGAGGCGATTTTTGAAAAAGGCGTCTCGTCGAAAGGCGCCGAACGCGGCGTCGGTTTAGCGCTGGTTAAACAGCAGGTTGAAGCGCTTGGCGGCGTAATTTCCGTGGAGTCCGAGCCTGGGATCTTCACACAATTTTTTGTACAGTTACCCTGGGATGGAGAAAGGACCAGCCTATGATCAATGTATTAATTGTCGATGACGATGCGATGGTCGCGGAGTTAAATCGCCGCTATGTCGCGCAAATCTCCGGTTTTCATTGTTGTGGAACCGCTTCGACGCTGGAAAAAGCGAAAGAGTTTATCTTCAACAGTGAAAATCACATTGACCTAATCCTGCTGGATATCTATATGCAGCAGGAAAACGGATTGGATCTGCTGCCTGTCCTGCACAGCGCAGGCTGCAAAAGCGACGTTATTGTCATTTCTTCTGCCGCTGACGCCGCCACCATTAAAGATTCGCTTCACTACGGCGTGGTGGATTATCTGATCAAGCCTTTTCAGGCCACGCGCTTTGAAGAAGCGTTGACCGGCTGGCTACGTAAGAAAACGGCGATGGAAAAACGCCAGTATTACGAACAGTCTGAGCTTGACCTGCTCATTCACGGTAATTCATCCAGCGAGCAGGAGCCTCGTCGGCTGCCAAAAGGGCTGACGCAGCAAACGCTACGCACCTTATGCCAGTGGATTGATGCGCATCAGGAGCAGGAATTTTCTACCGACGAGTTGGCCAACGAAGTGAATATCTCGCGCGTCTCCTGCCGTAAATATCTTATCTGGCTGGTGAATTGCCATATCTTGTTTACCAGTATTCATTACGGCGTGACCGGCAGGCCGGTTTACCGCTACCGCGTTCAGCCGGAACATTACTCTTTACTGAAACAATATTGTCAGTAAGGATACAGCATAAAGCCGACGCGAAGCGTTATATCCTGGTAACATTTATTATAACAATGCCAATAAAAACGCTATCACATTAATAACAAACCTGGGAAATTGTGTCAGATCAAATATACTCAACCCAGGCCTGTTAACGTTATTTTCTATTATTACAGCGCTCTGCGCTGTTTTTAATTTCAAAACGCTAACAAAAGTTAATTAAGTATTATCCCATGCCGAGAGTGTGTATTTTTATTAAAAAAGGGATTTGTCCGGAATTTTCCTGACACTTAAATAAAATTATGTTTGTAGCAATGGAGCTTGTGCTACGCCTATGGACAATACGTATATTGGTGAGCAGATACGCGTCTCCACACGCCATACTAATAATTTAAAAAAATGGCGTGACAATGATCACATAAGTCACATTCTGTTCGCTTTATCTCGTGATTTACCTGATGGCGAGACACAAAAATTAAATAATAAACGCCTGTTTTTAAAACAGACAAATCATAATTTACTGATCTCGCTGACTCCACCTGCCCATCGCCAGAGGGTGCTTCCCTCTGAACATCACCATCGCAAGAAAATAATTACTTAAAGCAACTCTGTAAAAAGCTTAATCGTTAATCGTCGCCACTGGCGCATTGAATATTCGCCATTTCCTGATGCTCATTCACACAAATCAGAAGATGGCTGTGATCCATTTATCAAAATTGACTGGGTTTATCGCGAGGATAAATAAAAATGTTATTTAGTATACAGCTTCTCATAATATTAATATGTCTGTTTTATGGTGCCCGAAAGGGCGGCATCGCGCTCGGGTTGTTGGGCGGTATTGGTCTGGTCATTCTGGTGTTTGTTTTCCATCTCCAGCCAGGTAAACCGCCCGTTGACGTAATGCTGGTCATTATCGCGGTAGTCGCCGCGTCGGCAACGTTGCAGGCGTCAGGCGGGCTGGATGTGATGCTGCAGATTGCCGAAAAGCTGCTGCGTCGCAACCCCAAATACGTCTCTATTGTGGCGCCGTTCGTCACCTGTACCCTGACGATTCTGTGTGGGACAGGCCACGTGGTCTACACCATTTTGCCGATTATCTATGACGTGGCGATCAAGAATAATATCCGTCCGGAACGTCCAATGGCGGCCAGTTCTATCGGCGCGCAAATGGGCATCATCGCCAGTCCGGTTTCCGTCGCCGTTGTTTCTCTGGTAGCGATGCTGGGCAACGTGACATTTGACGGAAAACATCTGGAGTTCCTCGATCTGCTGTCGATCACCATCCCGTCTACCCTGCTCGGTATCCTGGCAATCGGTATTTTTAGTTGGTTCCGCGGTAAAGATCTGGATAAAGACGAAGCGTTTCAGAAATTTATCTCCGTACCGGAAAACCGTCAGTACGTGTACGGCGATACCGCGACGCTGCTGGATAAAAAACTGCCGAAAAGCAACTGGCTGGCGATGTGGATCTTCCTGGCGGCGATTGCCGTGGTCGCTCTCCTGGGCGCGGACTCCGACTTACGTCCAACCTTCGGCGGCAAACCGTTGTCGATGGTGCTGGTCATTCAGATGTTCATGCTGCTGACCGGGGCGCTCATTATCATCCTGACCAAAACCAATCCTGCGTCTATCTCAAAAAACGAAGTTTTTCGTTCCGGTATGATTGCGATTGTCGCGGTATACGGGATCGCCTGGATGGCGGAAACCATGTTCGGCGCGCATATGTCGGAAATTCAGGGCGTGCTGGGCGAAATGGTCAAAGAGTATCCGTGGGCCTATGCCATCGTTCTGCTGCTGGTCTCCAAGTTTGTTAACTCCCAGGCAGCGGCGCTGGCGGCGATTGTTCCCGTCGCGCTGGCTATCGGTGTCGATCCGGCGTATATCGTGGCCTCTGCGCCGGCATGTTATGGCTACTATATCCTGCCGACCTACCCAAGCGATCTGGCGGCGATTCAGTTTGACCGTTCCGGCACAACCCGTATTGGTCGCTTCGTCATTAACCACAGCTTCATTCTGCCGGGTTTGATTGGCGTGAGCGTCTCCTGCGTCTTTGGCTGGATCTTTGCCGCAATGTACGGATTCCTGTAATGGCCGCGCGCGCCGCCCGGTTATGCGCGGCGCGCGACTTAGAGCCTGGCCTATGAGGCTCTTAATACATTTTCTTACTATTAGGCTGGAAGCACATGTCGAAAAAAGAGTTTATCTATCAGGCGCCTTTCCCGATGGGAGAGGACAAAACAGAGTATTATCTGCTCACCTCCGATTATGTCAGCGTCAGTGAATTCAATGGAGAATCTATCCTCAACGTTGAGCCGCAGGCGTTAACGTTGCTGGCTCAGCAGGCCTTCCATGATGCGTCTTTTATGCTCCGTCCTGAACACCAGCAGCAAGTCGCCGCCATTCTCCATGACCCCGAAGCCAGCGAAAACGACAAATATGTGGCGTTGCAATTCCTGAGAAACTCCGAAATCGCCGCCAAAGGCATTCTGCCGACCTGCCAGGATACCGGCACGGCGATTATCATGGGTAAAAAAGGCCAACGCGTCTGGACGGGCGGCGGTGATGAAGCCGCGCTCTCCAAAGGCGTGTTTAATACCTATATCGAAGATAACCTGCGCTACTCGCAGAACGCGCCGCTGGATATGTACAAAGAGGTCAATACCGGCAGCAACCTGCCAGCGCAAATCGATCTCTATGCCGTCGATGGCGACGAGTACAAGTTCCTTTGCGTGGCGAAAGGCGGCGGTTCAGCAAACAAAACGTATCTCTATCAGGAGACCAAAGCGCTGCTCACCCCAGGCAAGCTGAAAAACTTCCTCGTTGAGAAAATGCGCACGCTGGGCACCGCAGCCTGTCCGCCATACCATATCGCCTTTGTCATTGGCGGCACCTCGGCGGAAAGCACGCTGAAAACCGTTAAACTCGCCAGCACCCACTATTACGACGCGCTGCCGACGGAAGGTAACGAGCACGGCCAGGCATTCCGCGATCTCCACCTGGAACAGGAACTGCTGGAAGAAGCGCATAAACTTGGCCTCGGCGCCCAGTTCGGCGGGAAATATTTCGCCCACGATATTCGCGTAATTCGCCTGCCGCGTCACGGCGCTTCCTGTCCGGTGGGGATGGGCGTCTCCTGCTCGGCAGACCGTAACATCAAAGCGAAAATCAACCGCGAAGGCATCTGGATCGAAAAACTGGAACACAATCCGGGCCAGTATATTCCGCCAGCGCTGCGTCAGGCGGGCGAAGGCGACGCGGTGAAAGTCGATCTCAACCGTCCGATGAAAGAGATCCTCGCCCAGCTATCGCAGTACCCGGTCTCGACTCGTCTGTCGCTGACGGGCACCATTATCGTAGGTCGCGATATCGCCCACGCGAAGCTAAAAGAGCGTATTGAATCCGGCGAAGACCTGCCGCAGTATATTAAAGACCATCCCATCTATTACGCAGGTCCGGCAAAAACGCCGGCAGGTTATCCATCTGGCTCATTAGGCCCCACCACCGCAGGCCGAATGGACTCTTATGTCGATCTGCTGCAATCCCACGGCGGCAGTATGATCATGCTGGCGAAAGGCAACCGTAGTCAGCAGGTCACGGATGCCTGTAAAAAACATGGCGGCTTTTATTTGGGCAGTATCGGCGGCCCGGCGGCGGTACTGGCACAGCAGAGCATTAAGCATCTGGAGTGCGTCGAGTATCCGGAACTCGGCATGGAAGCTATCTGGAAAATTGAAGTAGAAGATTTCCCGGCCTTTATCCTGGTGGATGACAAAGGCAACGATTTCTTCCAGCAGATTGTCAGCAAACAGTGCGCTAACTGCGCGAAATAACCTGGCAGGCCCGGCGTTCACCCGGGCCGCGTTATCGGTTAATTGCCGGATGGCGCTACGCTTATCCGGCCTGCACGAGAGACCATGCTCACGCTTTTACATCGCTGGTCGCTACCACAGAAATCGCCGGGCTATCCGGCTGTTCGACGAATGGCGGCGTTTTCCGGTATTTATCCAGCAGGTGGATCTGAATCTTGCGCAGCATATCGCCGTTCAAACGGTAGTAGCGGAAGTAGAGAACCAACGTCATCATGAAAAACAGTACCGGCAGGACAATCATAATAAACTGCATCCCCTGCAGGGTTTGCGCAGACTGCGCCACGTTCGGCGTGTAGCCAATCAGCCCCAGCACCAGAGCGATAAAGAACGCCGCAAACGCCGAGCCGCCCTTCACGACCATCGTCTGTACGGAATAAGCGATACTCTCGCAGCGAATATTGAGCTTAAATTCCCCATAATCGACCGTATCCGCCACCATGATCACCTGAAGCACCCAAAAGAGCGCGGTCCCGATATTCAGGAAAATACCCGCCGCCACGATTAAAGCGGCATTATGGACATCCGCCAACGCCATCGCGAAGAGCCCTGCGCAACTCAGAACGGGCATCACGGAGGCGCCCGCCCACAATATCCGCCGCGATAACATTTTCACCAGCCGGGGGAAGACAATCAGCGTCAACAGATTCGCCGCGCCGGCGTAAGAAAGGTAATAGGGAAAAAGATCGGCATCGCCAATCACATAGGTGAAGTAGTAGATCGCAAAGCCATTGATAATATTAGAGGCAATGTTATACGCCAGCGCCATTCCCAACAGGCAAGAGAGCTGATCGTTTTTGTATATCAATCCAACGATCGTTTTTAACGTCAGATGTGGGCGGCCCGCCGTTACTCCGTTGTCGGAGGAGTACACCTCATGTACGTTGCGTAATGTCACGATAGTCGAGGCGATAAAAAACGCAATCAGTACCAGCGTAAACATCTGAAAGCCGAACCCACGATCCGCTCCGCCAACGTAGTTCACAAACGGCAGCGTTATACCGGCAGTGACGAAGCCAGCCAGACTGGCGAAGAAACGCGGGAACGGCACCAGTTGTTCGCGTTCTCGCTTATCAAGCGTAATGGTCGGCACCAGCGACCAAAATGGGATATCCATAATGGTATACGTCATGCCCCACAGGATGTAAGTTACGCAGACAAATACAACCTGCGCGGTTCCCTCAAAAAGATGGGCGCTGAACAGCAGGAAAAGCACCAGCGAATTGGTTAAGGTGCCGATCAATATCCACGGCTTAAATTTCCCCCACCGCGAACGCGTGGCGTTGACAATCCAGCCCATGATGGGATCGTTTATCGCATCCCAGATTCGCGCGACCAGAAAGAGGGTGCCGACGAGGCCGACCGAGAGTCCCACCACATCGGTGTAGTAATACATCAGGTACATATACACAATGCCGATGGCGAAATCCTTACCAAACGCACCGAACCCGTAACTCAGCTTTGTTGTCAGAGAGATGCTCATAGGGTACCGGGTCGCTGTTACCAGCGCCCGCCTTCTGTTAGTAGAGGTTAAACGCCGGATCTGCCGTCCAGCGCGGCTGGAGATTAACGGCGTAACCAGGCCGGAAGCCAGTCGCCATGCGCGGCGATCAGATCGTCAACCAACGCATAGATTTCTTCGATACCCAGCACCGCTGCGGTATGAGGGTCCATCATCGCCGCGTGATACACGCGATCGCGGTTTTCCGTGAGGATGGCTTCGGTCAACAGCGTTTGCACGTTGATGTTGGTCTGCATCATCGCCGCCAGATGAGAAGGGATCGTCCCCACCTTCGTCGGTTGAATGCCGTTGGCATCCACCAGACAAGCCACTTCCACGCAGCTTCCCTGCGGCAGGTTATCAATCAGCCCCTCGTTACGCACATTGCCGTAAATCACGCTCGGCTCGCCGGTCCACAGAGCGTTCATAATGGTGCTGGCGTACTCGCGGGACGGTTTGATGTCGATACGCTCGGCGGTTTTATACTCCTCCAGCTCTTTATGCCAGTTCGCCAGTTGTTCTACGCAGCGTTTCGGATATTCATCCAGCGGCACCTTGTAGCGCGCAATCAGATCCTCGCGTCCCGGTTTAATAAACCACGGCGTGTACTCGGCAAAATGCTCTGATGACTCGGTGACGAAGTAGCCCAACTTTTTGAACATCTCATAGCGCACAATGTTCTGGCAGCGTTCATTGCCGTGAATATTGGGCTTCGGTGCCTGTCCGGCGTCATAGGCCGCCAGCAATTCAGGATAGAGATCGACATAAGTCCCGTCAGCCGTTTTGCGCTCCAGTTCGAGGTAAAACGCCATGTGGTTAATGCCGGCGCAGCGGTAGCGCAGCGAGGCGGGATCGATATTCAGGTCGCGCGCCAGTTCTTCCGCCGTTCCCTGTACCGAATGGCACAGGCCGACCTGTTTGATATGCGGATAGCGGGCATACATCGCCCAGGTATTCATCGCCATCGGGTTGACGTAATTGAGCATGGTGGCCTTCGGACAGACTTCCGTCATGTCTTCGCAAATCCGCCACAGATGCGGGATAGTCCGCAGCGCGCGCATAATGCCGCCCGGCCCCAGCGTATCGGCGATCGTCTGTTCCAGGCCATGACGCTTACAAACCTCAAAATCGGTCACGGTGCAGGGTTCATAGCCGCCAATCTGAAAGGCGACCACCACGAAATCCGCATCCTGTAGCGCCGCTTTCTGGTTGGTATGGCAGGTAATCCGGCCAGAAGCGCCCGCTGAGTCCATCAGTTTCCGTACCACAATGTGCGACTCTTCCAGCCGGGTTTCGTCAATATCCATCAGGGCGACATGCGCTGATTTTAGCGCCTCGCGGTGAAACACATCGCCGAGGATATTTTTGACGAAAATCGTAGAACCTGCGCCGATAAAGGTAATTTTGGGTGCCGTCATCATGACTCTCCAGAACAGTAGTGAACACCTTCATGGTGGCACGCGTTCCCGGTGAAAACCTCCGTCTTCCCCGATGAGCATTCCCGAAAACTCAGATCGTATGCTGACGCGCGGAAGATCTGAGTTTTTGGGACAAAATGGCGTAAAAAGCAGAGTATTCGGCCTGATAGTCAGGCTACGCTCTACAATATCGACGGATTCTGTGTCCGGATTCCCGGTTTCCTCCCGGCTAAAGGGGCATAATTCTGATAATTCAGGAAATGGAGTGACGATGAGTACGCAAGCAATATCCCTCCTCCCGCCCGACCCGCACATGTGCAACGGCGATGAAAAGCAAACCCGTAGCCCGCTGTCGCTCTATTCCGAATATCAACGACTGGACGTTGAACTGAGGCCGCCGCACAGAATGGCCAGCAGTCACTGGCATGGGCAAGTAGAAGTGAATGTTCCGTTTGACGGCGATGTGGAGTATTTAATCAACAATGAAGTCGTGCAGATAAAGCAGGGACATATCACCCTGTTTTGGGCCTGTACGCCACACCAGCTTACCCGCCCCGGCAACTGCCGCCAGATGGCGATTTTCAGTTTGCCGATGCACCTGTTTCTCTCCTGGCCGCTGGATCGCGATCTTATCAACCATGTCACGCACGGGATGGTGGTTAAATCACTGGCGACCCAGCAGCTTAGCACCTTTGAAGTGTTGCGCTGGCAGCAGGAAACAAGCAGCCCGAATGAGCAAATTCGCCAGTTGGCGATCGATGAAATCGGCCTGATGCTTAAACGCTTTAGCCTTTCCGGCTGGCAGCCCATTTTGCTCAATAAAACATCACGCACCCACAAGAATAGCGTCTCACGCCATGCGCAGTTTTACGTAAGCCAGATGCTGGGATTTATTGCCGATAACTACGATCAGGCGCTCACCATTAACGACGTCGCGGAGCATGTCAAACTCAATGCTAATTACGCGATGGGAATATTCCAGCGGGTTATGCAATTGACGATGAAGCAGTACATCACGGCGATGCGCATCAATCACGTACGTGCCTTATTGAGCGATACTGACAAAACGATCCTCGATGTCGCTCTGACAGCCGGGTTCCGATCCAGCAGCCGTTTTTACAGTACTTTTAGCAAATTTGTCGGTATGTCGCCGCAACAATACCGCAAGCTAAGTCAGCAACGACGCCAGACGATGCCCGGCTAAAGCCGGATACCACTATCAGCCAAAAAAATAATTCACCTGTCGATAAACCGCGGGTGAAATCGCTCGCCATCAATAATTAACCCATTGTTTATTAAAAATAAATATCAATAACTGACCATTATTCCATCACTTTACACCCCCTATTTGACGGGGTAATACTTGCCCACGTCACATTCATACGGCGGGTCGGCAAGGCGTAAATTGCACGGCCTCCACAACCGGGTAAAAGATGATGAAAGTATTAATTGTTGAAAGTGAGTTTCTGCATCAGGACACCTGGGTTGGCAACGCGGTTGAGCGTCTGGCGGATGCCTTGAGCCAACAAAATGTTACCGTCATTAAATCGACATCCTTCGATGACGGCTATGCCATCTTGTCCGCGAACGAAGCCATTGACTGTCTGATGTTTAGCTACCAAATGGAACAACCGGATGAGCACCTGAGCGTCAGGCAATTGATCGGTAAGCTTCACGAGCGTCAGCAAAACGTGCCCGTTTTCCTGTTAGGCGACAGGGAAAAAGCGACGGCATCGCTGGACCGCGACCTGCTGGAGCTTGTCGATGAATTCGCCTGGATTCTGGAAGACACCGCTGACTTTATCGCCGGACGCGCCGTTGCCGCCATGACCCGGTATCGCCAGCAACTGTTACCGCCGCTGTTTAACGCGTTGATGAAATACAGCGACATTCATGAATATTCATGGGCGGCGCCGGGACACCAGGGCGGCGTCGGTTTCACTAAAACGCCTGCCGGTCGCTTTTATCACGATTATTATGGCGAAAACCTGTTCCGCAGCGATATGGGGATTGAGCGTACCACGCTCGGTTCACTCCTCGACCATACCGGCGCGTTTGGCGAAAGCGAGAAAAACGCCGCCCGCGTATTCGGTGCTGACCGCTCCTGGTCCGTGGTTGTCGGGACCTCCGGTTCTAACCGTACTATTATGCAGGCCTGTATGACGGATAATGATGTCGTTGTACTGGATCGTAACTGCCATAAATCCATCGAGCAGGGGCTGATCCTCACTGGGGCCAAACCGGTATATATGGTGCCAAGCCGTAACCGTTACGGCATTATCGGGCCAATCTACCCGCAGGAAATGCAGCCTGAAACCTTGCAGAAAAAAATCAGCGCCAGCCCGCTGACCAAAACTAAAGCCGGACAGAAACCGTCTTACAGCGTAGTGACCAACTGTACCTATGACGGCGTATGCTATAACGCCAAAGAGGCGCAGGATCTGCTGGCAAAAACCAGCGATCGCATTCACTTCGACGAAGCATGGTACGGCTATGCGCGCTTCAACCCGATTTATTGCGATCACTACGCGATGCGCGGCGAGCCAGGCGACCATAACGGTCCGACCGTGTTTGCCACCCACTCCACGCACAAATTACTGAATGCGCTTTCACAAGCTTCCTACATTCACGTCCGTGAAGGCCGTGGCGCGGTGAATTTCTCCCGCTTCAACCAGGCATATATGATGCATGCCACCACCTCTCCGTTATATGCCATCTGCGCATCCAACGATGTGGCGGTATCGATGATGGACGGTAACAGCGGCCTGTCCCTGACTCAAGAGGTAATTGACGAAGCGGTTGATTTCCGTCAGGCGATGGCGCGTCTTTATAAAGAGTTTACCGATGAAGGCGACTGGTTCTTTAAACCGTGGAATAAAGACGTCGTCACCGATCCACAAACCGGTAAAACATATGACTTCGCCGACGCGCCGGCAAAACTGCTGGCCACCGACCAGAACTGCTGGGTCATGCGCCCCGGGGAAACCTGGCACGGCTTTAAAGACCTGCCGGATAACTGGAGTATGCTGGACCCGATTAAAGTCAGTATCCTGGCGCCGGGTATGGGCGACGATGGCGAACTGGAAGCATCCGGCGTACCTGCTGCGCTGGTCACAGCATGGCTTGGCCGCCACGGTATCGTGCCGACCCGCACCACCGACTTTCAGATTATGTTCCTGTTCTCTATGGGGGTAACTCGCGGGAAATGGGGAACGCTGATCAACACGCTGTGCTCCTTCAAACATCATTACGACGCGAATACGCCGCTGGCGCAGGTGATGCCGGAACTGGTGCAGGATTATCCTGACACTTACGCGAACATGGGTATTCATGACCTGGGCGATAAAATGTTTGCCTGGCTACGTGAAAATAACCCGGGCGCCCGTCTCAACGCCGCCTATTCCACCCTGCCGGTTGCGGAGATTACCCCGCGCGACGCCTACAACGCGATCGTGAACGACAATATTGAAATGGTGGCGATTGAAAATCTACCGGGTCGCATTGCGGCGAACTCCGTTATTCCTTACCCGCCAGGCATCCCGATGTTGCTCTCCGGTGAAAACTTTGGCGATGAAAACAGTCCGCAGGTGGGTTACTTACGCTCACTGCAATCCTGGGATCATCACTTCCCTGGCTTTGAGCATGAAACCGAAGGCACGGAAATTATTGATGGCGTATATCACGTTATGTGCGTGAAAGCCTAATCACAAAGAGTCTTTTTTTTGAGGATGGCATGTATTCCCTGAGTATTGCTGCAAAACAATAATACTGTCATACCTTTTTGCGCGGGCCCCATCCCGCGCTTTTTTTATACAAAAATGACAAGTTGCCACTCGCGTACAACTTTTTGTACACCCTAATTCATCGTACAAATATTGTAATATTATTCAGGAAAGTTATTTTAGTGCAGTTTCAATTCATCACACAATTGACTCAGTCCCCGTTATCTCTCCCGTTTGGCGAGATCCGGTCTTTTATGTTCATATTCCAGGAGTTCGGGTATGAGGATTTGCAGCAACGAGCCTTGCATAGTGTTATTAACCGAAAAAGATACATGGTTACGAGTAAATGGTAAGGAGCCAATCAGTTTAAAAGCGAATTATATGGCCATTCTGGCTTGTGAAAATAACGTTATTGACATTTCATCATTAAATAGCGTGCTAGTAATACAAGTTAGTCGCAATAATATTAAAGACTATTTACAATTCCTGAATAAAGATCTCTCACACCTTCCCGTCTGGCAACGCAACGCCGATCCCTTATTGACCGCCAACTGTCTGACGCCGGATATCTTCAGGGTCGCCGCCCGCTACAGCGCGATGGAAACACCGGATGAAATTGTTAGTGAACGTACCCGTGCGCTCCTTTTCACCGTTTTATCCCGCTTTCTTGACCACAAAAAATTTATTTCTTTGTTAATGCACATGCTGCGCAGCCGCATCAGTGACAGCGTTTACCACATCATTCAGAGCGATATTCATAAAGACTGGAATCTGAGCGCCGTTGCCAGCTGCCTGTGCCTGAGTCCAAGCTTGTTAAAGAAAAAGCTCAAAAACGAGAATACCAGTTATAGCCAAATAATCACGACCTGCCGAATGCGTTATGCCGTAAACCAATTATTAATGGACGGAAAGAATATCTCTCAAGTCTCACAGCTGTGTGGGTATAACAGCACATCGTACTTTATTTCCGTGTTTAAAGAGTTTTATGGTATGACCCCCCTGCATTATGTTAGCCAACATCGGGAACGATCGGCTGCCTAATTTTTCTACACTCAACGATAAGACACGATAATAACAGCATTGGCGATAACCCGTCTCCGACATAATTCAGCGGCATTCTGAGGGGGTATGATACGACGTAATTTATCGTAACGAAGTCACCTTTTCAGGAGTCCAAATTATGTCTTCGGATGCTGATGCTCACAAAGTGGGCCTAATCCCCGTCACCTTAATGGTATCGGGGAATATTATGGGTTCAGGGGTATTCTTACTCCCTGCCAACCTGGCGGCCACTGGCGGGATTGCAATCTACGGATGGCTGGTCACTATCATCGGCGCCCTGGCGCTGTCGATGGTTTATGCCAAAATGTCGTCCTTAGATCCCAGTCCCGGCGGTTCTTATGCCTACGCACGCCGCTGCTTCGGGCCGTTTTTGGGCTATCAAACGAACGTGCTGTACTGGCTGGCATGCTGGATCGGTAATATCGCGATGGTCGTTATCGGCGTCGGCTATCTGAGCTATTTCTTCCCGATTCTGAAAGATCCGCTGGTATTAACGCTTACCTGCGTCGCGGTGCTGTGGATTTTTGTTCTGCTGAACATCGTCGGGCCGAAAATGATTACCCGCGTACAGGCCGTCGCCACCGTACTGGCGCTGGTGCCTATCGTAGGGATTGCGGTCTTCGGCTGGTTCTGGTTTAAAGGCGAAACCTATATGGCGGCCTGGAACGTGAGCGGCATGAATACTTTCGGGGCGATTCAAAGCACGTTGAACGTCACGCTATGGTCATTCATCGGGGTAGAAAGCGCCTCCGTTGCGGCCGGGGTGGTCAAAAACCCGAAACGCAACGTGCCTATCGCCACCATCGGCGGGGTACTGATCGCCGCCGTCTGCTATGTGCTCTCCACAACGGCGATTATGGGGATGATCCCCAACGCGGCGCTGCGTGTGTCGGCATCGCCTTTCGGTGACGCGGCGCGTATGGCGCTGGGCGATACCGCAGGGGCTATTGTTTCCTTCTGTGCGGCAGCAGGTTGCCTGGGCTCTCTCGGCGGCTGGACGCTGCTTGCCGGTCAAACCGCAAAAGCGGCGGCGGACGATGGTCTCTTCCCGCCGATCTTCGCGCGGGTTAATAAAGCCGGTACGCCAGTGGCTGGGTTGCTTATCGTCGGCGTGCTGATGACTATCTTCCAGTTCAGCAGTATGTCGCCGAACGCCGCGAAAGAGTTTGGTCTGGTCTCCTCCGTGTCGGTTATCTTCACCCTGGTGCCTTATCTTTACACCTGTGCCGCGCTGTTGCTGTTGGGCCACGGTCACTTTGGTAAAGCGCGCCCGCTGTATCTGCTGATCACCTTCGTCGCGTTTGTGTATTGCATCTGGGCGGTCATCGGTTCCGGCGCCAAAGAAGTGATGTGGTCGTTCGTCACGTTGATGGTGATCACCGCGCTGTATGCGTTGAACTACAACCGCATTCACAAAAACCCGTATCCGCTGGATGCGCCGGTTAAACAGGATTGACCACGTGTAGTTAATGTTATCGCAACAGGCCGGATAGCGCAGGTTATCCGGCCACCACCAACATTAAGTTCTTAAGGTTCACTTAATTTTACTTTGTCACGATTAGCGTCACCGAATCGATGGACGCATCAACATGTTAAAGCGCTTTCTTAAAAGACCTGTTCTTGGGCAAATCGCCTGGCTTCTGCTTTTTTCCTTTTATATTGCCGTCTGCCTGAACATTGCGTTCTACAAGCAGGTACTACAAGACCTACCGTTAAACTCGCTGCGCAATGTACTGGTGTTTATTTCCATGCCGGTCGTCGCGTTTAGCGTGGTCAATAGTGTGCTGACGCTGGCCTCATTTATTTGGCTAAACCGACTGCTGGCCTGCGTTTTTATTCTGGTCGGCGCTGCCGCGCAGTATTTTATTTTGACTTACGGCATCATCATCGATCGCTCCATGATCGCCAATATGATGGATACCACGCCCGCGGAAACCTTTGCGCTGATGACGCCGCAAATGGTGCTGACTCTGGGATTAAGCGGCGTTCTGGCAGCCGTGATTGCCTTCTGGGTCAAAATCCGTCCGGCGACGCCGCGCTTACGTAGCGGGCTTTACCGCCTGGTCAGCGTCCTGATCTCTATTTTATTAGTTATTCTGGTCGCCGCCTTTTTCTATAAAGATTACGCCTCGCTATTTCGAAATAATAAACAGTTGATCAAAGCGTTAAGCCCATCGAACAGTATTGTCGCCAGTTGGTCATGGTATTCGCATCAACGGCTGGCGAATTTGCCGCTGGTACGCATTGGCGAGGATGCCCATCGCAATCCATTAATGCTGAAAGGCGATCGCAAAAACCTGACGATTCTCATCGTTGGCGAAACCTCGCGCGGCGATGATTTCTCTCTTGGCGGCTATCCGCGCGACACCAATCCGCGGCTGGCGAAAGACGATGTGATCTACTTCCCGCATACCACCTCTTGCGGTACGGCGACCGCGATCTCCGTTCCCTGCATGTTTTCTGATATGCCGCGCAAACATTATGACGAAGAGCTGGCGCATCACCAGGAAGGGCTGCTGGATATTATCCAGCGCGCGGGGATTAACGTACTGTGGAATGATAATGACGGCGGCTGTAAAGGCGCATGCGATCGCGTTCCGCATCAAAATGTCACCGAGCTAAACCTGCCCGGACAATGTATCGACGGCGAGTGCTACGATGAAGTGTTATTTCACGGTCTGGAAGACTATATCGACCATTTGAAAGGCGATGGCGTTATTGTATTACATACCATCGGCAGCCACGGCCCAACCTATTACAACCGTTATCCACCGCAGTTTAAAAAATTTACCCCAACCTGTGACACTAACGAAATTCAGAACTGTTCCCAAGAGCAGTTGATCAACACCTATGATAATACCGTGCTGTACGTGGACTATATTGTAGATAAAGCCATTAACCTGCTGAAATCTCATCAGGATAAATTCACCACCAGCCTGGTCTATCTTTCCGATCACGGCGAATCATTGGGTGAAAATGGCGTTTATTTACACGGTTTGCCGTATTCCATTGCGCCGGATACGCAAAAACATGTCCCGATGCTCATTTGGCTTTCTAAAGATTATCAACAGCGTTATCAGGTGGATCAGGCCTGCCTGCAAAAACGGGCGAGCACGCTGGATTATTCACAGGACAATCTTTTCTCAACCATGCTGGGATTAACCGGCGTACAAACGACGTATTACCAGGCCGCAGATGATATTCTGCAACCGTGCAGGAGACTAAGCGAATGAAGATACTGATTGTTGAAGACGACACGCTATTATTACAGGGGTTAATACTCGCCGCGCAAACCGAAGGCTATGCGTGTGATGGCGTTTCGACAGCGCGTGCCGCCGAGCATAGTCTGGAGTCTGGTCATTACAGTCTGATGGTGCTGGATTTAGGGCTGCCCGATGAGGATGGCCTGCATTTCCTGACGCGAATCCGACAGAAAAAATACACCCTGCCGGTACTCATTCTGACCGCCCGCGATACGCTCAACGATCGCATTACCGGGCTGGATGTCGGCGCAGATGATTATCTGGTAAAACCCTTCGCCCTGGAGGAGTTGCACGCCCGCATCCGCGCGCTGCTGCGCCGCCATAATAATCAGGGTGAAAGTGAACTGACGGTTGGCAATCTGACGCTCAATATAGGCCGCCATCAGGCATGGAGGGATGGACAGGAACTGACCCTGACGCCTAAGGAGTACGCGTTGCTCTCACGGTTGATGCTCAAGGCAGGCAGTCCGGTGCACCGGGAAATTCTTTATAACGATATCTACAACTGGGATAACGAACCCTCGACCAACACTCTGGAAGTGCATATACATAATTTGCGCGACAAAGTCGGCAAGTCGCGCATTCGCACGGTTCGCGGGTTTGGCTACATGCTGGTTGCCACTGAGGAAAGCTAAGTGAGCCTGATGCGTTTTCAGCGAAGAGCGATGACCCTTCGCCAGCGTTTAATGCTGACAATTGGTCTTATTCTGCTGGTGTTCCAGTTAATTAGTACCTTCTGGTTATGGCATGAAAGCACTGAGCAAATCCAATTGTTCGAGCAGGCGCTGCGGGATAATCGCAACAACGATCGCCATATCATGCACGAAATTCGCGAGGCGGTCGCCAGCCTGATCGTCCCCGGCGTATTTATGGTTAGCCTGACTCTGCTAATTTGTTACCAGGCGGTACGGCGTATTACCCGTCCGCTCGCCGAACTGCAAAAAGAGCTGGAAGCACGGACGGCGGATAATCTGGCGCCGATCGCCATTCACAGCTCCACGCTTGAGATTGAGTCCGTCGTCTCGGCGATCAATCAACTGGTTACGCGTTTGACCACCACGCTCGACAATGAACGCCTTTTTACCGCCGATGTGGCCCATGAGCTACGCACGCCGCTGTCGGGGGTGCGTTTGCATCTGGAATTATTGTCAAAAACCCACAATGTTGATGTCGCGCCGCTTATCGCCCGTCTTGACCAGATGATGGATAGCGTCTCCCAGCTTCTGCAACTGGCGCGCGTGGGCCAGTCATTCTCTTCCGGGAATTATCAGGAAGTAAAACTGCTGGAAGATGTGATCCTCCCCTCCTACGATGAGCTGAACACCATGCTGGAAACGCGCCAGCAAACTCTGTTGCTGCCGGAAAGCGCGGCGGACGTGGTGGTGCGCGGTGACGCGACGTTACTGCGTATGCTGCTGCGAAATCTGGTGGAAAACGCGCATCGCTATAGCCCTGAAGGAACCCATATCACTATCCACATTAGCGCCGACCCCGACGCTATTATGGCGGTCGAAGACGAGGGTCCGGGTATTGATGAAAGCAAATGCGGGAAGCTAAGCGAAGCGTTCGTGCGGATGGACAGCCGTTATGGCGGAATTGGACTGGGGCTGAGTATCGTCAGCCGCATCACCCAGCTACATCAGGGACAGTTTTTCCTGCAAAACCGTACGGAAAGAACAGGCACCCGTGCCTGGGTGCTGTTGAAAAAGGCATAACAGGCGTTTAATACGTCGTGACCCACACATAGATAAAACTGCTGACAATCAGCACGCTACACAGGGTCGTCAAACTTTTATAAATATAGCTTTTCATGACGCTCTCCTCCAAAGGTATGGAGGAGAGTATGCCCGCGAGAGATTAAGCGAACCTTAAGCGCGAAATTTATTCATCGATACGCGGATGTTGCTGTACCAGACGCGAACGTTTGACCTGCAGCTCCGCAATTTCCTGATCGATGTCGTCGATTTTCTGCTCAATATTATCGTAATGCTCACCCAGAATTTCCTTCGCTTCCTGGATGTCCGACGCCGCTGGCGTTGCGCCTTTTAGCGGACGATTGGCCGTCTCTTTCATGGAAATACCGGTAATCAAGCCGATCACCGCGATGACCATCAAATAATACGCCGGCATCATCAGATCCTGCGAGCTTTCCACCAGCCAGGCCGCCAGCGTTGGCGTCAGACCGGCAATCAATACAGAGATATTAAAAGCCGCCGCCAGCGCGCTGTAACGAATATGCGTCGGAAACATCGCCGGCAATGTCGAGGCCATCACCCCGGTAAAGCAGTTCAGAATCACCGCCAGCATCAACAAACCGGCAAAAATTAGGCCAATAACGTTACTGTTAATCAGGATGAAGGCCGGGATCGCCAGCGCAAACAGCGCAATGCTGCCCATAATCACAAATGGACGTCGACCGAAACGGTCGCTCAGCAGCCCCATCACCGGCTGCACAAACAGCATCCCGATCATAATGGCGATGATAATCAACACGCCGTGATCTTCAGAATAGTGCAGGTTATGCGACAGGTAGCTCGGCATGTAGGTGAGCAGCATGTAGTAGGTCACGTTGGTGGCAATCACCAGACCGATACATGACAACAGGCTACGCCAGTATTTGGTGGCAATCTCTTTAAAGGAGACTTTCGGCCCATCCTGCAACCCTTCGCGGTCGCCCTGCTCCAGTTTATCCACGTGCTGCTGAAACGCTGGCGTCTCTTCCAGCGCATGGCGTAAGTAGAGACCGATAATTCCCAATGGCAAGGCGATAAAGAACGGAATACGCCAGCCCCACTCAAGGAAATTCTCCTCGCCGACAATCGTTGAGATTAAGACCACCACGCCCGCGCCCAGCACGAACCCAGCGATGGAACCAAAATCCAGCCAGCTTCCCATAAATCCGCGTTTACGATCCGGCGAATATTCCGCGACAAAGATCGACGCGCCGGTATATTCCCCGCCAACCGAGAAGCCCTGCGCCATTTTACACAGCAACAACAGTATTGGCGCCCAGATACCGATCGTCGCGTAAGAGGGGATTAACCCGATACAGAAGGTACTGATCGACATAATCACAATCGTGATCGCCAGGATCTTCTGGCGCCCGTATTTATCGCCGAGCATACCAAAGAATAACCCGCCGAGCGGACGAATCAGGAAGGGAACGGAAAACGTGGCCAGCGCGGCAATCATCTGGACGCTGGGATCGGCGCCGGGGAAAAAGACTTTACCCAACGCGTAGGCAACAAATCCATAAACACCAAAATCAAACCACTCCATCGCGTTGCCCAGCGAGGCGGCGGTAATCGCTTTGCGAAGTTTACCATCATCAATGATGGTCACATCGCCCAGTGTAATCGGTTTTATTTTTTTCCTTTTCAGCATAGCTGTCCTCATAGGCTAAGCCCTGTAGCGCTATATACGGCGGGCACTGGCATACCGCGCCAGCGTCGCCGTCGAGCGGAGGGAGGGGCGCGAACGCTATCCCTCATACAAGCGTAGCAGGTTTACTTACACTGTCCGGTTACGGACTGTACAACCGAACCTGTTGACGCCTGAATGGGCAGTTAATGACCTTTTTACCCTAACAGGGTTTAAATATGTGATCAACTTCACACATATATGTTAATTCGGTCAAAAGGTGTAAATAAGGACGCCCTAATGCGCTGTGGTGACAGTAAAAAAGCGGTTATTTGAGTGTAAACCATTGCTGACTGGCGTGGCGCAGACCCATTTATAAAAGCGGCAATAGTCCCGACAACGCTAAGGATTTTGTGTATAATTGCGGCCTTTTTCGGCGATCTGCCATTTTTGGGCGCGTTTGCCCCCGCTGACTTTTTGAGGATACCAACATGTCATTACCCCACTGCCCGCAATGTAACTCCGAATATACCTACGAAGATAACGGCATGTTCATCTGCCCGGAATGCGCTCACGAATGGAACGATGCGGAACCCGCTCAGGAGAGCGATGAGCTGATTGTCAAAGACGCCAACGGCAACCTGCTGGCAGACGGCGATAGCGTCACCATCGTGAAAGATCTGAAAGTAAAAGGCAGCTCTTCCATGCTGAAAATCGGCACCAAAGTGAAGAATATTCGTCTGGTTGAAGGCGACCATAACATCGACTGCAAAATCGATGGTTTTGGCCCGATGAAACTGAAATCCGAGTTCGTGAAAAAGAACTGATTTACCGTGTCATTGCCCGGTAGCGCCTCGCTTACCGGGCCTGAGCGGCCCTGCCACCGACAATATTGTGCCAATTTCGAACTACACTTAACGAGCATCTCTTACCTGAGGTAACCATCATGCCGTTAAGTCCCTATCTCTCTTTTGCCGGCAACTGTGCCGACGCCATCGCGTATTATCAACAAACGTTAGGCGCAGAACTGCTTTATAAACTCAGCTTCGGTGAAATGCCCCCCTCAGCGGCGGATAACGAAGAGGGCTGCCCGTCAGGAATGCGCTTTCCCGATACTGCTATCGCCCACGCCAACATGCGCATTGCCGGCAGCGATATCATGATGAGTGATGCCAGCCCGTCGGGAACGGCGCATTATTCCGGCTTTACGCTGGTGCTTGATACCCAGGATGTAGCAGAAGGGAAGCGCTGGTTTGATAACCTTGCCGCACATGGGCAAATCGAAATGGACTGGCAGGAGACCTTCTGGGCGCAGGGTTTCGGCAAGGTCAGCGATCGTTTCGGGGTGCCGTGGATGATTAACGTGGTTAAACATCAGCCTGCCACCTAACTCCCCGGGAGGATCGCCCTCCCCCTTGCCATCAGAGTGATCTTTGGCTGTACGTTATCCGCCGTTTAACTGTCATAGAATAAATCATGACGGTAGTTTGCTACAGTCTGGCGAAAGATGGTTGATCCTGATGAAGCGTCGGGAGGACATTATGCCAGTCTGTGAATTACGCCACGCGACAACAGAGGATACCGATTCTATTTACGCGCTTATCTGTGAGTTACTTAAAAATGAGCTTGATTATCAGGCTTTCAGGGATGGATTTGCCGCTAATTTACTGGACCCCAACGTTCATTATCGTTTAGCGCTGCGCAACGGAGAGGTAGTCGGCATGATCAGCCTGCATATGCAGTTTCATCTCCATCATGCCAACTGGATTGGCGAAATTCAGGAGTTGGTGGTATTACCGCCGATGCGGGGACAAAAAATTGGCAGTCAGCTTCTGGCCTGGGCAGAAGAAGAAGCACGTCAGGCTGGCGCCGAGCTAACGGAGCTTTCCACAAATATTAAACGCCGCGATGCACACCGTTTTTATCTTCGCGAAGGTTACAAGCAAAGTCATTTTCGGTTTACGAAAGCATTGTGATCGGGCAGCCGTCATCGGGAGATAAGGCATAACGTAATCAGCCGTCACCGGGTGAAGTAGCGGAGTCATCTCAATTCTACTGTCGACAAGCCTGGATAAAGGTTAAACGGGCTGACTCGCTTCTTTAGCAAAAATGGCCCTTTTAAGTTGTAGAAATGTAAATTTATTGTCAACGAACTACACTTTTCTCTTTGGCATCACCGGGAGGGTTGCCTGAAAATCCCGGGATGAGGTTTTCTTAGAAGGACAGTGACGTTATGTTCGCAGCAATCATTATCGGTATTTTTATTATCAGCGTCATTTATGCGCATTCACGCGGGGTGGAAAAACAAAAACTTTCCCGTCAGCTCTTTGACCACTCGACGTTTATGGCGCCGATCAATATGTTCATGACTCGCTTCTCAACGTTACCGGCAAAGCAGCCGTACTTTGATACCACGGCATTTCCAGAGCTGCAGAAGCTGACGGAAAACTGGCAGGTGATTCGTGAAGAGGCGCTACGGCTTCAGCATCACATAAAAGCCGCGCAGGCCAATAACGACGCCGGATTCAACACCTTTTTCAAGCGCGGCTGGAAACGGTTTTACCTTAAATGGTATTCCGATGCCCACCCGTCGGCGGAAACGTTATGCCCGATAACGACAAAGCTGGTCAACAGCATCCCCTCTATTAAAGCGGCGATGTTCGCCGAGTTGCCTCCCGGGGCCTATCTGGGAAAACATCGCGACCCCTATGCCGGTTCAGTACGTTACCATCTTGGATTAAGCACACCGAATGACGACCGCTGTTTTATTGAAGTTGATCGACAGCGCCATAGCTGGCGCGACGGCGAAGCCGTCATCTTCGACGAAACCTACGTTCATTGGGCGGAAAATAAAACTGAGCAGACGCGTATTATCCTCTTTTGCGATATTGAGCGTCCAATGAAATGGCGCTGGGCGCAGAGCGTAAACCACTGGGTCGGCGCATCGTTGATGTCCGCCGCCAGTTCGCCAAACGACGAGAACGATCGCACCGGTGCGATTAATCGCATCTTTAAATACGTTCACGCAGCACGCGATGCCGGGCAACGGCTGAAAAAGAAAAACCGCACTCTCTATTACGCGCTGAAATATCTCGTTATTGCCGCTATTTTTGCCGCGATAATCCTTTTCAGCCTCCTCTGAAGCCGGGCCGCGGTATGGAACTGCCTGCCGCGGCCCGTTCTATCCTGGCGTTAGTCTCAACGCGTTCCCTGGCCTTGAGTCTATCCATCCGGACAATTTATTAAAAACCCCCCACTTCAGGCAGAGCAGATTGCCGGATGGCGGCTCCGCCCTATCTGGCCCGCGCTCAGCGTTTCTCCCCATAATAAATGTCATGCGGCATTTTCTTTCGACACGTCAAAACTGACGATAGCCTGTTTTTCGTCAGGGTTTTGAACAAAATTCGCCCGTAATATCAGGGAAAGCCCATACTAAAAAAGTGGCATAAAACATGCATACTGAGGGCGACAGCGCGTATGCGCGATTTGATTAACTGGAGCGAAACCGATGAAAAAAGTCGTCACGGTTTGCCCGTATTGCGCATCAGGTTGCAAAATCAATCTGGTGGTCGATAACGGCAAAATCGTCCGGGCTGAGGCGGCGCAGGGGAAAACCAACCAGGGTACCCTGTGTCTGAAGGGCTACTACGGCTGGGATTTTATTAATGATACCCAGATCCTGACCCCGCGCCTGAAAACCCCAATGATCCGTCGCCAGCGTGGCGGCAAACTGGAATCTGTTTCCTGGGATGAAGCGCTCAATTACGTCGCTGAACGTTTGAGCGCCATCAAAGCGAAGTACGGTCCGGATGCAATCCAGACAACCGGCTCCTCTCGCGGTACCGGAAATGAAACCAACTATGTAATGCAAAAATTCGCACGCGCCGTTATTGGCACCAATAACGTTGACTGCTGCGCTCGCGTCTGACACGGCCCATCGGTTGCAGGTCTGCACCAATCGGTCGGTAACGGCGCAATGAGTAATGCGATTAACGAAATTGATAACACTGATTTAGTGTTCGTCTTCGGGTATAACCCGGCGGATTCCCACCCTATCGTGGCGAATCATGTGATTAACGCTAAACGCAACGGGGCGAAAATTATCGTCTGCGATCCGCGCAAAATTGAAACCGCGCGCATCGCTGACATGCATATCGCGTTGAAAAACGGCTCGAATATCGCGCTGCTCAACGCAATGGGGCATGTCATTATTGAAGAAAACCTGTACGACAAAGCGTTTGTCGCCAGCCGTACCGAAGGTTTTGAAGAGTACAGTAAGATTGTCGAAGGCTATACGCCGGAGTCCGTCGAAGAGATCACTGGCGTGAGCGCACAGGAAATTCGTCAGGCGGCGCGGATGTATGCCAGCGCGAAAAGCGCAGCGATCTTGTGGGGGATGGGCGTCACCCAGTTCTATCAGGGTGTGGAAACCGTGCGTTCACTGACCAGCCTCGCGATGCTGACCGGTAACCTCGGCAAGCCAAGCGCGGGCGTTAACCCGGTTCGCGGCCAGAACAACGTTCAGGGCGCGTGCGATATGGGCGCGCTGCCGGATACTTATCCAGGCTACCAGTACGTTAAGTTCCCGGAAAACCGCGAGAAGTTCGCTAAAGCCTGGGGCGTAGAAAGTCTGCCTGCGCATACCGGCTATCGCATCAGCGAGCTGCCGCACCGTGCGGCGCATGGCGAAGTGCGCGCGGCGTACATTATGGGTGAAGATCCGCTGCAAACCGATGCGGAGCTCTCTGCGGTACGTAAAGCGTTTGAGGATCTGGAACTGGTCATCGTGCAGGATATCTTCATGACCAAAACCGCGTCGGCGGCGGATGTGATTTTACCCTCCACCTCCTGGGGCGAGCATGAAGGCGTCTTCTCTGCGGCTGACCGTGGCTTCCAGCGCTTCTTTAAAGCCGTTGAACCGAAGTGGGACCTGAAAACCGACTGGCAGATTATCAGTGAAATCGCCACCCGGATGGGCTATCCGATGCACTACAACAATACCCAGGAGATCTGGGATGAGTTGCGTCATCTGTGCCCGGATTTCTACGGCGCCACTTACGAGAAAATGGGCGAGCTGGGCTATATCCAGTGGCCATGCCGCGACACGTCGGATGCCGATCAGGGAACCTCGTACCTCTTTAAAGAGAAGTTCGATACCCCCAACGGTCTGGCGCAGTTCTTCACCTGCGACTGGGTAGCGCCTATCGATAAACTCACCGAAGAGTACCCGATGGTACTGTCGACGGTGCGCGAAGTCGGCCACTACTCCTGCCGCTCAATGACCGGTAACTGTGCGGCGCTGGCCGCGCTGGCCGATGAACCGGGCTATGCGCAAATCAATACCGCCGACGCCGCGCGTCTGGGCATTGAAGATGAAGCGCTGGTGTGGGTTCATTCGCGCAAAGGCAAAATCATCACCCGCGCGCAGGTCAGCGATCGCCCAAACAAAGGGGCGATTTACATGACCTACCAGTGGTGGATTGGCGCCTGTAACGAGCTGGTGACTGAAAACCTCAGCCCGATTACCAAAACGCCGGAGTACAAATACTGCGCCGTACGCGTTGAGCCGATCGCCGATCAGCGAGCCGCCGAGCAGTATGTGATTGATGAGTACAACAAGCTGAAAACCCGCCTGCGCGAAAGCGCAATGGGTTGATCTGCCGGATGGCGGCATCAGAATGCTTTATTCGGCCTGCGTCTACTGTAGGCCTGATTAGATGCATTAGCATCGCCATCAGGCATTTTCCCTATAACAGCCTCCGCCCGGAGGCTGTTTTTTTATCCATACGATCTCTTTATACTGTCTTTTCCGTACCCTAAATAAAACTCAAAATGAAACTACTTCTTGCATTGATGTTGTTTATGACATTCTTTGCCCATGCCGCAGATCCTGAGCCGGGTAGCCAGTATTTGCAGGCAGCAGAGGCAGGTGACAGACGCGCACAATATTTTCTGGCCGACAGTTGGTTGAGCTATGGCGATTTGAACAAAGCTGAATACTGGGCGCAAAAAGCCGCCGACAGTGGCGACGCCGACGCCTGCGCGCTACTGGCGCAAATCAAAATCACTAATCCGGTAAGCCTGGATTATCCCGACGCGAAAAAGCTGGCTGAAAAGGCGGCTAACGCGGGCAGTAAAGCGGGAGAAATTACGCTGGCGCGGATCCTGGTCAACACCCAGGCCGGGCGCCCGGACTACCCAAAAGCCATCTCGCTGCTGCAAAAGGCCTCTGAAGATCTGGATAACGACTCCGCGGTGGATGCGCAAATGTTGCTTGGCCTGATTTACGCCAACGGCGTGGGCATTGCCGCCGATGATGAAAAAGCCGCCTGGTATTTCAAACGCAGTTCCGCCATTTCCCGTACCGGCTATTCAGAATACTGGGCGGGAATGATGTTTTTAAACGGTGAACCGGGCTTTATTGAAAAGAATAAGCAGAAGGCGTTGCACTGGTTTAATCTAAGCTGTCTGGAAGGGTTTGATACCGGTTGCGAAGAGTTCGAAACGCTAACGAATGGCTGATGTTTATTGCCTGATGAACGTAGTCGTTGTAGGCCTGATAAGCGTAGCGCCATCAGGCAACCCGGAGCAGGTTGTCGGATGGCAGCGTGAACGCCTTATCCGGCCTACATTCTCTTTCGCTGTAGGCCGGATAAGCAAAGCGCCATCCGGCAATCCGTTATTGGGCGGTCTTATCAAATTTGCCCAGCACGTCGCGCTCGTAGGCCAGCGCTTTTTTGCGGTCAAACTTGTGTTCCCACTTGGCGATCACCAGCACCGCCAGCGCATTCCCCACCACATTTAGCGCAGTACGCGCCATGTCGAGGATACGGTCGACACCGGCGATAAACGCCAGCCCTTCCAGCGGAATGCCCACGCTGCCCAGCGTCGCCAGTAACACCACGAAGGAAACGCCAGGCACGCCGGCAATCCCTTTCGACGTCACCATCAGCGTCAGCACCAGTACAATTTCCTGCCACAGCGACAGGTCGATACCGTATAGCTGCGCGATAAAAATGGCGGCGATGCTCTGGTATAACGTGGAGCCGTCGAGGTTAAATGAGTAACCGGTCGGTACCACGAAACTGGTGATAGAGGCTGGTGCGCCGTAAGCTTCCATCTTCTCGATAATGCGCGGCAGCACGCTCTCGGAGCTGGCGGTCGAGTACGCCAGAATCAATTCATCTTTCAGAATGCGAATCAGAATCCAGATACTTAACCCGCACAGGCGCGCCACGATGCCCAGCACTACAAGCGCAAAGAAGATAATGGCAAAGTGTACCAGCAGCACCAGTTTCGCCAGCGGCCACAGCGACGCGAAACCAAAATTCGCTACCGTGACGGCGATCAGCGCAAAAACGCCCACTGGCGCATAGCGCATCACCATATGGGTGACTTTAAACATGGTTTCGGAGATAGAGCGGAATACCGTTACCAGCGGCTCGCGGTGAGTTGCCGGCAGAGAAGACAGACCTAAACCGAACAGTACCGAGAAGAAGATAATCGGCAGCATGTCGCCTTTTGCCATCGACGCGACGATGTTGGTCGGCACCAGCGACAGTATCGTCCCCATCAGTCCATGCGCATGACTTTGTACTTCCGCCGTGGTGTTCTGGTATTTCGAAATATCGACGGTCGCCAGTTGCGACATATCAATGCCTGAGCCTGGCTGAAAGACATTCGCCAGCGTAATGCCGAGGATAATCGCCACCGTGGTGATCAGTTCAAAATAGAGAATGGTTTTGGCGCCGATACGGCCTAGCTGTTTTGCATCGCCAACGCCGGCGATGCCGACAATCAGAGTCGAGATCACGATCGGCACGACGATCATTTTAATCAGATGGATAAAAATATCGCCAGCAGGCGACAGCAGGTTGGCAATCAGCCATTCACGACTGTCACTGTGATAATGCAGATAGCTGCCCAACAGAATGCCCAGCACCATAGCCAGCAAAATTTGCCAGGCCAGGCTGACTTTCAAATTTTTCATAACAACAGACTTCCTCGATGAAGCGTTGCTCTCCGCCGAAAGCATGAGAGCAATACATACTGAAAGGGTATGATTTGTGTTGCGTTGGTTTGTAGAGTTTTTTAACGCGCATAATCAGTATCATTTGCATAGCGTCTTGCGCAACCCTTTCATAACAGGGCTTTTGGCTGTTTTTATGCATAATAACGCGAGTTTATGGCGTTAATGATGAATAACTATTTGTTATGGAAAGTTTTTTACTTCGTCAAAAACGAATAATACACTGAGGTAATTAATTTTTACTTGTGTCTCATTCGCCGTTTTTTTAAACAGCACACATGACAAAAGTCACAAAAAAGAAAAAATTATTTCTGCCGATTTTGTAACAATTTAGCCAAATTAATGGCCTCTACCAGCTGCGTGCGATTCACTCGCGGCGAGTTAGCATCCAGTAAGGTTTGCCACAGCGACACGGCTTGCGCATAATCCGCCTGCATAAACGCATCCGCCGCCAGCAACATCTGCGCGGTCACTTCTGTCGCATCCAGCGCTAACGCTTTATTAATCATTTCACGCGTCGCAGGCGTCATATGTTGCCCGGCCTGGTAATACAGCACCGTTGCCAGCGCGGCGAAAAGCTGCGCGTTATCGCCTCGCAGACGCAACGCCTGACGATATGCCAGCAGCGCATTGTCATACGCATTGCGATAGAGATAATACTCGCCCAGCCGCGCCCATTGCTCGCTATCCTGCGGATTGGCGCGAATTTTTTCTTGCAGCCTGGAAAGCTGCGCCTCTGGCGTTTGCGGGTTCGTAAAGTCACGTAGCGGATCGGCCAGACGCTGTTGTTCGCTACGCACAGCCTGCCATTTCGGCGTCAACAGATAGCCGCCGACACAGGCAGCCACCATCAACACCGCCGCAGCCGCCAGACGCTTTACAGGCATGGGACGTAACGGCGCAGTGGAGTGTTCAGACTGGCTCATTGTTCCCCCTCTCCTGCGTGCTGACGCTTTCTCACCCGCCAGGCCACCACGCCCACCAGCAATAACAGCAGGTACGGCAGCGCCCACAACAGCAGCGTTTGCTCATTCAGCGGCGGGTTGTAGCGCACGAAATCACCATAGCGGTCGGTCATCCAGGCGGTGATTTCCGCTTCGCTTTTACCTTCGGCAACCATGCTGTAAACCTGATGGCGCATACTGACCGCCACGGGCGCATTGGATTCCAACAAATTCTGGTTCTGACACTGCGGACAGCGCAGTTGACTGGCAATAGACAGCGCTTTTTCCTGCTGTTGCGGATTGTCAAAGCGCCAGGTATCCACCACCTGGGCGTGGGTGGCGAAGGTGATTAAAAACAGGACGATCGTTAAGAGTAAAAACTTTCTGCCGGATGGCGCTACGCTTATCCGGCCTACGGTTTGCGCATCCTGTAGGCCGGATAAGGCGTTTACGCCGCCATCCGGCAACGCTGTGAGTAATTTACGCATCACGCTTCCTCCCCCGCCATCCGCTCAGCAGCGCGCCACACACCATCAACAATCCCCCACCCCAGATCCAGCGCACGCCGGTCTGCACGTATAAGCGCATGGCGTAACGATCCGCTCCGGTTTTTTCGCCCATCACCGCGTACCAGTCATGTAGCAGGTTCCAGTGAATCCCCGGCTCCATCATCTGTTGACGACGCGCGGCATAGAAGCGCCTTTCAGGCTGCAGGCTGCCAATGCGTTTTTCATTCCGCCACAACGTGATCCGCGCTTTTTCACTGGTGTAGTTGCCTTTGGCTTCCAGATCCAGACGCTCGAAACGAAAGGTATAGCCCGCCAGTACTACCTGCTGACTGGGGCTGAGGTTAAGGCTGATTTCATGCCGACTGCCGCTGGAAACCATGATCCCGGCGGCGAAGATAAATACGCCCGTATGCGCCAGCAACGCCGGAAGCTGACGATGCACAGAGACTTTGCGGCTTCTGATTGTCGCCAGCACGATAACCACCAGCATCAGCAGGCCAAACGGCAGCGTGACGCGATTAAAATAGGGCGCGCCCACCGAAAGCCTTCCCCAGCCCATCAAACCATAAATCATGGGATAGAGCGTCCCGACCAGCACGATCAACAAGACGGCGCTAAAGAGCAGCAGCGTCGCCAGAATGAGCGTTTCGCACTTTCCGCCGTCCAAACGCGTCGCCGGATACGGCTCCCGCGCCCGCCAGCCGTACAGAGCAAGCGATGCCAGACTTAACGCGGCAAAAAGGATAAACAGCGGCACCGCGCGCACGTTATCCAGCGCAAAGGCATGTACCGAAACAAGAATGCCGGAACGCACAATCAGCGTTCCCAGCAACGAGAGGATCAGCGTCAGTATCGCCAGCAGCAACGACCAGTGACGGAAGCTCCCGCGCTGGCGGCTGACATACAGACTGTGCAGCAAGGCGCTGGCGGCAAGCCACGGCAACAACGAGGCATTTTCCACCGGGTCCCAGAACCACCAGCCGCCCCAGCCCAGTTCGCAATACGCCCACCACGATCCGAGAATGATCCCCAGCGTCAGAGCGCACCAGCCGGGTAACGCCCAGCGCCAGCACACCCAGGCGGTTGCCGCGTTAAAGCCGCCGCACAGTAGCGAGGCCAGCGCTACGCTCGCCGCGGTCATCAGGCCGCCATAACCCAGATAGAGCAGTGGCGGATGTAAGATCAGCCCCAGATGTTGCAGCATGGGATTAAGGTCGCGCCCTTCCATGGCAGGAGGGAAAATACGCAGGAACGGATCGGACCACAGCACAATAAATAGCAGCAGCGAAGCCATAATGAGGGACAAGATGCTCAGGGTCAGCGGAAAAAGCGCGTCAGATTCATGCCGGGAGCGCCAGGCGAATAGCGCCGTCCACCCCGAAAGAAGCAGCGCCCACAGCAGGAGCGAGCCTTCATGACCGCCCCATACCGCCGCCAGTTTCAGTCCCCATGACAACTGACTATGGCTATGCTGCGCAACATAAACGACCGAAAAATCGCTGGTCAGAAAACAGCTAACCAGAATCGCAAACGCCAGTAGCAGCAGCGTGAACGCCGTCCACGCGCCGCAGGTCGTCAGGCGCATGACGCCGCGCCAGTGCAGCCCCATCCCGCACCACGTCGCCAGCGGGGTCAGCACGTTGACCCCGAGACTCAACAACAGCGCCAGAAATCCGGCTTCAGGAAGGAAGATGTCCAGATTATGCAACCGTTAGCTGTCCCGCATAAAGAATGAAAAAGCGCAGCAACAGCACGCCGGTCAAACTGGCGCCGCAAACGGCCAGCACGCCGTGAAACGTGACGCTACGGTTTGCCCAGGGTTTCAGCAACAGCGGGATAATCAATCCCAGCCCTACGACCCCAAGCCAGAACCACCAGCTCCAGAATCCGCCGCCCAGCGCCGCCGCCAGCGCGCGCATTTTGCCGTCATCGCCCAGCGCCAGCCCGATAAAAAAGGCCGCCAGCAGGAAGATCTCCAGCCATACCACCGGGGTTTCCATGCGATGTACAAAGCGCGCCTCGGTGCTGTGCAGGTTGCTACGATGGCGTAACGCCATAGCGATCAGCGCCACCGCCGCGCCGGAGGAGATGCCGGAGAACAGGAACAGCACCGGCAGGATCGGGTTATTCAGGAACGGATAGGATTTCAGCGCCGACAGCAGAAAGCCGGTGTACGCCCCGAGCAAAACCGCCAGTACCAGCATTAACGTCTCCAGCGCGCGATGAAACGGCGTTATTAGCGCCAACACTTTCTGCACGATCTCTAACCGCGACAGCCAACGCTGCTGCAGGGCAATCACCTCTTTTTCAAAGATTTTTGCCAGCCACAGCACTAACACCACCATGTAGAGCTGGAACAGCATCACCCCCATCGACATCACCGAGGTAAAGCTGTAGTGAAACATCAGCTTCCAGAAGGTCCACGGGCGCGTCAGGTGGAAGACCAGAATCAGCAGACCAAGAATAATCGCCCCCGGCCCTAACACCAGCGTGGTGCGTAGCAGCGTGCTGTCCGAACCACCCGCCTCCGGATGGAAGCGGCGCAGCAGAATCGCCAACGTAACCAGTCCGGCGGAGATGCCAATCAGAAACAGATAGATGGCGATGGGCCAGTCCCACACCAGTGATGCAAAATGAAATGCAGAAGCGGATGTCATTGGCTCACCTCCCCATAGTTAAAGGGAACGCGGTAGACCTTCGGTTTTGTGCCCAGCGCCAGCTTGTAACGATAGGTAGTTTTCTGCCGCAACAAACGGGAAATATCGCTGTTGGGATCGTCCAGATTACCAAACGTCAGCGCCTTCGTCGGGCATGACTCAACGCAGGCGGGCTGTTTGCCCGCTTTCAGGTTGGTTTTCCGGCAGAAATCGCATTTATCCGCCGTCTTACTGACCGGATGGATAAAGCGCACGCGGTAGGGACACGCGGCAATGCAGTACTGGCAGCCGACGCAAAGGTCCGGGTTCACGTCGACAATACCGCTGGCGGCATCGCGGAATGATGCGCCGGTCGGGCAGACGTCAACGCAGGGGGCATGGTCGCAATGCTGGCACGAGTGGCGGAAGAAGCGATATTTCACATCAGGAAACGTCCCCTGCGGCTCGCTGCGAATAATCGTCAGGCGCGATACGCCTTCCGGCACGTTGTTGACTTCCCGACAGGCATCCATGCAGGCCGTGCAGCCGATGCATAATGACTCATCGTGTACCATGCCATAACGCACGCCGTTAATATTCAACGTGTTCGCTACAACGCGTCCTGCCATCCCACTGACCGCCGCCAGCGCGCCGACGCGGGTAATAAATTGACGTCGGGTGCAACTCATGGCTGCTCCTTAAGCAACGGAACGGACGCCGGATTAAAGTGCGGGTTAGTACGCTGATCGCTGTGGCAATCCACGCATATTTTGATCCGCCCTTTCTCGCTTAGCGTCTGCATCGTGTCTTGCTGCGGATGCAGGGAATGGCAACTGGCGCAGGTCACTTTAGTAACATGAACATCGTGCGGCCAGAACGCTTTTTGCAGTTGTTCAGGCAAGTGGCAGGACATACAGACGCTGTTCTGCTGCTCTACCGTATACATCGGGTCGTTAAAACGCATCACATCTTTCACCCCTTCACGGTGGTGAAGCGACGGTTGACCGTGGCAGTTGGTACAGGTTATCGGCAATTTATTGTTCGGGTTGATAGCGCCCGTATGTTTACCGTGCATACCTTCGGTGTCCGGCTTGTGACAGTCCAGACAGGCAGCATCCGGATTACGCTGCTGGGTGACCGTCCAGCGTTGATCCGACTCCTGCTGCGTTGGCGTGGCAGTGATTCCACTCAGGCTCCAGAACAGGCCTGACGCCAGCACCCCAGCAGTTAATAACGAACGTAATACGCTCATATTCACTCCGTTGAGTTATCCGCCCCTTACGGGGCGGAATGGGGTTATTGGCTTAACAGACCGTTTTTACGCGCCTGATCTTCCCACTGCGGTACGACCGTTTTCAGGAAGTCCTGCTTCTCCGCGTTGATTTGTTGCATATTCAAACCAATCGCTTTCTGCGCCTTCTCTTTCGTCGAAATATCCGGCAGCGGAATTTCATGGGTAATGCCTTTGGTCGCCAGCAGTCGCGCCAGTTTAGTACGGGCATCCGCGGCTTTATCCATCGCACTGCCTAACATCCGTAGACCTTCTTCCGGGGCATGCATATGAATACCGTGTGACGCAATCGCCAGATCCCAACGCCACTGCGCGTGGCGAATATCGTTCAGAATCGGTTTCATTTCCGCGTCTGTCGCCCCCGCATCCCATGCGGCTTTCGCTTCGAAGTGCGCATGTACCAGCTGATCTTCAACCTTGATTTTCAGGTCATGAATCGCCTGTTTACGCTCGGCGACCACTTTTTGCAGGGACGCTTTGTCCTGGGTGTGGCAGTTGGCGCAGGTTTGCGCGAAATTGTCGAATGGGTTGCCGATTTTATGGTCGGTGTAGAGCTTGCCTTCGGCGTTCTGTACTTTCGGCATGTGGCAGTCGATACAGGTCACGTTGTTCTTACCGTGAATGCCCGCGCTCCAGGTTTCATATTCCGGGTGCTGCGCTTTGAGCATTGGGGTTTTGGACAGAGAGTTAGTCCAGTCAGAGAAGGCGATAGTGTCGTAGTATTGCTCCATATTTTCGACCTTCATGCCCTCATCCCACGGGAACTTAACGGCTTTGTTTTTACCGTCAAAGTAGTACTCCACGTGGCACTGACCGCAGACCATCGATTGCTGATCAAACCGTCCCGCTTTATCAAACGGTTTGCCGATAGCCTCCATCGCCCGTTCGGCATAGGGGCGCGACAACGTTAATGCTGGCTTCCCCTGGGCGAAATCGTCCGACGCGGTGTTATGACAGTCGGCACAGCCCAAATCGTTGACAATTTCCGGGCCGCCTCGCGCCCATTTGCCATGGAAGTAGCCGTCTTCGCCTTCTTGTTGGATAAGGCGCGCGACATCGGGGCTTTTACAACTCCAGCAGGCCATCGGCAGCGGGCCGTCTTCCGCCGTTTTTGGCGCACCGGTACGCAGTGTTTCGCGCACGTCAGTTACCGCATACGCGTGGCCGCGTGGTTTGTTGTAGTCACGGGAGAAGGGATAGCCCGCCCACAGGATCACCAGACGAGGGTCTTCCGCCAGCGCATCTTCACGGGCAGACTGTTCTGACGTCGCTTTCCATGACTGATATTGGTCGGGGTGTTGAGGCGCGAACGTTTCATTTTTCGCTTCAACAGTAACGGTTTTTGCGGATACAGGCGTTTGCTCAGCGTAAACAGAGGTAATGAAGAAAAAAGGAAATATAAGGCTGAAGAAACGGCGTGCGCGTAGTGTTTTCCTTGCCATAGAGGTCTCATCCAGATTGCGCCATTATCTTTAATGGCGATTTTTTATCGTTTTCCATAACAGCAACCGCACAAATACTGTTATTACATTGATCTCCTCTATGTGTAACAAATAACCACACTCAAAATGTTGTCTTTAATCAATTGTAAGTGTATGTAAAATACCACTTTAGAGTTAGTAACCTGGACAAAACTCCCTCTCTATTTCTGATTTCCGGACACGGATCACTTTTTTAAAAAATTTCATATAACGTCATGTTATCCCGAAAATTTATCTAATTTTGCGGGACACAATCAAAAAATAGATTGCTGCTTATTTGCACAGTTCCCTTTTTGCGTGATCTGTCGCCCAAATACTAAACAAAACTTATTAAGACCCTACATTTAACGTTTATGCGACATATTATTAACATCCTACAAGGAGAACAACAGCATGAGCCAAACACATAAACACGCCATTCCCGCCAACATTGCGGATCGTTGCCTGATAAATCCAGAGCAGTATGAGACTAAATATAAACAGTCTATTAACGACCCCGATACGTTTTGGGGCGAACAGGGAAAAATTCTCGATTGGATCACGCCGTACCAAAAAGTGAAAAACACCTCCTTTGCGCCAGGCAATGTGTCGATTAAATGGTACGAGGACGGCACGCTGAATCTGGCGGCGAACTGTCTTGACCGCCATTTGCAGGAAAATGGCGATCGCACCGCCATTATATGGGAAGGCGATGACGCGTCGCAGAGTAAACATATCTCTTATCGCGAACTGCATCGCGATGTCTGCCGTTTCGCGAATACACTGCTGGATCTGGGCATTAAAAAAGGCGATGTGGTAGCGATTTATATGCCGATGGTGCCGGAAGCGGCGGTGGCAATGTTGGCCTGCGCCCGCATCGGCGCGGTGCATTCGGTGATCTTCGGGGGCTTCTCGCCGGAAGCCGTCGCCGGACGCATTATCGACTCCAGCTCGCGGCTGGTGATCACCGCTGACGAAGGTGTACGTGCCGGACGCAGTATCCCGCTGAAAAAGAATGTCGATGACGCGCTGAAAAACCCGAATGTCACTAGCGTTGAGCATGTGATCGTCCTGAAGCGCACCGGCAGCGACATTGACTGGCAAGAAGGCCGCGACCTGTGGTGGCGCGATTTGATTGAAAAAGCCAGCCCTGAGCACCAGCCTGAAGCGATGAATGCCGAAGATCCGCTGTTTATCCTTTATACCTCCGGCTCCACCGGCAAGCCGAAAGGCGTGCTGCACACCACCGGCGGCTATCTGGTCTACGCCGCGACCACTTTTAAGTATGTCTTTGATTATCACCCTGGCGATATTTACTGGTGTACCGCCGATGTGGGTTGGGTGACGGGGCACAGCTATCTGTTGTATGGCCCGCTGGCCTGCGGCGCGACCACCTTAATGTTTGAAGGCGTGCCGAATTGGCCAACGCCCGCTCGCATGTGCCAGGTGGTCGACAAACACCAGGTCAACATTCTCTATACCGCCCCGACGGCCATCCGCGCGCTGATGGCGGAAGGCGATAAAGCCATTGAAGGCACCGACCGTTCTTCACTGCGCATTCTGGGTTCCGTCGGCGAGCCGATCAATCCCGAAGCGTGGGAATGGTACTGGAAGAAGATCGGCAATGAAAAATGTCCGGTCGTCGACACCTGGTGGCAGACTGAAACAGGCGGTTTTATGATCACGCCGCTACCGGGCGCTATCGAACTGAAAGCCGGTTCCGCCACCCGTCCTTTCTTTGGCGTACAGCCTGCGCTGGTGGATAACGAAGGCCATCCGCAAGAAGGCGCGACGGAAGGCAATCTGGTCATCACCGATTCCTGGCCGGGCCAGGCGCGTACTCTGTTCGGCGATCATGAACGTTTTGAGCAGACCTATTTCTCTACCTTTAAGAATATGTATTTCAGCGGCGACGGCGCGCGTCGCGATGAAGACGGCTATTACTGGATCACCGGTCGCGTGGATGACGTGTTAAACGTCTCCGGCCACCGTCTGGGTACGGCGGAAATCGAATCGGCGCTGGTGGCGCATCCGAAGATCGCCGAAGCGGCGGTGGTGGGTATTCCACACGCTATCAAAGGCCAGGCGATTTACGCTTATGTGACGCTCAACCACGGCGAGGAGCCGTCGCCAGAACTGTACGCGGAGGTGCGCAACTGGGTACGTAAAGAGATTGGCCCACTGGCGACGCCGGACGTGCTGCACTGGACCGACTCACTGCCAAAAACCCGTTCCGGCAAAATTATGCGCCGTATTTTGCGCAAAATCGCGGCGGGCGATACCAGCAATCTGGGCGATACTTCGACTCTCGCCGATCCTGGCGTGGTGGAGAAACTGCTCGAAGAGAAGCAGGCCATCGCGATGCCATCATAACCATAAATGCCGGATGGCAACGCGAAAGCGTTTTATCCGGCCTACGACCCTACCCCTGCCCTCTCTCAAACCGGGAGAGGGAAATATAAAAAAACCCTCCCCCAAAGGATTTCGTGTTACAGGAAGGCGGCAAGCGAGCACATCCCCAGCAGCATAGTTCACTATGTGGCTGGGGCGCGCGAGTGCGGCCAACGCGCCTGTAGCGCGAAAGACGCAGGGGGACCTCTGGAGAGCTCTGTGATGAATGACCAAATTTATCAGCGGATAGAAGACAGTGCGCGTTTCAGGGAATTAGTTGAAAAACGGCAACGGTTTGCCACGATTCTGTCGGTTATCATGCTGGCGGTTTATATCAGCTTTATTTTACTGATCGCCTTCGCGCCTGGCTGGCTGGGCACGCCTCTACATGCGGGAACCAGCGTCACCCGAGGAATTCCCATTGGCGTCGGGGTGATTGTGATTTCTTTTGTGTTAACCGGAATTTATATCTGGCGGGCGAACGGCGAATTCGATCGTCTTAATAACGCCGTACTGCATGAGGTGAAAGCATTATGAAGAGAGTTCTGACGGCGCTCGCCGCCGCACTCCCCTTCGCCGCTCATGCGGCGGATGCCATTAGCGGCGCGGTTGAACGCCAGCCCACCAACTGGCAGGCGATTATCATGTTTTTGATTTTCGTCGTGTTTACGCTCGGTATTACCTACTGGGCCTCTAAACGCGTACGTTCCCGTAGCGACTACTACACCGCTGGCGGCAATATCACCGGGTTCCAGAACGGCCTGGCGATTGCCGGCGACTATATGTCCGCCGCGTCATTTCTCGGCATTTCCGCGCTGGTGTTTACCTCCGGTTATGACGGGCTGATCTATTCGCTGGGCTTCCTTGTCGGCTGGCCAATCATCCTGTTTTTGATTGCCGAGCGCCTGCGTAATCTGGGACGTTATACTTTTGCTGACGTTGCCTCTTATCGCCTGAAACAGGGGCCAATCCGTATTCTTTCGGCCTGTGGCTCCCTGGTAGTGGTAGCGCTTTATCTCATCGCCCAAATGGTCGGCGCCGGTAAACTGATTGAACTGCTGTTCGGCCTCAACTATCACATCGCCGTGGTGCTGGTCGGCGTACTGATGATGATGTACGTGCTGTTCGGCGGGATGCTGGCGACAACGTGGGTGCAAATTATCAAAGCCGTCCTGTTGCTGTTTGGCGCCAGTTTTATGGCCTTTATGGTGATGAAACACGTCGGCTTTAGCTTCAATAATCTGTTTACCGAAGCCATGGCGGTACACCCGAAAGGCACGGCGATTATGAGCCCAGGAGGATTGGTGCAAGATCCGATTTCGGCGTTGTCGTTGGGTCTGGGACTGATGTTCGGCACCGCCGGCTTGCCGCATATTCTGATGCGTTTCTTTACGGTCAGCGATGCCCGCGAAGCGCGCAAGAGCGTGTTCTATGCCACCGGTTTTATGGGCTATTTCTACATTCTGACCTTTATTATCGGCTTCGGCGCTATCATGCTGGTGGGGGCGAATCCCGCCTATAAAGATGCCGCAGGCGCGCTGATTGGCGGCAATAACATGGCGGCGGTGCATCTGGCCAACGCGGTAGGCGGCAACCTGTTCCTCGGCTTTATTTCGGCAGTGGCGTTTGCCACCATTCTGGCGGTGGTCGCCGGTCTGACGCTGGCGGGCGCATCGGCGGTGTCGCATGATTTGTACGCTAACGTGTTCCGCAAAGGCGCAACCGAACGTGAAGAGCTGAAGGTGTCGAAAATCACCGTCCTGGTGCTGGGCGTGATCGCCATTATCCTCGGCGTCCTGTTTGAAAATCAGAACATCGCCTTTATGGTGGGCCTGGCGTTTGCTATCGCCGCGAGCTGCAACTTCCCCATCATTCTGCTTTCCATGTACTGGTCAAAACTGACCACGCGCGGCGCTATGCTGGGCGGCTGGTTAGGTTTACTGACAGCGGTGGTGCTGATGATTCTTGGCCCTACCATTTGGGTGCAGATCCTCGGCCACGAAAAAGCGATCTTCCCGTATGAGTATCCGGCGCTGTTCTCTATCAGCGTGGCGTTCCTGGGGATCTGGTTCTTCTCGGCCACCGATAACTCGGCAGAAGGCAACCGTGAACGTGAGCAGTTCCGCGCTCAGTTTATCCGCTCCCAAACGGGATTCGGCGTACAACAAGGGCGTGCGCATTAATCTTACCGTTTCCTCCGGCCCTGTGGGTCGGAGGAAAATCAGAACATTACCCTCGCCACCAGCGGGGCAGCCAGTACCATCACCACGCCGGACAGCATCATTACCAGACTGGCGACGACGCCCTCCTGCTGACCAAGTTCATAGGAACGCGCCGTGCCCGCCCCATGTGACGCCGCGCCGAATCCTGCCCCTTTTGCCATGCCTTCCCGGATAGAGAGACGCAAAAATAGCGCGTCGCCGACCGCCATGCCAAACACGCCAGTGACGACCACGAACAGCGCCACCAGATCCGGCTGCCCGCCCAGGGGTTCTGCCGCCGCCAGCGCAAACGGCGTGGTAACGGAACGTACCGCCAGACTACGCTGAATCTCATCCGATAACGTGAACAGACGCGCCAGCCAAACGGAACTGGTGACTGCCACCACCGTCGCCGTCACTACGCCCGCGGTGAGCGACATCCAGTGACGTTTGATAATCGCGAGGTTATCGTACACCGGCACCGCAAAGGCAATGGTCGCCGGGCCGAGCAGCCACAATAGCCAGTGCGATTCGCCAATATAGTTTTGCCAGGAGATATGACCGAACACCAGCATTAACACCAGCAGTGCCGGCGTCAACACTAATGGCATCAACGGCAATTTGCGAAAACGGCGATACAGACGCTTATTGGCGAAGTAAATTCCCAGCGTAATCACCAGGCACAGTACGCTTAACTGAACGTTATTCACGGTTTAGCCTACTCATCTCATAGCGATACACTTTATCCACCACCCACGCCGTCGCGCCGAGTACCATTAAGGTACTGATCGCTATCACCGAGAAAATGCGCCAGCCGTCCACCAGTAACAGATGGGCATAGTTCACTACCGCCACGACGGCGGGAACAAAGAATAACAGCATCTCCGCCAGCAGCCAGCGTGCGCCTGCGCGTACCCAGCTAAGCGGAATAATCCGGCAAACGATCAGCGCCAACATAAGTACCATGCCGACCAGATTCGCGGGCAACGGCAGGTGCAGCCAGGAGACAAGATATTGGGAAAAAATGAATAAACCTGCATAGAGCAGTACCTGAACCGGTACCTGGAGTCGTTGCACAACGGCAGGCGTAACGCGGCTTATCGCCACAGCCATGAGGGAATGTCCTGAAAAATAATACGGAGCGCCAGTATAGAGAACCTCCGTCACGGGCAGAAATGAATTAAAATCATTGCAGGCATAGTCGGAAGGAATAATCATGGATATCAGAACGCTGCGTTATTTTGTCGAGGTGGTGCGTCAGCAAAGTTTCACCCGCGCAGCGGAGAAGTTATTTGTCACCCAGCCCACCATTAGCAAAATGCTGAAAAATCTTGAAGATGAGCTTAACTGTACGCTACTGATCCGCGACGGACGTAAGTTATTGCTGACCGATACCGGACGCGTGGTGTTTGAACGCGGACTGGCGATCCTCGCTGAGTTTCGCCAGTTAGAGGCCGAGTTGAGCGATATTAACCATCTCAATAAGGGCGTGCTGCGGCTGGGTATTCCCCCGATGGTCGGCATGTTGATGGCCGGGCCAATCAGTTTGTTTCGACAACGCTACCCTGGCGTTGAACTCAAAATTTCGGAGTTTGGCGGCCTGACGGTACAGCAGGCGGTAATGAATGGCGAGCTGGATGTTGCGATGACCGCGCTCCCGGTGGAAGAAGCGAGCGGGCTGACGACGTTATCGCTGTTCAGTCATCCGCTGTGCGTGCTGGTTCCCCGTTCCGGTCAGTGGACAACCTGCGACTCCATCGCGCCTGAAGCTCTGGCGGAGCATCCTCTTCTTATCTATAACGAAGACTTTGCCCTGAGCCGCCAGTTGATGACCTTATTTAGCCAGCATGACGTAAAACCACGGATTGCCGTGCGCAGCGGGCAATGGGATTTTCTCGCCGCCATGGTGCAAGCGGGCGTCGGTATCGCCATTTTGCCGGAGCCGATTTGTCAGCGTCTGGATAAGGCCACGCTGCGCTGGCTACCGCTGGAAAGCGATCTCCGCTGGCAGTTAGGCATGATTTGGCGAGAGGGCGTGTATCTGTCGCACAGCGCCCGGGCATGGTTAACCTGTTGCGAAGGGTTTTGGCTGAAACAACCGTAAACCATGGGTTAAAACTCTTGCCGGATGGCGGCGCAAGCACCTTATCCGGCCTACAAGTAGGCCCGGTAAGCATGGCGCCACCGGGCCACAAGGACTACTGATTTTCTATCAGTAGCGCTTCCATCAAATCCAGGTCGTGCAGCAGCTTTTGCAATGTTTCATTGCTGATTTCTCGCGTGGCGCGCAGATGATACAACTCGGCGCGTTCGGAACGCAGCGCCGCCAGACGGAAACGTCGCTCCAGGTTTTCTTCCTGTATGGAGCTTTCGACATCGTTTCGCCCATCGGCACGGCGACGCAAGTTACCAATGACACGTGAGCTTACTTCAGTAAGCAACTGATTATCGATGTTTTCTTCGGTATCCGCCGCCAGACGCTCTTCCATTTTCTGAATGGCGACAATCGCCACTTCCGCCGTCGCCGCGCGGGCGATACGCTCCTCTTTCAACTGTTGCGCATGATCGGCGACTTCCAGATGTTGCAACAGCAGCGGCAGCATGATCACGCCGACAAACAACGAGAACAGAATGACGCCAGCCGCCAGGAATACCAGTTCATAACGCGCCGGAAATCCGCTGCCATCCGGCAAAAGTAACGGTATAGAGAGCACACCAGCCAGGGTGATCGCCCCACGAACGCCAGCGAAGGAAGCAATCAGAATTTCACGCGACGTCCAGCTGGCGAACTCCATCGGTTTCTTCTTCAAAAAGCGCAGGCTGAACTTTTTCATGGTCCACAGCCAGCCGAAGCGAACCAGCATCAATGCCGCATAAATCAGCACGATATCGGTAAAGAGCATCCAGGTTTCGACATTCGGGTCAGCTTCCGCCGCCGCCAGCGAAGATTCCAGAATACCCGGCAATTGCAGTCCCAACAGCAGAAAGACCATACCGTTAAAGACAAATTCCAGCATCGCCCAGGTACTGTTCGCGCGCAAACGCATTGCCAGCGGCGCGCGGCGCATTACGCCAGAACGGGTGATGGTCATCCCGGCGGCAACCGCGGCCAGGATGCCTGAGACGCCAATATGTTCGGCAATCAGGTAAGACGCGAAGGGCAGCAGAAACAGCAGGACGATTTGCGTCGCGGGTTCATCGCCGCCCCAGCGGCTCAAAAAACGCAGCGAGCGGCCATACAGCCAACTGACCACAAAACCCGCCAGAATACCACCGATAGCGACCTTAAAAAATTCCAGCGTCGCGCCGCCGACGGTAAAGACCATCGTCCCCATCGCCACCGCGACGGCGAATTTCAGCGATACCAGACCGGAGGCGTCGTTCATTAACGCCTCTCCCTGCAGAATGCCCATGATTTTTTTCGGGATGCGCCCCTCGCCCACAATTCCGGAGAGCGCTACCGCATCGGTCGGCGACAGCACGGCGGCCAGTGCAAAGGCGGGGATCAGCGGAATGCCGGGCACCAGCCAATAAATCAGGAAGCCGATTCCAACGACCGTTACCAGGACCAGCGCCAGCGCCAGCCCGAAAATCTCTCGTCCATGCTCAAGAAATTCACGAGTCGGCGTCTTCCAGCCATCCGCAAACAGCAGCGGCGGAATAAACAGCACCAGGAAGAGTTCCGGGTCGAATTCCACATGCAAACCAAACGTCGGCCACGCCAACAGCGCGCCAATGGCGATCTGCATAAGGGGTAAAGGAAGCTGGAAGGGTAATACACGCGTAAATACCCCCGACAGCGAGACCACAAGGGTCATGATGAGTATTGTGAAGAAAATTTCCATGCGTTCCCTGTTTGCGATGTTTTTTATGATGGAGAAAGGCATCATGCCTCGGTTTCACCTTCTTCAGATTAACGCAAAAGGTAACGTGATGTGTCCTGAAAATGAAAACGGGCGGCCAACGCCGCCCGTTTTTCAGAATGAAGGCAGAACTAGATAGCCCAGCCGCCGGCATAAAAAGCGACCAGCGCGACCGCAATGACGACAGTTCCGATATTCAGCTTACGCCATTCACCGGAAACCAGACGCCCGACGACCAGCGTGGCAAAGCCGATCATAATCCCGGTGACAATGTTACAGGTCAGTACAATAAATACGGCCGTTACCAGCCCCGCCATCGCATCGACGAAATCAGCAAAATCGATTTTCGCCACGTTACTCAGCATCAGCAGACCGACATACATGAGCGCCGGGGCGGTTGCGTAGACGGGAACGAGATAAGAGAGCGGCGAAAGAAACAGGATCAGCAAAAACAGCACGCCCACGGTAATCGCCGTCAGGCCCGTTTTACCACCCGCCGCCGTACCGGCCGCAGACTCGATATACACCGCGGCTGGCGCCGCCCCGACCAGGCCGGAGAAAACGCTACTCAGGGAGTCGGTGGTTAGCGCTTTACCGCCATCGATAATTTGTCCGTCTTTGTCCAGCAGATTAGCCTGCCCTGCGACCGCACGGATCGTTCCGGTCGCATCAAACACCGCCGTCATCACCAGCGCCAGTACGCTTGGCAGAACGACAGGGTTTAACGCGCCCATAATATCCAGGCTGCCGATCAGTGAGTTGCCGTTTTCATCGCTCAACGAAGGCATGGCGAAAATGCCGGAAAAATGGACGTTAGGATCGAAGAGCAAACCCACAATAGAAATGCCAATAATGGTCAACAGAATGCCGCCGGGGACTTTCAGCTTTTCCAGACCGAGAATAACAGCCAGCCCCACAAGCGACATAATCACCGGGAAGGTGTCGAAATCGCCCAGCGCGACCGGCAGGCCATCCAGCGGGTTTTTAATGACCAGGCCGACGCCGTTGGCGGCAATCAGCAACAAAAACAGGCCAATACCGATACCGGTTCCGTGGGCCACGCCCTGCGGCAAGTTACGCAAAATCCAGCTACGAATGCCGGTGGCGGAGATAACGGTAAACAGTACGCCCATCAGGAATACGGCGCCAAGCGCGACCGGGACGCTAATATGCTGCCCCAGGACCAGGCTAAACGCGGTAAACGCCGTCAACGAGATAGCACAACCGATAGCCAGCGGCAGATTCGCCCATAGCCCCATAACAATAGAGCCGACGCCTGCGACCAGGCAGGTCGCTACAAAGACGGCGGCAGGCGGGAACCCGGCTTTACCCAGCATCCCTGGCACCACGATGACGGAGTAAACCATCGCGAGAAACGTGGTTAAGCCAGCAACGACTTCCTGGCGAACGGTGCTCCCGCGTTGTGAAATTTTAAACCAGGCGTCGAGTGAACCGCCGGTACGCGCTGAAGGCGTAGACATAGAAAACATCCCCTGAGAATTTATTATTCGTCGGTATACGTGGGAGGTAATCCACTAACAGCGCAACGTTATCTCCTTGTGCTACATTTACGACAATCGGGGCGCCGCAAAAAAGCAAACGTTTAGCTCCACGTATACAAAACGGGTGGCAAAAAAAAGCAAACGATTATCCAGCGATCATCAACGCTTTTTCAACTGAACTTTGCCGCTTTTTATGCTTTTCTGCTTAGTATGCTCAATAAATCGCCAGACGATGCGCAAACGTTATCGTCCCTGCGCAATCCAGCAACAATTTTTCGCATCGCTGTTAGCAAATACGTTGCGCAATCTGCTCACAAAAACGCCATTATCCGCCGGGAATGGTAAACGGACCGCCCTGCTGAATCGCTCGCTGCCAGGCTGGACGCATTTCTACCCGCGCTTTCCATGCGTTGATATGGTCGAGATGAGCGATTCCACCTCGGGCAAGCAGCGCAAATAGCGGGAAGCTCATCTGGATATCCGCCATACTTAACTGCTCTCCGGCAAACCAGGGGTGATTTGCCAGATGCCCGTCAATAAAGCGCGCATGGGTTTCCAGTTGCGGATTGAGGTACGCTTTTTGCGCGCCCTTACCGATAACGCCGCCCAACGTTCGCAGGCCCAATGGTACCGGCGGTTTACCCAGAGAGGTAAAGAGCAGTCTCATCAATAGCAAGGGCATGAGCGAACCTTCAGCATAATGTAGCCAGAATCGATAGTGTTGTTTCCCCTGCGCATCCGCAGGTTTAAAGCGTCCGATACTGTCGTAAGTGTCCTGCAAATATTCCAGGATGGCGCCCGATTCCGCAATAACCATACCGTGATCTTCGATAACCGGAGACTTGCCCAGCGGATGCACTTTTTTCAATGCCGGCGGCGCCAGCATGGTCTTTTCACGCTGGTAACGCACAATCCGGTAAGGCAACGCCAGCTCTTCCAGCGCCCAGAGGATGCGCTGCGAACGAGACTGATTTAAATGGTGCACCGTCAGCATGGCTGTCTCCTGTAAGGTATGCCAACTAACTATAGAAAATTATGGCAGTTGCCGTAAAAATTTCGGCTAAAAAATCAGCATTTCGCTGGCGAACAGGGCGTCGTCGCTTACACTTACAGTATCAACACAAACCGGAACCTCCACCACGTGCTCGATATGAGGGGTGTTGACGTCGGGGGAAACCCTCCTGTAATCAGCGGGATAGAGCGAAAGACAAAGACCGGAAACAAACTAAAGCGCCCTTAGCGGCGCTTTAGTTTTAGGTGAACTCAGCCCGATGGCCGAGTGCATGTTAATCATCTTCAAGTAGCCGGGCGCCCGTCCCGTGTTCGCCAAGCCTGTCGCCTGGATTTCGCAGCGGACAGTCGCTACGCGATAAACAGCCGCAGCCGATACAACCGTCCAGCTCATCGCGCAACGCCACCAGCGTATGAATACGTCGGTCTAACTCTTCGCGCCACTGCGAGGAGAGCTGCTTCCACTCTTTCGCGCTTAACGTATGTCCTTCCGGCAAGATACCAAACGCGTCGCCGATAGTTGCCAGCGGGATGCCGATACGCTGGGCGATCTTGATAATCGCGACATAACGCAACACGTCACGCTTATATCGCCGTTGGTTACCGCTATTACGGATACTGGTAATTAGCCCTTTGCTTTCATAGAAGTGCAGGGCGGACACAGCAACACCGCTACGTTTCGCAACTTCCCCCGGCGTCAGTAAGGCTTTTAAACGGGGAGATTTTTTTTCCATAAATCGCTTTACCTCAAGTTAACTTGAGGAATTATACTCGCCCGCAGACAAAACGACGAATCGAATACTGTTTAAGAGGCAACAATATGTCGCATCAGCAGATAATTCAGACCCTTATCGAATGGATTGATGAACATATCGACCAACCGCTAAACATTGATGTGGTGGCAAAAAAATCGGGCTACTCCAAGTGGTATTTGCAGCGGATGTTTCGTACGGTAACGCATCAAACATTAGGCGAGTATATTCGCCAGCGCCGTCTCCTGTTGGCGGCCGTTGAGCTACGAACGACCGAGCGCCCGATTTTTGATATCGCGATGGACCTGGGCTATGTATCGCAGCAAACCTTCTCGCGTGTATTCCGCCGCGAGTTCGATCGCACTCCCAGCGATTACCGTCACCGCCTGTAGGGCGTCTGCCCGCGTATCGTCAGAGGCGCGGGCGTTTGTTGTAGCCAGGAGATGAATTCCTGCGGTGGTAACGCCTTCGCAAAGTGCCATCCCTGACAATACTGAACGCCGCGTTTTAGCAACCAGCTAACCTGTTCAGCCGTTTCAACCCCCTCAGCAATGATTTTTAGCCGCAAACTTTGCGCCATTTCAATAATATGTTCCACAATCAAATGGCTGGCGCTATTAGTGGTTAGCGTGTCGACAAAAGATTTATCAATTTTTAAAAGGTCGACATTTAATGAGTACAGGTTATGCAAGTTCGAATAGCCGGTACCAAAGTCATCAATTGCCACCTCGTATCCCGCCTGGCGAAACGCCTGAATAATCGGCGTCATTTTAGGCACATCAATAAATCCGCGCTCGGTCACTTCAACCTTTATCTGTTGCGCAAGCACTGAATGCTGACGCGTTTTTTCATGAATCATCACAATTAGTCGGGAAGAGAGAAAATCGGCGGCAGAGAGATTGATAGAGACATAAAGATGCGGGTGCGAGGCCAGAAAACCACCTAAATCATTAAATACCTCTTCGACGACATAATCGGTGATCTGCTCAATCATCCCCTCTTTTTCCGCCAGCGGAATAAATTCGCACGGGCTCATCACCGGACCGTGATAGCCCGGCCAACGCAATAGCGCTTCGGCACCTACACATGTCCCGTTTCGGATATCAATGATCGGCTGATAATGAAGGCAAAGCTGGTGCCTGGTAATGGCCCGTTGCAGCAATCGACGCGGTGAGTAATATGCCTGCCGGGATCGTGACCACATAAATAAGACGATAATGCTACAGATGATCCCTAACGGTAGCGTTAACGTAAGCTGATGAAAGAGGTTCTGGTAAAAGCGTTGCTTTGAGGTTGACACAATCGCGGCAACCGGTCGTTTTGCTGATTTAACCAGAGTATAAAAACGCTCACCCTGTTGGAACACAGGTTCACTCCGTCGTACCAAAGGTAATAGCTGATCAGCCTGCGCCTGTTCACTCAGGGAGAAAAAGGTGTTGGTCACCGTATCATACATTCCCCAGGCCAACGCCGGATCGTCTGACATCACCTCGCTATAAGATAAGGGATTGATAACCGCGACATAGTTTCCCCGCTGCATATATGTCATTTTATAACCGTTGAAAAAAGGCGTATCACGATAGTAATAAATAGCGATGTCAGGCTTTCGTTTATAGTCAGCGCGGGGAATAAAATAAGGACTTGTTGGCGTCATAACCGTAGAGCATAGAAAACGCTGGCCCTTAGCATAAATCAACTCATTAATGTACAAACGACCGCGGATAATATTCAGCATTCGCTGTTGATGGACTGGCGTACAGGCTTGCCCCTGATATTGTTCAGCGGCATCGCGGGCTAAATCCGCTTGCAGGATAACCCGCTCCGTTTTATCTAATACCAACTGCGCAAATGAATGTAACTGATTTCTGGTTTCAGAGACTGCCCGGATATGAGCAAACCAGATCGCCAGCAATACAGGAAGTAACACCACAATGATCGTTCCGAGAAATCTCAACACCTTGCGTCGTGTGCTTTGACTCATTTTCAGCCTATTTCCCTGCATTATTTGTGACTATTGTTGGCAAAATAAGACGTGAACCAAATGGAGGTTTACGGTGCATGAATTTATCAATATTAGCAACAGACTTTTACCGATCAACATTTATCATTAATAACTACGCGCAATCTCTTTCGCATACCAGGCAGAACGCTAAATATTTTTGATAATATCAGATTTATACCTAAGTAAACGATGGGGTATACATCTTTACTCCTTTCTTTTGATAAATAACTTGATATTTTTATCAGGTCTGAATTTCACGAAAAAAATAAAAGAGTAGTAATAATACATCTTTGCTTTCCGGCAGTTTCTCTACGGACGCGTAGAAGTCACACAAAAAATACGGTTATAAAACGCACAAAAAATACATTGCCGATCTGGCGAACAAGCTGGTTTTTGTGATATAGTTCACAAAAACAATGAAATAGAAACAATGTTTCATTCGATGTTGATGTGACGTCCGTTGATAGCCAGAATGTCCCACGTTTCCCGGGAACAACACCGAGCTGTCCTGGACAAAGGTCTATTCAGAGGAAATGTTTCATGGCTGCCATAACCACTGGTGTCGTTCTTCTCCGCTGGCAACTGTTGAGCGCCGTGCTCATGTTTTTAGCCAGCACGCTCAATATCCGTTTCCGTAAATCAGATTATATTGGTCTGGCGGTGATCAGTAGCGGTCTGGGCGTGGTATCCGCCTGCTGGTTTGCCACCGGTTTACTCGGTATTACCATGATGGATCTCGCTGCGATCTGGCATAACATTGAAGCCGTAATGGTCGAAACGATGAGCCAGACCCCGCCAGAATGGCCGATGGTGCTGACCTGATAGGCTATCGCTGCCGCTGAAGCCGCCCACCGGTTATCTCAACGCGGAATCGCGCGCCAGGGGCAGCCTTGCGAACCATCACGTCCCTCGCATTGCCGTTGATGAGGGCCGCCAGGTGTGGTTATCCAAAAATGGCAAGTGGAATAGCCCTAACAGAATCGAGCTAAACTTATTGAAGACGTTGCCGACTCGTTAAATGACAAAAAAGACCCGTTTGTGCAACGGGTCTTTTTTATTAAGCAGTACCACCTGATAACAGCGACAAGCGCTGCTTATTTTACATTAATAATTTATCCGGAGAACAATCACGGATTATTTTTCCACCTTTCATTACCAGGACCCGGTCAAAATACTTTATCAGATATCGACGATGCGTCACCATGATCAACGTTTTCCCATGAATAAACTCATCTAAGTTATCAAAAATTTGCTTCTCGGTATTCTCATCCAGATTTGATGTTGGTTCATCCCATAAAAAGACGCTGGCGTTACTGCTCAGACTACGTGCTAATAATAACTGCTGCTGCTGTCCGGATGACAGGTTTTTAGCCATAAAATTCACCGGAAACTTCAGCCCCATAGGATGTTGCAAGATAAAACCACAGTTCGCCAGATGAAGCGCCTTGAGTACCCGGCCCCTGTCGTTTTGCGGTTTTAACGCGAAATTACTTTCAATGGTTCCGGTGAATAAAACATCATGTGTCGTCACCACACTTAAATGCTGAGAAAAAAAGTTCTGCGATAAATGTCCTAAGTTATATCCATCATATAAAATGGCACCGTCTGTTGGCGAAAGGTAGCCAGATAGCATTCCCAGTAATGAGCTTTTTCCTGCTCCGCATTCGCCTACCACCGCGACACGTTGCCCCGCAGGTATGTCTATAGACAGTCGGTTAATAATCATCGGAGATTGAGCATCATACTGATAACTCACGCCCCGGATAGAGATATCGCCATTGCACTTTGATATTGACTGTAATGCCGGTGTTTTTTCTGCCTGATCTTCATCAAAAAAAGAAAGCAGATCCTTACCGGTTTTTTCTGCTGATAAAATAGAGATTAATGTAGAAGAAAAATTCGAAATGATCCCGGAAATACGGCCAGAGACAATGACAGATGAAACAATTGCGCCAGTGGTAACATCCCCCTTGATTACCATAAAAAAGGCTATTACCATAATAGTTATTTGGGTAACAGATGACATGCTGCCCAATATAGATTGATAGATAAGATTTAATTTCCTTATCTTCAGGTTAAGATACGACTGTTCATTTGATGTATTAACCCAATCAAAAAGTAAACCTTGATTATTTAAGGTATGGATCATTTTAATAGATAAGAAAACTTCTGAGATAAAAATATTCCTGTTCTTCTGTCCTTCTTTTTGTTTGTTCATTAACTCATTAGTATAATGGTGGTTAACGAGGGAAATAATAATAGAGACGATAAACATGGTAACAGGTACAATAACGACCAGACCTAAATTTACATATATAACAATGAGAAATATAATAAATATTGGAATATCGGCTATACGTTGAAAGATCGAGTTTAATAAAACGGGTTTAATTTTCTGAAACTCATTCCATAGCACAAATGCTGATGACATGGATCTGCCATTTTTCTTTTTACTATAAAGTACCGCTTCAAGAAATGCGATATCAATATCGACGTCATCCTGCCTTGCTGTGATAGACTGATAAATATCTTTCGAAGTACGAAGGATAAACTCAAAAACAATAAATACAGCAACAATTATAGCCACGCCAAATAAAGATGAAACCGAAGCACTTGGAACAAGCTTATCATAGAACAGATTACTAAATACTGGGATAGTTAACGCAAAAATTGCCATAAAAAGAGATGAAAAGAAGTATTTAGTATAAAAAATCTTGTTCATCGATAAAGAGTTTTTTATGATATTTTTTACTCTTATACTATCAACAACTTTATTTAAAGGTAGTATGCTAAATGCAGATAACTCTTTTAAATATTCATCTTCAATTTCAACATAACAGAGTTCACCGCGCGCGTTTACCAACTTTATTTTTTGCCCGCCGCTCACACACACCATCCACTTCATTTCTGGTGTTAATAGTAAAATCGGCATAGGCTCATTTAGTAAATCCTCACCATTATTAAATAATATATCCTGTAGAGAAAGCCCTAACGACAAAAAGAAATTCTTCATTTGTATAGAGTCATCAGTGTTATTTCTGTCGTATTTTTTAAATCTTAAATTTATATCATCCTCTTTGATGTCAATTTTTATATTGAATTTTTTAGACACTATAGATAATGCCGTTTCCGCACTTAAATAATAAGGTTCTAGTTTTTTATCCATAAGTAAACCCCCTCACCCAAAGGTGAGGGGTCTCCGTTATTATGCGTGTTCTTCTTGATTATCTACAGGTAGCGTAACTTCATTAACGGCGAAAACATCAATAGCGCCGTTATTGTTGTGCCCTACAGAACTCGTGGAAGGGGAATCATTAATATCGTCCTCGGTCTTTCCTCTTGCATTCATTGCGTTCACAATATCTGCCGAGGAGTGATCGACTGAGAATGTTTTTTCCTTAATCAGGAAATCATCGTCCTTATCAATGAATTTCACGTCCATAGTATATTCACCATCTTCCAAAGATAGCGGAACTTCGAATATTGCTTTCTGGTTAGTTATCGGCAGAGTAAACTCTTCTCCTTCAAACATAACACTGACATTAACAATATTCTCAGGTACTGATATTTCAAAAGAAGGTGTCTGACTAATTGAACGATCTATTTCATCCCCAGAGTCAGCGTTTAACAATGTAATACTATAGGCTGTCTCCTTCACCACGCTTTCTTCCGCCGCAGACGGCACTGTACGGAGATGCGTAGCGCTTTCGGCATTCACTGTTTCAGACTCCGGTGGAGTAACCGCTGTTGCCGTGGCGTCATCGATCGCATCGTCATGCTGGCTATCCGCTGTTACCGTCACCGTTGAGTCAACCGTCACCTCCAGCGAAGCAGATTGCAGTGAATTCCCCGCGCGATCCACCACCGTCACGCTCAGCGTGTAGGTACCATCATTCCAGGCGGCTGGCGGCGTGAAGGTCCAGCCATCCGCGCCTTGCGTCGCCTGATAGATGTCTGTCACGCCATTATGCGTCACGTTTACAGTCACCCCGGTCACATCAGCATCAATATGCTGCAGCGTGAACTTAGGCTGGGTGTGATTGTGATTCGTCACGTTATCGCTGTCTGAAGCGCCATTGTCTTCACCTGCTGCCAGCGCAATCTCCGGCACGGTCAGCGTACTGTCGATCGTAACGGTAATGGGTAACGAGTTTTTCTGATTACCCGCGGCATCGCTTGCGATTACCGATATCGTGTAGGAACCATCAGCTAACGGTGTACCTGGCGTAAAGAACCAAACGCCATCGGCATTTTTTTCAGCATTATATACGGTCCCATTGATATCGACCTGAACGACCACAACATCGCTTTCCAGATTCCCGATAATAAAGGTAGGCTGATTATCTCGCGTAATATTATCGCCCGCCGTACCACTGTCTGAGTCTGGAGATAATGAAATAACAGGAGTCTCTTTCATGATATCGAGAGGGACATCATCACTCCGGTTACCAATCGCATCCACACTCGTAATGGTAAACTTCCCTTCCGATGGATACGGGATCGCCATACTCCATTTACCATTATCAGGAACGGTTAACGTATAAGTATTCCCATTACTATCGGTTATTATTAGCTGAGATTTGGCTTCCGCCGTTCCCTGCATAATAATTAGATCGTTGACAATATCTGAATAAGTTACGACCGGAGCGTTTGGCGGCGTTCGATCAATAAATATTTCATGTACCTCTTCCTTACGGTTGCCTGCGTTATCCTCAATACTCAACGTGATATCGTATTTCCCTTCCGGAAGCCGATCGGTCGATAACTCCCACTTCCCATTAGCCGCAACGACAGCGGTTGCCAGCGTGACCCCTGCCACGATTAATGATACCGTAGCGCCAATTTCCCCCATACCTCTCATGGTAATAGTGGAGCTATTACTCCACCAGTCCGTTTTCGATGATGATTTATTGTCATCAAGCTCGCTGGTAAATACCTGGATATGCGTATCGACCCAAATGGAATACTTTTCCTGATTTACGTTACCAGCACGGTCCGTAGATTTAACATTGATATCCAGCTGGCCTTCTGTGAAATAAAGCGGGTTCACCGGCATCTGCCAGTGGCCTTTGTCATTAACCCAAACTTCCCCCACATTTAAGCCATTAATGATGATTTCTATTTTGCTATTGGGCTCGGCACTGCCACTAAATAATAAGTTACGTGTCGTGTCCGTTATATATATTTTGCCATCACTACCGGTCATCTCTGCTAACGTTTGTCCGCCGATAGAATCAATGGCGACAGGCGTCGTATTAAAGGTATCGATAGTAAAGTTTAGCGTTTTCGAGGTAGCCGTGTTGCCTGCTTTATCGGTGATAACATAATAAATGCTATGGGAACCATCGCCCAACGGTGACTCAGGTCGATAAACTTGATTTCTGTCCGTCACCGTGATCGTATCGACTAGCACTCCATCAATGAAAATCTGAACACTCTGGTTCATTTCTCCAAAAATACTAAACGCAGGCCGGGTTTGACTCGTTATACTATCATTACTGAAAATACCGTTATCAGAACCTGCCATCATAACAGGATTATCGATAAACGTACTGGTATCTATCGTGACGAGTAAGCGAGGCGATTCTGCCGTATTACCTGCCGGGTCTTCGGCAACCACTCGGATAGAATATTCACCATCTTTTAACGCATTATCAAACTGATAGGACCAGGTTCCATCTTCAAGCACAAGCACATTTGCCACGATCTTTTCATCCACATAAATATGGATTGTGGCTCCCGCTTCTGCGGTGCCTACTAACACAGGCTTGTTGTGACTAGTAATCAGATCGTCAAGTGAACCAGAGTTGCTCGCATCTTCAAGGTTGAGCGTTGGGAAGGCGGTTGATGAATCGACATCCACGCTATAATCCTTGCTCACTTCAGTGTTGCCAGCAACGTCAGTAATGCTGAAATGAATATTAAACGTACCATCATCTTGCAGCAGTATCGGCGCGCGCCATGTGCCATCAGCCTCAACCATAACAACGTTGACTAATTTACCATCGACAAAGATGCTGACCTGAGAACCAGCCTCCCCGACACCTGAGACTGACAACGCCCGGTTATTAGAGAGGGCCGGTAATGAATCTTCATCAATGTCAAAGACAGCAATTTTAGAATCGATTGTCACGGTTGTAATCGCAGACTCAACCCGGTTACCAGCAGTATCCGTAGCAACAAATTGCACCTGATACTCGCCGTCGGCGCTATTTGCCGGCATGGTATAGCTAATATTACCTGACGAACTCGCCTCTACTGTGCCTTGTAACACACCATTAATATAAACCTGTACCGTCGCGCCGGGATCGGTCATGGCAACCAGTACCGGAGACTTATTATTGGTAATCAGATCATATTTATCACCGCTATTAGTATCCCGACTTAATGAAATATCGCTGATTTCAATCTGCGTATCATGTTCTATCAGAATATCTTTTTGTTGACTGTTGCCCGCTTTATCTTCCGATACCACGACAAAGGCATTACTACCTTCACGCAGATCTAATTCTGCGCTCCATCGACCATCATTGCCTACCACCAGGGTAGCAATAACCACCCCCTGCGGATTCCTGATGGTTAAAGTACTTCCGGCTTCGGCAGTACCATCGATGGTGACATGAGATTTATTGGTGATCCAGTCGCCAACTTTGCCACTGTCATCAGCTTCGCGTAATACCACGGTTAACGGCGAAATTACTGTATCCAGTATTACATTCTGCGGACCAAACTCTCTGATATTGCCGGCAACGTCTTCAACTTTAAACGTTAATTCATAATTACCGTCATTACCCAAAGCGGGTAATACTACGCCCCAGTGTCCTGCGCCTGTCGTATAAGCAATCGCTTTTTCAACGCCATTCACAAAGATAGTGATTTTGCTGTTTGGCTCACTGGTGCCGCCAATCTCCGGCGTCACCGTATTGATATATCCGCCCTCATGCATTCCAGATATATTCCATACCAGTTCAGCAACCTCGGTATCGATAGTGACATCAACGGCGGTGGAACGCAGTTCGCTATTATCGCGAGGGTTGACGATACCCACCTGGACGACATAATGGCCATCTTTCATTTCCGATAACTGGAAAGTATATCGACCCGCTGTATCCGCTGTCGCCTCGCCGACCTTCACGCCATCCACATAAATACTCACAATCGCATTAGGTAACGTGTTCCCAACCAGGGTCGGCGTTTTATTATTCGTGGTAAAGTCTCCTAAGGCACCACTATCGCTCTCCTCGCTGAGCTTTATGGTTGGAGGCGTGACATCAATAACCGGTATTACTACAGGAAAGTCGACCTGCGACGATTCATTACCCGCTTTATCTTTGGCAACAATGCTCACAACATAGGAGCCTGGCGCTAATACTGATGGCGGCGTCCAACTCCATTCGCCATTCGCATTGGCGTTTGCCGAGCCGACCACTTTCCCATCCCACTGAATCATAATCGTCGAGAACGCTTCGGCGAGCCCTTTGAACTCAGGACGTAGGCTGGTTGCTTCATGCTGATCATCAATAGATGGATCCGAAAGGCGAATGGTGGGATCGATCGTAACCGTATCGATAGTGAATCTTTCCTGCGTTTGCGCAGTATTTCCCGCGACATCTGTTGCGACGACGTTGATGGTATACATGCCATCCGGCAGTATATTCGGCGTCACACTCCAGTTGCCATCGGCGCCAACCGTAATCGTGTGTTTTAGAACCTCCCGACCTGACTTATCGTCAACAATGGTAATCACCAGTTTCGCATTAGGCTCCGCAGTACCTTCGAATTTGGGATTTTGCTTATTCGTAAGGTTATCGCTATTGGAGCTGCCGGTATCAGACGCTGGCTCCATTCTGACACTGACGCTTGTCGTGGTATCAATGGTAAAGGGCAGCTTAGTTTCAGAAGTATTTCCGGCAATATCTCTGAAGACAACAACGGCTTCGTATACGCCATCGTTTAACGCAACGGGAACCTGAAATTCCCAGAGGTTATTGCCATTTGCCGTAACCGGATAAGAAACGCCGTTAATTCTGATTACCACAGTATCAATATCGGCGGGTACATTGCCAATAACGAAACGTGGTTTAGTGACACTCGTAATATTATCAACAGCGCTTTCGCCAGTATCATCCGCATCCAGCAAATCAATACTGGGATCAGAAACAATAGTGTCTATTGTGAATGATACCTCTTTGCTAATTTTATTACCTGCGATATCTTCAGCCACTATTTCTATTTTGTAAGTTCCATCCACTAACGGTGTATCAGGGGTAAATAGCCATTTATTACCAGCCCCCTGAGTCAGTGTGCTGGATTTCCCGTTTAAAATTACCGTCACGCTCTGCAGCGGTTCTCTGGCTGAAATTTCAAAACGTGGAGAGGTAATATTCGTAATACCATCCGTAGAATCCTTTCCGGCGTCGTCCAGCATCACGACGCTCAGGCCGTCAATCTGCGTATCCACGGTGAAGCCCAGCGTGGAATTTGCCGTATTCCCTGCCCGATCCGTCGCCTGGACATGGAGAGTATAATGACCATCAGACAATGCGCTACCTGCAGTAAATTGCCACTGCCCGGCCGCATTTTTACTGATGGGCGTCCAGTTTACGCCATCGAAAGAAACCAGCACCGATGTCACATCATCAGGCGTTGCAATTTCAAAAGAAGGACGGGTAGCATTGGTGACATTATCGTGATCGTTGACGCCGCTATCTGTTGTTAACGTAACACTGTCAATCTGAACCTGCGTGTCGATTTCAATCTGCAGTTCGGCCGATGTTTTGGTATTACCAGCAATATCCGTTACGGTAACAGAGATCGTATGCTGACCGTCAGACAGCGGTTGATCCGGCGTAAAGGTTAAATTCCCCCCTGTGTTTTCAATGGTGTAATCCCGACCATCAATATGAACCACAATGTGTGATACATCATTATCGACATTACCGATAATAAACACCGGTTTGTTAATCCTGGTAAGATTATCATTAGTATCATCACCAGTATCATGGGTGGGATCAAGTACAATTGTCGGCTCTCGCAGAGTCGTATCAATCGTAAACTGCAGCGTTTCTTGCGCAACGTTGCCGGCGATATCAGTCACATCAACCAAGAGAGTGTGTTTCCCATCAGGTAATGCCGAACCGACATTAAATATCCAGCGGCCATCCCCTCCTTTTGTGAGTTCAATCCAATTAGCGGCGTTATCGATTTTAACGCGCACATGGGTAATATCATCAGCGGTAACAATACTAAACTGCGGCTTGTCGACTTTGGTAATGTTATCTACATCGCTATCGCCGCTATCTGTAACCAACGTGACGCTTTCAATTTCAGCCGTCGTATCTATCACAACAGGTAATGGTTTCGATGTCGCGGTATTCCCTGCCTTATCTTCAACCGTAACGGTAATATTATAAGAACCATCCGGAATGGCATTGCCTGGTGTAAATTGCCAACCAGCCCCAACCTTAGTCGCGTTATAATTATGACCATCAATCGTCACCACGACTTTGATAACATCGGGGTCAACATTACCAATCGTAAAGGTGGGTCGTGAAATATTAGTGATATTATCGGCGGTATTCGCTCCGGTATCTTGTCCTGCGTCTAAAGCAATAGTCGGAACCTGTATATTAGTATCGATATTAAATACTAAATCTTTATTCGCAATATTACCGGCCTCATCAGTGGCCTCTACGCGAAGGGTATGAGTACCGTCACCCAACGTGTTCGGACTTTCAAAAATCCACTGTCCGTCGGCATTTTTGCGTATCACATTCCAGTTAGCGCCACCATCCAGGGTTACGCGTACCTGGATGACATCACCGGGAACGTCAATTCTGAATGACGGTTTGGCAACATTCGTTAATTGATCATTCTGCACGCCAGTATCATTAAGCAATACGATATTGTTAATGGTTGTCGTGGTATCAATACGCACCTCTAACGGCGCAGACTCTTTTACATTCCCCGCCAGATCTTCCACCACAACGGCTAACTGATATGAGCCATCAGCCCAGCTCGCAGAAGGCGTAAAGCGCCATTGACCATTGGTGAATACCGCCGCTTCCTCGTGCGTTTTACCGTTGTAAGTTACTTTGACCATCACGCGCGTAACGTCAGAATCAACCTGGCGTATGTCGAACACAGGCCGATCGTGTTTGGTGAGGCGATCGCCAACAGTACCGCTATCTTCGCCAGCTGCCAGTTCAATCACCGGCGTAGTCAACGTACCGTCTATCGTCACCTTTAAAGGCGCGGATGTTTGCTGGTTGCCTGCCACATCTGTTACCGTCACGGTGAATGTGTAGCTACCGTCCGCCAAAGCAGCATCCGGTCGATAGCGCCAGCCGTCGGCTGATTCGGTGAGTACCACCGTTTTAAACGTGCCGTTATGCTCAATACTCAATTCCACGTGTCGAACATCTTTATCGATACTCCCCAACACAAATACCGGCTGAGTGACGCTGGTCAGATTATCGTTCTTATTCTGTCCGGTATCCTGATCGGGCGCTAGCTCAATGGTTGGCGTTAACAACGTGATGTCGATAGTGAAATTGAGCGTCTCTGTCATCTTATTACCCGCACCGTCAGTCACTTCCACGGTCAGGGTATGCTGTCCCTCTGGCATATCCGTCGGCCAGGTGTAATCCCAAATGCCAGCCGTCGAACTCTTGATTGCAGTAACCCAGGTCGTGCCGCCGTCAATACTCAGAAGAACCTTTTCCACATCATCCGGTACCGAGATCTGGAACTGCGGACGCACATGTTTTGTCACATTATCGCCAGGGACGCCGCTATCGTTGACTAATTCAATATGATCAATGGCTATTTGCGTATCCACTGTCACCGTCAGCGGCGTAGACGGACGCGTATTTCCCGCCCGATCCTCCACTGTCACCGTCAGCGTATAATCACCGTCGCCCCACGGCGCTGGCGGTGTAAAGCTCCAGCCTCCAGCCCCCTGTGTCGCGGTAAACGAGGTTGTCGTTCCATTATGCGTGACGCTGACTGTAACGTTGATAACATCCGAATCGATATTCTGCAGAATAAAGGTCGGTCGGGTGCGATTGGTCATATCATCGCCAGGCGTACCGGTATCATCCGTGCTATCCAGCGCAATGGTCGGCGTCGACAACCGGGTGTCGATGAAAAATTCAAGCGTTTGCGTCGCCGTATTGCCCGCTCTGTCGGTGACCATGACGGTAAGGGTGTGTTTTCCATCGCCCATATCCGTTGGCCAGGTATAGCCCCAGACGCCTTCGATACCCTGCGCCGCGCTCACCCAGTTTGCGCCCCCATCAATGCTCAGTTGCACAGAATTCACATCCGCCGGCACCGTGATCTCAAACTGCGGACGGGTGCTGTTAGTTAGATTGTCATCAGGCACGCCATGATCATTGACCAATGTAATATCGGTAATGCTGGTTTGCGTATCTACCGTCACTATCAGCGGCGTGGACTGGCGGACATTCCCCGCGTTATCCTGGACTTCTACCGTTAGCGTATAGCTACCGTCCGCCCAGTCAGCATCTGGCGTAAAGCGCCACTGACCGCCGACCTGGGTCAGTTTCACTTCCTGGCTATTGCCGCCCTGCGTGATCCGCAAAATGACCGAGTGCGCATCGGAGTCAATATTGCCAATGGTAAAGCCCGGTGTTTTGACGCTCGTAATATGATCGCCAATGGCGCCTGTATCGTCCCTGCTATCCATAGTGATGGTAGGCGTTGACAGCCGGGTATCAATGGTAAAATCGAGCGTCTGCGTCGTCTTATTTCCCGCCTTATCGGTCGCTTCTACCGTCAGGGTATGTAGCCCGTCGGTCACATCTTTCGGCCAGGTGTAATCCCAGATCCCTGCCGTGCCCTGTGTTGCACGAACCCACGTATTACCGCCGTCGATACTCAGACGTACCTCGTTGACATCCCCTGGCACCGTGACGCGGAAGTGTGGACGAACGTCATTGGTCAGGTTGTCGCCGGGAATACCGTTATCATTAACCAGTTCAATATCATCAATGGCAATATGGGTATCGACCGTAACCGTCAGCGGCGATGAGTATTTTACGTTACCCGCATCATCCTCCACCCTCACCGTCAGCGTATGACTGCCATCTGCCCATGTGCCGGTCGGTGTCACGCTCCAGATGCCGGTCGCGCCTTTGGTGGCCGTCAGCACCTCTTTCGTGCCGCCATGCTGTACCTCAACCGTGACATACCGTGCGTCCGCGTCAATATTGCCCAGTATAAACGTCGGCTTATTCACATTGGTCAGATTATCGCCTTTTGTTCCGCTGTCGTCCGTGCTGTCCAGAGCGATAGTCGGCTCTGACAGTAGGGTGTCGATGGTGAACTCCAGTTGCTGTGTTGCCTTGTTTCCCGCCTTGTCGGTCGCCTCCACTGTCAGGGTATGCTTCCCCTCTCCCACATCAGCCAGCCAGGTGTAATCCCAGACTCCCGACGTCGAGCTCTGTGTGGCGTTAAACCACGTTTTGCCGCCGTCAATGCTCAGGCGCACCACGTTGACATCCGTCGGTACCGTCACCTGGAACTGCGGGCGCACGTTGTTGGTCTGGTTGTCATTGGGGATACCACTGTCGTTAACCAGTTCAATATTGTCGATGCCGATTTGGGTATCGACAGTGACCTTCAGCGATGCAGAATGGCTGGTGTTCCCCGCTTTATCTTCGACTGACACACTCAGGGTATAATCGCCCGCCCCCCATGATGTCGGCGGCGTAAAGGTCCATCCGCCTGCGTCTTTAGTCGCGTCAAATGTGGTGACGCCGCCGCCATGCTCCACGCTGACCGTAACGCGAACGGCATCATCATCAATATGTTGCAGGTTAAATGTCGGCTGGGTGCGATTGGTCATGTTATCGCCCTGGACACCGGTATCGTCCGCACTATCCAGTACGATAACCGGCGTCGACAGCGTGGTATCAATAGTGAAGTCGAGCGTCCTGGTCACCGTATTGCCTGCGTTATCAGTCGCTTTCACCGTTAACGTGTAGTCATCATCTGCCAATGTCTTTGGCCAGGTATAATTCCAGACGCCCGACTTCGAGCTTTGCATCGCCTTAACCCAGGTTACACCGCCGTCAATGCTCAGACTGACTTCGTTGACATCCCCTGGCACCGTGATGCGGAAATGTGGATTGGCGTCGTTAGTTAGATTGTCGCCCTTAGTACCGCTGTCATTAACCAGTTCAATATCATCAATGGTGATTTGGGTATCGACCGTAACCGTCAGCGGCGATGAGTATTTTACGTTACCCGCATCATCCTCCACCCTCACCGTAAGCGTATGACTGCCATCCGCCCACATACCGGTCGGTGTCACGCTCCAGATGCCGGTCGCGCCTTTGGTGGCCGTCAGCACCTCTTTCGTGCCGCCATGCTGTACCTCAACCGTGACATACCGTGCGTCCGCGTCAATATTGCCCAGTATAAACGTCGGCTTATTCACGTTGGTCAGGTTATCGCCTTTTGTTCCGCTGTCGTCCGTGCTGTCCAGAGCGATAGTCGGCTCTGACAGTAGGGTGTCGATGTTGAACTCCAGGTTCTGTGTTGCCTTGTTTCCCGCCGCGTCGGTCGCTTCCACCGTCAGAGTGTGAGAACCGTTAGCCACATCGGTCAGCCAGGTGTAATCCCAGACGCCCGACGTCGAGCTCTGTGTGGCGTTAAACCACGTTTTGCCGCCGTCAATGCTCAGGCGCACCACGTTGACATCCGTCGGTACCGTCACCTGGAACTGCGGACGCACGTTATTAGTCAGATTATCGTTGGGAATACCGCTGTCATTGACCAGTTCAATATGGTCAATGGCGATTTGCGTATCGATGGTGACCGTCAACGGCGCTGAGTGGCGAATATTACCCGCCTCATCTTTCACCGTTACCGTCAGCGTATAGTCGCCATCAGTCCACGCGCTGCCGGGTACAAAACGCCACTGCCCGTTAGTCTGCGTCAGCTCCACCTCCTCGCTGTGACCATCGCGCATCACCTGCACGACGACCTGAGTCACGTCAGAATCAATACCGCCGATAATAAAACCCGGCGTTTTAACGTTAGTCTTATTATCGTTGGCGGTGCCGCTATCATCTGCGCTGTCCAGCGTGATGGTCGGTGTCGACAATGTGGTATCAATGGTAAAATTGAGCGTTTCCGTCGCCGTGTTGCCTGCAACATCGGTTGCTTTCACTGTCAGGGTATACGTATTTTCGACCAGTTCTGTCGGCCATATATACTCCCAAACGCCGTCAGACGTCAGCGTTGCGTTAACCCAGTTGATGCCGCCATCAAGACTCAGTTGCACAGAGTTCACGTCCGTCGGTACCGTAATATGAAACTGTGGACGTGCTTCATTGGTCAGGTTATCCCCAACAATACCCGTGTCATTAAGAAGTTCAATGCGATCAATAGACGTTTGCGTATCGATAGTCACCGTCAGCGGCGCAGAATAATTTGTATTACCCGCCTTATCTTCTACCTTTACCGTCAGCGTATAGTCGCCATCGGTCCAGGCTGCGCCCGGCGTAAAGCGCCACACACCGCCGTTCTTAATCAACTCTATCTGTTGGTTCTTACCATCATGCGCCACCGTCACCACCACTTTGGTCACGTCGGCGTCGATATTACCGAGGGTAAAGCCTGGCATCTTAACGTTGGTGATGTTATCGCCAGCGGCGCTATCATCCGCACTGTCCAGGGTAATCGTCGGTTCTGACAGCAGGGTATCGATGATGAAGTCCAGTTTCTGCGTCGTTTTGTTTCCCGCCTTGTCGGACGCTTCCACCATCAGGGTGTGAGGGCCGTTAGCCACATTCGTCAGCCAGGTGTAATCCCAGACGCCCGACGTCCCGCTCTGCGTGGCGTCAAACCACGTTTTGCCGCCATCAATGCTCAGTCTTACACCGTTAACATCCGCCGGTACTGTCACCTGAAAGTGCGGGCGCGCTTCATTGGTCAGATTATCGTCGGGGATACCGCTGTCGTTAACCAGTTCAATACGGTCAATGGCGATGTGCGTGTCCACTGTCACCGTCAACGGCGCGGACTGCTTCACATTTCCGGCCCTATCTTCTACCTTCACCGTCAGGATATAGTCGCCGTCCGCCCAGTCGCTGGTCGGCGCAAAGCGCCACTGTCCGCCGGTCTGAACCAGTGGCACCTCCTGTTTAATGCCATTGTGCATTACCTCCACTGTTACCCGGCTGACATCGGTATCAATATTGTTGAGGGTAAAGCCCGGCGTTTTAACATTGGTGATATTATCGCCCGCGATGCCGCTGTCATCTGCGCTGTCCAGCGAGAGGGTCGGCACAGACAGAGTGGTATCGATGGTGAAATCGAGCGTCTGTGTTGCCTTATTTCCCGCCTCATCGATTGCTTCCACCGTCACGGTATGGGAGCCATCGGTCACATCATCCGGCCAGATATATTCCCAAACCCCGGCTGCCTTCAGCGCCGCTGTTACCCACGTCTTGCCGCCGTCAATGCTCAGGCGTACCTCGTTAACATCCGTCGGTACCGTCACCTGGAAGTGCGGACGCACATTATTAGTCAGATTATCGTCGGGAATACCGCTGTCATTGACCAGTTCAATGTTATTAATGGCGATTTGCGTGTCCACCGTCACCGTCAGCGATGCAGAATGGCTGGTGTTCCCCGCTTTATCTTCGACTGACACACTCAGGGTATAATCACCATCCGCCCATAATGCTGGCGGCGTAAAGGTCCATCCGCCTGTGCCTTTCGTGGCGTCAAATGTGGTGGTGACGCCGCCATGCTCCACGCTGACCGTAACGCGAACGGCATCATCATCAATATGCTGCAGGGCAAATGTCGGCTGGGTGCGATTCGTCATGTTATCGCCCTGGACACCGGTATCGTCCGCGCTATTCAGTACGATGACCGGCACTGACAGCGTGGTATCCACCGCGAAATCGATGGTCTTCGTCACGGTATTGCCTGCTTTATCAGTCGCTTCCACCGTTAGCGTGTATTGACCATCTGCCAGGTCTGTCGGCCAGATATACTCCCAGCTTCCTGCCACGCCCGGAGTTGCCTGAACCCACGAATTACCACCGTCAATGCTCAGACGGACTTCATTGACATCCGTAGGTACCGTCACACGAAAGTGGGGACGATCGTCGTTGGTCATATTATCGCCTTTCACGCCGCTATCGTTGACCAGTTCCACCCCATCAATGGCGATTTGGGTATCGATAACGACCGTCAGCGGTGCTGAGTAGTTGGTATTTCCTGCCTTATCTTCTACTTTCACCGTTAACGTGTAGCTGCCATCCGCCCACGTATTCCCTGGTGTAAATAACCAGCTACCGTTGTGGTGGGAAAGTTCGATCTCTTCGCTCACGCCATTGTGCATCACCTGTACGACGACCCGATGCGCATCGGCATCAACACCGGAAATAGCAAAACCTGGCTTATTGATGTTGGTCAGGTTATCGCCTGTAACCCCCGTATCATCCTTAGAAAGCAGGGAAATCACCGGCGTTGATACTGTGGTATCGATAGTAAAATCGAATACCGCGCTGTTCGCTTTATTACCCGCAATGTCCTCAACCTTGACATAAACCTGATGCAAGCCTTCCGTTAAATCTGAAGTAAAGGTATAGGCCCATGAACCATCAGGTTGTTGCGTGGCAACACCGATCTGCGTATCAGACGCGGCATCCCATACCTGAACACTGATAATGTCCGGATCAATATCTTTTAGGTGCAAGGTAGGTTTAACGATATTCGTTAAATTATCATCTGAAATTCCCGAATCTGAATCCGGGCTCAATGAAACTATCGGTATTGAAATAGCAGTATCGACGCTAATTAAGAAAGGATCCGAATGGGCAATGTTGCCAGCGATATCTTCAACTGAAGCGGTTATTCTATGATCGCCATCAACCAAACCTTGATCGGCTTTCAGGGTATACTCCCATCTGCCATCTTTATTTGTTCTGACCTCAGCGATCAGTGCGCCATCAACATAGAGTTTAACCGTTGAATAGGGTGCAGCGGTCCCTGTCAGTGCAGGATTCTTTTCATTAATAATATGGTCTGTATTATCAACCCCCGTATCGTTGACCAACTCTATTGTTGGTTTTTGCGTTTGTGTTACGATTTGGAAATTATACGCTGATGAGGAGGCAGTATTACCGGCAATATCTTCTACCTTTACCGTTACGTCATGCGAGCCATCGGATAACGCTGTGGTAAATTGAAAATTCCATACACCATCATCGCCAGCAATAGCCTCGCCACTTAACACACCGTCAACATAGATGGAAACCTTAGCATTAGCTTCAGCCATCCCGGTAAACAACGGCGTATTAATTTTAGTAATCATATCGCCTTTAACGCCAGAGTCAGCGCTATCATGCAACATAACAGTAGGGATCGGCGTAAAGCTATCAATGGTAAGCTGATAATCTACAGATGACGTTCTTCCTAAAGGATCGATGGATTCAACCGTAATCTTATAAACATTGTCAGACAGATTTCGGGAAATATCAAAATTCCAGTTACCGTCTGCATCCGCAGTCGTCACGCCTATCGTTTTACCATCGATAAGGATATTTACGGTAGCAAACCTATCCGCTGTTCCCAGTAATGTCAGAGCATTATGTTTATTGGTAATCCAGTCGCCTTTTGCACCGGAATCATCACTGGCATCGAGTTCCGCTTTTGGAGGTACAACTTCAGTTTGAATAGTAAAAGAATATTTAACAGTAGAGGATTTATTACCGGCGGCATCCTGAGAAATGATTTCAATATCATAGGCACCCTGAAGAAATTTATTACTAAACTGATAATTCCAGGTCCCGTTTGAATCAACCTCAATGCTGTCATATAATTTACCATCTCGCATCAATAAGATGGTAGACTTTGGCTCTGCCGTACCGACTAAAGCCGGTAAATCATTCCCTGATAAAATTATACCATTCGGCAAAACAACATAATCTTCCAAAGAAACCGTCGGAGGTAGAGGGGCAATAGTATCAATAACGTAACTAAAGGAAAAATCCTTTTTGTTGCCAGCGACATCTTCAACAGTGAACGTAAGATTGTTAATCCCTTCCACTGAGTCTGAAGTGAAATTGAACGTCCATTCACCCTGGTCATTCGCTTTAAAAACAACCTCTTCGCCAGTCTCACTATTTATGACACTGATAATAGCATTTGGCTCAGTTTTACCTGTAAAGGTTGGGCGAGTATTGTTAGTAACGTTATCACCGACAATACCGCTATCATCAGTCGTTTCAATCTCAGCGCTGAAATAGCTGATACGTGTATCAATAGTAAAAGGCAGATTTGCCGTCGCTGAGGTATGCCCGGCAATATCAGTAGCAGTTGCTGTTATATTGTATTCGCCATCCTTGAGCGGCGTAGTAAGCGTATAGCTCCATGTCCCATCTTTAGCAACAATGACCTCACCAAGATGTTTAAGTCCAAGATAAATAGAGACTGTAGAACCAGGTTCCGCCACACCAATAAATGTTGGCAGGGTGCTATTAGTAATGTTGTCATTTTTAATGCCGGAATCACTACTATCATCCAGCTCAATCGTCGGCTTTTCCGGAGGAATGGTGTCGGTTATGATACTATCCGTCGTTTCGTTTTTATTACCTGCTTTATCTACGGCAACGACTTTTATACTATTTTCGCCCTCAGATAGTTCATTATCTTTAAATTCATAACTCCAGTTTCCATCTTTATCGACATCAACGCTGGCAACCAGTTTATTATCTACATAAATGTCAACCTTAGCATTCTCTTCCGCCGTACCAACAATTGAAGGCGTCAAGGTCGGCGTTAAGCCCTTATGACCGGACACACTACTTTCAGGCGAAAGTTCAAATGTTGGCTTATCGGTAACGGAATCGATAGTAATGACAAGTTTGGCGCTACCGCTTCCATCAGCAGTCTTGGCCTCTGCCTCCAGATTGTATGTTCCATCAGTCAATGTTTCAGGCGCTGTAAAGGTGAAGTTACCCAAACTATCCGCTACAGCCTGACCGACAGCAATACCATTAATTTTAATAATAACCGTGGCATTGGGAGCAGTGCTACCTACAAACTGAGGTTTGGTAAAATTAGTTATACTATCATCTTTGCTACCGCTGTTACTCTCGGCCGCAAGCGCTAATGTGACTTTAAGCGGCTCTTTAACAGACTCGGCATCGAGCTTATTTTCCTCATTTTTACTGCTATTACTTTTGCCAGTGCTGGTATTTTTATTAATAGGTTGAGGAAGAACTTTTTCAGCATCGTTCTGTTTAGAAGCCTGCGTTGCTTTAGCCTGTGTATTTTGCTGGGAAGCATCGCTTTGCTGAGCCAGATTGTCTTTTGCTACATTGTCAGCCAAAAATTCCTGCAGCATTTCTTCCATTTGCTTTGATGAGTTCTGTACTTCAAACGCTTCATTGAGCGCTTTTTCTGCAGCCTCCTTAGCTTTCTCTGCTTCTTCCTTCGCCTTATCAGCTTCTTTCTTTGCGTTTTCAGCATCGTCAAGCTGCTTTTTTAATTCCTCTTCTTCCTTCTTATTTCGTCGTTTGCCATTACCTTTCTTTTCTACCTGAGCAGAATCAACCAATGAGCTGTCAATTCTCTCCAGTTGAATATCTTTTAAATCTACGCTGCCCAGAATTTTAGCGCCGGTAATAGTCTTATCTTTAAATTTAACAGCGAGGTTATTGCCTTTGATACTTGAATAAAGAGCGCCATTGACAATGATCACTGAACCACGCGGCGTGGTAATGTTCATGTCTGGCCCGGAAAGAGAAACTTTTGCGCCTTTGGCATTACCCAAAGAAGATAAATCAATTACAGAATTTTGATCGGCAAAAAACTTTTGTATGCTTTTATTTCCCATAATATTATATTCACTCTCAAGGTGTATCTAATCGTTTAGTATTAACTGGTTCTGAAAAGGCTTTGTCCACGCCTTTCATCAAGGGAGATAACAGGTATTCCATAATGCTGTGTTTTCCGGTAATTACACTAGCGTCAACAGTCATACCTGGTTTTAACCACCGTAAATCATCTTCATTAACATCGAATGCAATAATTACTTTATAATAACGCTGAATTGTTCCTCCGGTATTTTCCTCATAGGAATCAGGGCTAATATTATCGATAGTCGCATTATACGATTTTATCTTTGGTTGGATAATTGACTGCACATCCAGTTTAACGGCTTCATCTACATATATTTGGTCACGGTATTTGGGTAATATTTTCACATCGGCCAGCATAGTCCTTACTTTTGGTTTTATTTCAAAAAGTAAGTCTGCCGCCTGAATCACACCACCATGAGTAGTGGCACTTTTATTGATTTTATAAATTACACCGTCAACCGGTGAATAGATATCCTCCTCATTTATCTGCTTCTCTATTACTTTTAATGTAGAGTTAACAACCTCAAGTTCCTGGAGATTTTTAGATATTATTTTAGATAAAGATAAGCGCAATTCATTATTAAGCGCCTCAATATCATTAACAACCAGCTCAATATCATCTTTTTTTAAAGTGATGCTACTTTCAATATCATTAATTTCAGACTTAACTTTTATATACGCCTGTTTCTTGTTAAGAAAATTGGTATATGGGCTAATTCCTTTTTTTACCAGTGGAGAAAGAATATTTATTTCTTCGGCAAGCAATGCAAGTTCTTTTTCTTTCGAACTCAGCTTCTCTTGTAATCCGCTAATCTCAGAATCAAGAGAGGTTTTTTTTAACTCTTTAGCTCTTATCTGACTATGCACTAATTCAATATTCGCTTTTACCTCTTTATTGCTTAAAGAACGGGTACCATCCAGGGTAATCAACCCACTCTCATTTTCTTTATCAAGAATGAAAGATATTTCGTTAACATCTTTATCCAGATACCCTTTTTGAGTTCTATACCTTTGATATTCTTTTTGCAGATCAAGGTTAACGACCTTTGCAAGGAGTTCTCCTTTTTTTACAGTATCACCCTCGGCCACATAAATATCTTGTATCGTCCCTCCTTTAGAAAGAGATATTAACTGAGCATTATCTTTAGTAGTGATAACGCCCTGACCATGAACCACTGAATTAATTTCTATAAAGTAGGTAAGGATAATAATTAAGATCGTCAAAGAAATAATTATCATCATGAGATGATCGCTTTGTCTTCTATTCATTTCATTACATTTAACTCACTTTCAGTATTTCCTTTTAAATAATCCATTAAATGAAAAATCAATGAGAGTTGCTGTAACTTTAAAATATACAGGCTATATTTGCTGTCGATCATGCTTACATATGCCTGAAATGCTTCATTACGGCTTGAAATTAAATCAAGCAAACTTTTTTGCCCTAACTGAAACTCCTGCTCATATAATTTAGTAAGCTGTAACGCGTTTGTATGTGAACGTTCCGCCACTGAGTAAGTCTCTTTTGCAGCGGCGTATCTTGAAAGTTGTGAATCAATGTTATAACGCGTTTTAATCAAAAAATCGTCAATTTGCAGCTTAGCCTGCGAGTAACTTGCCACCATTTTTCTTTCCTGGGCTGAATTTCTGAACCCATTAAAAATGTTGAAACTGACATTGATACCCGTTTTAAATTCATCTTCATAATCACTTTTTTTGGCACTACCGCTCGGGTTATTCTGTACATAGCTGGACACGAGATCTACAGTCGGAAAATAGGATGATTTTGCGGCATTAATATCTTCGGTCGCGGCTTTTCGGGTATTGACAAGCATCTTATAGTCATCGTTGTATTTCATCACCATGTCCATAAGTTTTTCAGGGCTTTCGACAAAGATATATTTTTTGAAGAGGTTGAATTTTTCATCGCTTTGAATCTGAACTGGCGATAAATTCAGACCAGTCATATTCTGCATTTTATACATTTCATCATCCAACATCGACTGATACATAATGCTTCTGGTATTTAATGCATCGATAGATACTTGTACTTTACGCATATCAGATTGCATCGCTACACCGGAAGATACCAGCAACGAAAAAGTTTCCAGCATCTTTTTATAAAACTCTTTCTCCAGATTTACGCCATCAATCATTTCACGATATTTACTGATGTTGTAATAGGTTGTCACAACCTCCTGAGACACTATATTCTTTGTTTTTTCATAGTCAGTTTTACTATTATCTCTTTCATATTCAGATTTCCTGATATTAGCCCCCCTCACTCCAAAATCCGTTATTCGGTATGATAAAGACACCTTATTTTCAACGTTCCTCTCGGTACCTGACGACTCCTTTCTGTTATTATTAAGGCCAGATGTTAGATCCAGGGTAGGATAAAGTGCTGCCCGTGAAAGATCTAAGTCACTGTTTTTCTTTTCAGTCTCATAATATGAAACAGCAACAGAGGGCTGATGTGTTAATGCGGCATTAACTAAATCTCTTAGAGGAATGACCGGAAGCTCGCTGGCGTATGTGCTTTGTGTAATAAAAGCAGTCGTCAGAAAAAACATCTTAATCTTCATTTTTTTCCTCCTTGTTTAACAAACGTTGCTTTACTATTTCCTGATGCATAGATGTTATTTTTTCCATTAATGGCATATAGGTATCACGGTAGCTAACCATTTCAGCACTAATCTCTTTAGTATTAGTAATAATCTTTTTATCAGTAGCCGATAGATCGGATAGCGCTAAATGAACATTATTCATATCCTCATCCATTTCTTTTCTCAGCCCATCGAGAGTATGGGAAATATCGGCACTGCCAGCGGCAATATCGTTTATGGTCTTACCATGTGAAAGAGATTCCTGATAACATTTATCAACTGATGCCATTATTGAATCATTCTTTTTATCTATAATATTTTGTATTGTACTCATTGCCTCCAGTCGTGCATTATTATCAGCAAGCAGGATATTACCTTCAGATAAACGAGAGGTAATTGTTATTACACCGTCAGATAATTTTTTGAGATTTTCGTTACTGCTTACCAGATAACCATCAATCAGCGTAGAAAGTTGTTCCAGTTTTGCTGAGTTATCCAATATTCGGTTTTGCAAAGTGACAAAGCTATCTGATAGCATCACTCGTTTCTTTTCTTCATCCTGCGCCCGTAAGTTTTCAACTGTCAGGTAGTTATCAAAAAACGCTTTAAACAACTCTTTAAATTCTACAAGCGTCTCTGATTCAACCCGCAGGCTTCGTTGTTTATTATTGGATCTGTTGCTTATGATTTTTAATTTTTTGATTTCCGTAGAAACAAGGGAATAGGAGCTGCGAACAAAAACACTTTGTGAGGTCAGGAGTATGGCGCAAACAACACCATAGATAGAAGATACAAATGCGGTATTCATCCCTTTCAATGGTTCAGAAAGCGACGCTACCATTGTCACGATCATATTGAGTGTATTACTTGCATTATCACCGCCAACATCTGATGGCGAGCTCAATAAGTTCCCGATTGAACCAATCGTAATAGACAGACCCGCAAACGTCCCCAACAGGCCAACAAGCGTCGACACATTGCTACAGCTCATAATAAATGACAATCGTTGGTTACGGGCGGTAGACACATTGTCATCTAATTCCATCAGTAAATTGAAATCACACTGTTTGGGCTCCCCGGCAAACAAAACCTGATTGAGGTTAGAAAGAATGCTATTTTTTCTACTGGCGTCCTGAGCTATTAATATGTCTTTTGCTGAAATGTTTTTAAGAATAGTGAATAATGCACACAAAGAACCTGTAATATAAATGGCAATAATGACTCCATTGTAAATTGCAGAAACCATGAAGTTATCAAAGACATACTCTCTTATACCGGGAAAAGATAAAGCGAAAAAAGGGAGTATGGCAAGGAAAAAACAGACAAACAAATAGCGGTAATGATTTATATATTTCACTCTGACACCTTTTTATTAATAGTCGTGATAATAGCTTTACTCGTTGTACTTGATGCTGCGGAGTTAACACTCATGTCAATAACTACATCAGGATATATCTTCTTAATCTCTTTCATTAAAATAATTCCCCGTTCATATCCCAGTCGTAGAGAGTCAGAGAAAGAGATGTCTGCCTGAGGAATAACCATTTCTATCAATAAATTACTATTGGTTTTGTCTTCTAACCAAGCCTCTATTTTATGAGTGTCCTCTTCTGAAAAGCTTCTCAGCCTGCCATGATACGTAATAACAAGCTCATTTTTTGTAGATGTTATATCAATTTTCTGACCATCGGCGATATCGTATACTCCAACCTCCTTACCTGACATTGTAGTCATTCCGTCCGACACATCTTGTGTATTCACTTCCTTATTATCTATTTCATTAGCATTTGAATTGTCATTGGCTCCGCTATTTTGAGCAGTAGATTTAGTCTTACTCTCTATATTTGCTTTATAAACTTTAATTGAGTTGTCATACATAATAATCATATTATTAAGTGCAAACACCAACATAAGAAATATAAAAATGCACAATACCGTAGAGAATGTATCAACAAAACTAGGCCACGGATTACTTTCGTCTTCCATGTTGTCTCCTGATATTACATTGTGAATAAAATGTTTTTGTGGATTAGAAAGAATAAAGGATGCTCAACTTATTCAGAAAGTGAACGCTACCGCCCTTGGCTTCCTGCTACCAATACGCTTTATAGATTTCAGTTTTCTTACATCTCGTAATCAGAAAAATAAAAACAACGACGCCATTTTTATGCGCCCACAACAAAGATGAGTGCTTTAATTAAAAACACTCTTCATTTTTTAATTAGGTAGACATCAATTATTGCACTAACTATATCTTCCTCAATAATAGGTATCGCATAAGCTCTCAGCTCATAAATAAAAAATAGTCATCAGCAAATTAAAACCACCCGCCGATAAATAGATTTGTTAGCTAATCATTGAAACTCTAAATCATTTTAAGGACATATTTCTTTTTAATACGCGTTATAACCATACGTATTTAATAAATTTGCCTCCAGAGGATAAAATGAATTTTCACAATTAAAACATAGGGTCATAGGGACTTCAATATAACTTAAATTATTAAAAATATAATAAGTGGAGAGTAAAAAATCAGAATTGCGTAAAAACACACACAAATAAAACCATTTTTTATATAAAGCCAGCTATAAGTAACAACTTTATCTTCAGCAATTAAAAATAAAGCAAGATGCACATATCATATTTGAGCTCATCACAAGCTAAAGCAAACATTTAATTAACTATTGATAATACTGACCATTCTCTAACGTTATTTTATAATATCTTTTTGTTGTCAAAAAATGGCTATAAATTATATATTTTGCAGATGAGTTTTCTCTTTCATATTTAAGACAATCCGGGTTATTGCAGTACATTTATGAACTTCGGCTGGATAATGATGTGCCGAGGCGAGTCGGCCAGAGGCGATAAGCGACATTTTTCCGTAAGATATGCGCTTCTCTTTTTTGAAAGGGATACAAAGACAATAATACCAGGTAAGAAAATGCCTGGTTTACACCAGGCATTTCAGCAGACGAGAACTATAGCGAAAATGCAAATAACGCTTTGAGTTTTTTACCAAAAATCAGAACGGAATGTCGTCGTCAAAATCCATTGGCGGTTCGTTAGACGGCGCTGGCGCGGATTGCTGTGGACGCGACTGCGCGCCGCCGCTGAACTGGTTGCCGCCCTGCGGCTGCTGAGGTTGTTGCGGCTGACCCCAACCCCCCTGCTGCTGACCGCCTGCCGGTGCGCCGCCGCCCTGGCGACCACCCAGCATCTGCATCACGCCGCCGATCTGCGGAACGTTAATTTCAGTCGTATAGCGTTCCTGGCCACTCTGATCGGTCCACTTGCGGGTACGCAATTGACCTTCGATATACACCTGAGAACCTTTACGCAGATATTCGCCGGCCACTTCCGCCAGTTTGCCGAACATCACCACCCGGTGCCATTCAGTCTGCTCTTTCATTTCGCCGGTCTGCTTATCGCGCCAGGATTCAGAAGTAGCCAGCGTTAAGTTGGCGACAGCGCCGCCACTCGGCATATAGCGTACTTCCGGGTCCTGGCCCAGATTACCAACGAGAATCACCTTGTTTACGCCTCTGCTGGCCATAATTGAGTCTCCTGAATACGTTTCATAAATAGTGTAAACGCGTGAGTGTACCATTTCCACGTAGCATTTTAATAGCTGCGATGCAGGTTCCAGGTCACTCGCGCGAACCTCATATTGTTGCATACTTTAGCTGAAGATGCATTCCAATACTGTATATTCAAACAGGTTAAATTGTGTCATAATTAGCCGTTTCTGCCGTTTGTCCTTCAAACAAACCAGGCATCCGAGTCTCTACCGGGAAAGGTGAATGGATAAGATCGAAGTTCGGGGCGCCCGCACCCATAATCTCAAAAATATTAACCTCGTCATCCCCCGCGACAAACTGATTGTCGTGACCGGGCTTTCGGGTTCAGGCAAATCCTCACTGGCTTTCGACACTCTGTATGCCGAAGGGCAGCGTCGTTACGTTGAATCGCTCTCCGCTTACGCGCGGCAGTTTTTGTCGCTCATGGAAAAACCGGATGTCGACCATATTGAGGGGCTATCACCCGCGATCTCAATTGAACAGAAATCGACATCGCACAACCCGCGCTCTACGGTGGGTACTATTACCGAGATCCACGACTACCTGCGCCTGCTGTTTGCCCGCGTGGGCGAGCCGCGTTGTCCGGACCATGACGTGCCGCTGGCGGCGCAAACCGTTAGCCAGATGGTCGATAACGTGCTGTCGCAGCCGGAAGGCAAACGTCTGATGCTGCTCGCGCCGATTATTAAAGAGCGTAAAGGCGAACACACCAAAACGCTGGAAAATCTGGCAAGCCAGGGTTACATTCGCGCCCGTATTGACGGCGAAGTCTGCGATCTCTCCGATCCGCCGAAGCTGGAGCTGCAAAAGAAACATACCATTGAGGTGGTGATCGATCGCTTCAAAGTTCGCAACGATCTTTCCCAACGCCTGGCGGAGTCGTTCGAAACGGCGCTGGAATTATCCGGCGGCACGGCGGTTGTTGCCGATATGGACGATGAGAAAGCGGAGGAGCTTCTGTTCTCCGCCAATTTTGCCTGCCCGATTTGCGGCTACAGTATGCGCGAGCTGGAACCGCGTCTGTTCTCGTTCAACAACCCGGCAGGCGCCTGCCCGACCTGTGACGGCCTCGGCGTTCAGCAATATTTCGATCCGGACCGCGTGATCCAGAATCCCGACCTGTCGCTGGCAGGCGGCGCGATTCGTGGTTGGGATCGTCGCAATTTTTACTACTTTCAAATGCTCAAGTCGCTGGCGGAACACTATAAGTTCGACGTGGATGCGCCGTGGGCAAGCCTCAGCGCCAACGTACACAAAGTCGTGCTGTACGGTTCCGGCAAAGAGAACATCGAATTTAAATATATGAACGATCGCGGCGATACTTCCGTGCGCCGCCATCCGTTCGAAGGCGTGCTGCATAATATGGAGCGCCGTTATAAAGAGACGGAATCCAGCGCGGTGCGCGAAGAGCTGGCGAAGTTCATCAGTAATCGCCCCTGCGCCAGCTGTGAAGGAACGCGACTGAATCGCGAAGCGCGCCATGTATTTGTGGAAAATACGCCGCTGCCTGCTATTTCCGATATGAGCATTGGCCATGCGATGGATTTTTTCACTAATCTCAAGCTTTCCGGGCAACGAGCGAAAATCGCCGAAAAAGTGCTAAAAGAGATCGGCGATCGCCTCAAGTTTCTGGTGAACGTCGGCCTGAACTATCTCACGCTCTCCCGCTCGGCAGAGACGCTTTCCGGCGGCGAAGCCCAGCGTATTCGTCTGGCGAGCCAGATAGGCGCCGGGTTAGTCGGCGTGATGTATGTGCTGGATGAGCCGTCCATCGGTCTGCACCAGCGCGATAACGAACGGCTGCTGGGTACGCTGATTCATCTGCGCAATCTTGGCAATACCGTGATTGTCGTGGAACACGATGAAGACGCCATCCGCGCCGCCGACCATGTGATTGATATTGGCCCCGGCGCGGGCGTTCACGGCGGCGAGGTGGTGGCGGAAGGCCCGCTGGAAGCCATTATGGCGGTACCGGAATCGCTGACCGGCCAGTACATGAGCGGTAAACGCAAAATTGAAGTGCCGAAACAACGCGTGCCGGCAAATCCAGAAAAAGTGCTCAAACTCACCGGCGCGCGCGGCAACAACCTGAAAGATGTGACCCTTACGCTACCGGTAGGGCTGTTTACCTGTATCACCGGCGTCTCGGGTTCCGGTAAATCGACGCTGATTAACGACACGCTGTTCCCCATCGCCCAGCGTCAGTTAAACGGGGCGACTATCGCCGAACCGGCGCCGTATCGGGATATTCAAGGGCTGGAACATTTCGATAAAGTGATCGATATCGACCAGAGCCCGATCGGGCGCACCCCGCGTTCCAACCCGGCGACCTATACGGGCGTCTTTACCCCGGTTCGCGAACTTTTTGCTGGCGTGCCGGAATCTCGCTCGCGCGGCTATACGCCAGGGCGATTCAGCTTCAACGTGCGCGGCGGTCGCTGCGAAGCGTGCCAGGGCGATGGCGTCATTAAAGTCGAAATGCACTTTCTGCCGGATATTTACGTGCCGTGCGACCAGTGCAAAGGCAAGCGCTATAACCGGGAAACGCTGGAGATTAAGTACAAAGGCAAGACCATCCACGAAGTGCTGGATATGACCATTGAAGAAGCGCGTGAGTTCTTTGATGCGGTTCCGGCGCTGGCGCGTAAGCTGCAGACGCTGATGGACGTGGGGCTGACCTATATCCGTCTTGGTCAGTCGGCGACGACGCTTTCCGGCGGCGAGGCCCAGCGCGTGAAGCTGGCGCGCGAACTGTCGAAGCGCGGCACCGGGCAGACGCTGTATATTCTCGACGAGCCGACTACCGGCCTGCACTTTGCCGATATTCAGCAGTTGCTTGACGTTCTGCATCAGTTGCGCGATCAGGGCAACACCATCGTGGTGATCGAACACAACCTGGACGTCATTAAAACGGCGGACTGGATTGTCGACCTCGGCCCGGAAGGCGGCAGCGGCGGCGGCGAAATTCTCGTCTCCGGTACGCCGGAAACCGTGGTGGAGTGCGAGGCGTCGCATACCGCCCGCTTCCTTAAACCTATGCTCAAATAACCTTCACGCCGCTTTCCGATTCGCCGGGAAGCGGCATCATTTTTCCTCATCCCACCTCATTGTATCCGTGTTGAGCATTTGTGATTTGCGTGCCGCCTCGCTCTGACATGTGATAGCGCAAACGGTCTGTTATGGAAAACACCATGAAGTTGCCCTACGCAATCACACTACTGCTGTGCCTGTTTTTATCCGCCTGTACGCTGCCTGACCGCTTTAGCGCCGTGGCTTTTCAACAACTGACGCTATTACAAGCGCGCTCAACCCGCTTCCTGCAGGACGCGGCGCGAATACCGTGGCAAAAAGAGACACTGCTCAAGGATGACCGCGATATCCGCCAGACATTTTTTCAGGCTGAACGGGTCGCCCGTCAAGGTGGGGATAAACACCGACTCGATAATCTGGCGCTGCTGAAAAATCACTATTTGCGTCTTTATGCGCGGGTTATGCAACGTAAGCAACCACTTACTTACATCCAGACTGAGAGATACCAACAGCAAAATAATCAGGTCTGGAAATTAGCCATACAGGGCGAGTGTCTGCATTGGGGCGCCCGCTGCAGTCAGGGAGAGGAAAATGGCGTCTATTAACGAAATACATTACCTGATGACCACCGCCCGGGCCGAACATCCTGTAGCCTCCTCGGCGATTGCCGAGTTTATCCAGGCGTATAAGCAGGCAAGAGAAGACAGCGACGACGGTATCCGCGAGTCCGCCGCGTTTATCGCCCGCGCGCTTCAGGAACATGCTCGCGGCTGGCTGGACGACGATGATATGATTATTCTGCTGGAAGGACAGCGGGACCTCGCCAGGCTACGCGCCAATAATGCGCAAATCGCCCTCGGCAGCCGTATCCGGTCTACGGTTATCCGCCTCATTGATATCGCCCTGGCGTTGTTGGTCGGCGCGCTATAATCAGGACTGCGGCAACTGCTTGCGTTTATCTTCCGGCAGCGCATTTACCGCCTGTTGATAAGAGGCATCGACCAGATAATAGAGTTGTGAATCCGGCAGCGATCCGTCCAGATAGACCGTGCTCCAGTGCGCTTTATTAAGGTGCCGACTCGGTCGTACATCGCTGTGCTGCTGACGTAACAACTCTGCCAGTTCCGGGCTGGTTTTGAGAGAGGCTGCCGGGCGTCCTTCAACTTCTTTTACCATCGCGAAAAGTACATCTTCCACTTTAATTTGCGTCGCTTTCCAGTCGCTGTGGACGCTCTGCTCTGCGCCAGGTTTTGCCATGCAGTATTGCAGTAATTCCGAAATGGTCATTATCATTCCCCTTGTAGTGTCGCGATGATTTTACGTGGACCGCCGTGAATACGGTGCTCTCCCAACCAGATACCTTGCCATGTTCCTAACTGTAAACGCCCCTGGCGTACAGGCAGCAGCAACGAGACGCCCAATACTGACGACTTAATATGCGAAGGCATGTCATCCGCGCCTTCGTAATCATGTTCATACGCCGCATTATCGGGAACGGTTTTCAGGAAATGGCGCTCCATATCAGCGCGCACGGTGGGATCGCAGTTTTCGTTTAGCGTCAGCGAGGCCGAGGTATGTAGCAACAACAGATGCAGCAAACCCGTTTCGACAGGCGGTAAGCCAGACAATTTATCGATAATTTCATCTGTTATCAGATGAAACCCGCGCGGCTTCTCGCTCAGTGTAATGGTGCGCTGATACCACATAGGCTGCTCCTTCCTAAAAACAAACGTCTCCTGAATAGTGTGCAGCAAGTCTGGAAAAGGTAAAAGCCAGCGGGGCAAGTTTGTGCAAAAATCATGCAAAAAAGGAGAGCCTGTCGCTCTCCTGATTTTTAGTACTCCGAGTTGACAATGACTTCCTCGCCAAACGCTCCTGCCTGTGGCAGCGGTTTGTAGGTGGAGTTAGCCGCGCGCAGGATGCGAATACCGCGGATACCACAATCACGGGCCGCGGTAATATCGTTATCCGAATCGCCGTAGAAGATACGCATGTTCTTCTCCTGCAGCCACTGTACTTTCGTATTTTGTTCCGGTTTATCGCCGGCGAAAATCACCGGATTCATATTCGCCGCCGGAATATGGAAGTTATCCGCCAGCGTTTTCGACACGGTTTCCGTTTTCGTCTGACTACGACCAGTGACAAAGTAAATACTGTCGCCACGGCGAACATGCATATCAATGAGCTGTCGGGCCACTTCTTTTGGAATACTGAACTCATCCCAGCCGTTGTTCATTTTTTCCCAAAAGGCCGGATTTTTCAGATAATCGTCGCTGTCCGGGGAGTAGGTTTTCTTTCCGCGCCAGAATCCGGGGCTGGAAAATAACACGGTGTCGTCAATATCAAAGCCGACCGCCATCGGCGGGCGTCCGGTGAGGCTGTTTTCAATCTGGGCGACAGAGACCCAATGGACAGGCGCTTGTTCCGCGAGTTTTGCAACGTTAGTGCCCGGATTGAGCGTCGAAGGGGAAGATACTAACGCATTCGCGGAATGGTTTAGCGTAAACAACAAACAGACGGCACTCAGCGCCAGGGTTATTTTTTTCATGCTTTTCCCTTAAAATTCAAAATATTATAATTATTAAGATGAGTCTTTGCTCAAAAAACTATCTGACCATAACGCCAGTAACGGTCAAAAGGAAGGATTATCTGCGGTTTTGTTACGAAAAAAGAGGATGATCACAACAGCTATTGTCAGGCCGGAGGGCACTGTTATCGCCGTCCGGCCTGAATATTACATGACAGCGGCAAATGCCTTCGCCACGCGGTGTACATTTGAAGCATTAAGCCCGGCGACACACATGCGGCCACTGGCAATCAGGTAAACGCCAAACTCATCGCGCAACCGCTCGACCTGCTCCTCGCTTAACCCGGTATAGCTGAACATACCGCGCTGCTGTAACAAGTAATCAAAGTTGCGGTCAGGCATCTCCGCCTTCAGCTCCTTCACCAGCGTCTGGCGCATCGATATAATGCGGTTACGCATCGCGTCGACTTCCGCCAGCCAGCCCGCTTTTAACGCCTCATCGCCCAGGACCGTAGCGACCACCTGAGCGCCGAAACACGGCGGACTGGAGTAAATTCGGCGCACCGTCGCTTTTAGCTGTCCCAGAACCCGCGCGGCAATTTCAGCATCTTCACACACCACGGACAGGCCGCCGACGCGCTCGCCGTACAGCGAGAAAATCTTCGAAAAAGAATTACTGACTAACGCAGGTAACCCGGCGCTGGCAATGGCGCGAATAGCGTAAGCATCCTCGTCCATGCCTGCGCCAAACCCCTGATAGGCAATATCAAGGAACGGAATCAGATCGCGCGCTTTCACTATCTCAATCACCGCATCCCATTGCGAAGGCGTTAAATCCGCCCCGGTCGGGTTGTGACAACAGGGGTGCAGCAGCACGATACTGCGCGCAGGTAACGTATTCAGCGTGGCCAGCAGATCGTTAAAACGGATGCCGTTAGTCGCGTCGTCATACCAGGGGTAAGTACTCACTTCGAATCCTGCCCCGGCAAATATCGCAATATGGTTTTCCCAGGTGGGGTCGCTCACCCATACGCCTGCGTCGGGGAAATAACGCTTCAGGAAATCCGCGCCCACTTTCAGCGCGCCGGAACCGCCTAATGTCTGGATAGTGGCCACTCGCTGTTGCTGAAGAACCGGGTGATCGGCGCCAAAGAGCAAAGGCGCGATAGTATGGCGATAAGTATTGAGTCCTTCCATCGGCAGGTACAGCGAAGCGCCATGCGGCTGCGCGTTAAGCCGGGCTTCGGCTTCGGCCACCGTTTTAAGCTGTGGGATAATCCCGTCTTCGTTGTAATACAGGCCAATGCTCAGATTTACTTTGTCGTGACGGGAGTCGTCTTTAAAACGCTCCATCAGTGAAAGAATCGGATCGCCGGCATAGGCGTCAACTTTTTGAAACACGCGATGGTTCTCCAGGTTTACAGATGGCAGGAAATACCACAATAAACCGGAAGGACGAGAAGATCGAGAGGATGTTGTGGTGGATGCGCATATTGCCGGATGGCGGCGTGAACGTCTTATCCGGCCTACAGTCAATGCGCGAGACAAGCCGGATAAGCGCAAGCGCCACCCGGCCCGCCGCGTATTTAATCAATATACTTCATCGCCACCCTTGAGGTCAGGCGCGTGATAAGTTCGTAAGCACTTACTTTTGTTATTTCAGCGATACGTTCAACCGGCAGACCTTCACCCCATAAGACCACCGGATCGCCCGCGTTATCCTGCGCGTTTGGCCCCAAATCCACGCAAATCATATCCATCGCCACCCGCCCGACAATCGGAACTTCACGGCCATTGACCAGTACTGGCGTACCGGAAGGCGCCGCTCGTGGGTAGCCATCGCCATACCCCATCGCCACCACGCCCAGGCGCGTGTCGCGCTCACTCACCCATGTCCCGCCGTAGCCCACCGGTTCGCCCGCTTTGTGGTCACGCACCGCGATCAAACTGGAGGTTAAGGACATCACCGGCTGAAAACCAAAATCCGGCCCCCAGGGTTTGTGCTCCAGCGGCGATACGCCATACAAAATGATGCCCGGACGCGCCCAGTCAAAGTGAGACTGCGGCCACAGCAGAATACCGCCAGACGCGGCAATAGAGCGCTGACCGGGTTTACCCTGACAGAAGGCATTAAAAATGTCGAGCTGATGTTCGGTAGCTCCGCATTCCGGCTCATCCGCACGGGCAAAATGGCTGACGATATTCACCGGCTGGCGTACATTTTTACAGTGCGTCAGACGCTGGTAGAACGCCTCCGCCTCTTCGGGACGCACGCCGAGACGATGCATACCGGTATCCAGCTTCATCCAGACCGTTACCGGCTCCGCCAGCTCTACCGCCTCCAGGGCGGCAAGCTGCTCCTGATTATGTACGGCGGTATGCAGACATTGCGCGGAAATGGTCGGCAGATCGGCGGCGTCGAAAAAACCCTCCAGCAGCAGGATAGGCTGCGTGATCCCGCCCGCTCGCAGACGTAGAGCCTCTTCAAGACGCGCCACGCCAAAAGCGTCAGCATCAGGGAGCGTTCGCGCGGTCTCCAGAAGACCGTGTCCATAAGCGTTCGCTTTCACCACCGCAACCAGCTTACTGGCAGGCGCCAGTTCACGCAGACGTTGCAGGTTGTGTCGCAGAGCGCGGCGGTTAATGACGACTGTTGCCGCTTGCATTTGAATTCCTTGTTAACAGAATGACGGAGAGTTACTCATCATCGTATTGCGGTCCCGCATAGTTATCGAAGCGCGACCACTGACCATTGAACGTCAGACGAACCGTACCGATAGGACCGTTACGTTGCTTACCAATAATAATTTCAGCAATGCCTTTTAAGTCGCTGTTCTCGTGATAAACCTCATCACGGTAGATAAACATAATTAAGTCGGCATCCTGTTCAATAGAGCCGGATTCACGCAGGTCGGAGTTCACCGGACGTTTATCCGCGCGTTGTTCCAGGGAGCGGTTAAGCTGCGATAGCGCCACGACCGGCACCTGGAGTTCCTTCGCCAGCGCTTTCAACGAGCGAGAAATTTCGGCGATTTCCAGAGTACGGTTATCAGAAAGCGACGGCACGCGCATCAATTGCAGGTAGTCGATCATAATCAGACTTAACCCGCCATGTTCGCGGAAAATACGCCGCGCGCGCGAACGGACTTCTGTCGGCGTAAGACCTGAGGAGTCGTCAATATACATATTGCGTTTCTCCAGCAGAATGCCCATCGTGCCGGAGATTCGCGCCCAGTCTTCATCATCGAGTTGACCGGTACGAATACGTGTCTGATCGACGCGGGACAGCGAGGCCAGCATACGCATCATGATCTGTTCGCCGGGCATCTCCAGACTGAAGATCAGTACCGGTTTATCCTGCAACATCGCCGCATTTTCGCAGAGGTTCATCGCAAAAGTGGTTTTACCCATGGAGGGACGCGCCGCGACGATAATCAAATCCGAACGCTGCAACCCTGCCGTCTTTTTATTGAGATCCTGATAGCCGGTATCCACGCCTGTAACGCCATCGTGCGGTTGCTGGAACAACTGCTCAATACGCGCCACGGTAGCGTCGAGAATCTGGTCGATGCTTTTCGGACCTTCGTCTTTGTTGGCCCGGTTTTCCGCGATCTGGAAGACGCGCGACTCCGCCAGATCCAGCAGTTCGTCGCTATTGCGCCCCTGTGGATCGTAACCGGCGTCCGCAATTTCATGCGCCACCGCGATCATATCGCGGACCACGGCGCGTTCGCGCACAATGTCCGCATAAGCACTGATATTCGCCGCGCTTGGCGTGTTTTTAGACAACTCCGCCAGATAGGCGAAACCGCCGACGCTGTCCAGTTGGCCCTGCCGCTCCAGCGATTCCGCGAGCGTAATCAGGTCGATAGGACTGCCGCTTTCCTGCAAGCGCCCCATCTCCATAAAGATATGGCGATGCGGGCGGGTATAGAAATCTTCCGCCACCACGCGCTCGGCCACATCGTCCCAGCGCTCGTTATCCAGCATTAAACCGCCCAACACCGACTGTTCCGCTTCAATCGAGTGCGGCGGCACTTTTATCCCGGCAACCTGCGGATCGCGGTCGCGGGCATCAGTCTGTGGTTTGTTGAAGGGTTTATTTCCTGCCATAGTGAATGGAGTTACCGAGATAGTGATTGGGTCGAAAGATTACCACATTTCTTTTGGAGGAAGCATGGCAACGCGTATTGAATTTCACAAGCATGGTGGTCCGGAAGTGCTTCAGACCGTGGAGTTTACGCCAACGGAACCGGCGGAACACGAAATCCAGGTTGAGAACAAAGCCATTGGTATCAACTTCATCGACACCTATATCCGTAGCGGACTCTATCCGCCCCCGTCGTTGCCTGCGGGCCTGGGAACCGAAGCTGCGGGTGTGGTCAGTAAAGTCGGCAACGGCGTGGAGCACATTCGCGTCGGCGATCGCGTCGTCTACGCGCAGTCAACGCTCGGCGCTTACAGTTCCGTCCATAACGTCCCCGCAGATAAAGCCGCGATTTTACCTGACGCCATTTCCTTCGAACAGGCGGCAGCCTCTTTTCTCAAGGGGTTGACCGTTTTTTACCTGTTGCGCAAAACCTATGAAGTGAAACCCGACGAACCCTTCCTGTTTCATGCCGCTGCGGGCGGCGTCGGTCTGATCGCCTGCCAATGGGCGAAAGCGCTGGGCGCGAAGCTTATCGGTACCGTCGGTAGCGCGCAAAAAGCGCAGCGGGCGCTGGACGCCGGCGCCTGGCAGGTAATTAATTACCGTGAGGAGAGCATTGTAGAACGGGTAAAAGAGATCACCGGCGGCAAAAAAGTCCGCGTGGTCTATGACTCCGTGGGGAAAGATACCTGGGAAGCCTCACTGGACTGCCTGCAACGTCGGGGACTGATGGTCAGTTTCGGCAATGCGTCCGGCCCCGTCACCGGCGTGAATTTAGGTATTCTGAATCAGAAAGGTTCCCTGTATGCCACGCGACCTTCACTACAGGGGTATATTACGACGCGTGAAGAACTAACCGAAGCCAGCAATGAATTGTTCTCATTGATCGCCAGCGGCGTGATTAAAGTTGATGTGGCTGAAAATCAACGCTATGCGTTAAAAGATGCCCGTCGCGCGCATGAGGTGCTGGAAAGCCGGGCCACACAGGGCTCAAGCCTGCTGATTCCGTAATAGCTCTGCAAAGAAATTGGGCTTCCACCCGGGAAGCCCTTTCTTTTTTTGTTCGGCTGTATGTAGGGTACAGCGCGATGAATTCGTTACCAGCGCAATCATGACAGATTTAATAATCGATTCCTATTTGCCTGTGAGGGCAAAGTTCCAGGTTGTGACGAACCGCTCAATACCTTAGTAAAACCGACGGTTATTGCGCTGATACTGTGGGATTTTTGGCGTTTTTACTGCTTTGATCACCCACACCACAGCCACCGCCAGCAGTAGCCACGGTAACAGCTTGATCATCAGGGCGAACATTCCGCCCAGGAACATGACGGCAGTCGCTACAACCAGCGCGGCCAGAATGCCCAGCAAGGAGACGCCCGTCACCATTAACATCAGAAAAAAGCCAAGCACAAAAAGTAGTTCCAGCATAGTCGCTCCCCATAAAGATGGCATTGCCCGGCGGCACGGCGCTTACCGGGTTTGGTCAGGTAAGCTATTACAAAAATCATGCCAATATTTATGTTTTTGATATATAAAGAAAACGCCCTGCAAGACTGCACAGAGCGTGGTGAGATTGACTAATTTTTGGCGAACTTTTAACGCTTGTCTGCCACCAGTTTTAGCGCCTGCTCCAGTACAGCAACATCCGCGCCAGCTTTATGGGCGTTTTCGCTCAGATAGCGACGCCACTGCCGCGCGCCGGGGATGCCCTGGAACAACCCCAGCATATGGCGAGTGATATGCCCCAGATACGCTCCCTGGCTCAATTCACGCTCAATATAGGGATACATCGCGCGAACCACCGCAACCGGGTCGGCATCGGTGGTATCGGCGCCAAAGATCTCCCGATCCACCGCGGCCAGTATACCCGGATTCTGATAAGCTTCGCGGCCAACCATGACGCCATCCATATGGCGCAGGTGCTCCTTCGCCTCTTCCAGAGATTTGATGCCGCCGTTAATGGACATGGTCAGGTGCGGAAAATCCCGCTTTAGCTGATAGACGCGCGGGTAATCCAGCGGCGGGATCTCACGATTTTCTTTCGGGCTTAAGCCAGAAAGCCAGGCTTTGCGCGCATGGATAATAAACATCTCGCATTCGCCCTGACCGGAAACCGTATTAATGAAATCACACAGAAACGCATAGCTGTCCTGATCGTCAATACCAATGCGGGTTTTTACCGTCACCGGAATCGAGACGACATCACGCATGGCTTTAACACAATCGGCGACCAGTTGCGCATTGCCCATCAAACAGGCGCCAAACATACCGTTTTGCACGCGATCGGAAGGGCACCCCACGTTGAGGTTAATTTCATCGTAGCCACGCGCTTCCGCCAGCTTTGCACAATGCGCAAGCTGAGCCGGATCGCTTCCACCAAGCTGTAGAGCGACCGGATGCTCTTCTTCGCTATAAGCCAGATAGTCACCCTTACCGTGAATAATCGCGCCCGTGGTCACCATTTCGGTGTAGAGCAGCGTCTGGCGAGACAGCAAACGCAGGAAATAGCGGCAATGTCTGTCCGTCCAGTCGAGCATAGGCGCGATGGAGAAGCGATAAGCAGGAAAAGCGGAGGACTGGGTTTCAGGCTGCATGGCGAATAAATAAGCATCCGGTTAAAAAAGGGGCGTTACTATAGCATAACGCTAAACCGGAGGCGTAGCGCCTCCGGTGAAAGCACCTCAGAATGTCATCGTAAGCTGCGCGCCAGCCCCCCAGGTTTCATCTTCGCCGTACAGTCCCATTAAATCGAGATGCACACGGTTAAAGGGCGCAAAGCCAAGACCGCCGGTAACCACATTGCTATCGTTATTTTTCACATCCGCACGATACCCTGCGCGCACCGCCAGCCATGACAACGGTCGAACTTCAGCGCCGACACCCACGTACTGTGAATTGTCTTCGCTCTTAAAGCCTTTCGTTTCCGTCAGATCGCCATCGGCACTTACGGTCAGCAAATCGTTATGCCATGCGATGCCCGCGGTAACCAGGGGGCGGATTTGGTATGTATCTTTGTAGTTGGTGGTTTCTCCCGTCATACCATTAGTGATGTAAATATCTTTCGTATCGATATCGCGAGATACCAGATTTTGCCCGCTCAGCCCCAACGTCCAGTTTTCACCGATATCGGCAGCAAGCCCCGCATCAATGTTAAAACCCGTATCGTCATTGCGATAACGGCTGCTATTCCAGTCGCTACTGTCGTAGTTATAAATTGAGGTGGTGTAGTTATAGAGCCAGGTTTTTTGCAGTTTTGGCGTAACGCCAATGGAAACAGGCACCTCGCCCACCACAAACTGCTTCGCCAGCGCAATACCGTAGTCAGATACAATCGCTACCCGCCCCGACGCGGTAGAGTTTAAATGCTTTGTAATTTCGTCAGACCCCAGCAAAGCAGCGCGTCCTGCTTCACGAAGCGCGACACGTTCATCATGCTGGATATCGCGCAGATACTGAATATCGTTCTGATCAATGGACGAACTCACGCGCCCATGCGCATAACCTTTGGCGATAAACGCCACGGAAAGCGTTTGCCCTGGAATACTTACCGCCAACCCGGCGCCGGCATTGGCGCGGGCGGTTTTTCCGTTGAGATATTCCAGCTCATCGGCCAGGTCGCGCGCGGCGCCCTGAAATTGATTCAGCACGCCTCGCGGATTGAGCAGAATTTGCCCCAGCGTAAGGTTATCGACGACCTCATCGTAGTAATCCACTTTATCGCTGATATCGTCAATTTCATCCTGGAGATTGTCTTTATCCGTAATCTGGACGCCGACCGCAGGAAGGACAACAGTGATATTGTCTTCCGGTTTGGCTTTTGCCAGTAACGCCGGATTTAATAGTACTCCGCTGCCATAATTCGCGGACGCAACGCCCGTCCCGCCCATTGCGTCATTACGCGCTTCCGTCCAGGTATTGGCGGCGCTCGCCTGCTTTGCCATAAAAAGCGAGACCGCGATAGCAATCAGTGAAAGTTTGACGTTTTTGTTCACAGTTAGCCCATCTTATTATCAGGTGAAGTAATCCCTCCGCCACGCTTTACCGGACAGAGGCGAACTATTGCTGTGAAATAGTGATGTTAAATCCTGTTGTTATAATATCGACCCTCATTAGGTATAGATGAGAATACTGGCGCGGAAAAGCTTAGCAGGCGATATATTGTCGCGGGGTAATTTCAGAGTTTTAAGCAGCTCGTGGTAAAGTAACGGATTAGACTTTCATGCCATTCGAGGTGCTACATGGAAAAGACCACAACGCAAGAGTTACTGGCGCAAGCTGAAAAACTCTGCGCGCAGCGCAACGTGCGCCTGACGCCTCAGCGCCTCGAAGTGCTGCGCCTGATGAGTCTGCAACAGGGTGCCATCAGCGCATACGATTTGCTCGATTTGCTGCGCGAAACGGAACCACAGGCCAAACCGCCCACCATTTACCGCGCGCTGGATTTTTTGCTCGAACAGGGTTTTGTCCATAAAGTGGAATCCACCAATAGTTATGTGGTTTGCCACCTGTTCGATCAGCCGACGCACAGCTCGGCCATGTTTATCTGCGATCGTTGCGGCGTGGTGAAGGAAGAGTGTGCCGAGGGCGTGGAAGACATCATGCATACGCTGGCGGCTAAAATGGGATTTGCGCTACGACATAACGTTATTGAGGCGCACGGTCTGTGCCCTGCGTGCGTAGAAGTGGAAGCGTGTCGCCATCCGGGCGACTGTGGTCACGATCACTCGGTGCTGATGAAGAAAAAACCGCGTTAGCCTGAACGGAAAACGGGCGGCAGTAGAGAGGGGCACGCCCGCATTCATAAGCAAACAGTGGGAAGCACATCCATGTACTCCTGGTAGGGGAAAACATATTACCAGCGATAGTTGTTACGGGTTTCCCAGTCAACAACCTCTTTTTCCGCCTGATCTTTCTGGTAACCGTAACGCTCCTGGATTTTACCTACCAGTTGGTCGCGTTTACCTTCGATAACGGTCATATCGTCATCGGTCAGTTTACCCCATTGTTCTTTCATTTTACCTTTAAACTGTTTCCAGTTACCGCCGGCTTCGTCTTTATTCATCATCTTGTCCTCATCATTCGGTTAGGAATAGCAGGTGTTATTCGCCCAAATGCTCTGCAATTTCTGCTGGACGTGATAATAATTGTAGGCAGGAATTCGGCCTTCGGTTTTATATTCAGAATTTTTAACCGTCACGATCTGGCAAACCATGTACCCTCGCGCCAGTGACGACGCCAGATAAGGCTCAACGACAGACCGCGAAGCGCCAGGAACACGGTTAATGCCAGCCATAAACCATGATTTCCTAATACCGGCAGGGCGAAGAGCGTCAGCGCGAATCCTCCCGCGGCGACTGCCATGCTATTGCGCATTTCGGCGGCGCGCGTCGCGCCAATAAACATACCGTCGAGCAGATAGCACCATACGCCCACCAGCGGTAATACCACCTGCCAGATAAGATACCGATCCGCCAGTAGCTGTATTTGCGGCAATGAGGTCAGTAACGCGACAATATGTTCGCCTGCCAGGGCATAGACTGTGGAAAACAATAAGGCCACAATCCCTGACTGACGACACGCTGCTCGCCAGACGTCCAGTAGCTTGCTACCGTCACGCGCGCCGTAAGCCTGACCGGAGTGCGCCTCCACCGCATAAGCAAAACCGTCCAGCGCATAGGCCGTAAAGGTGAGTAAGGTCATCAGGACTGCATTTACCGCGATAATATCGCTGCCCAGCCGCGCGCCTGACACCGTGATTGCGCCAAAACAAAGCTGAAGGAGCAATGAGCGCAGCATGATATCGCGATTGAGCGCCAAAAGGCGGCGCACGTTGCCGCGCCAGGCCTGTTTTAGCATATCCAGCGACACACCGCGGAGATGGAGAACTTTACGTACCATCATGAGGCCGATCAGTAACGTGGCATATTCTGCGATGACCGTCGCCAGGGCGGCGCCCTGCACGTTCATATGAAGCCCCATCACCAGCCACAGGTCGAGCGCGATGTTGAGGATATTGCCCACGACCAACAAGATAACCGGCGCCCGCGCATACTGAACGCCTAACAGCCAACCGAGCAGCACCAGATTCGCCAGTGACGCGGGAGCGCTTAGCCAACGAATTTCAAGGAAGCGTCTCGCCTGCACCAGGACAGCGTCGTTCCCGCCGACAATATGTAAAGCCAGCTCGATAAGCGGCGTGCGAAATAGCACAATCATCACGCCAGCGCCCAGCGCCAGCAATAACGGTTGAATGAGCGCCCGGGCTAACGCCTGCGGATTTTTGGCGCCAAATGCCTGCGCCGTTAGGCCGGTGGTGCTCATACGTAGAAATAGCAGCAGCATGAAAAGAAAGCTGGTGGCAGTCGCGCCCACCGCCACGCCGCCCAGGAAAACCGGGCTGTCCAGATGACCAATCACCGCCGTATCGACCAGCCCCAGTAAGGGGACGGTGATGTTAGAAAAAATCATCGGCAGCGCGAGACGCCAGAGAGCTTTATCAGAGGAGGTAAAAAGCGGCATGGAGAAAAGCCTGACAAGGAGTTAAACGAAACGAGCGCATTGCCGGATGGCGACGTAACGCCTTATCCGGCCTACAAATTAATCATCTCAGGAACTGCATTCCCGTAGGCCTGATAAGCGCAGCGCCATCAGGCTGCACGATTGCCGGATGACGGCTTACAAGGAGATTAAAAAGAGATTACAACCATTCCCCGTTGCGAATGACGCCTACCGCCAGCCCTTCAATCGTAAAGCTTTGTTCGCGCAGATCCACCACTATCGGTGTAAACTCGCTGTTTTCCGGCAGCAGCTCCACTTTATTGCCCTGCTTTTTCAGGCGTTTTACTGTCACTTCATCGTCAATGCGAGCGACAACCACCTGGCCATTACGGACGTCCTGCGTTTTATGTACCGCCAGCAAATCCCCATCCATAATACCGATGTCTTTCATCGACATACCGCTCACGCGCAGCAGGAAATCGGCGCTGGGTTTGAACAGTGAAGGATCGACCTGGTAATGGCCTTCAATATGCTGCTGCGCCAGAAGCGGTTCACCCGCCGCGACACGCCCGACAAGCGGTAATCCGTCCTCTTCTTCCTGTAACAGACGGATACCTCGCGATGCACCGGAAACGATTTCAAGCACCCCTTTGCGCGCCAGCGCTTTAAGATGTTCTTCCGCCGCGTTTGGGGAACGGAACCCCAAACGCTGCGCGATTTCCGCACGCGTCGGTGGCATACCTGTCTGGCTGATGTGATCCCGGATGAGATCAAACACCTCTTGTTGCCTGGCCGTTAACGCTTTCATTCCGCCCCCTGGGTGTATATACAGTCATGCTGTGAGTATATACAGTTAAAGGTGATTTTGGAACCACAAACGGCGCAAAAAACAAGAGATTTATAAAATTTGGAACCTTTATCGAAAATGTGACCATAACAGGATGCCCCAGGTCATCAGGGCAACGAAAATAGACAGTAGCACCGCAGCCGATCCCATATCTTTCGCACGGCCGGAAAGCTCATGGTATTCAGAACCGATGCGGTCCACGACCGCTTCAATAGCGCTGTTGAGGATTTCAACAATCATGATAAGTAAAACGGAACCTATCAATAATACACGGGTAATCGCATCCACATCCAGCCAGCAGGCGATGATGACGCCCAGCAATACCGCGAGGCTTTCCTGGCGAAACGCCGCTTCGTGAGTCCATGCGGCGCGAAATCCTTTCCAGGAATATCCTGCCGCTTTGATAATTCTGGTGAATCCAGTGGTATTATTGGCCATCAAAAGAACCTTTTTACATTATTAACGTCAATGACATTATACGGTTGCCCTGCACGATTCGGACTGCCGTAACGCAGCGCGAAGTATGACGGGATACAACAGAAATTCGCTAAACTTTCTGATATCCTTGCACCGCATTTGCATTATTAACCAGAGGCTTTACATCGTTTATGTCCGGCTGGCCACGAATTTACTACAAATTACTGAATTTACCATTAAGCATACTGGTAAAAAGCAAGTCTATTCCGGCGGAACCCGCCCAGGAATTGGGGCTCGATACTTCTCGCCCCATTATGTATGTCTTGCCATACAACTCAAAAGCGGACTTACTGACGCTGCGGGCGCAATGTCTGGCGCACGATCTCCCGGATCCGCTGGAGCCGCTGGAGATCGACGGCGCGCTGCTGCCACGCTATGTATTTATTCACGGCGGACCGCGTGTCTTTACCTATTACACGCCAAAAGAAGAGTCGGTGAAACTTTTTCACGATTATCTCGATCTGCATCGGAGTAATCCGGCTTTGGACGTGCAGATGGTGCCCGTTTCCGTGATGTTTGGCCGCGCGCCGGGTCGTGAAAAGGGAGAAGATAACCCGCCTTTACGTATGCTGAACGGCGTACAGAAATTCTTTGCCATCTCCTGGCTGGGTCGCGATAGCTTTGTCCGATTCTCGCCGTCCGTCTCATTGCGTCGCATGGCTGATGAACACGGCACCGATAAAATCATCGCGCAGAAGCTGGCTCGCGTGGCGCGTATGCACTTTGCCCGCCAGCGCCTGGCGGCGGTTGGCCCACGCCTGCCCGCCCGTCAGGATCTGTTTAACAAACTGCTGGCCTCGAAAGCGATCGCCCGCGCGGTAGAAGACGAAGCGCGCAGTAAAAAAATCTCTCATGAAAAAGCGCAGCAAAACGCCATTGCGCTGATGGAAGAGATCGCGGCGAACTTCTCTTACGAGATGATTCGTTTGACCGACAGGATTTTGGGGTTTACCTGGAACCGACTGTACCAGGGGATTAACGTGCATAACGCCGAGCGCGTACGCCAACTGGCGCACGACGGGCATGAAATCGTCTATGTACCCTGTCACCGCAGCCATATGGACTATTTGCTCCTTTCTTATGTGCTGTACCATCAGGGACTGGTTCCGCCGCACATTGCCGCCGGTATTAACCTTAATTTCTGGCCCGCTGGCCCGATTTTCCGTCGTCTGGGCGCGTTCTTTATTCGTCGCACCTTTAAGGGGAATAAACTCTATTCCACTGTCTTTCGCGAATACCTGGGCGAGCTGTTCAGCCGCGGTTACTCGGTTGAGTATTTTGTCGAAGGAGGACGTTCGCGTACCGGACGTTTGTTAGACCCGAAAACCGGCACCCTGTCGATGACTATCCAGGCGATGCTGCGCGGCGGTACCCGTCCAATTACGTTAGTGCCTATTTACATCGGCTATGAGCACGTCATGGAAGTGGGCACCTATGCGAAAGAGCTGCGCGGCGCGACAAAAGAGAAAGAGAGTCTGCCGCAGATGCTGAAAGGCTTGAGCAAGCTGCGCAATCTGGGTCAGGGCTACGTTAACTTTGGCGAACCGATGCCGCTCATGACGTACCTGAACCAGCATGTGCCGGAGTGGCGCGAATCTATCGACCCTATAGAGGCCATACGCCCAGCCTGGCTGACGCCGACGGTAAATAGTATCGCCGCCGATCTGATGGTGCGTATTAACAACGCTGGCGCGGCAAACGCGATGAACCTGTGTTGTACCGCGCTGTTAGCGTCGCGTCAGCGCTCGCTCACCCGCGAGCAGCTCACCGAGCAGCTTGATTGCTATCTCGATCTGATGCGCAATGTTCCTTATTCCACAGACTCAACCGTTCCTGCCGCCAGCGCTGGCGAGCTCATCGCTCACGCGCTGCAGATGAATAAGTTTGAGGTCGAGAAAGACACCATTGGCGATATCATCATCCTGCCGCGCGAGCAGGCGGTGTTGATGACCTATTATCGTAACAATATCGCGCATATGTTGATTATGCCTTCGCTGATGGCGGCGATTATCACCCAGCATCGTCGCATTTCGCGTGATGCGTTGCAGCAGCATGTTGAAGCGCTCTATCCGATGTTAAAAGCGGAGCTGTTCCTGCGCTGGGAGCGCGAGGAGTTAGCCTCGGTCATTGACGCGCTGGCCAGTGAAATGCAGCGTCAGGGGCTAATTACCCTGCAGGATGATGAACTGCATATCAACCCGACGCATTCCCGTACGCTGCAACTGCTGGCGGCAGGCGCGCGTGAAACGCTACAGCGTTATGCCATTACGTTCTGGCTGTTGAGCGCCAATCCGTCCATCAACCGCAGTACGCTGGAGAAAGAAAGCCGTACCGTGGCGCAACGTCTGTCTGTCCTGCACGGTATTAACGCGCCGGAGTTTTTCGACAAAGCGGTGTTCAGTTCACTCGTGTTGACGCTACGGGATGAGGGTTATATCAGTGATACGGGCGATGCCGAACCGGCAGAAACGATGAAGATATATCAGATGCTTGCCGATCTGATTACCTCTGATGTCCGTCTGACGATTGAAAGCGCGACGCAGGGCGAGTAAGCCAGTGCCTGAAATGCCCGATGGCGTAAGCTCATCGGGCGACTGATATGACGTATTGAAAATTTTGGCTTTGTAGGCCGGGTTCGCCCGGCATGACATCAGAAGTGCCAGTAACTCATCGCCAGCCCTAAAAATAGCACCAGGCCAACGTAGTTATTGTTCATAAAGGCTTTAAAGCAGGCTTCACGCTCACGGTTCGCAATCAGTTTTTGCTGGTAGACAAACAGCGCGCCCGCCACCAGCACAGCCCAGTAATATCCCCATCCCAGACCATTCAACCAACCGATCAGCGCCATTAACGCCATGACGCCAAGCTGCAGAATCCCGATAATTAATGTGTCATAACGACCAAACAGGATCGCCGTCGATTTAATGCCTATCTTGATATCATCATCTCTGTCGACCATCGCATATTGCGTATCGTAAGCCACCGCCCAGAGAATATTGGCGAGGAACATCAGCCAGCAGCTCAACGGCAGGGATTCGCTCACCGCGGCGAACGCCATGGGGATTGACCAGCCGAAAGCGGCCCCCAGCACGACCTGCGGCAGGTGAGTGTAGCGTTTCATAAAGGGATAAACCCAGGCCAACGCCAGCGCCGCCACGGAAAGCAGAATCGTCATGGCGTTCAGCGTCAGCACCAACAGAAACGCCAGCAGCACCAGCACCACAAACAGGTTGCGCGCTTCTTTCTCTGTCACGGCGCCGCTGGGTAAAGGTCGGTTGACCGTACGTTTTACATGTCCGTCAAATTTACGATCGGCATAATCATTCACCACGCAGCCCGCCGCGCGCATTAACCACACGCCAGCGACAAAAACTGCCAAAATCCACAGCTGAGGCATACCCGGCGTCGCCACCCATAGCGCCCAAAGCGTCGGCCAGAGCAGCAGCAACGCGCCAATAGGCTTATCTGTACGCATCAAACGGTGAAACGCCAGCAGCTTACTCTGCGTCAGACTCCACTCCATCTTTATCTTCCTCTCAGTACAGCGGCGATGCAGGTAAAAAAAGCTCGGTAAGCAACAGCGGTTTTCCGCTCAACCGCAGTCGAGAGCGGCGCCCCCACAGCGTTGCATCGCGTCCAATTTCAATAAAATCGCGGGTCAGTGTCGATGATGTAAATAGATAACGTCCAAGCGGGATTTTACCCAGATGTTGTAAGACCTGTTCAGGTCCGCACAGCGTGGATTCCGGTACCACGGTACGTCCGGCAAGCCAGGGCTCGCCGTCAGCGCAAAGCAGTATCTCACGTAACCAGTAGCGGGATTCGGATGGCAGTAAACCTGATGCTTCCTCGACCTCACTTTGGCCGACAAACGCTTCCCGAATCAGCGTCACGCTTACCCGCTTTCCCTGCTGCTCAAAACGTTTAGTCATAGAATCTTCCAGCAACAGCCAGTCCAGCAAATGGGGTTCAAGCGCAGGAATCGCATCAAAATAGCGCAGCGCACGCAGTCGCGTTAACGCAGGGTGTGACATGCCTTACTCTCCGATTCATAACCTAAAGTCATTGTATCTCAGAAAAGACATTACGGGGGGCGCAATCACAATTAAGTGATCTGTTGCGCAACAAAAAAATAACAATTCGCATGAAATGACAAAAAAAGGTGCGCCAGGAGACGCACCAGTTGCTGCAAAATCAGCACTGTGGGGAAATAATTACCCCTTGCCTTTTACACTGCTGATAAAGGTGGAACGGGCAGATGTCGATCCCAGACGTTCGGCCTCATCAAGCAGTTTCAGCGCTTTATCGACGTCGCCTTTCGCTACGGCATCCTTAATCGCTTTATTAAAGTAGCTTTCCGTATCGTTCAACATCGGTTCGCTTTTCTTCGGCGCGACTGGCGCTGGCGCCGCGACCGGCGCGGCGGTATTGCCTACCGTTACCGGCCCGGTACCGGACGAGCCAAACAACGGCCCGACCAATACGCTGGAGCTGCTGTTGGTTTTCACCTTCAGTTTCACCACGCCATCAGTGGTATGGCGAGCAACTGGATCGGGAATATCCGGGATAGAGTTACCGACGCCTTTGGCATAGGCTTTTGCCGGATCGAGCAGCGTAGTGGTTTGCTGAAGATCTTTTTCGGTCGTAAACACCAGAACATAGAGTTTCTGCTGTCCCAACGCAGGCGTCAGGCGCATCACGCCTTCCAGCCGGTCTGCGCTCATGACGCCCGGCTGCTGATAAGTAAAGTAACTGCTGGGGAAGAACGCCGAAGGCGTCATATTTTGGTCAAGAATCAACACGTTTGGCGCAAAAACGCTGGCTTGCTTATTGACCTCGCTGGTCAGAGTTAATGTCAGCTCGCCGATATTCGCCGGAACGCTATAAGCGGCGACCGGGCCGGTAATGCCGGCGACGTCAAGGCGCTGGCCGCCCGTCGCCAGTTGGGTAGACTGCGTTTTTGACTGATCTACAGGCGTCCAGGTTAATTGCTGTAGCGCAGCAGCAGGAATAGCGGGCGCGGCGCTGGTATTTTGCGGTACATAGTTCACTTCCGCCAGGCTGATACCCGGCACGCTGGCGAACAGCCCTGCGGTTAAACAGAGGGCGACGAGACTTTTCTTCATTTTCATTATTCTCACCTCAATAAGGCGGGTTCAGCGGTAGCCAGGCAATAGCGCGCCAACCCAAACATATCGCCGAATGGCGGCTGGCGCCTTATTCGGCTTACAAGCATCATCAGACCTGATATTTCAGAGGGGCTTGCGCCCCTCGTTACGTCAGATGACCATCGTATTACCACCAGATTTCCATCTGGGCGCCGAAGGTCCACTCATCGCTATCGCCACGGCTGGTGGTATTGAAACCGCTGTTGCTTGCGGCGGCATAACGTAAGGTTTTATCACCATCTTTGATATAACCCCATTTCTCATCCCACTTCGCATAAGTCGCAAACACACGGATAGCCGGGCGCGACCAGATGCTGTCGCCTGCCTGCCACTGTTGCGCCAGGGTGATTTTGTATTGGTTGTTATGATCGCCAGTCTGCTGAGATTTCACGTTGTCATAACCCACTTCCAGCAGGGTACTCATGATTGGCGTCCATTTGAACATCGGACGTACGCCTACAGTCCACCAATCGGTACCGAGTTTATTGTCCAGGTCTTGTTTCTGGAACATACCGACGTACATCAGATCCCAACGATCGCCCAGCGAAATCGCGCCGTGATCCAGCACACGCCATAGTTTGCCGTTGTTATTGACGTAGTCGTCAACGTGGTGGATGACATTACCGTCATCGTCTTTTGTATCATAGGCATACCCATAGGTACCCTGCGCCCCGCCTTTACCCTGCGTGGTCATCGCGTCAGTCGCATACTGAAGGACAAACTTGTTGTAGCCTTTCAACATGCTTTGGGTATGTTCCGCGGTGAACATCCAGCCGTCTTTAGTTGCGCCATCAACATAGCTGTAGCCGTCGCTCTTATTCGCCCGACCATAGTCAACGCCCAGTTCCAGCACGCCATCCGGATTGGTCTGCAAGCCTGCTAAACGGACATCGAAAACATCGTTCGCGGTATCTTTAGAAGTATCGTAAATATTTTGGCTGCTGAAGGTGTAAGAACCGCCCGCCTCCTGAGAGCGGGTCGCCGCCAGTGAAAGCTTACCGAAGCCCAGATCGATATTTTCGATACCTGCGCCAGGACCTGAAATATCCCAGTAGTAGAAGTCGATCATGTGTACGTCATGACGCTGATAGAAGCGCTTACCGGCCCAGATGGTAGAGCCCGGCAGCCATTCAATCAGGTTTTTACCCTGCACGTTCGCTTCGCGGAAGGCGGGATCGGTCGATTCCCAGTCGTTCTGCTGGTTAACCGAATAAGCGACGTTGGTGTCGAAATAGAAGCTCTTATCGCCCTCTTTCCACACTTCCTGGCCCAGTTTCAGCTCCGCATAGGTTTCACATTCGTTACCAAGACGGTATTTACTTTGGGCACCGGTCACCTGGAAACACTGTTGTTCGCCGCCGCTTCCCGTCCAGCCAATACCGGAACGGGCGTAACCGTGGAAATCGACAGCCATTGCCTGAGCGGACATTACGCCCGCTGCGACAGCAACCGCCAGTGGGAGTTTGCGCAGAGTAATCATCATTCTATCTCCTGAGATCATTGCTTTTCTTTAAACGCTGCCACCTTCTAAAACTGCGAATGGTTTTGCGTTTCGTTTTTTTATGGAGGCCTTAAACACCCGGCTCTTGATGCAGACGACGACATGCGCTGCCATCCTCGCGGAACAGATGACAGCGCTCTGGCGGCAGGCCGATAGCGAATGTGGCGCCCTCTTCTACCAACACCACGTCATTCTGGCGATAAACCAGGTTTTGACGGATGGCGGGGATCTGGATATGAATTTGTGTTTCGTGCCCTAACTGCTCGACCACCTGGACTTCGCCTTCCAGGGTGACATCGGCGATATCGCTCGGCAGCAGGTGTTCCGGCCGAATGCCTAAAGACATATTGGCGCCGACCTGCACGCCGCGACTTTCGACCGGCAGCCAGATTTGCTGGCGATTCGGCAGTTCGACCTGGACTTGTTCAATTGCGGTGGCGGTCACTTTCACCGGCAGGAAGTTCATCTTCGGCGAGCCGATGAAGCCCGCGACAAAGCGGTCCGCCGGATAGTGGTACAACTCCAGCGGCTTACCGACCTGCGCGACGCGACCGGCGTCCAGCACCACGATTTTGTCGGCCAGCGTCATCGCCTCGACCTGATCGTGGGTGACGTAAATCATCGTGCGGCCCAGACGTTTATGCAGGCGAGAAATTTCAATGCGCATCTGCACGCGTAGCGCGGCGTCCAGGTTAGAGAGCGGTTCATCCAGCAAAAACACACGCGGCTCCGCCACCAGCGTGCGGCCAATCGCTACGCGCTGACGCTGCCCGCCGGAAAGCGCTTTTGGCTTACGTTCCAGCAGATGCGCCAGTTGCAGCACTTCCGCCACCTGGTTGACGCGTTGATTCATTACCTCTTTTTTGGCGCCCGCCAGCTTGAGGCCGAAAGACATGTTTTCTGCAACGGAGAGATGGGGATAGAGCGCATAAGACTGGAATACCATGCCCACGCCGCGCTCGGCAGGCGGGATATCATTCATACGGGTTTCCCCGATAAACAGGTCGCCACTGGTGATGGTTTCAAGCCCGGCGATCATACGCAGCAAGGTCGATTTACCACAGCCTGACGGTCCCACAAACACCACGAACTCCCCGTCATGGATATCGAGGTTAATATCTTTCGATACCACCACGTCACCCCAGGCTTTCGTTACATTTCGTAGCTGTACGCTCGCCATGCCTTTCTCCCTTCGTTACAACCTGTCATTGACAGCAACATTCATGATGGCCTGACTATGCGCGATCCCTGACTGGGGTAAATCCTCCACCCCCCGGCTTTTTTATGGGGGAGGAGGCGGGAGGATGAGGACACAGCGCCTGAGACCACGGGCGCGGACAGAAAAGGAATTTCGTGATGCCGCCCGCAAAAATCGGCGTGTTTTTGTGTGCGCCAGCACGCATTACTCACATTTATGCAACACAGATCACATAAAGCCGGGGTGGGGCGTAGGGGCGGGGAGGATGGAAAGAGGTTGTCGTATAAAGAAACTAGAGACCGTTAAACCACCTCTGTGTACATCACCAAAAAGGATGGGAGATATGAAGATTAAAACTGGCGTAGGCATCCTCGCATTATCCGCACTTACGACGATGATGATTTCCGCCCCGGCTCTCGCCAAAATTGAAGAAGGTAAACTGGTTATCTGGATCAACGGCGACAAGGGCTATAACGGTCTGGCCGAGGTCGGTAAAAAATTTGAGCAAGACACCGGTATTAAAGTGACCGTTGAGCACCCGGATAAGCTGGAAGAGAAATTCCCGCAGGTGGCAGCCACCGGCGACGGTCCTGACATTATCTTCTGGGCGCACGACCGTTTTGGCGGCTACGCGCAGTCTGGTCTGCTGGCGGAGGTTACTCCGGATAAAGCGTTTCAGGACAAACTCTATCCGTTCACCTGGGATGCGGTACGTTATAACGGCAAGCTGATCGCCTACCCCATCGCCGTTGAAGCCCTCTCCCTGATTTATAACAAAGATCTCGTCCCGAACCCGCCGAAAACCTGGGAAGAGATCCCGGCGCTGGATAAAGAACTAAAAGCGAAAGGGAAGTCGGCGATAATGTTCAACCTGCAAGAGCCGTATTTCACCTGGCCTTTGATCGCTGCTGACGGCGGTTACGCGTTCAAATTTGAAAACGGCAAGTATGACGTGAAAGACGTTGGCGTCGACAACGCCGGCGCGAAAGCGGGCCTGACTTTCCTGATCGATATGATCAAGAACAAAAATATGAGCGCCGATACCGATTACTCCATCGCCGAAGCGGCCTTCAATAAAGGCGAAACGGCAATGACCATCAACGGTCCGTGGGCATGGTCGAACATCGACAAGAGCAAAGTCAACTACGGTGTCACCCTGCTGCCGACCTTCAAAGGTAAACCCTCGAAACCGTTCGTCGGCGTGCTGAGCGCGGGGATTAACGCTGCCAGCCCGAATAAAGAGCTGGCGAAAGAGTTCCTCGAAAACTACCTGCTGACCGATCAGGGTCTGGCAGCGGTGAACAAAGATAAACCGCTGGGCGCCGTGGCGCTGAAATCTTTCCAGGAGCAGTTAGCGAAAGACCCCCGTATCGCTGCCACCATGGATAACGCCCAGAAAGGCGAGATCATGCCGAATATTCCGCAGATGTCCGCCTTCTGGTATGCGGTACGTACGGCTGTGATCAACGCCGCCAGCGGCCGTCAAACCGTGGATGCCGCGCTGAAAGATGCACAAAGCCGTATCACTAAGTAATGCCGCGAGCCTGTGCCGGATGGCGGCATAAATGCCTTATCCGGCCTACAACACACCGTAGGCCTGATAAGCGCAGCGCCATCAGGCACATCTCCGGCCAGGAAGTTTCAACGCTGTAGAGGAAATCCCCCATGGATGTCATTAAAAAGAAACACTGGTGGCAAAGCGACCAGCTTAAATGGTCAGTAATTGGTCTGCTGGGCCTGCTGGTGGGTTACCTTGTAGTTTTAATGTACGTACAAGGGGAGTATCTGTTCGCCATCATGACGCTGATTTTAAGCTCTGCTGGCCTGTATATTTTCGCAAATCGTAAAACCTATGCCTGGCGCTACGTTTACCCTGGCCTCGCCGGCATGGGGCTGTTTGTGCTATTCCCGCTGGTGTGCACCATCGCCATCGCCTTTACTAACTACAGCAGCACCAACCAGCTCACCTTTGAACGCGCCCAGCAAGTGCTGATGGACCGTTCTTATCAGGCAGGAAAAACCTATAACTTCGGTCTTTACCCGACCGGCGACGAGTGGCAACTGGCCCTCACCGACGGAGAAACGGGCAAACATTACCTGTCTGACGCATTTTCCTTCGGCGGCGAACAAAAATTACAGCTGAAAGAGACCGATGCCCTGCCGGGCGGCGAACGCGCCAATCTGCGGATAATCACCCAGAACCGTCTGGCGCTGAACCAGATAACCGCCGTCCTGCCGGATGAAAGTAAAGTGATTATGAGCTCGCTACGTCAGTTTTCCGGTACTCGTCCGCTGTACACACTGGCTGATGACGGCCTGCTTACCAATAACCAGAGCGGCGTAAAATACCGGCCAAACAACGATAGCGGTTATTATCAGTCGATCAACGCCGACGGAAGCTGGGGTGATGAAAAACTCAGTCCTGGTTATACCGTTACTATCGGCGCGAAAAACTTTACGCGCGTCTTTACCGACGAAGGGATCCAGAAGCCCTTTTTCGCTATCTTCGTCTGGACCGTGGTCTTTTCGGTCCTCACTGTGGTGTTAACCGTGGCGGTTGGGATGGTATTGGCCTGCCTCGTACAGTGGGAAGCGCTGAAAGGTAAAGCTATCTACCGCGTCCTGCTGATTCTGCCCTACGCCGTACCGTCGTTTATTTCAATTTTGATTTTCAAAGGGTTATTCAACCAAAGCTTTGGTGAAATCAATATGATGCTGAGCGCGCTGTTCGGCATTAAACCTGCCTGGTTCAGCGACCCCAACACCGCGCGGGCAATGGTGATTATCGTGAATACCTGGCTGGGTTATCCCTACATGATGATCCTGTGCATGGGACTGCTGAAAGCGATTCCGGACGACCTGTACGAAGCCTCCGCAATGGACGGCGCCGGTCCGTTTCAGAATTTCTTTAAGATCACCTTACCGCTGCTGATTAAGCCGCTAACGCCGCTGATGATCGCCAGCTTCGCCTTTAACTTTAATAACTTTGTCCTGATTCAGTTATTGACCAACGGCGGGCCAGACCGTCTCGGCACCACCACGCCTGCCGGTTATACCGATCTGCTCGTCAGCTACACCTACCGTATCGCCTTTGAAGGCGGCGGCGGTCAGGACTTCGGTCTGGCGGCGGCCATTGCCACGCTGATCTTCCTGCTGGTAGGCGCGCTGGCAATAGTGAACCTGAAAGCCACGCGTATGAAGTTTGATTAAGGGAGATAATAACAATGGCTATGGTCCAACCCAAATCTCAGAAACTGCGTCTCTTCATCACGCACCTGGGGCTGCTGATTTTCATCGCGGCGATTATGTTCCCGCTGCTGATGGTCATCGCTATCTCGCTACGTGAAGGGAACTTCGCCACCGGAAGCCTGATCCCGGACAAAATCTCCTGGGAACACTGGCGGCTGGCGCTGGGTTTCAGCGTGGAACATGCGGATGGTCGGGTAACGCCGCCTCCCTTCCCGGTCCTGCTGTGGCTGTGGAACTCGGTGAAAATCGCCGGTATTACCGCCATCGGCATCGTGGCGCTCTCCACCACCTGCGCCTACGCTTTCGCACGAATGCGTTTTCCAGGTAAAGCAACACTGCTTAAAGGGATGCTGATTTTCCAGATGTTTCCGGCGGTTTTGTCTCTGGTGGCGCTGTATGCGTTATTTGACCGTCTGGGACAATATATTCCATTTATCGGTCTGAATACGCATGGCGGCGTGATCTTCGCCTATCTTGGCGGCATCGCGCTGCATGTCTGGACGATTAAAGGCTACTTCGAAACTATCGACAGCTCGCTGGAAGAGGCCGCCGCGCTGGATGGCGCAACCCCGTGGCAGGCATTTCGCCTGGTGCTGCTGCCGCTTTCCGTACCGATTCTGGCGGTGGTGTTTATTCTGTCGTTCATCGCGGCGATTACCGAAGTTCCGGTCGCCTCGTTGTTACTGCGCGATGTGGACAGCTATACGCTGGCCGTGGGTATGCAGCAATATCTCAACCCGCAAAACTACCTGTGGGGCGACTTTGCCGCCGCCGCCGTCCTTTCTGCTATTCCTATCACCCTGGTGTTCCTGTTGGCGCAACGTTGGCTGGTCAACGGCCTGACGGCTGGGGGTGTGAAAGGTTAAGTTTTATCGAAGTACCTGCCCGGCAACGGGCAATGCCACTGCCCTCAACTTATGTTATCCCCACTTATGGTCGTATTTTGGCGCTCTTCGGAGCGCTTTTTTTATGCGTTATAGACAGCGGCTAATTTATTGCCACGCCATACGTCCGTTACGGTGTGGCGACGCCTATTCTCGCCGTAGTCGGTTCGAATTACATAACCACAACGTGATAACCAACAGGAGGATCGCCGCCGAATAGAGTAATACATCCATTGGCGTTTTATGATCGACAATGATCAGACGCACAATCGCCGTGATCCCAATGTACACGAAATAGCGCAGCGGAAAGTGAAGGCCAGACTTAAAGTACTTCACAATCAGCGCAATAAATTCGAAATAAAGAAAGTAGATCACCAGCCCTTCCACCAGTTCATATTTGCTGGCTTGCTCAGGCACGAATAAGGCATCCGCCAGGTGCACCGTCTCTTTACCGAGAAAAACGACCAGGATCAGACCGAGGGTAAGCAGCCCCAAATTTAGTACGTTTTGTAAAATCGTGGCGATAAACTCAAGACGTGAGCGCGATAATGGCATCATAACAGCCCCCTCTTTCTCTGCGGCGAGGTTTCTGTATAACGCACAAATGTGACGGGCATCTATATTTTTTATTTATGTTTATATTTTGTTCAATAAGATAATTTGCCGGATAGCGCCGTGAACGCCTTATCCGGCCTGAGTATTAACGGAAATTTACGCTCCTGTCACTGGTCATATCATACAGGCCAAACTTACGGCCAAGCTGTTGACCACCGTCACGCGTCAGCGGCGTCCAGCCAATTGCCGCACGACTTCGGGTTGGGCCGGACGAGAAGAGATCCAGCGGCACGGAAACATATACGCCTTTGGTAAAATCCCCTTCCCCATATTCATCCGGCGACGCATCGGTAATCGTCGCGTAACCACCGACAACGACGCCGCTATCGAAGCGTTTGGCGATCTCCAGCGTACCGCCTTTATCGCCCGCCAGATACTGACCAACGCTGGCTTTCACCAGCACATCCTGGGCGAACGACGGCGTCCAGTATGCGGTCAAATGTCCGGTCTTCACGCTGTAATCGGTAAACTTCATCATATCCTGCGCGCTACGCCAGTCACGCTGTTTCACGTAGTTGGCATCCAGGCCAAACGCCCAATTGCTGTCTACCGGGCGATACAGGACTTCCGCCCCGGCACCGCCAAACATGGTCTCCAGATAACCGCCATAGACCTGCCCATAGAAACCATTGCCAAAATACTGGAAGTAGTTGGCCTGTAGGTTATTCACATAAACATCATTCTGCACATACTCACGGACATGCGTACGCACCCGCGGCAGATGCGAATCCTTCGGCGGATTGGTGTAGTTAAATTTGTCGTAGTTGTTGGCGATATTGGCAAACACGCTGCCCGTGGTGAGCAGATGATCCGTGACCCACAGATCCGCAGTTCCCATTACGCCCAACTGATACATATAGAAGTTTTCCGGGCCGCCTACCGACTGATTCAGCACGGGATCAAGATGAAAATCAACGCGCGACTTGTCGATATACCAACCCTGTTCAGTACTCTCTGGCACGATCGGCTCCACGCGTTTTTGCGCCAGCGGAGTTTCATGTCCCAGCGGTTCGCCTTCCAGATGGCGTTTCAGGCTGGCGACATCGGTTTCAGTGGTGACCTGCGGCAGATTAAGGCGGTTTTCCGTCACGCGGATCGTGCGGATCCCCTCCGGCAGATCGTTCATGACGATCCGGTTAGCGCGCACGATCCCTTCACGGGAGTCGCGGTACTTCACCTGTTCACCGGTAACGTATAGCGTATCGCCTTTGACCTGGATTTTCGGGTCCGCCAGACCGGCATTATATTTCAATAACGTTAATTGATTAGCCACTACCGAATGTTGCAGGATGGCATCCTGCGGCTGTGGTCGGTATTGCGGGCGTGAATTGTCATGATACGCGGGACGTAAATCGTTGAAATTGGTGCGCAGCGTAACGCCAAACATAAAGGTGTTGCCGCGCTCGTAGCTGAGGTTAACGTCGGCCCAATCGGTGACGCGGTAAATGGCGCCGACGTTAAACTTGCTCTTCTGTTCCAGTTTCCCCGCAAAATCCTGCTGATAGTTATTGCCTTCATACTCCAGCTTCAGGCGTAGCGGTTGCCACGGGGTCTGGTATTCCACGCCGCCAAACAGCGAAGCCGGGCCGTGAAACATATCGCTACCGTCGACGGAACCGGCCTCTTTATAGCTGTTATCACGCGAACAGAATTTATCACTATACGAACAGAAAGGATTAGACACATTGCCGCTGGTGCCAAGATAGCCCCAGCCGAGACCTAATGAAAAATCAAACGGCCCCCAGGCCTTACTCGCTACAATATATTCCGCATCAAACAGCCCCGTCCCGCCGATATCGCGCGCGCCAACCGCCACCTGCGGCATCCAGTAACTCTCTTCCCACAACCGCAGTTTCACATCAAACGCTTTATCTTTGTAAGTCTGGTCGCCGGAGAATGATTCCACGCTGCTGTACTTTTTCGTACGGACATCGGTATAGCGCAACGTGGTTTCCAGCCACGGGAAAAGCTGAACCGAAGCCGAGTAGTAGCGGTACTGATCGTTATCGCGATAGTTCAGGCTCATCTCCCCTTCACGCGCCATACGCGCTGTCGGCGTTTGCAGCAGGCCCACGCCGCCAAAGTCAGATTGTGAAGGCCCAACAGGGGCTGGATATGTTTCGGCATGGCAGGCCGCGCTAATACCCAGCGCCAGCACGCTGAGCAGATGTGTTTTTTTCATTATTCCGGTATCCGCTGCGTCAGGGTATGAAGAATGTCGGCATTTATCGCCTCCGGCGTGCCGCGCCAAAGGGAATCGGCAAAACCGACAAAAATAATGCTGCCGGGCATCGGCTCGATATGACGTTTATTCCAGTAAGCCACCGGCGCTTTTTGGCTGCGTCCATCAGGGTAAACCACCCAGGCATAGCTACGATCCGCGCCGCTGAGTAAGCGCTGACCCTTGAGATAACTGGCGACGTCCCGCCCAGGGACGAACGGCTGGCTGCCCGGCTGGCTAATCAAGCCAAAGAGCGTCACCTGCGTGGGTTGCGGCCCGACCCAGAGCATGTAGTGACCTTGCAGCGGCGGGTTACCTCGTTCGCTCACCCGCACCACGTCAGGATCAAGATTCACGAATTGTCTGCCCGTCACCTTCACCGCCTGAATCTGTCGGCGCAGTGTGTTTATCGCTGCCGCCGCATCGCCGTCTTCCTCAGCGCTGAGCGCCGCCAGTCGCCCGAGAAGTTCCTGTTGCTGTTGACGCGCCGTCACGGTCGCCTGTTCTTCGCCTATCACCGCCGCAGGCCACCAGCTCGTTGCCAGGCGCGGCTGTCCGACTAAATCGAGCAGACGCTCAGCGTCTGTCAGCGTTTTAGGCTCGCTATTACCTTGGGTAAAAACGGTAACAGTGCCGCTGGCAAAGGCGGATGACGCGATAAAGGCCAGCGCCAGCGCGCTTATCGTCCTTTTCATCATGATTTTGCCGCCTTAATCAGCGTGGTTTTCACCGGAAAGTAATTCGCGCCCAGATACTGTTCCGTCTGGCGAATTTGGCCTTCGCTATCAATCCAGTAGCGATTACGCCAGCGCGTTTGATCGGTCGTCACTTCTTCATCCAGCACCCGCACGGCGGTCTCTTCACTGCCGACGCTAACGCTATCGGTCCCTCGCCATGTAAAAACGGAACGGGCGGTGGCGTAACGCACCTGGCGATGTTCGGTCCAGCCCAGGGTGCGAGTCCAGGTCGCGCCATCGATAATCTGTCCTGGTTTCGCCAGCGGGTCGGTCGCCAGATTATTCACATCGATCAGGTTGTCGCCGCCGAGCAGAGTTTTGACCAGACGGCCATGCTGCGTCACGATCGTCGCGCCATCCTGCGTCACCCATTTCTGCTGCCCGTTTTCCGAGAAAGCGAGCACCACAAACAGTTGAGGACCGCCGTTAAGCTGCATGTACTGGCTGGCATACGGCATGTTTTGAATATCGTCATCCGTTAGCTGTACGCCTGGCGTACCGAACAAACTGTCCCACAGTGAATCGCCCAGGCCTTTAGTGGTGGCCGAACACGCCTGTAATAGCAGGCAAATCAGGATAAGTGCGAGTCGCTTCACGACGCTTCTCCAGAGGGGCAAAATAACCACACCGGAGTGTGGTTATGGTTAAACGTACCGATACTACTGGGTACTGGTGGTCGTGGTGGTCGTGGTTCCGGTATTAGAACCATCGCCGCCGCCGGTTGCCGCTAACGCGACGCCCACCGCCGAACTTACGGTGCTAACGCTGGTAGCGGAGGAGCTTCCCGCCGATACCGACGTCGCTGCCGACCCTGCCGCTTCACCCACCTGAACGGGGGCTGCCGAGACAGATGTCGCCGCAAGCGCGGTTATGGCAAAAATGCCATACAGTACTTTTTTCATCATAATTTCCCTTCATTGAATGAATGGAGATTTACCCAAAAGAATTTCGGGCGCTACCGAGTATACACAACCAAAGCAGGCGGATTATGTCCGGGAGAAATAACAGCGAGGTTTTAGGATAATTAAACTTTAAAGAAGTAACGCCTACATTATTTAATTAACAAACAAATAAAATCAATAAGTTAAAATTAAACTAAAAGACATCAGCATCCGTATAATCTGAAAATAACGCAGAGTGATTTTCTGGTTATTGCTTATTTTAGGATTAAGCTCAATATAAAATTGTGGGGATAAAGACGGACAAGCGGAATTATCTTATAAAAAAAGCCGATGTGAATATCGGCCTTTTTATTATCTTATTCTCTTTTTGCCGGATGGCGGCGAAACGACTTATCCGGCCTACAGACGCTATGCATTACGTAGACCGGATAAGCGCAGCGCCATCAGGCGCGCCAGGCTTTATAACGGTTAATCAGACCGTTGGTAGAGCTATCATGGGACGAAATAGCTTTATCATCGCCCAGCTCCGGCAGAATACGGTTAGCCAACTGTTTACCCAACTCAACGCCCCACTGGTCGAAAGTAAAGATGTTCAGGATGACGCCCTGCGTAAAGATTTTATGCTCATACAGCGCAATCAGCGCGCCCAGGCTGAACGGCGTAATTTCACGCAGCAGGATAGAGTTGGTCGGGCGGTTGCCTTCAAACACTTTGAATGGCACAACGTGTTCAAGCTGCGCCGGATCTTTACCCTGATCGCGATATTCCTGCTCAACCACCTCGCGGGATTTACCAAACGCCAGCGCTTCGGTCTGCGCGAAGAAGTTAGACAGCAGCTTCTGATGATGATCGGATAGCGGGTTATGGGTGATAGCCGGGGCGATAAAGTCACACGGCACCATTTTAGTACCCTGGTGAATCAATTGATAAAACGCGTGCTGACCGTTGGTGCCTGGTTCGCCCCAGATAATTGGGCCTGTCTGGTAATCCACGGCGTTGCCGTTACGGTCAACGTATTTACCGTTGGATTCCATGTTACCCTGCTGGAAGTAGGCGGCGAAACGGTGCATATACTGGTCATACGGCAGAATGGCTTCGGTTTCCGCGCCGAAGAAATTGTTGTACCAGATGCCAATCAACGCCAGCAGAATGGGTAGGTTTTTCTCCGCCGGAGTGGTGGAGAAATGCTTGTCCATCGCGTGCGCGCCGGAAAGCAGCTCGACAAAGTTGTCGAAACCGACGGACAGAATAATGGACAGGCCGATGGCAGACCACAGCGAGTAACGACCGCCGACCCAGTCCCAGAACTCGAACATATTGGCCGTGTCGATACCAAATTCGCCGACCGCTTTGGCGTTGGTGGAGAGCGCAGCAAAGTGTTTCGCCACGTGTTTTTCATCGCCTGCACTTTTCAGGAACCAGTCGCGCGCGCTGTGGGCGTTGGTCATGGTTTCCTGGGTGGTGAAAGTTTTAGAAGCGACCAGGAACAGTGTGGTTTCAGGGTTCACTTTCTTCAGCACTTCAGCGATGTGGGTGCCATCGACGTTAGAGACGAAGTGCATGTTCAGATGGTTTTTATACGGACGCAGCGCTTCGGTCACCATGAACGGGCCGAGGTCGGAACCGCCGATACCGATGTTCACCACGTCGGTGATGGCCTTACCGGTGTAGCCTTTCCACTGACCGGAGATAATCGCTTGCGAGAAAGTTTTCATCTTCTCAAGCACGGCGTTCACTTCCGGCATCACATCTTTGCCGTCCACGATGATCGGCGTATTGCTACGGTTACGCAGCGCCACGTGCAGCACGGCGCGGTCTTCGGTGCGGTTGATCTTCTCGCCGGAGAACATGGATTTAATCGCGCCGGCCAGATCGGTCTCTTTCGCCAGATCCTGTAATTTTGCCAGCGTCTCTTCGGTGATGCGGTTTTTGGAGAAATCCACCAGCATCAGATCGTCAAACGTCGCGGAAAATTTAGCGAAACGGTCGCTATCGTTCGCGAAAAGCTCAGCGATCGTAACGTCTTTCATTTCATCGTAGTGTTTCTGGAGCGCCTGCCAGGCAGAAGTCTGCGTTGGATTGATGTTTTTCATTAGCAATACTCTTCTGATTTGAGAATTGTGACTGGGATCGATTGTAACGCCAGTCACAGAAAAGTGTGATTGTTTTAGTGCCGTTGCCCCAGGCACTGTCGAATGAGGATAAAAAGTATATACCCTAAATAATTCGAGGTGCAGAAAGGCGGCAAGTGGGTGAGTCGCCGGGCGCATAGATAAGCCAACATTCCTACAAACGGGTATCGGGGTTATAAGCGCTGTTACTGAGCCTAAACTCAGCATAAAAAATCCGCATAATCCCAACGTTGACAGTCCAGGCCACAACTTTTATTTATAAATACGTTACTTGCATTTGCGCCTGCACCGGTTTCTGTTCTGCCCTTGTGCCATGGTCGCGTTTTTCATTTCCTGACACGAGGTTGATATGACAGAGATCGTTGTTTCCAAATTTGGCGGTACCAGCGTCGCTGATTTTGACGCCATGAACCGTAGCGCGGATATCGTACTTTCCGACGCCAATGTTCGTTTAGTCGTGCTTTCCGCGTCTGCCGGCATCACTAATCTGCTGGTGGCGCTGGCCGAAGGGATGGAGCCCGGCGAACGTTTCGCTACGCTCGACGCCATCCGTAAAATCCAGTTCGATATCCTTGATCGTCTGCGTCATCCGAATGTCATTCGCGAAGAGATTGAACGCCTGCTGGAAAACATCACTATTCTGGCGGAGGCGGCATCGCTGGCGACATCGGCAGCCCTGACCGATGAACTGGTCAGCCACGGCGAGCTGATGTCTACCCTGCTATTTGTTGAGATCCTGCGTGAACGCGACGTACAGGCCCACTGGTTCGACGTGCGCAAAGTGATGCGTACCAGCGATCGCTTTGGCCGTGCGGAACCGGACGTTGCAGCGCTTGCGGAACTGGCCGCGCAGCAGTTGCTCCCGCGCCTGAACGAAACGTTGGTCATTACTCAGGGCTTTATCGGCAGTGAAAGCAAAGGCCGCACCACGACGTTAGGCCGCGGCGGCAGCGACTATACGGCAGCGTTGCTGGCTGAAGCGCTCCATGCCGCGCGAGTTGATATCTGGACAGATGTGCCCGGTATTTACACCACCGACCCGCGCGTAGTGCCCGTCGCGCAGCGAATTGATGAAATCGACTTTGAAGAAGCGGCGGAGATGGCAACCTTCGGCGCAAAAGTACTGCATCCAGCCACCTTACTCCCGGCCGTGCGTAGTGATATCCCGGTCTTCGTTGGATCCAGTAAAGATCCGCAAGCGGGCGGTACGCTGGTGTGCAATAAAACCCAAAACCCGCCGCTGTTCCGCGCGCTGGCGCTGCGCCGCAATCAAACGCTATTGACGCTGCACAGCCTGAATATGCTGCACTCACGAGGTTTCCTGGCAGAGGTGTTCGGCATTCTGGCGCGGCATAATATTTCGGTAGATCTGATTACCACTTCGGAGGTGAGCGTCGCGCTGACGCTGGATACTACCGGCTCCACCTCCACGGGCGATACGTTACTGACCCAATCCTTATTGATGGAGCTTTCCGCGTTGTGTCGGGTCGAAGTCGAAGAAGGACTGGCGCTGGTCGCGCTGATTGGCAACAACCTGTCAAAAGCCTGCGGTGTTGGTAAAGAAGTGTTTGGCGTCCTGGAACCGTTCAACATTCGCATGATTTGTTACGGCGCCTCCAGCCACAATCTGTGCTTCCTCGTGCCGGGAGACGATGCCGAGAAAGTGGTGCAAAAGCTACATCAGAACTTATTTGAATAATCGCCCTGACACGGCAGCGGGTGAGCGCTATCAGGCAATACGCTGCCGGATGGCGACGCAAGCGCCTTATCCGGCCTGTCGCAGCTACCGGCGTATAGCGCTTTTCGCTCGCTATACGCCATACCCGATATCGCTTACAGCATACGCCGCTGGTGCTGTTTTTCCGTGTGGACCCGCTTAACGATTTTATAGATCCACTGCAGTGTCAAATTGTACTTTTTGGCCAGCTCCGCATAATTACGCCCATCGCACTCGCTGTAAATCTGATAATCCCGTTCCGAAGCCCGACCAGAGATACCTTTGGGGAAATAAATGCTTTGCCCGCCCCAGTTGCGCATCATTCTGTCAGCAATTTCCTGACCGGCATTTTCGGCTGACGCGCTATCAATATTCATGCTTTCAATAAGTACCTGCGACGCATGAAACGCCAGATCGTTAATAATCTCCGGAAGCCGAACCATTTCTTTTGATTTCTGAATCATATTTTATCTCCATATCCAGCACCATGCTCCCCGTGACGGCACCAAAAAGGGAAGCGTAAAAAACGGTGCAATAACTACCTAACAATATATTCAAAATATATATAAATATTTACTATCAACGACATTTAATTATAAATTAAAAGAATGTATATATCGTTTTCAATTTATAATATGTATTTATTTTATAGGTGAAGTAAGCCTTCACTGATGTCATCATTTTACACAATACTGTATGCACATACAGTTAATTTTTTGCATTTTTTTCTGCGTTCGATCAAAAAGATCGCTTTCCTCACGATCGCGTGAATTTTTAAAGTGACTTTAAAAATCAATAAGATAATTTTAATCAAAGATTATTATGACGCAGCAATACCGCCATCGTAGCCTGCCACAGACACATACTGACTCTCCGCAGGCAGCCTCTACCCCCTGCCCCGAAAGCTTTATTTATTCGTTTATTTGTTGGCATTTGACACCATGCGCTAAACATTTTTTAAAGTTATTTATTAAAGCCCTTTTCGTTCTTCCGCTATGGGGAAAAGCGATACTTTTCTCTCAATTATCAGGAGATAGAGTATGCGAAAAATTATTGTTCCCCGACTTTCCGGCTGGCTGATGGCCTCTGTCGTACTGTTTGCGCTTATCGGCTGGACATCATCAGCGCAAATTCCGGTCGTTATCTATAAACTCAGCCTGGTTTCGTTATCAGCGGTGCTGGGTTACTGGCTCGACCGCAGTCTTTTCCCCTGGGCGCGTCCCGACTCCTTTTGCCCCTGGGAAGAATCGCTGTGCTGCGCCGCTGCGATGATTCGTCGCGCGATCATCGTTGCGGCAATTTGCCTTGCCGTCGCGCTGGGGCTGTAACGATGCGTTATCAATACGTATGCCTGGTCTGCGCTATGACTTTCTTGCCTGCCGATGCTGCCGAACCGCCGCGCGCTTCTCTGCAATGGCGCAACGAAGTGATTCGTACCGCGCGCGAAATCTGGGGGCTTAACGCCCCCGTTGCTGATTTTGCCGGGCAACTACATCAGGAATCCGGCTGGGCGCCTGACGTGCTTTCTCCGGCTGGCGCGCAGGGTATGGCGCAATTTATGCCCGCAACGGCAAAATGGGTAAGCCAGTTGTACCCAGCGCTTCGCGAGAACAAGCCGTTTAATCCCGCCTGGGCGATACGCGCGCTGGTACAGTATGACCGCCAGTTGTGGAAAAGCGTGTTAGCAAAAAATAGCTGCCAGCGAATGGCTTTCACTCTGAGCGCCTATAACGGCGGGCAAGGCTGGGTTAACAGAGATAAAAAGCTGGCCGCCGCAAAGGGGTTAGATGCGTCCATCTGGTTTGAACATGTAGAACGCGTTAACGCCGGGCGCAGTGCCGCAAACTGGCGCGAGAATCGTCACTATTCCAAAGCGATTTTATATCAACACGCTTCCCGTTATTTGCAATGGGGGCAGGCTAGCTGCATTCATTAATCAGAGGGAGTAATGAAACTCAGTATCGATTTTTGGGAAGTCATCTCCCTCTTACTTTCGTTTGTTGGATTAATGTTTGCCGCCGGTAAATTGCTGCTGGCGCAAATTGAAAAACGGCTGAATGAACGTTTTGAAGCACTGGAAGCTGCCCGGCGCGAATCAGAAGCGGGCTGGTCCAGGCTGGAGAGAGAATTTCTGGAATTTCGCGCCGATTTACCGCTGCATTATGTCCGCCGCGAGGATTATCTTCGCGGCCAGGCCGTTCTGGAAGCAAAACTGGATGCGCTATATAGCAAAATAGAACTGATTCAACGAGGTAACCATTAAACAAATCCCCGTCGTTTATACGCCGGGGATTTTTTATTTGTTTTAACTTTTTTCTCTAAAGGAGATTAAAAGACGCCTGATGCCTGATACATCAAAATATGTCTGAACGATAACGAAGAGAGAATATTATCTCTCCCGGTAAATCAAGGAAAACCGTATATGGAAACATTATCTGTTATACATACCGTGGCGAATAGATTACGTGAATTAAACCCTGATATGGATATACATATTTCATCAACCGATGCGAAAGTATATATCCCAACAGGACAGCAGGTAACGGTATTAATTCACTACTGCGGTTCGGTTTTTACCGCCCCAGAAAATACGGATGCCACGGTACAAAAACAACTAATCCGGATTTCCGCCACCGTTATTGTTCCGCAAATAAGTGACGCGATAAACGCGCTGGATCGTCTACGTCGTTCGTTGGGGGGCATTGAACTTCCAGACTGCGATCGTCCGCTCTGGCTGGAAAGCGAAAAATATATCGGCGACGCCGCAAATTTCTGCCGTTACGCCCTGGACATGACCGCCGGCACCCTGTTTATCGCGGAACAGGAAAGCAAGGATTTACCCCTGCTTACAGTCGTTAATTATGAGGAAATTCAATGAAATATATCTACAGTGGCCCGGCAAGCGGCGTCACGCTCGCCGACGGTCAGGAAGTCTTACTGTGGCCCAATAGCGAAATCTCGCTACCGGAAGATAACGAGTGGGTAATCACCATGATTGCCCGCCGTCACCTGGCGCCAGTGGTTACGCAAGAAGTAGAAACTAATGAAGAGGAAATTGTCCATGGCAGCTAATTACCTGCACGGTGTAGAGACCATTGAGATCGAAACCGGTCCACGTCCGGTTAAGGCGGTTAAATCTGCGGTTATTGGTCTGATCGGCACCGCGCCATGCGGCCCGGTTAACCAGCCAACGCTGTGCCTTTCTGAAAGCGACGCGGCGCAGTTTGGCCCAGGCCTGGCAAATTTCACCATCCCGCAGGCGCTGAAGGCGATCTACGATCACGGCGCGGGGACGGTCGTGGTGATTAACGTGCTGAATCCGGCGGTACACAAAAGTACCATTCCCAGTGAAACCGTGAAGGTTGATGACAACGGTCAGATTCAACTCAAGCACGGGGCCGTGCAAACGATGAACATTGGCCGCAGCACGAACGCCGGAAACGCTTATATCAAAGGCACCGATTACACCATTGATATGCTGACCGGTAAAATCACCTGCATGGGGACCAACCTGAAACCCGGCGTTCAGGCCTATGTAAATTATACTTACGCGGACCCCACCAAAGTGACTGCCGCCGATATTGTTGGCGCGGTAAACACTGCGGGTGACCGTACCGGTATGAAGCTGTTACAGGACACCTGGAACCAGTTTGGTTTTTACGCAAAGATCCTGATTGCGCCGGTCTTTTGTACGCAAAACTCGGTCGCCGTTAAGCTTATCGCTCAGGCAGAAGCGCTGGGAGCCATTACCTACATTGATGCGCCCATCGGCACGACTTTCCAGCAGGTTCTGGCAGGGCGCGGTCCGCAGGGGGCGATTAACTTCAATACCAGTTCCGATCGCGCGCGTCTGTGCTATCCGCATGTCAAAGTTTACGACAGCGCGACGGACAGCGAAGTCCTGGAGCCGCTCTCCTCCCGCGCCGCTGGCCTGCGTGCTAAAGTGGATCTGGAAAAAGGCTTCTGGTGGAGCAACTCCAATCAGGAAATTCAGGGCATTACCGGCGTAGAGCGCTCGCTGTCAGCGATGATCGACGATCCGCAAAGCGAGGTGAATCAACTGAACGAAAACGGCATCACCACCGTCTTCAACAGCTATGGCTCCGGTTTGCGCCTGTGGGGCAACCGTACCGCTGCCTGGCCGACGGTTACTCATATGCGTAACTTTGAGAACGTGCGCCGTACTGGTGATGTGATTAACGAATCCATTCGCTATTTCAGCCAGCAGTATATGGATATGCCGATAAACCAAGCGCTGATCGACGCGCTGACCGAATCGGTGAACACCTGGGGTCGCAAGCTGATTGCCGACGGCGCGTTGTTGGGCTTTGAATGCTGGTACGACCCGGCGCGTAACGAACAGACTGAACTGGCAGCCGGGCATCTGTTGCTGAGCTATAAATTCACCCCGCCGCCGCCGCTGGAACGTCTGACGTTTGAAACCGAAATTACCTCTGAATATTTAGTTTCTCTGGAGAGCAATCGCTAATGGCTGGAAAAATTCAAATTAACCGTATTACCAACGCCAATATTTATCTTGATGGTAATAATCTTTTAGGTCGCGCGAGTGAAATTAAACTGCCTGATATCAGCATGATTATGCAGGAGCATAAAGCGCTGGGGATGGTCGGTAAAATTGAGCTGCCTGCCGGTTTTGACAAACTGGAGGGCGAAATTAAATGGAACTCGTTTTACCACGACGTCATGCGTAAAACGGCAAACCCGTGGCAGGCGGTGGCATTGCAGTGCCGCTCCAGCATCGATTGTTATAACTCGCAGGGTAAAGCGGATCAGTTAGCGCTGGTGACGCATATGACCGTAATGTTTAAAAAGAACCCGCTGGGAACGTTTAAACAGAATGAAAACCCGGAATTTAGCAGCGCCTTCGGCTGCACTTATATTAAACAGGTGGTTGACGGTGAAACGCTTCTTGAACTGGATTATCTGGCGAATATTTTCCGCGTAAATGACGCGGATCAATTAAATGCCTACCGCAATAATATTGGTGGTTAATTACTTCGGGGCTACGGCCCCGAATTTAACACGACGAATAAGGACTACACCATGAACGAAAAATATACCCTGCAATTCCCGTTTACCTCCGCCGCCGGGGAACGTATCGACGTTCTGCAATTACGTCGCCTGAAGGTAAAAGATATGCGCGCCGCGCGACGCGCCAGCGATAAACCGGAAGAGTGGGATGAGCCGCTGATGGCGGCTATGACCGGGCTGGTAACAGAAGATCTGGCGGAAATGGATCTGCTGGACTATCAGGCATTGCAGAAACGATTTCAGGCCATGCTTAGCATGGCTACAGAACCCACAGCAGTTGTGGCAGGCAATGGCGCTGCTGGCGAGGTGGTTTCGCTTTCCGCCCAGTGAAATTGACGCGCTGTCGGTTGACGATTTTACCTGCTGGCTGGATGAAGCCAGCGCGCAAATTAAACACGAATACGACTCGCAGGCTTAATGCCTGCGGGTTTCCTGACCCAAGCCCGGTTCACTCCTTCCCTGTTCTTTTTTCGGCAAGCAGCCTGTTACCGGGCAACTTATACGAGACACTATTTTGGCCAACGACATTATTACTCAGCTTCAGGCGCGTAATGAGACGTTGACGCAGGCAATAGCCCGTTACGGCTCACTCAACGCCAGCACGCTGCACACGCTCAGCTTTGAGCAAACAAAAATCTCCCGGCTTACGCAACAGCTCGCTAACTCTGCCCTTCGCCGGGAAGAGAACGATAAACAGCGCGTCGGGTTGCTGGAAAAAACACAAACGTTCGCCGGACAGTTCGGCAAGCTCCTGAACGTTGACACTCCCGACTGGAAGCTGCCTTACGAATTTCAGGGCAACATGGTCGATATGGCGGCGAAAGGCGGCATGGATAACACCGCGCGGGACGCCCTGAGCCTGAATATCCGCGACTGGAGCCTTGATTTCAATCAGGAGCAAAAAGATCTGCAAAGCGCCGCCGCCACGATGATCGAAGGCGGCGTCAGCGCATTGCAGGATCTTAGCCGCTACATGCCCGATATCGCCAAAGCCGCGACCGCCTCCCGCGACAGCGCGCAAAGCTGGGCGCAGGCGGCTCTGGCCACTCGCGACAAACTGAACATCGCCCCTGACGACTTCCGTTTTGCGCAAAATATGCTGTACAGCGTGGCAAAAAGCGGCGGCGGCTCCGTTGCAGAACAAACCCAGTGGATTAACGCCTTTGCCGGAAAAACCGACGCTCAGGGGAAAGAAGGCATTGCGGAACTGACCGCAACGATGCAAATCGCCATGAAAAACGCCCCTGACGCAAGCGTGGCGGCAGCGAATTTCGACCATTTCCTGAAATCCGCCTTCTCGAAAGAGACGGACAGTTGGTTTGCCCGTCAGGGCGTGGATCTTCAGGGATCGCTGCTGGAGCATCAGCAAAACGGGATCGGCGTGACGGAAGCGATGGCCCACATCGTGCAGATGCAACTGGAGAAAATGAACCCGCAGATCCTCGACACCTTCAGGCAAACCATGAAGATTGAGGATCTTTCCGCGCGCGGCAACGCGCTACAGGCCATGACGGAGAAATTTAACCTCGGCGCGATGTTCGGCGATGCGCAAACGCGGGATTTTCTCGCCCCGATGCTGGCGAATATGGACGAATATCGCCAGCTAAAAGCCTCCGCAATGCAGGCGGCGGAGCAACATTTTATCGATGATGACTTCGCCGCGAAAATGACATCGCCCGGAGAACAGACCAAAGCGTTACAACTTTCACTTAACGATCTGTGGCTGACCGTCGGCCTGGCGCTGATGCCCGCCATTGGCGAACTGGCGCAAAGCATCACGCCGCTGGTGCGGCAGTTCAGCGCCTGGCTGCGGGAAAATCCGGCTCTGGTGCAAGGGGTCGCTAAAGTCGTTGGCGTTATCTGGCTGTTCAACGGGGCGCTGAATATTCTCAGGCTGGGAGCAAACCTCATTGCGTCGCCGTTTATTCGCCTGATCGATATCTTCCTGAAGGTCAAAGCCGGTCTGGCGCTGGGCGGCGGCAGTCGCGCGCTATCGGTTCTGAAATCGTTTGGCAACGGTGCGAAAAGCCTGACGATGCTGCTGGGAAACGGCCTGATAAAAGGGCTACGGCTGGTCGGCCAGACGTTTATCTGGCTGGGTCGGGCGCTGCTGATGAACCCTGTCGGTCTGACTATCATCGCTATCGCAGGCGCCGCCTATTTACTTTATCGCTACTGGGAACCGATTTCCGGTTTCTTTGCCGGAGTCTGGGAGCGCATCAAAACCGCCTTTGACGGAGGCGTTGCCGGCGTCACGCGTTTGATTCTCGACTGGTCGCCGCTGGGGCTGTTTTACCGCGCCTTCGCCAGCGTACTGGACTGGTTTGGCATTGAACTCCCCGCCAGCTTCAGCGAATTTGGCGGCAATATTCTCGATAGCCTGATCAACGGCATTCTGAACGCGCTTCCTTTCCTGAACGGGGCGATTGAGAAGATAAAAGCGCTGATCCCCGACTGGGCGAAAAGCGCGCTGGGCATCAGCGCTGAAATGCCGTCTGTCGCCGCCGCCGTCCCCGGTATTGCCGGAACAATGGTCGCGCAACAGGCCAGCGCGCCGCTGGCATCGGGAGCGAAAGCGGTGACAACCTCGGCCAAAACGATGACCTCGCCGCAGCCTATGAAGACGAAAAGCGCCGCCACGCCGCCGACGCCAGCTGCGCTTCCCGGCAAATCCGGCGGGAAACCTTATACGCTGCCCTCCCGCGCGCAAAGCAACGTGCAGGTACACTTTTCCCCGCAGGTTACCGTGCAGGGAAGCGGCGCGAATGCCGCCAAAGATATCAACAACGTGCTGTCGCTGAGCAAACGCGAGCTGGAGAGAATGATTAACGATGTCATGGCGCAACAACGGCGCCGGGAGTACGCATAATGTATGCCGTATTAGGCGAAATAGAATTTGACGTCGTCGCTTACTGGGACGAATTTGAAAGCACGATGGGCGTGGATTATACCAGCCATGCCCGTATTGAAGGGAAACCGGGCGTGCAATTTATCGGCGATAAGCTGGACAAAATCACCCTGAAATTCAACTTTCATAGTCAGTATTGCCAGCCGACCACCGAGCTGAACCGTCTGCGGGAAGCGATGACCGCGCACCAGGCGATGGCGCTGGTGTTCGGCAATGGCGATTATCGCGGCTGGTTCGTGATTACCGATCTGACCGCTACCCACCAACACACCGATCCTTACGGTAACGTCATTGCCCAGGGCGGCACTCTGTCGCTACAGGAGTACACCGGCGATCCGAAGAGCCCGTTGCTGCCTCCGGCCATCACCACCCAGGAACCGAACATTGACGAGATGTTGGATGAGCTTCCCGACGTTAGCGATTCCTGGTTTGATGAACTGCTGAGCGCCGTTGAAGAGGGTATGCGTGAAGCCAAAGAGATGATGGATGAGGTGGCCGACGCCATTGATGACATCAAAAAAACGATCGCCCAGGCGAAAGAGCTGGTGAAGGAAGCCAAAGCGCTGAAAGAAAAATGCGGCGATATCGTCGATTCGCTGAAAAAAACCATTCGTTCGATAGACGCGCTGTTCCAGCAGCCGCTGGATTTGCAAACGCTGGCCGGGCTGCCGAAAGCGCTGGCGGCAAAAATGCAGGAACTGGTCGACAGCCTGCCGGGGATCCGCGAATGCGCGGGCGATGCCGGCACGCTTATTGAACACGCCGAATCGCTGTTTGACGCTATCACCAGCAGCGTCGCGGAAGCGACTTACGACAGCGCCGCGACGCTGGTCAATCAGGCGCGCGGCGCGCTGCAAACAAGCGCGCCCGACGTGAGCCAGCTTGCCGCCGCCGATATTACGAGGAGTCTGTAATGCGCTACCTTGAACATGTCACCACCGACGGCGAACGCTGGGATAATCTCGCCTGGCGCTATTACGGCGATGCGCTGGCCTACGAACGCATCATCGCGGCCAATCCGCACGTCGCTATTATGCCGGTTTTACCGTCAGGCGTGCGGCTGATCATCCCGGTTATCAGCGTCACGCAAACGACCCCGGAGCTACCGCCATGGCTGAGATAACGGTATCCGGCGGGGTGTTCGCCACCCTGACGCCTATTTTTACCCTTTGGTACGGACATAAAGAGATCACTTACGACATCGCGCCTTATGTCACCAGCATCAGTTACAGCGACAGCATTAAAAACGAGTCGGATGTTATTGCCATTGCGCTGGAAGATAGCGCCGGGCGCTGGGTAAACGAATGGTATCCGGGAAAAGGCGACACGCTGGCGCTGCGCCTGGGCTACCAGGGTGAAGATCTGCTCGATTGCGGAACCTATATCATTGATAAAATTGATATCAGCGCGCCACCTTCGACGGTCAATATCGACGGTATCGCCACCTCGGTCAGCAAAGCGCTACGCACCAAAAACAGCCAGGGCTTTGAGGAGACGACGCTTTCCGCCATCGCCAGTCGCATCGCGCAAAAACACGGTTTAACACTGGCGGGCAAGATTGCGCCGCTGACGATTGATCGGGTCACGCAATATGCCGAAACCGATGTGGCGTTTCTCAAACGGCTGGCGAGTGAATATGGCTATACCGTGAAAGTGACGGCGACGGAGCTGATCTTTTCGCATCTGCCGACGCTGCGCTGTCTGGCGCCGGTGAAGACGCTCAGGCGGACGGATATTTCGCACTACACGTTCAAAGATACCATCAACCGGATCTACAAAAACGCCACCGTGCAGCATCAAAATAGCAAGCAAAAAGAACTGGTTATCTACACCCATGACAGCCAGGAAAAAGCCCCGGCGCGCGGTGCGGCGACCAGCGCCGATACCCTGAAGATCAACAGTCGCGCCCCAGATGCCGGCGCGGCGCAGGCTAAAGCCAATGCCGCGCTGGACAGCCACAACGAATACCAGCAAACCGGCACGCTCAGCTTGATGGGCTGCCCGCAGTTGACGGCGGGCAACAAGATAGAACTGAGCGATTTTGGCGTACTTTCCGGGCAGTGGCTGATTGATAAATCCATGCACAAACTCACGCGCAGCGGCGGCTACACTACCGAAATCGACATTTCACGCGGACCGGCAACCAGCCAGTAAGGAGGCAATATGAAAGGCGTTACCCGCCAGACGGGCATTATCAGCGATATTGATGAGGCGGTCGTGCGCGTCAGAGTCACTCTACCAGAGTGCGATAACCTGCGCAGTAACTGGCTTGCGGTGCTGCAACGCAACACGCAGGACAACAAAGATTACTGGTTGCCGGATATTGGCGAACAGGTGGAAGTTTTGCTCGACGACAACGGCGAGGATGGGGTGGTGCTGGGCGCGGTCTACTCCAGCGTGGATACCGCGCCGCTGGCCTCGCGCGACAAACGCTACGTGCAGTTTTCCGACGGCGCGGCCTTTGAATATGACCGTGCGTTACACCAGCTCACCGTCAACGGCGGCATAGAAAAAATCGTCATTGAAGTGAAGGAACGTACGCAGCTTACTTCGCCGCAAGTGGAGGTCAGGGCGCAGCACGTCACGGTGATATCAGAAACCGTAGACGTGGCGGCCACCTCCGTGGGCGTCAAGGCGGTAGATGTCAACGTGGAAGCGTCCCATACGGGCATTAAAGCGCTGAATGTCACCGTCGATGCGCCGCTCAGCACCTTTACCGGTGACGTTACCGTGATGAAAAAACTCACCTGGCTTGGCGGTATGGCCGGTAGCGGCGGCGTCGGAAACAGCGCGGTTATCACGGGCAACGTGAATGTCCTCGGCAACGTTAACGCCAGCGGTTCAGTGATGGACAGCGGCGGCAACTCCAACCACCACTCTCACTAACCTGCAAATTGCTGCTGGATGGTGGCTTCGCCTTATCCAGCCTGCAAAAGGTGCATAAACACCGGCCCGGTAAGCGCAGAAGCGCCACCGGGCAAATTGCTGGAGGATATTTATTTCAGCGCAACGTGATTAAGCCCTTTTCCCGCGCTATTTCCGATGAAAATGTAATCACTTTGCACTGCAAATATTGCATATATGTATATTGGAAAACTAACGCTATTTTTTACTTTAACTTCGCCCTGCTTACATAAAATCTGCTGTTCAGGAATGATCCTCTCAGTTTTGTCTGGTAGACTTCGCTGAATTACAACTTCTTGATTGCTATAATGATAAAATTATTTATAAAGTACGTTTCGATAGGCGTACTTAATACTGCTTTGCACTGGGCTATCTTTGCCCTTTGCGTCTATGGATTTCAAACAAGTCAGGCTTTGGCAAACGTAACGGGCTTTGCTGTCGCTGTCAGTTTTAGTTTTTTCGCTAACGCCCGGTTTACCTTTGGAGCCAGCGTATCAACCGGACGTTATTTGCTGTACGTCGGTTTTATGGGCGTGCTGAGCGCTGTCGTGGGATGGACAGGCGACAAGTGTGCTATGCCTCCCATTTTTACGCTCATTGTATTTTCCGCAATTAGCCTTATTTGCGGATTTTTATATTCCAGATTCATTGTTTTCAGGAATGAGAAATGAAAATTTCATTAGTGGTTCCCGTCTTTAATGAAGAGGACGCGATCCCTATTTTCTATAAAACGGTCAGAGAATACAGTTCACTTAAACCTTATAACGTTGAGATTATCTTCGTTAATGATGGGAGTCACGATGCGACTGAATCAATCATCAGCGCATTAGCTGTTGCCGATCCTCTTGTTGTTCCGATCTCATTTACCCGCAATTTTGGTAAAGAACCTGCACTTTTTGCCGGATTGGATTACGCGACCGGAGATGTGGTGATCCCTATCGATGTTGATTTACAAGATCCCATCGAAGTAATCCCACATTTGATCAATAAATGGCAGGCTGGTGCAGAAATGGTGCTAGCTAAACGTATCGATCGTTCAACGGATGGCCACCTGAAGCGTAAAAGCGCTGAGTGGTTCTACAGGCTGCATAACAAAATCAGTACGCCAAAGATTGAAGAGAATGTCGGTGATTTTCGATTGATGTCGCGCGAGATTGTAGAAAATATCAAGCTATTACCAGAACGTAACCTTTTCATGAAAGGTATACTTTCATGGGTTGGAGGTCAAACAGATGTTGTCGAATATGCCCGTGCTGAACGTGTCGCAGGTAGCTCAAAATTTAATGGCTGGAAACTCTGGAACCTGGCGCTGGAGGGGATTACAAGTTTTTCTACTTTCCCTTTGCGTATCTGGACGTATATAGGAGTGAGCGTTTCTGCCCTCTCCCTGATATATGCCATGTGGATGATCATTGATAAATTGATGTGGGGAAACCCTGTTCCTGGTTATCCTTCGCTTATGACCGCGATTCTCTTCTTAGGCGGCATCCAGCTTATCGGCATAGGCATCATGGGTGAATATATCGGACGCGTTTACACGGAGGTGAAGCAAAGACCCCGCTATATCGTGAAAAACAAAAAAACAATGATGGAATAATGATTACTATGCTCAAGATATTACCGAAAACGGCGATGATACTACTGGCTTTTTTGGCCATTTTTCTTATTGAATGGTATACCCCCATTCACTCTGATGATTACCGCTATTACCTTTTAGGAATTTCGCCGGAATCACATTTTCATCATTATATGACATGGAGTGGCAGGATTATAGCTGATTACACCAGCGCACTCATCCTGTATACACGTTCTCAACTCGTGTATTCCATCAGCGCTGCCGTTTCGACACTGGTATTTTGTTATTTCATTGTGAAGACACCCTCAGGTACATTACGCTGGAATAAATCCGACTACTTATTATTCCCACTAATATTCTTCACTTACTGGATTTCGAACCCGAATTTGGGTCAAACCACTTTCTGGATCGTTGGTGCTGCGAATTATTTGTGGACGAATCTGTTCGTTGTTGCATGGCTGTTCTTCTTTTACACCATAACAATAAAAAACAGTAAAGCGATCAGCCCGTGGGTTGCATTACTAAGCTTTATGGCAGGCTGTTCCAATGAAAGCGTCTCACCTTTCGTCTCGCTTATTTCTGTTCTGGCCATTGCATACGAGTTATGGCAAAACAAATCTGTTTCGCGCAATAAGATAGTTTATAGTTTCTGTGCAATCGCAGGTTCATGCGTATTGATACTTTCTCCGGGCAATTTCATCCGCGCCAGCGGCAAAGAATTCTGGTATGGAAGGCCGATTTTTGAACGTATTTTCATTCACTTAACAGAACGCGTTCATAACCATCTGGCGCTGATCTGGATAGCTTATGTTGTTTTGTTATTGCTGGTCTTACTGGTCATATTCAATAAGCAGATTCGCGCCAAAATTGATAAAACGTCCCTTATCTGCGCTGCGTTAGTCGTATGTATAGGTATTGGCACTTCCTTAATCATGTTCGCGTCGCCGTCCTACCCCGATCGGGTTATGAACGGTACGTTTATGTTTTTCCTTTTAGCTATCTCCTTCATCGCTTACGCCCTGTTGAAAAGTGGCGTTAAGGCTGGAGTCGTAGGCGTAACTGCCGTGACTGTCCTCTGTGGTATCGTATTCCTTTGGTCCTATTCATTGATGCTTAACGGTTATAAAAAAACGGCCGGACAGGAAATCGTAAGACAAAAAATCATTACTAAAGAAATAGCGGCAGGTAAGCAGGAGTTTATCATCCCTGACTATTATTTCGTCAAATTGCAAAATAGCGGTGGTCATTTTGGTTTATTCCATGATCCTGCTGTTTACGGCGAGTATTATCATGTACAAGCTATTTTCAAAAAGAAAGTCAATTTTGATTATTCTGTAATCGCTAATGGAGCGAAGCACAGCCTTTCCAATGAAACGACGGCTTATAGCAACACCCGCGGGGATTTCGCTATTATCAGCCGGGAGCAGCTAACGGGTTCGATCACACTCTCGGTTAATGGACGGCAGAAAACGATTCCAGTTGAAAAAATGAAGCACGCAGAAATCAATGATGAATTCTGGTACTACGCTTCTGTAGGCAAAGGTGAAATTACAGCAATTTCATTTTAACTTTACGTAAAACGCGATCTTCGCCATTTAACAAAATGTGCATCAACACAGGCCCGGTAAGCGCAGAAGCGCCGCCGGGCAAAACACATTCTGACCCCGCCATCAATTATTTCCTTAAAGCGCTTTAATATCTCTCCCCCCGCCGGAAGGCGAAAATAGCCTCATGAACACGAAAACACGACCCTCGACCCTGCACTGGCAACCTGCCTTGCAACGTCCTGAAGAATACGTCTGCGGGCTGGATGATATTCATCAGGCAATACACATCATTCTGCGCACGCCGCGCGGCAGCGATCCCCACAGGCCGCTTTTTGGCAGCAATCTGTGGCGCTACATCGATTACCCGATCGAGCGGGCCATTCCGCACGTTGTTCGCGAATCGGTGGAAGCGATTCGCATGTGGGAACCCCGCTGCCGGTTGCTGAAGGTGACGCCGACGATTGACGGCGAACACCTGACGTTACGCGTGCAATGGCGCGCCGCAGACGGCGTAATCAACTCAACGGAGGTGTTATGGCGATAGCCGAACCCGACTTTATTGACCGCGATCCCGCGCAAATCACCAGCGAGATGATTGCGCAATATGAAGAAGCCAGCGGTAAAAAACTCTACCCGGCACAGGCTGAGCGGCTGCTCATTGACCTGTTTGCTTATCGTGAAAACCTTGTCCGCATCGCCATCCAGGAGGCGGCGAAGCAAAACCTGGTCGCGTATTCCCGCGCGCCGATGCTGGATTATTTAGGCGAACTGGTCGGCGTTCACCGTCTGCCGGCTCAGGCGGCGAAAACCACGCTACAGTTTTCCGTTACGACAGCGGCTAAAACCAACCTGGTGATTCCACAGGGTACCCGCGCCAGCGCGTCGGATAGCGTGATGTTCGCCACCGACGAAGATGTTCTGTTGCCTGCGGGCAGCCTGAGCATTGCGGTAACTGCAACCTGTGTAACGACCGGTGAATCCGGCAACAACTGGCAGCCTGCGCAAATCAGCGCGCTGGTGGACCGGGTAGGCAATTACGATCTCAGCGTCACCAACCTGACCGCATCGACAGGCGGCTGCGGCGAAGAAAACGACGATGCGCTGCGCGAGCGTATTCAACTGGCGCCGGAGAGTTTCAGCAACGCGGGCAGCTATGGCGCCTATCGCTTCCATACGCTCTCGGTCAGCCAGTCGATTATCGACGTGGCGGTGCTGGGGCCGGATGAAGGGCTGGCGGAAGGCTGCGTGGAACTCTATCCGCTGACCCTGAACGGTTTGCCGGGGCCGGAGCTTCTTGCCCAGATCGAACGGGAGGTGAGCAAAGAGAAAAAGCGCCCGCTAACCGATAAGGTGAGCGCTAAATGTTCTCCGCGCGTGGCTTATCAGATCCGCGCCCGGCTAACGCTGTTTACCACCGCCGATCAGGAGACGACGCTTGCCGCCGCGCGTGAAGCGATTAATACATGGACGCGCTCGCGCCAGACCCGGCTGGGCCAGGACATTGTGCCAAACCAGATAATTAAAGTGCTGCAGGTTGATGGCGTTTACGACGTGGCGCTGGATATGCCCGCGAAAAAGGTATTGCAGGCACACGAATGGGCGGAATGCACGGCCATTGACGTGACGATTGCCGGGGTCAGCGATGGATAAACTGCTTCTGCCGCCGCCGCTGGCCAGCGACGAACGTTTTTCGATTCTGGCGAATATTGCCGCCGAACGCTTTGCGCAAATCGACCTGACGGCGTTGCTGGTCTATCTGGTGGATATCGTTGATGCCTCGGCACTGCCCTCGTTGGCCGGACAGTTTCATGTTCAGGGGCTGGAGGGCTGGCTATTTGCCGCCAATGAACAGGAGAAACGAGAGTTAATTAAACAGGCGATTGAACTGCATAAATATAAAGGAACTCCCTGGGCCGTTCGCCGCGTTCTGGAAATATTATCCTTACCCGGCACGATTTCCGAATGGTTTGAGTATGGCGGTAAGGCTTATTTTTTTAAGGTTGAAATTGAGCTAATTAACCAGGGCATGGATGAAAATCTGTTTAATAACCTGGTCGATCTTATTCATGAGTATAAGAACGTGCGCTCAAAGCTGGAAGCGTTAATTGTCTGGATAATTAACCAAAGCGCTATTCCTGTTATCGGCAGCGCGCTTTACGGTGGAGAAATAACGACCGTCTTACCCTTCCAGGTTCTGGAAGTTCAACAAACTAAACCGTTCTATTTCGGTACAGGGCAATGGAGCCTTGAAATTACATCTATTTACCCGGAGTAATTATGGATAATGAGTTTTATACCCTCCTGACCGACAGGGGAATGGCGAAAATCGCCAGCGCCCTTGCGGATAAGAAACAGATACATCTGCAAAAGATGGCGGTTGGCGACGGCGGTGGGCAATATTATGAGCCCACCGCCAGCCAGACCAAATTACGCCACGAAGTCTGGCGCGGCGAGATGAATACGCTGACCGTTGCGCCGAATAATCCTAACTGGCTGATTGCCGAGTTGGTGCTGCCGGAAGAGATTGGCGGCTGGTACGTGCGCGAAGTGGGCGTATTCGACGACGAGGGCGAGCTGATCGCGATCGGCAAATTCCCGGAATCCTACAAACCGCTGCTGCCGGGCGGTTGCGGCAAGCAGGTCTGTATCCGCCTGATTATGGAAGTCTCCAACACCACGGCGGTCACGCTGACCGTAGATCCGAGCATCGTGCTGGCGACGCGCGACTATGTGGATGTCCGGCTGGACGAGCATGAACATTCGACAAATCACCCGGATGCGACATTAACACAGAAAGGCTTTACGCAACTCAGTAACGCCACCGACAGCGATGACGAAACCAAAGCGGCTACGCCAAAGGCGGTAAAAGCGGCGATGGCGGAAGCGCGTAATCACACGCATACCTGGAACCAGATTACCGGCGTTCCGGACGGTACGCTGACGCAAAAGGGGATTGTTAAGCTTAACAGTGCGACGGACAGCACCAGCACAACGGAAGCGGCAACGCCGAGCGCGGTCAAGGCGGCGATGGATAAGGCGAATGCGGCAGCTCCGGCGAACCATACTCACGTCTGGAACCAGATTATCGGCGTCCCGGACGGCACGCTGACGCAAAAAGGGATTGTGAAGCTTAACAGCGCGACGGACAGCACCAGTACCACAGAAGCGGCAACGCCCAGTGCGGTAAAGGCGGCGATGGATAAGGCAAACGCGGCGGCCCCGGCCAGCCATACTCATACGCAGTTTTTTACCACAAATGGGACATTTACGGTTCCAGATGGAGTGACGACTCTATTTGTCGAAATAATGGGCGGCGGCGGCGGTGGGGCTGGCGGGTCTCAATCAATCAATTACGAGGCGCGTGGCGGTCACGCTGGAGAACAAATTGTCAGTATTGTTAATGTAGTTCCAGGCCAACAATTTCCCGTAAAAATTGGAGCTGGTGGGAGTGGGGGAGCATTTTGGTCAAATCCCCCGACGACATCAGTAGGAACAGTGACTGATCAAACGACTCTCTATAGAAAGAGTTTTGATGGCGGTAGCACCTCCTTCTCAGACATCACTGCGGCTGGGGGGATTGGAGGCGAAAGTATTTACCATGCTAGAAATATTCAACCTTATATTAAATTTGTTGATCATCCTATGCCATATGTCTCGCACGAAATGGTTTTATATGCAGAATTATACTATGGACACAGCGGTGAAGGCTCACTTTATGGAACCGGAGGGAAACCAGGAACAGTTATAACCGAATCATTAGCGAATGGAGGATATAAAGCAAATATGATACCTCCTACATCAGCGACAGGCTATGGTGCAGGAGGGGCTGGCGGCTCCTATCTTCCACCATTTAATTACCAAAATAGTGACTTAACAAATCTTGGAAATACCAGTGGCACAAAAGGCTCCTCCGGTTTCGTGAAAATTTCATGGTAAATTAAAATGGCAAAATACGCATATTATGATCCACAATCATTTATTGTCCTAGACTGGATGGATACAGAACTCTACAATTATCCAGAAAGAAAATATTTGATTGAAGTTACTGAACAACAATGGCAAGAATACGCAAACACGAATAATCGTACCTGGGTTAATAGTGAAACATTATCATTTGTCACTGCTCCACCACCAGGTAACTTTTATAAGCTGGAAAAAGGCGAATGGGTATTTGATGAAACTCAGATGCGTATGGTTCTTAGCGATATAAAAGCAGCCAAAATTCAGCAAATCAAAACCCGGCGCGACACCGTTACCGCCGATTACATCATTATCGACGGCAACCATTTCCACAGCGATGCTAACAGCCGTATTCAGCAAATGTCACTCACCAGAATGGGTCAGGCAAAGCAGATTCCGGCAGGGTTAATGTGGCAGACCAAAAATAACGGTTTGATTAAACTGACCAACGACATCGCCGCGCAGTTTGAAACCGTCACCGTGGATCACGATATGCGCCTGTTTGCCAACGCGCAGCGGCATATTGCGGCGGTAGAGGCGCTGGAGGATATCGAGGCTGTGCTCGACTACGACTACTCATCAGGCTGGCAGCCATGAGTCAAACCACCGTCTGGCTCGCTTGCTATAAGGGGCGATCGGAGTATCGCGGCATCGCCAGGCTGGCCGACTGGCTCACGCGCAAAGTCACGCGCGGTATCTACTCTCACTGTGAACTGGCGGTAGAACACGGCGGTAATGAATACCTCTGCTACTCCGCGTCGTTTCGCGATCGCGGCGTGCGGGGAAAGATAATACCGTTACCGGACGATAAGTGGGATAAGCTACCGTTAAAGGCCACGTTGCCGGAAGTGGAAGTCTTTTTCCGCAAACATAACGGCAAACGCTATGACTGGCAGGGCGCGCTCGGTATCGCGCTGTATAACCGGGAGCGCAAAGATAGACTGTTTTGCAGCGAGTTTTGCGCTGAATTTCTCGGGCTAAACGATAGCTGGCGCTACTCCCCCAGCCACCTTTATGCCTTAGTCAGTAGCTGGCAATACGATTGTTGAATCTCTCGCCGGGTATAAAGCCCGGCGGTGTTGAATTAAAGTAATACCCTTTATTATTTTTTAGCATCAAATGTTCAGTTTGCATAGCAAATGAAGTATTATAAAAAACCATCTTATAGTATTTTTACCAATTGATACGTGAACCCCCTACGATAATAACATTTATCTAACAAGCTAGCTTTCTTCACTGGAGGAAGAAAAAATCAAACTCTTACATTGCTTATTATTTTCCATATCTAAAAAAGGAAGTGAATTACGGGAATACTGGCGGCATGAGATTATTCGCAGGAATGAATTTTCATTATGTCGATTACTTATGCAGGCCAATAACAATCGCCGTCGTAACTTTTTATTTTGGTGGCGTCTGGCAAATGAGATGTATATCTATGGTTCAAAAAAACAGAAAAAAACTGGATTATGGATTAATCGCAAGCTAAATTCCAAATTTGGAATTGATATAGAGCTGGGAGCAGTAATCGGCTATGGTTTGGATATTCCGCATCACATGGGGATCGTCATCACGAAAAAAGCTCGTATCGGTTGTAATTTATCGCTTAAGCAAAATACAACAGTAGGAAACAAGCAAGGTTTAAAAGAAGATGATTTCATTATTATCGGCAATAATGTAGATATAGGAGCCAACACCTGCATTATAGGCTCTATTACTATCGGTGATAATGTCACTATTGGAGCAATGTCATTTGTAAATAAGAGCATTCCAGCAAATAGCATATATATAACAAAAAAAATATCAGAAGTAATCCCATTAATGAATCACAAAAAATGGGATTAATCTAAATCTTAATATTGCAATATTTTATAGACTTTTCTCATCAGGTTAATAGACTAAAAATAAAACATTTCTTTTGTGAATGATTGTTAAGTTCATTCTCTGACCTGATGTCCACATCACTATTCTGATAGAGCGTTTAGTAAGGCCCGGTAGCGTAAACGCTATCGGGCATCGTTCTCGTAACATCACTGCAGTCTGTCCAACTCCGGGATACCTGCCTCCCGGTTGCCTGAGAAGATGGATAAAAATACTGCGGACCTCGCGCTTTAAACACTGAAGTGTTTAATCCAATTCAGCAACATAAAAACCACCACAAACAAAAAGGGGAAATAAGATCACTCCCATCCCAACTCTTATTTTATATCTCCCCATGAAAATATAAAAGACAAAACAATCACTAAACCATTTATCAACTTACATTACATATATTAATAACATTATAAACAAATAAGTTACATTCACATCTTGAATGTAATTAAACTTCAATAACCATATGAACACTAATTTTGTTGCAATATAAAGCACATTAAATATAGTGGAACATGGCTAAAAACACCTAATATTCACCGGGGAATATAATGATTATTGTTTCTGTGCTCAGACAAAGCAAAGACTTCACCACAAAACATGCTCAATGGTTACATAAGCAGCTCAAAGGTTATGATTCTGTTTGTTTAACAGATGCGCTAAAGATAAAAGGGGTAAATACAGCGCCTCTTTTGTATGATTGGCCAGGATGGTGGGCAAAACTAGAACTTTTCAATCCACTGCATCCTGTTCTTGGTAATGAGGATATTCTCTATATTGATATAGATAGCGTTATTGTGGGAGATATTACTCCTCTGACAACTATGAAAAAAATAACATTACTTAATGACTTTTCTCAGCATGGTGCTTCAGTTGCGCCAGCAACAGGTATTATGTTTATTCCTGCACCCGCAAAAAAAAATGTGTGGGATGAATTTATGAAAAATCCTGAAAAGGAAATCAATGCCATAAGAACCCCGCCCTATCATGGCGATCAAGGATTTATCGGCAGAATATGTCAAGATGCTGAAAGATGGCAAAACATCTTACCCGGAAGAATTATTAGTTACAAAGCTAATATAGCAACACCAAAAATGATTGGTTTTAACCCTGAACTATACGATGGGACAGGTAATGGAAAATTACCTGACGGAGCAAGCATAGTCTGTTTTCATGGTTCCCCTCGCCCCTGGAACACAGCATTGCCCTGGGTGCCTTATTTTAGTTTAAAAAACACAATCCAAAGCAAAGTGAAACAATATAAGTTATCACTGCGTTAAAGCTTCCTTCTCTTCAATGCCGGCGCTTTTCTTTACGCCACCAGAACCTCTATATATTTCTAATACGGTAGCGTAAGCGCCATCGGGCGATACGTTGCCGGATGGCGACGCAGGCGCGTCATCCAGCCTGCCATGTGCCCACACTGGATCATGAGCGTAATTTGTTTGAATAATCTTCCTTCACGCGATAAACAATAACTATGGTCTGGCTCGATCCTGACCCGTTGATAACAAACACAACATACTTGCAAGGAAAACAACATGCTCGCCGTCATTACCCGGCTGTTCCCGTTATGGGCGCTGCTGCTCTCTCTCATTGCGTATTACACACCATCCACCTTCACTCCTGTTGGGCCGTGGGTCGCGACACTACTGATGTTGATTATGTTCGGTATGGGGGTCCATCTTAACGTTGACGACTTTAAACGCGTGCTCTCCCGACCAGCCCCTGTCGCCGCAGGGATATTCCTGCACTATCTGGTAATGCCGCTCGCGGCATGGCTGCTGGCGTTGCTGTTTAAGATGCCGCCAGATCTGTCCGCCGGGATGGTACTGGTCGGCAGCGTAGCCAGCGGCACCGCCTCTAACGTAATGATCTATCTGGCGAAGGGAGACGTCGCGCTCTCAGTCACCATTTCATCGGTCTCCACGCTGGTCGGCGTGGTCGCCACACCACTACTCACGCGCCTGTACGTCGATGCCCATATTCAAGTCGACGTGATGGGTATGCTGCTGAGCATTCTACAGATTGTGGTCATTCCAATCACGCTGGGGCTGGTGATTCACCATCTGTTTCCGCGCGTAGTGAAAGTGGTAAAACCTTATCTGCCAGCATTCTCGATGGTGTGCATTTTGGCAATCATCAGCGCGGTGGTCGCGGGTTCAGCTTCACATATCGCCTCCGTCGGCTTTATGGTGATCATCGCAGTGATCCTGCATAACACCCTTGGCCTGCTTGGCGGCTACTGGGGTGGGCGTCTGTTCGGTTTTGATGAGTCAACCTGTCGAACGCTGGCGATCGAAGTCGGGATGCAGAACTCTGGTCTTGCTGCTGCATTGGGTAAAATCTACTTTGGCCCGCTCGCAGCGCTGCCTGGCGCGCTGTTCTCAGTGTGGCACAACCTTTCAGGGTCACTACTGGCTGGTTACTGGTCCGGGAAACCGATTGTTGAAAAATCGGGCGAAACGGCAAAGGTAAATTAAAATATTGCCGGGTGGCGCAAGCTTACCCGGCTTACACGCTATCCGCCCGTTGCGTATTGCCGTAGACTAAATGCATCGGCTAACTGAGGGCACCCGTATGGCACTCCCCCGCATTACCCAAAAAGAGATGACCGAGCGCGAACAGCGCGAACTGAAAACGTTGCTGGACCGCGCCCGTATTGCGCACGGACGTCCGCTGACCAATTCTGAGACCAACAGCGTAAAAAAAGAGTACATCGATAAGCTGATGGCGCTGCGTGAGGCTGAAGCGAAAAAAGCCCGCCAGTTGAAGAAAAAGCAGGCGTATAAACCCGATACGGAAGCGTCATTCTCCTGGTCGGCGAATACGCCGACGCGCGACAGACGTTAACGTCCTTTTTTCTTTCGTCCCGGCGAGGTAAAGCGCTTACCGCTTGATGTCGGGCGTGCTTTCTCATTGCTTTTTTCGATCGCCACGACCGGTCGCTTAATACCCGTGGTCTTCGGCTTCGCTTTGGCCTTTGGTTTGGCTTCGGAAGAGGAACGCTCAATCAACTTAAACAGATCGATCAGCTCATCGTCCGTCAGATCGCGCCACTCGCCCAGAGGAATCCCGCTCAGGCTGACGTTCATAATGCGCGTACGCTCCAGTTTCGTCACTTCATAACCAAAGTATTCACACATACGACGGATCTGACGGTTTAATCCCTGCACCAGGGTAATGCGAAAGACAAACGGAGCCTCTTTTTTCACCTTACATTTTTTGGTGACGGTACCCAGAATCGGCACGCCAGCGCCCATACCGCGAATAAACTCGTCGGTAATCGGTTTATCCACCGTCACCAGATACTCTTTTTCGTGATCGTTACCGGCACGCAGAATCTTATTGACCAGATCGCCGTGGTTAGTCAGAAATATCAGCCCCTGCGAGTCTTTATCCAGACGACCAATCGGGAAGATACGTTTGCTGTGGTTCACAAAATCGACAATATTGTCGCGTTCGCCGTCTTCAGTGGTACTGACAATGCCAACCGGTTTATTCAGCGCAATCAGCACTAAATCATCCGCTTCTCGCGGCTCAATCAACCGACCATTTACTTTAACAACATCCCCGGCGACCACCTGATCGCCAATGGCGGCGCGTTTGCCGTTGATAAAAACATTGCCCTGTTCGATAAAACGGTCCGCCTCGCGACGCGAACAGATGCCGCTTTCACTGATATATTTATTAAGCCGGGTAGATGTGTCGGTCAGCATATTTACTCTCTGAGAAATTTTTCTACATAAACGTCGGGAATGTGACTTACCACATCAAATCGTCAGGAACTTTAAAATCGGCATACGGATCATCTTCGTCCTGCTCTTCCTGACTCAGCGCACTGTTTACGACAATACTGTCCGCATCTCGTTGTGCGATTTTATCGGCGACGCTCGCGGGAATAATCGCATATTCACATTCACCGCTGTTATTGATAACCAGACGCGCAATCGCGAGACGCCCATTAATCAGTTGCGTCTGAGTGAGCTTATCCACGTCTATTTTTTTGATGACGTTATTATCGGTGAAGTTAAAACCAATATCGCCTTTAGATACATTGATTCTATTCATTTCAATAAGTTGCTTAACCTGAGCTTTAAACTCTTTCGCTAAAACCGCTTGTTTTTGCTGTTCACTGAGTTGTTTATCACGCTCAAGTTGCGCCTTTTTATTTTCTTCCACCGCTTCTCTGGCCTCACGAGCCTGAACGCGTGATTTTTTAGCCGTGCGTTGGACTTTGGCCATTTTTTTGCTGGTCACCAATCCCGCTTGTAGCAGTTGCTCTTGTAAGGTCAGTTTTGCCATTTTCGTCTCTAAACGTGTTAAATAATTTTGCGGATTATACCTGTAATTTTTCAGGCGATACCAGATGGCAGATCTGGCCTGTCGTCACTTTTAGCGACCGCGCTTTGCCTGTGACACGCGTAACATCATGAGCCATATCAGTAAGACATTAAATGGATAATGGTAGCATTATTACGTTTTGACATTTCCTGATGAGGTGGAGAAGTAATGGAACTGCTTTTATTAAGTAACTCGACGCTGCCGGGTAAGGCCTGGCTGGAACACGCTCTGCCGCTGATAGCGAATCAATTGAACGGTCGACGCTCAGCCGTGTTTATTCCGTTTGCCGGCGTCACGCAAACATGGGACGAGTACACGGATAAAACCGCAGAGGTGCTTGCGCCATTAGGGATAAACGTCACAGGGATTCATCGTGTCGCCGATCCGCTTGCGGCGATTGAGAAAGCGGAAATCATTATTGTCGGCGGCGGAAATACCTTTCAGCTACTGAAAGAATCGCGTGAACGCGGGCTGCTGGCGCCGATGGCGGACAGGGTAAAACGCGGCGCGCTGTATATCGGCTGGAGCGCGGGCGCCAACCTTGCCTGCCCGACTATCCGCACGACCAACGATATGCCGATCGTCGATCCAAACGGTTTCGACGCGCTGGATCTGTTCCCGCTGCAAATTAATCCTCACTTCACTAACGCCTTGCCGGAAGGTCATAAGGGCGAGACCCGCGAGCAGCGTATTCGCGAACTGCTGGTGGTCGCGCCGGAACTGACAGTGATTGGTTTGCCGGAAGGTAACTGGATTCAGGTGAGCAACGGCCAGGCGGTTCTCGGCGGCCCGAATACCACCTGGGTGTTTAAAGCGGGCGAAGAGGCCGTGGCGCTGGAAGCGGGTCATCACTTTTAATCCCAGGCCACATTGAATGCCGAATGGCGGGCCTACGCGCATGTTCTCCGTAGGCCCCGCCATCCGGCATTTCACTTAATACTCGCCGCGTTCCTCGTCCTGATCCGGCTGTTCCAGTACGCTATAGGCGACCGAACAGAACAGTGAGTTAAGACGCTTCATATCGCCCAGCAGCCCTAAATGGAGCGAGCTGGTTTCAATGCTTTGCACGTTCTGCTGGTGCAGGCGGTCGACATGCGCATGTGAGTATCGGCGATTAAGTATACGGAAGCGATGTTTACTGCGGCGCAACCGACGGGCGCTGGTGACATCGCCGGAGAAAAAGACCGACATCGCCAGTTGCAGATTACTGAGCAGTTGATCGTAAAGCGCATCCAGCTCTTTCAATCCTTCTTCTGAAAATGCCCGACGCGCCGCCAGCGACTTGTCGGCAATCTCGCTGCCCATTCGCTCGATAATATCCGACGCCTGTTCGAGGTTCAGGGCCATCTCAATAATCTCCGCCCACCGACGGGACTCCTCCGCCGCCAGCTCGTCTTTTGGCATTCGCGCCAGATAAAGCTTAATCGCGGTGTAGAGCACGTTAACGTCATCCGCCAGCTTGCGCAGCGCTTTCTCTTCACGCGGCTCGCCGTGCATGACCTTTTTTAGCCCTTCCATCATCTGTTCCATCGCATCGCCAATGCGCAGCACCTCACGGGCAGCATTAGCCAGCGCCAGCGTTGGCGTATCCAGCGCGCTGACATCCAGATGTTTCGGCTTCAGATGGGTATCCAGTTCAGGCTCATCACGAATAATCCGTTTACAAAAACGCGCCATCAGCTCGGCAAATGGCACCATCGCCAGGCAGCGCACCAGGTTATAGAAAACGTGGAAATAGATCACCAGCTCTGACTTCGGTAGCGATAGCTCATCCATCAGATTCGCCAGCGGATGGACAAACGGCAGGATGACCAGGCTGCCGATCAATTTGAACAATAGGCTGCCGAGCGCTACGCGACGCGCGGCAGCATTGGCGGCGCTGTTGTTGAGCATCGCCAACAAGCCCGATCCCAGATTGGCGCCGATGACCAGGCACAACGCCACCGGGAACGATATAATCCCCGCCGCCGTCAGGGTCGCCGTCAGCAACACCGCCGCCAGGCTGGAATAACTGATAATAGCGAACATCGCGCCAATCAGCGCATCCAGCATAATGTCGCCCGTCAGCGACGCGAAAATGACCTGCACGCCATTAGCTTGAGTGATCGGCGTCACCGCCTGCACAATCAGCTCCAGCGCCAGTAGAATCAGGCCAAGCCCGATACCGACGCGACCCAGCTGCCCGGCGCGGGACTGCTTACGTCCCAAAAAGAAAATCACGCCGATAAAAATCAGCAGCGGCGACAGCCACGAGAGATCGAAGGTCAGGATACGCGCCATTAGCGCGGTCCCCACGTCGGCGCCCAGCACAATCACCAGAGCTGGCGTCAGGGCGACAAGATCCTGGGCGACAAACGACGTTACCAATAAAGTGGTGGCGTTACTGCTTTGTACCAGCGCGGTAACACCGATACCCGCACAAAAGGCGAGCGGTTTCTTTTCCACGCTGCGGCTGAGGACAGTGCGTAGACGCGCGCCAAACACGCGCATTACGCCAGTACGAACGATATGTGTTCCCCATACCAACAGCGCAACGGCAGAAAGTAGATGGAGCAAAGTTAACACGGCGTCAGGTTCTCCTTATCGTTATACGTTTTCCTGAAGCTCACTTGCGATAAATTGCCTGATGGCGCACAGCGTTAAGGCCTGCTGGCGTTGCACGCCACCGGGCTTACCATACGTAATACGGTATGCTGGATAAGGCGTTTACGCTGCCATCCGGCAAATTCAGCGTAGAGCCTTCCTTCAGTATAAGGGTTTAATTGTAAGAAAGAGACAAGGCACCCAATGAGTGCCTTGTATGTTGTAAGGAAAAGTGACGATTTTATGAATCAGTCCGCATCGTAACCCAGGTTCGGCGCCAGCCACCGCTCAACGTCCTCAACGCTCATTCCTTTACGGAAAGCATAATCTGTCACCTGATCGCGTTGGATCTGCGCTACCGCGAAGTATTTGCTCTCAGGATGGCTGAAGTACCAGCCGGAGACCGACGCGCCAGGCCACATGGCGAAAGATTCGGTGAGCTTCATCCCTGTGTGTTTTTCGACATCCAGTAGCTGCCAGATAGTGCCTTTTTCGGTATGTTCCGGGCAGGCAGGATAACCCGGCGCCGGGCGAATCCCCTGGTAGTTTTCGCGGATTAATTCGTCGTTACTCAGGCTCTCGTTCGGCGCATATCCCCAGTAAACCTTACGTACACGCTCATGCAGATACTCGGCAAACGCTTCCGCCAGACGGTCGGCAATCGCTTTCACCATGATCTTGTTATAGTCGTCGTGTTGCGCTTCGAAGGCGTCCGCCAGCGCATCCTCCTCCAGACCGCCGGTCACCGCGAAAGCACCGATGTAATCCGCTTTTCCGCTCAGTTTCGGCGCGATAAAATCCGCCAGACAGTAGTTGGCAAAACCGACTTTCTCGGTCTGCTGGCGCAGGTGGTGGCTGACCGTCAGAACATGAGTACGGGTTTCGTCGCGATAAATTTCGATGTCGTCACCCACACGGTTCGCCGGGAACAGGCCCACCACGCCACGCGGATTCAACAGTTTCTCGGCGCTCAGTTTATCCAGCATATCATTGGCGTCGTTAAACAGACGCTGCGCCTCAACGCCCACCACCTCATCTTCCAGAATGCGCGGGTATTTGCCGGCCAGCGACCAGGTCATAAAGAACGGCGTCCAGTCGATGTAGTTGCGCAGAGTTTCGATGCTGGCTTCCACCTCCTGCACGCCCAGACGGTGGGCTACCGGCGGGGTGTAGCGTTCCCAGTCGAATGCCAGATCGTTATCGCGCGCCGCTTCCAGCGTGACCGGCGGCGTACGCGGTTTTTTGCGGGCGTGCTGAATACGCACGGTTTCGTACTCTTTGCGGGTACGGGCGACAAAGTCATCGCGCTGGTTGTCGGAGAGTAGCGCCGCCACCACGCCCACGGTACGCGAAGCATTCTGCACGTAGACCGTCGGACCGCTGTAGTTCTGCTCGATTTTCACCGCGGTGTGCGCTTTCGAAGTGGTTGCGCCGCCGATCAGTAGCGGGATAGTAAAGCCCTGACGCTCCATCTCTTTCGCCACGTTGACCATTTCGTCCAGCGACGGGGTAATCAGCCCGGAAAGGCCAATCAGATCGGCATTCACTTCACGCGCCGTTCTGAGGATTTTCTCCGCTGGCACCATCACGCCGAGATCGACGATTTCGTAGTTGTTGCATTGCAGCACCACGCCAACGATGTTCTTGCCAATGTCGTGCACATCGCCCTTCACGGTGGCAATCACCATCTTGCCGTTGCTGGAGCCTTTTTCTTTGCTGGCTTCAATAAACGGCTCCAGGTAAGCCACCGCTTGTTTCATCACACGAGCGGATTTCACCACCTGCGGCAGGAACATTTTCCCTTCGCCGAACAGGTCGCCAACCACGTTCATGCCGTCCATCAGCGGCCCTTCGATCACCTCAATCGGGCGGGCGGCCTGCTGCCGGGCTTCTTCGGTATCCTGTTCGATAAATTCGGTAATGCCTTTCACCAGCGAGTATTCGAGACGCTTTTTCACGTCCCAGCTACGCCATTCCGCCTGCTGGGCGTTGGCAACTTCGTCGGTTTTGCTGCCGCGGTATTTCTCGGCCAGCTCCAGCAAACGTTCGGTGCCGTCATCGCGACGGTTAAGAATGACATCTTCAACCGCATCGCGCAGCTCGGCGGGCAGATCGTCATAAATCGCCAGTTGCCCGGCGTTGACGATGCCCATGTCCATGCCGTTGCGGATGGCGTAGTAGAGGAATACCGCGTGGATAGCCTCACGTACCGGGTCGTTGCCGCGGAACGAGAAGGACACGTTAGACACGCCGCCGGAGATCAGCGCGTGCGGCAGCTCGCGTTTGATGTCTTCACAAGCGCCGATAAAGTCCTGCGCGTAGTTGTTGTGCTCTTCAATACCGGTGGCGACGGCGAAGATATTCGGGTCGAAGATGATGTCTTCCGGCGGGAAGCCCACCTCTTCGGTGAGAATTTTGTAGGCTCGGCGGCAAATTTCGATTTTACGCTCGCGGGTATCGGCCTGCCCCTGCTCATCAAAAGCCATCACCACCACTGCGGCGCCATAGCGACGTAGCAACTTCGCATGATGAATAAAGGCTTCCACGCCCTCTTTCATCGAAATAGAGTTGACGATGCCTTTACCCTGAATGCACTTCAGCCCTTTTTCGATAACCTCCCATTTGGAGGAGTCAATCATGATTGGTACACGGGCAATGTCCGGCTCACCGGCAATCAGGCTGAGGAAACGCACCATCGCCGCTTCGGCGTCGAGCATCCCCTCATCCATATTGATATCAATAATCTGCGCGCCGCTTTCTACCTGCTGACGGGCGACATCCAGCGCTTCGCTGTATTTCTCTTCTTTGATCAGCCGTTTAAATTTGGCCGAGCCGGTGACGTTAGTACGTTCGCCGACGTTCACAAACAGGCTATCGTCACCAATGTTCAGCGGCTCCAGGCCGGAAAGGCGGCAGGCCACCGGGATATCCGGCAGCTGGCGCGGCGACAAACCGGCAACGGCGCGGCTCATCGCCGCAATATGCTCCGGCGTGGTGCCGCAGCAGCCGCCAACGATATTCAGGAAGCCCGCTTCCGCCCATTCGCGAATCTGTTTCGCCATGGTGTCGGCGTCGAGGTCATACTCGCCGAAAGCGTTCGGCAGGCCGGCGTTCGGGTGCGCGGTGACGTAGCATTCGGCAATCCGCGACAGTTCCTGGACGTACTGGCGCAGTTCATCTGGCCCCAGTGCGCAGTTAAGGCCAAAAGTGAGCGCCTCGGCGTGGCGCAGCGAGTTATAAAAGGCTTCGGTAGTCTGGCCGGAAAGCGTACGGCCAGAGGCGTCGGTGATGGTGCCGGAAATCATGATCGGCAGATCAACGCCCAGCGCTTCAAACTCTTCTTTCACCGCAAACACCGCCGCTTTCGCATTCAGGGTGTCAAAAACGGTCTCAATCAGAATCAGATCTGCGCCACCTTCCACCAGCGCTTTGGTGGATTCACGGTAGGCCGCCACCAGCTGATCGAAGGTGATATTACGAAACGCCGGGTCGTTGACGTCCGGCGAAATGGAGGCCGTGCGGTTAGTTGGACCAAGCACGCCCGCAACAAAGCGTGGTTTTTCTGGTGTTCGCGCCGTCCATTCATCAGCGCAGGCACGCGCCAGTTTGGCCGCCGCATAGTTAATTTCCGCCGACAGGGATTCCATCCGGTAATCCGCCATCGCAATGGTTGTCGAGTTAAAGGTGTTGGTTTCGATGATATCCGCGCCAGCCTCAAAGTAGGCGTTGTGGATAGCGGCGATCACCTCCGGCTTGCTGAGTACCAGCAGGTCATTGTTGCCTTTCAGGTCGCAGGGCCAGTCGGCAAAGCGCTCCCCGCGGAAATCTTCTTCATGTAGACGATAGCTCTGGATCATGGTGCCCATACCGCCGTCCAGCACCAGAATACGTTCATTTAACTGCGCACGCAGTTGTTCAACTTTGCTGCTCACACTCGCTCCCGACAACGCTCCACGTAACGAGCCATACTGGCACAAAGCGTGCTGGCGGAAAAGAGAACAACGGGCAACATGAGACATGTTCAGCTTGCCACCCACTTCTGTCGCTTTGCCGGATGGCGGCGCAAGCGCCTTATCCAGCCTACAAATTACTTTGGCGGCTCCCAAAGCGTAGGCCTGATAAGCGAAGCGCCATCGGGCATCCTGTGATGTCACTCATCCGATCAGTTCAGGAACTCTTGCATTATAATTGAATAAAACGAAAATGATTTCCACGATACAGAAAAAGGAGTCTGCCATGGTTGCCCCTGTTCCCGCGAAACGCGGGAGAAAACCTGCCGCTACCACTGCACCCGTAACCGGGCAGGTTCAGTCATTAACTCGCGGTCTGAAACTGCTGGAGTGGATTGCCGAGTCCAACGGCAGCGTCGCGCTGACCGAACTGGCGCAACAGGCGGGTTTGCCTAATTCCACGACTCACCGTCTACTCACCACCATGCAGCAGCAGGGTTTTGTCCGCCAGGTTGGTGAGCTGGGCCATTGGGCCGTAGGCGCACACGCGTTTATCGTCGGTAGCAGCTTCTTACAGAGCCGTAATCTGCTGGCGATTGTCCATCCGATTTTGCGCAAGCTGATGGAGGACTCCGGCGAAACGGTAAACCTTGCCGTACTCGACCAGAGCGACCATCAGGCCATTATTATCGACCAGGTGCAGTGCACACAATTGATGCGCATGTCCGCCCCTATTGGCGGCAAGCTGCCCATGCACGCCTCTGGCGCGGGCAAGGCGTTTTTATCACAGCTCAGTGAGGAACAGGTTACCAGTCTGCTGCACCGCAAGGGGTTGCACGCTTATACCCATGCGACGCTGGTGTCGCCGATCCATCTGAAAGATGACCTCGCCCAAACACGCAAGCGCGGCTATTCCTTTGACGACGAAGAACATGCGCTCGGTCTGCGCTGCGTGGCCTCGTGTATTTATGACGAACACCGCGAACCGTTTGCGGCCCTCTCTATTTCCGGCCCCTGCTCACGCATTACCGACGATCGCGTCACCGAACTTGGCGCCATGGTGATTAAAGCGGCGAAAGAGGTGACGCTGGCCTATGGTGGAACTCGCTGAAATGAGCAGCCTGAAATTATACTGGCAGGAGAAGTACCCACAGGCCTTCTGTTGGTCTTTCGGTGATTCGCCGGCGCTGGCCGACGAGCTGGCGGCGCTAGTGGTCGCCGGTAAAAAGCGTGGCACCTGTAGCTCGCTGGTTAGCTATCAGAAAGAGCAGCCCCCTGTCACGCCCGGGTCATATCACATTGTGCTCAACGGCACAGGCGACGCCGTGTGCGTCATACGCACGCTGGCGCTCAGGCTGATCCGTTTTAACGAGATGAGCGCCGATCTCGCCGCACTGGAAGGCGAAGGCGATCTTAGCCTGGCGTACTGGCAAGCGGCACACCGGGCCTTTTTTGAGCGCGAGGGTAATTGGTCGCCGGAGATGGAACTGGTTTACGAAGAGTTCGCCGTACTTGAGATCGCGCCGTAACGCACGCTAAAGCGCTGGCGACGTCGATAGGCATACACATCTTCTACATGCCCTTCTTTAATACGCGTCTGTAGCGCGCGCCAGTAATCGGCGCGAAACAGGTCGGCATGCATCTCTTCAAACAATGGTCCGATACGCGGATCGGCACACAGCCAGTGGCGAAACTCCTCCGGGAAAACATCACCTGGCGAGACGCTATACCAGGGTTCGCTGGCCAGTTCGTCTTCCGGATAACGCGCTGGCGGAATATCGCGGAAATTCACTTCCGTCATGTAGCAAATTTCATCGTAGTCGTAGAACACCACGCGGCCATGACGGGTAACGCCAAAGTTTTTAAACAACATATCGCCGGGGAAAATATTAGCGGCGGCAAGCTGGCGAATCGCATTACCATATTCTTCTATCGCATCGCGCAACTGCTGGCCTTCTACCTGTTCCAGCCAGATATTGAGCGGCACCATGCGACGTTCAATATAGAGATGGCGAATGACGATATGTTCCCCAAGATCGGTAATCTTCTCTGGCACTTCTTGCCGTAACAGCGCCATCAGCGCCGGATCAATTTGCCGTTTATCCAGTACGAAATTCTCAAACTCCTGGGTATCCGCCATACGACCGACGCGATCATGCTCTTTTACCAGTTGATAACAGGCACGCACATGGGCGGCAGACATCTCTTTCTGCGGGGCGAATTTGTCTTTAATGATTTTAAATACCCGGTCGAAACCTGGCAGGGTAAACACCAGCATCACCATGCCGCGGATGCCAGGCGCCTCAATGAATTTCTCATCGCTTTCAGCCAGATAACATAAATATTCGCGGTAGCTTTCGGTTTTCGCATGTTTCTGGCAGCCAATCGCCATATACAGTTCGGCAGTGGTTTTACCCGGCAGGATTTCACGCAACCACTCAACCAGCGCGGCAGGCAGCGGCGCATACACCATAAAATAAGAGCGGGCAAAACCAAACACAATGCTCGCTTCTGCTGTGGTGGTCAGGCAGGTATCGACAAACAGTTCCCCCTCATCAGTGCGATGAATCGGCAATAAAAACGGCAGCGTACCGTCAGGTGTGGTTAATTTACCTACCAGCCAGGCCGCTTTATTACGGTAAAACAACTCGTTCGCCACCTGGACATGGCAGCGAGGTAGCGCGTCCTCGCCCAGTGTTTCAGTCAGGTGCGCGATAATATAGCGGATATCCCGGCTTTTATTCTGCCAGGGCAGACGCAGCGGTAAGTCACTGAGTATGCGCATCAACAGCGGCTCCCAACCGTGATCGGGAAAGAAGTCTTTGGCCAGTGGGCGCGGGATAGTACGGAAGCGACGCTCCGGTTGCGAACTGAAAATAAACAACCGCTCGGGTGTTAACGAGCGGTGGTCAAATAACCGGCAATAAACGGAGTTGAAAAAACTCTCCGCAATCTCGAAGCGCGGGTAATCCGGCAACAGCCGGGTGTAATGCTCTTTAACGCGTAAAAGGAAATCCGCGTCGGTACTTTTGCCATCGGTAATACAGCGCAGTTGCTCCACCACCAGACCCACATGATGATCATAGAGGTGGATACGGCTTTTCATCGCCTGCTGGACGGCGTGCCAGTCGGCCTGTTCAAAACGCTGCTGCGCGCCGGAAGTCACTTCCAGAAATCGACCATACTGCGCGTCAAAGCCTTGCAGGATGGTTTGAGCAATCAGTAATTCCAGGCCACGCGGCATTTTTTTCCCTCATCCGGCACCACGTCATGCCGGATGGCGCGTTCGCTTATCCGGCCTACGCTATCTGTAGGCCCGGTAAGCGCAGCGCCACCGGGCATCAATCAAAACTGCGATTCTTCGGTGGAACCCGTTAACGCGGTAACGGATGACGCGCCGCCCTGAATAATGGTGGTGACATTATCGAAGTAGCCGGTGCCCACCTCTTGCTGGTGAGAAACGAAGGTGTAGCCATCTTTCGCCGCCGCGAACTCGGCCTGCTGAACCTTCTCAACGTAGTGCTTCATCCCCTCGCCCTGTGCGTAAGAGTGCGCCAGGTCGAACATGTTGAACCACATGCTGTGGATGCCCGCCAGGGTAATAAACTGGTATTTGTAACCCATGTCCGACAACTGCTGCTGGAAGCTGGCAATGGTCTTGTCGTCCAGATTCTTCTGCCAGTTGAAGGATGGCGAACAGTTATAGGCCAGCAGTTTGCCCGGATACTTCGCGTGGATAGCATCGGCAAAACGACGCGCCAGTTCGAGATCCGGCGTAGAGGTTTCGCACCATACCAGATCGGCATACGGGGCATACGCCAGACCGCGGCTGATCGCCTGCTCAATGCCCGCATGGGTGCGGTAGAAACCTTCGCTGGTGCGTTCGCCGGTAATAAAACCGCTGTCATAGGGATCGCAGTCGGAGGTGATCAGATCTGCCGCATCCGCATCGGTGCGCGCAATCACCAGCGTCGGGACGCCCATCACATCAGCGGCCAGACGCGCAGCAACCAGTTTCTGAATCGCTTCCTGCGTGGGGACCAGCACCTTGCCGCCCATATGGCCGCATTTCTTCACCGACGCCAGCTGATCTTCAAAGTGTACCGCCGCTGCACCGGCTTCAATCATCGATTTCATCAGTTCGAAGGCATTCAGAACGCCGCCAAAACCGGCTTCCGCATCAGCAACGATCGGCAGGAAGTAATCCACATAGCGCGGATCGTTGGGTTCAATACCGGATGCCCACTGGATCTGATCTGCACGACGGAAAGTGTTGTTGATCCGATCCACTACCGCCGGAACAGAGTTTGCCGGGTACAACGATTGATCCGGATACATGCTGGATGCCAGGTTGGCATCTGCCGCCACCTGCCAGCCTGAAAGATAAATCGCCTCAATACCAGCTTTCGCCTGCTGCAACGCCTGACCGCCGGTCAGCGCGCCAAGGCTGTTGATATAGCCTTTTTTCGCTTCACCGTGCAACAGCCGCCACATTTTCGCGGCGCCGAGCTGCGCCAGCGTGCATTCCGGGTTAACCGAGCCGCGTAATTTCACCACCTCCTCCGCGCTGTACGGGCGGGTGATGCCTTCCCAGCGCGGTTGTGTCCACTCTTTCTGTAATTCTTCGATTTGTTGAGTACGGGTTTTCATGTGCAGATGCTCCATATTGTTATGTGGTGAATTAAGCCAGTAAGCGATAGCCCGGCAGGGTGAGGAAGTCGATTAAGTCATCTGAGGTGGTGATTTGCTCCATCAGACGTGCGGCATCGTCGAAGCGCCCGCTGCTGTAGCGGTGCTCGCCCAGTTCGTCCTGGATTACCCGCATCTCTTCCGCCAACATTTCGCGGAAAAGCGCTTTCGTTACGGGTTTTCCATTGCTCAGTGTTTTCTCATGGTGAATCCACTGCCAGATAGAGGTTCGTGAGATTTCCGCCGTCGCGGCATCCTCCATCAGACCGTAAATCGGTACACAGCCATTGCCGGAGATCCACGCTTCAATGTACTGCACTGCCACGCGAATATTGGCGCGCATTCCCGCTTCTGTGCGTTCGCCTTCACATGGCTCCAGTAACTGTTCAGCGGTAATCGGCGCATCTTCATCACGGGTAATGAACAGCTGATTTTTGTGCTCGCCCAGTACCTCGTTAAAGACGGCCATTGCGGTATCCGCCAACCCGGGATGCGCAATCCACGTGCCGTCGTGGCCGTTGTTCGCTTCCAGCGCTTTATCCGCTTTCACTTTGGCAAGGACCTGATTGTTGCGTTCAACGTCTTTGCTCGGGATAAACGCCGCCATACCGCCCATCGCGAACGCGCCGCGCTTGTGACAGGTTTTGATCAGCAGGCGCGAGTAGGCGCTCAGAAACGGTTTGTCCATCGTTACCACCTGCCTGTCCGGCAGGACGCGATCCGGGTGATTTTTCAACGTTTTGATATAGCTGAAAATATAATCCCAGCGACCACAGTTGAGACCGACAATATGATCACGCAACGCATGAAGAATCTCATCCATCTGGAAAACAGCTGGCAGCGTTTCAATCAACAGGGTCGCTTTGATCGTACCGCGCGGCAGGTTAAAGCGGTCTTCAGCGTAGCTGAAAACTTCACTCCACCAGGCTGCTTCCTGCCAGGCTTGCGTTTTCGGCAGGTAAAAATACGGGCCGCTACCTTTAGCGAGCAGCGCTTTATAGTTGTGGAAAAAGTACAGAGCAAAATCAAACAGGCTGCCGGGAATGGCTTCCCCCCGCCAGGTAACATGTTTTTCTGGCAGATGTAGACCACGTACACGACAAATCAATATGGCCGGATCGGGCTTGAGCTGATAGATTTTTCCGGCTTCGTTGGTATAGCTAATGGTGCCGTTCACCGCATCACGCAGGTTGATTTGACCATCAATAACTTTATTCCAGTCCGGCGCCAGCGAGTCTTCAAAATCCGCCATAAACACTTTCACATTTGCGTTCAGGGCATTAATCACCATTTTACGTTCAACCGGCCCAGTAATTTCTACTCGGCGATCCTGTAAATCCGCCGGAATACCACGAATCTGCCAATTACTTTCTCTAATGGAAGTGGTTTCCGAAATAAAATCAGGCAACTTACCGTTATCAATATCCTGCTGTTGCTGGATACGTGCAGCCAGGAGTTTATTGCGTTTTGGCGTAAAACGGGTGACTAACTCCGTCAAAAACTCGACTGCTTCAGCGGTCAGGACTTGCTTTTCCAGCTCGCCTTGCGGCCTGGTAAAGGTTAATTCATCAGTTGTGGTTGCCTGTGGATTCATCATGCAGCTCCTCGTTGTTGATCCAGATACATCCCCAATGCGAACGAAGGATCACTGTGCGCTTTTCGTTCAACACAACTAAGACTACTCAATTAAATTTCAAAATCAAAAACAATTTCCATTTTTAATTTAATTATTCATTAACCTATTGATAACAATATGAATTAAATTTAATTACATGATGAGGTGCGTTTCGGAAATAAAAAAGGCACCCGAAGGTGCCTGATTCAACATGCTGAAACGCTTTAGGATCGTCAGAAGCAGAAGATTAATCCAGGGTTGGATTCATGTGACGCAGATCATATGGCGTAATCTGGTAGACATAATAGTTGAGCCAGTTAGTAAACAGTAAATTACCGTGGCTGCGCCAGGTTGCGCGCGGTATGTTTTGCGGATCGTTTTTTGGGAAATAGTTGTACGGAACCTCCGGATTTAACCCGGCCTCAACGTCACGAAAATATTCACCCGCTAACGTATGAGCGTCATATTCAGGATGACCGGTGACAAACGCAATACGTTTATCTTTGCTGGCAAACAGGTACGCATCCCCTTCTTCTGTTTCGGCCAGAATTTCAAGATCCGTATAATCCCGTATTAGCGCCGCCGGGAAATCGGCATAGCGTGAGTGTGGCGCCAGAAACGAATCATCAAAACCACGCGTTAACAGAGCATGTGGATGAAGGATGTGATGTTCATAGACGCCGGAAAGTTTATCTGTACGGGTCTGCTTAGGGATACCATACAGAATATTGAGTGCGGCCTGAACGGCCCAACAGACAAATAGCGTCGAAGTAACGTGATCTTTCGCCCATTCCAGCACCTGCCTAATCTGCGGCCAGTAAGCCACGTCATTAAACTCCACCAGACCCAGCGGCGCTCCGGTCACGATAAGCCCATCAAAGTTCTGATCGCAGATATCGTCGAAGTTACAGTAAAAGTTGTTCAGATGCTCGGCTGGCGTGTTCCTCGACTCGCGGGCATCTATCCGCAGTAGTTGAATATCGACCTGCAATGGCGAGTTCGATAGCAAACGCAGAAACTGATTTTCCGTTTCAATCTTCTTCGGCATCAGGTTAAGGATAAGTACCTTTAGCGGGCGAATTTCCTGACCTGATGCGCGAGAAGTCGTCATGACGAAGACATTCTCCTCACGTAAAAAATTGACGGCGGGTAGCTCGTCCAGCACGCGAATCGGCATAACCTGATAACCTCACGACATACGTTTAAACGTTTAGACATCCAGATAGCTGAAGATACTCAGAAATCAGGCGAATGTCGAGTCTGCAAGTTCAAGGTGAGAAAGTTTCACGACAGCATTTGCATTAGAATAGAAGTAAGCAAAAAAGGAGTGAAGATGATGATTAACATTCGCCGTTCAAGGCATGAGGAAGGGGAAAAACTGATTGCGATCTGGCGTCGCTCAGTCGATGCCACGCACGATTTTCTGTCAAACGCTTATCGGGCCGAACTGGAAGAACTGGTGAGCGATTTTCTGCCAGAAGCGCCACTATGGGTTGCCGTGACCGATCAGGATGAGCCGGTAGGATTTATGCTGCTTACCGGCGAACATATGGATGCGCTGTTTGTCGATCCGGACGTGCGTGGTCAGGGTATCGGTAAGAGATTAGTTGAACATGCGTTAACACTGGCGCCGGGGTTGACAACCAATGTTAACGAGCAAAATACACAAGCTGTTGGATTTTATAAGAAAATGGGATTTAAGGTGACGGGACGTTCGGAGGTTGACGATCTTGGGAAACCGTATCCATTGTTGAATTTAATTTATCCGTGAGTAGTGGTGCTGCCTGATAAGTGCATACAGGCCGGATAAGACGAAACTGCCATCCGGCGGTGCCGGTTGCCTGATGGCGCTGCGCTTATCAGGCCTACATTTTTACAGTTACCACACACGCAAAAAAGCCCGTCCTGACGGACGGGCTTCTTCACTTGTCTGATGCCTGGCAGTTTATGGCGGGCGTCCTGCCCGCCACCCTCCGGGCCGTTGCTGCGCAACGTTCAAATCCGCTCCCGGCGGATTTGTCCTCCTCAGGAGAGTGCTCACCGACAGACCACAGATAAAACAAAAGGCCCAGTCTTCCGACTGAGCCTTTCGCTTAATTTGATGCCTGGCAGTTCCCTACTCTCGCATGGGGAGACCCCACACTACCATCGGCGCTACGGCGTTTCAC